>JBGTGT010000024.1:0-40994 GCA_041746575.1 Microcystaceae cyanobacterium
GTGTGAGGTGATTTATTTTTATATTGAGCGATCGCTGCTACAGACCATCCATAATAATTCAGTCGAACTATTTCAGCTCTTTCTCTGACTCTTGAGGGTATTCCCTCAATTTTCTGGAATTCGAGCAGTTCTCTATCTTCAGTTTCACTCAAATGCACTTTTAAGGGGGCTGGCAAAATCTAAATCTTCCTCCTTATACTCCACTGCGCTATTTTACAACTATTTTTGCCCACCTACTTAACTTAGGGCAATCGTTAGTAATAATTGTCCTCGAATCAGTTTATTCTCAACCGAATTCGCCATTTCTATGGTTAAGGCTAAAATAGCTTTTGCTTGATTTAATTCATTAATTTCTGCGTAGTTCTTAGCAATATCTGTTAATAAATCAATTTTTGTACTTTGATCGCTCAGTTGGTTACTGATGGTGACTGCTTGTTCTAAAAGGAATTTTGCTGGCTCTTTTTGCTCGAATTTGATGTATTCCGAAGCAATATCATTTAGTAACATCACTTTTGTGGGGGAATCTTCTATTTCATTCACCGTTTCTAGAGCTTGTAACAGTTGAGATTGAGGCTCGGCGGCTATCCATAACGCCCCTTGAACAGTCTCTATAACCGTGTTTGCCCATACTTGATGCTTTCCTTTCTCGAAGACTATCACACTTAAAAAAAAACAGAGAAAGGATTTCAAAATCATGTAGAATTTTTCCTCAAGAATAAAAATACCTGTGAGGATTGTAAACAGATTTTAGGATATGTCAAGGTGAATCCTGATATGATGTCATCAACCGATGCGTTCTCTTTGGTTAACCGCCTGTGAAACCTCCCAAACTGTTGCCGCTTAAATCCCTAAGCCAATCTAGGCTATCACAAATTCTCTAAAAAATTGGGCTAGGAATCACCCTTTTATTCCTTTTAATTGCCCCATTCGCACCACTCTTATAAAGATGGGAAATCCTCAAAGATCCCAGCGATCTTTTAAGTTATTATCCCTTACTCAGTCCGAATGAAAATCACTGGTTTGGCACAAATATTCGCGGCTATGATGTATTTTCTCGTACCCTTTTCGGTTGTCAGGCGACTCTATTAGTGGTTCTGCTGGCGACAACTCTATCTTTAATTATTGGCGTGCTTTTAGGATTAATAAGCGGTTATTTGAGAGGAAAAGGCGATAAATGCCGACTATTTGTCATGGATACTCTCTACAGCCTTCTGGGGTTATTATTATCGATCACTTTAGCTTTAATTTTGGGTCGGGGCATACTCAATGTGGCGATCGCCGTCAGTATCGCATACATCCCTCAATACTATCGAATTGTTCGCAACCACACCCTCAGCGTCAAAACCGAATTATTTATAGAAGCGGCGCAAGTCTTGGGGGCAACCCCTCGACGTATTTTATTCCGTTATCTCTTTCTTAACGTTATTCAAAGTATTCCCGTGGTTTTTACTCTAAATGCCGCAGATGCGATTCTCGGGTTAGGGGGATTGGGTTTTTTAGGACTCGGTTTACCCAAAGAAGTGCCAGAGTGGGGACACGACTTAAAGGAAGCTTTACCGGATTTATCCACTGGCATCTGGTGGACGACACTATTTCCGGGGTTAATGATGACAACTTTAGTCACCGGATTATCGTTAGTGGGAGAGGGGATTAGGGAAGTAATTAATCCTCGATGGCGCAAAATCCCTTAATTGTTCTTAAATTCCTTTCCCAATATGAAATTTGGGTTTGTCATGCCACCCAAACCTCTCTCCAAGCATCAAAAGCAGAGGGCGATCGCATTATCGGTATGGAACAATAGGAAATAAGCTTAATGGGTTTGATTTTTTGGCAACAAAAAACCCTAGAACACTTACTTGGTAGAAATCCTAGAGTTTCGCAAAATGCAATCGGAGGGTGATTTTTTTTGACTTTCTGTCATACTTTCTAGCTTAGACCGAAAACGAACTGACTGTATGTAGCCAATGTAACCGTTTTTGAGATTAGGAGATAGGGTGGTTGAAAAAGCGATTTAATTTTTGATGTTACTATTTTAGGATAAATGAGATATGAACTGCTTTATGACCATCGCCCCTTTAAATTGGACAGAACTGGAAGCCCTAGCATCCTATCAAATTGACTCCATCAACGGCGTAACTAATTCTCAGGCGTGGTTGCGTCTTTTTGGTCAAAATGTAGAAGACGTCCATGTCACTCTCTATCGTGATTACCATGCTTGGTGTCCCTATTGTCAGAAAATCTGGTTATGGTTAGAAGAGAAACGTATTCCCTATCGTATTCGAAAAGTGACTATGTTTTGTTATGGTAAAAAAGAAGATTGGTATAAAAAATTAGTTCCCTCTGGGATGCTTCCTGCCGTTGAACTTGAAGGACAATTAATCACCGAAAGTGACGAGATTTTAGGGGCATTAGAACGGGAATTTAAACCCTTAACTTACAGTATAAACGATCCTAAAGTTATTCCCCTTAGACAATTAGAACGGTTATTATTCAGGGCATGGTGCGCTTGGCTTTGCTATCCGGCTCGTTCACCGCAACAGGAACACTATCAACGGGAACAATTTATATCCGTTATGACAAAAGTGGAAGACGTTTTCAAAGCCAGTCTGAGTCCCTATTTTTTATCAGAATTTAGTGTTGTTGATGTGATTTTTATGCCCTATGTCGAACGGATGAATGCGAGTCTTTACTATTATAAAGGGTACTCATTAAGGAAGGAAAATCCCTATTTAGGGGCATGGTTTGATGCGATGGAGAGCCGTTTAACCTATCGAGGCACACAAAGCGATTTTCATACCCACGTTCATGATTTACCCCCGCAAATGGGAGGATGTTACAGTAATAAAGATCCTCAAACCTTAATCAATCAACAGCGCGTCGACCAAGGGGATGGATGGGGATTACCCGATGCAACTTACCCTGAACCCCAAAATACCCGCCAAGAGGCATTATATCGGGTTTTAAAGCATCGTCAAAACTTAATACGTGTCAATCCTGCCGAGAATGCTGTATTTGAGGAAGCCTTACGTTGTGCCTTAACTTACATGATGACGGGAGAGATCTGTACTCCACCCCCGAATTCGGAGGTGGCATTACGCTATTTACGCGATCGGATCTGTGTTCCTCGTGATATGTCTATTTATGCCGCTAAACACCTCAGAAAAGCCTTAGAGATCACTGCTTCACAGGTGGGAGAGCAACACAGTTTTCCCATTCCCTTTAATCATCGTCGCGATCAAGATCCGGCTAATTTTGCGACGGTGTAAATACTTAAGAAAGTTAGCGGTTTCGATTCTTTTTACAATTCCCGTACATCGGACACTTTCCCGTTAATTGCCGCCGCGACTACCATCGCCGGACTCATTAAAAGGGTTCTCCCCGTTGCTGAACCCTGACGACCTTTAAAGTTACGATTAGATGAGGATGCGCTCATTTGATCTCCTTGTAGTTTATCGGGATTCATCGCTAAACACATTGAACATCCCGCCTCACGCCATTCAAACCCTGCCGCTTCAAAAATTTCCGCTAATCCCTCCGCTTCTGCTTCTTTTTTGACCTGTTCTGACCCCGGTACGACAAAGGCTTTCACTCCCTCTGCTACCCGACGACCTTTGGCAAATTTTGCCGCTTCTCTAAGATCACTGAGACGGCCGTTGGTGCAACTGCCAATAAAACAGACATCGATAGGTGTCCCCTTAATCGCTGTGCCGGGGGTTAACTTCATATAAGCATAAGCTTCTTGGGCAATATTGCGATCGCCTTCTGCTAAACTGTCAGGCGTTGGAAGCGTTTCACTGATACCAATACCTTGGCCGGGGGTAATTCCCCATGTTACAGTTGGCTCAATTTCACGGGCGTTGAAGGTAACAATATCGTCATATTCAGCATCCTTGTCACTGCGTAAACTGCGCCACCAATCCACCGCTTTTTCCCAATTTTCTCCTTGTGGCGCAAATTCCCGTCCTTTGAGGTAATTAAAGGTGGTTTGATCAGGGTTAATGTAACCGCATCTTGCTCCCCCCTCAATCGCCATATTACACACTGTCATTCTTTCTTCCATTGACATGGCTTCAAAGGTACTGCCGGCATATTCATAGGCATACCCCACACCCCCTTTAACGCCTAATTTGCGAATCATATGCAGAATCACGTCTTTGGCATAAACCCCTTCGGGTAAAGTGCCGTTAACTTCAATTTTTCTGACTTTTAATTTCGATAAAGCGAGGGTTTGCGATGCTAGGACATCCCGAACTTGAGACGTGCCAATGCCAAATGCGATCGCCCCAAATGCTCCGTGGGTGGAGGTGTGAGAGTCGCCGCAAGCAATGGTCATACCGGGTTGAGTCAACCCTTTTTCGGGGGCAATGACGTGAACAATGCCTTGATTGCCCGACCCAATGTTATAAAATCGAATCTGATGCTCTTTTACATTATTTTCGATAGACTGCATCATTTCTTCGGCTAAATCATCCCGAAAAGGACGCATTTGATTATCAGTAGGAACAATATGGTCAGCCGTAGCGACCGTTCGTTCAGGGTAAAGAACCTTCAGATTTCGTTCCCGTAGCATGGCAAAAGCTTGTGGACTGGTCACTTCGTGGACAAGATGAAGGCCGATGAAGAGTTGGATTTGTCCGGAGGGTAAAACGGTGACGGTGTGTGCGTCCCAAACTTTGTCGAATAAAGTACCGTTGCTCATAGATAATAGAAGAAGATGGGGTGTATGCGAGTAATAATAGACTTTTTGTTGAATTGGGGGATTTTTGAAGAGGGCAAGCGGTCTATTCGTTTACGAAGATTTAAATTGACGAGAATAAACGGTATCTTCTTTTTCTGTCTCTAATTTAAGGTCAGATCGAGGATAAGCCACACATAGTAAAGCATAGCCTTCTGCTTGCAAGTCCGGTGATAACCCCATACCGTTTTCTTGACTGACGACTCCTTCTAATAATTGGGCGGCACAAGTGGTACAAACGCCGGACTCACAAGACTTTGGCAGTTTTAGTCCGGCCTCATCGGCCGCCTGTAAGATGGTTTGATCTTCGGGAACAGTAATTGTGTGAGTTTGACCTTGATGACGAATTTCAACGGTGTAGCGATTAGACATAATGGACAATAATAACGATGGCACAATATTTTATTATGCCGTTATCCGTGACCCGTTATCAATAGCGATCACTTTGGAGGTTAATGGCGGCAGTAAACCCGTTCACCAAGAACAGTTTTCCAGTTCCAATCCTTCCTCATCTGTACCTTCATGGGTGGTTTTGACCCATTTTAGGCGTTTTTGACGAACGGACATTCGAGCCGTGATACTGGGAATAATTAGAAACCAGTGCATCATATACATCGTTCCTTGGATGCTTTGTCCCAAAATCTGCCAATATTCCTTAAAATTTAGATTTGACATGAGCCGACTCCGTTTCAAGCCTTTAAACATCCCAACAAACGAGAAAAAGATTAAAATGCCACTGAGAGAACCAAAGAGGGGTAAACGGTGACGACTGAGGGAAATCACCACATCAGGAATAGAGGCAGTCGGTAAAAGATATTGAATCAGGAGAAAATAGGCTAAATCCAGCTTTTTACGAATTCCTATGCGACGAGACAGGAGAAATCGCCAATAGTCAAGATAACGCTGATATCCGCCTTCTGCCCATCGGTTACGCTGATGCCACAGAGCGATCGCTGCGGTTACACCTTCTTCTTCGACGGCAGGATGGGGTAATAAGCCAATTTCCCAGCCATCCAGATGCAAACGGATAGTTAAGTCTAAATCATCGGTAATGGTTTCTTCATTCCAGCCCCCACAGCTTAAAAGGGCCGTTCGCCGCACAAATTGACCGTTTCCTCGTAATTCTCCCATTCCGCCAGAAGCAATGCGTTGTTGCTGAAAATAGCTATCTACCGCCATCTCCGTTCGTTGGCCTTTTGTCCAAAAGTTAGTATCGGCATTGGCAATCGCTTTGCGTACCTGTATCGCCCCTGTTGACGTTTTCTCAAAGTAGGGGACAACAGACCTAAGCAAGTTCTTGGGAACAGTAGCATCTGCGTCAAAAACACCGATAATATCTCCTTTTGTCTGGGGGAGAACTTGATTTAAGGCCCCAGATTTCCCGCCTTCTGCATTGGCAGAGCGATGAATAACGTGTAATTGAGGATATTTTTCGGCTAATTGGTCAAGAATAAGCGGTGTTTTATCAGTGCTGTTATCATCAATCAACCAGACTTCATATTGATCGATAGGATAATCTAAACCACATAAACGGTTCACCAGTTTAGCAATAACGGTTTCTTCATTTTTAGCGGCTACCATCAAGGAAACAAAAGGAACTTGATCAAGTTGCTCTGAGGTCAAGGAATGAGGCGTTTCTTCAGGTTTTGCTGAAATTAACCGTAATCCTTGTAAAGTAACTAAGATTGTAAACGCTAGAACTAACCAGCCACCCCACGCCACTAAATGTAAAAATAAGGTAACGCCCCAAATTGCCATTAAAACGAAGGCTGATTTCCGTCTTCGTCCGCCTAATCCTTGAAAAAACTCACTGCGAAATTCTTCTTCTTCTACTTCGGGATCAGTCCATTCGTCTAAAAAACGCAAGGGATCAAAGTCTTCTGCTGGGTTTTGCGGTGACCAAGGATTATTTGACATAATGAGTGGGGATTTTAAGTGATTTTGTCGTGGATAATCCCCCTAAGGGGAGACGATCTTTCAGTTATGAACTATTCTAACGAATGAGTGAAAGGTAATTTAAAAGATTACGTTATTACTTCGCTTTGTCGTTTTCATCTTTTGTCAGATAATAATAGACATGGAGGCGTAATTTTACTTTGTTTTCCTCAAGATTGCCACGGATTTAGAATATCCTTAACCAAGATTTCTCTGAGGCAAATTTGACTAATAATCGAAAGAGGAAGGGCTAAAATAAGACCTAACACTCCAAAAGTTAGGGTAAAAAGGATTTCTGCTAAAATCGTAATTCCCGGCAAGAGGGAGACCTGTTGGGTACGGATGCGTCGGGTTAGAATATGGGTTTCAATTTGCTGAATAGCCAAATATAAAACTAAAACTGCCCCAATTTTCCAAAGAGAATCCTGTAAAGCAAGAATAGTCGCAATCGGAAGGATAACACTTAAAACAAGTCCTAAATGAGGAATAAAAGCAAATAAACCTGCAATAATCGCTTGAGAGAGGGCAAGGGGAATTTTAAGAATCAGTAAGCCTATTCCGGTAAAAATAGCAACAATAGCCATATTAACAGCGATTCCTTTTAACCAGTTTTCTAATGCTTGTTCACAGCGTTGCAGAATATAATTTACCCTTAGGCGATAAAAAGCCGGAAAGAGACGAATAAACCCTAGACGATAGGCAGAGGGATTAGCCAGTAACATTAGAGATAAAGCTAAAAGTAAGAGTAAACTTAGAATAATGCCTAGAGAACTGTAAAAAATATTTAATCCTCCCCCTAAAGCCTCTTGTAAAAGCGGTCGTAACTGTTGCAACAGTTCATTCAAGTCTGAAGAGTTGAAATTAGGAAGGAATTCAATGAAACTGGGATTTAGGCTATTTTTCTGGCTTCTCAACCACAGAATGAAGGTTTCAATCCCTTGAGGTACTAATTTAACTAATTCTTGAAATTGGCTAATAAAGGGGGGGACAATCAGCCAAATCACCACAAAAAGAAATAATAATAAAGCGATAACTGCTAATAAGATGCCTAATCCTCGCCTAATTTGTCGTTGTTGAAACCCCTTAACTAATAAGTTTAAACCCAGAGAAAGAACGATTGCAGTCAGCAGCAAAAGCATCAGTTGACGCATCTGCCAAAGTGTGTAAAAAATTAATATAAGAGCCGAAAAACCGACCCATTTCCCAAAGTTCACGATTTTAGACGCCAGAAAAATAGTCCTGCCATCAGAAAAGACGGCAAGAATACCGCCATGATAACATTGAAGTGAGACGGTGAAAGCGAGACCCATGGACCCCCATACTTAATAGAAAAAGCGACAAGGGTTGAAAGGCAGAGAATTTTCACAATAACAGACAAATTTTCTGGCATATTTTCTGATTTTATGAATTGTCTAGAGAGTCATTAGCGGATTGATAGTCGGACACCAGTTGCTGAAGTTTTTGAATTAAGTGAATTGAATCATTTTCTTGGATAATTTTTGATAATGCTTGCAACTGGGGTTCTAAAATCGAAAAGGGAAATTTTTCTTTTTGTTTACAATAAATTTTAGGATGTTTTGTCGGTCGAATATGATTTCCCCTAATCAGTAATTCTTCGTGAATTTTTTCCCCTGGGCGTAATCCTGTCACTTGAATGGGAATATCTATTTCAGGTTCAAGTCCACTCAAATAAATCATTTGCAAAGCTAAATCATAAATACGAATGGGTTTGCCCATATCTAAGAGAAATATCTCACCTCCTTGTGCCATTGCGCCCGCTTGCATCACTAAACCCACTGCTTCCGTAATTGACATAAAGTAACGAGTGGTGTCAGGATGGGTCAAGGTAATCGGTTTTCTAGCGGCAATTTGTTGGCGAAAACGAGGAATAACAGAACCACTGCTGTCCAAAATATTACCAAAGCGCACGATCGCAAAACAGGTCTTAATATGGGGTAAATCTGCCAATCCTTGGATAATAAGTTCGGCAACCCGTTTACTTGCACCCATAACATTAGTGGGTTTAACCGCTTTGTCCGTTGAAATTAAAACGAAATAGGGAACGTTTGTAGCAATAGCACACTTAGCCACTGTCCAAGTTCCGATCACATTATTATGCACCCCTTGACAAGGATTATTTTCCACCAAAGGAACGTGTTTGTAAGCGGCGGCATGATAAATCGTTTCAACGGAATGTTGTTGAATAATGAATTGTAAGTATTTTTCCTCTAAAATATTGCCTAGATAAGCAAAACGAGAGAGGTGGGGGTAGATTTCTTCGAGTTCGAGATCAATAGTATATAAGGCATATTCGCTTATTTCGTACAAAATCAAGCATTTTGGTAATAATTCAGCAATCTGACGACACAATTCTGTGCCAATTGAACCCCCTGCTCCTGTAACCAATATAGAACGACCTATTATGTGGGAGCGTATCAGATCAAAATCGGTACTGACTTCTTCTCGTCCCAGTAAATGGGTCATATCTAAAGTATAACTGGAATTACGGGCAATTTTTTCCAACAATAAAGAGTCAAGTGGTCGCACGAGTTTATCAATTCGGTTAGGGACTACGCTCTTGGCCGGACAGACGCTAAGATAACGTTGAGTTTAGCATAATCTTTTTCTAAATGATGAACGATAAATCATAAATGATAAATTACGAATGATCAATAAGCAATTGAATAAGCCGTTTTTTGAGCTTTTGAAATAATTGAGGAAATCTAATTTCTAGCTGGAACATCATTTGATAATGCCATTGATCCAAATTTTTGGGATGATGAACTAAGATCTGATTAACTGTTTCTAGTTTAAGGGAAATAATGCGTTTGTGATATTGCAAAAGCTGAGAAGATTGGGGAATATAATGAGCCGTCAAAGAACAACGGGATAAGCTTAAGTCATCCGTTTTTAAACTGCCATGAATCGTCCGAGAATTCCAAAAAAGAACGTCTCCTTGCTGTAAAGAAGGCGCATAGCAAGATAACTGTGTTGTTTTAATAATTTCTAAAATTTTTTGTTTATAGGCGGCGTGATTAAAAGCGATCGCGAATTCTTCTGACTGTTTAATCATATTTAAGTGATGACTTTGCGGATAGACAAAAAAGCGACCTGATGGAGCAGAAATATCTTCTAAAGCGACCCAAATTCCGACCATTTTTCCGACTTCGCTAGCGTCCAAGTAATAAGTGTCCTGATGAGGCCATGTTTCTGAATTTCCTTCAAAAAACATACTTTGTACTAAAATTCCTTGCTCTCCTAAAAGATGACAAATCATTTCGATAAGCTTAGCATCGGTTAAAATCGCCAATCCTGCCTGTTTAAAAGCGGCAAAGCGACAACTATTTAAATCTTGGATATTAAGTAATCCATTTAAAACATAACCGTAAAGATTGAAATGATGTTGTTCAGGTTGAGCAGTAACTTGACGATAAAAATAGTCAGAAATGGGTTTAATCGTTTGTTGAAAAGCTCTTTTTACTTGTTCGCATAACATCGGAGAAATGAGATTTCGGCAGATGACATATCCTTGCGTTTGATAATAGGAAAGATAATGTTCCTTGGTGTTAAATTGCGAGTAAATATCAGTGGCAATATCTAAAGCAGTCGGTAGCAAAATCTTTTGTCCGTCTGGTGTAATAGCAAGATAAATATTAGTGTTCATGATCTATTTGTGTTGGATTACTTAACTGAGATAAGAGTTTTTGGTAGTTATCTATGACGGTAGCAAATGAATATTTTTCTTGAGCAATCTTAACCGCTTGATACCCTTTTTGAAGACATTTTTTAGGATGTGCCTCAACCCATTTAATTCGATACAATAATTCCGTAATATTAGCAGGAGACACCACCCATCCTACTGAGTCCTCTCGAATAATTTGCGCAATTTCTGTCGAAGATTCAGCAATAGCAAGAATCGGCTTTCCTGAGGCTAAATGATTATAAATTCGACTAGGAACAGATACCCCCGTCATGCCTCTAATTAAGCCAACAATGGCAATATCACAGGCGTTGAGTAAAATGTTCAATTGAGAACGAGGATAGGGATTCAACAGCGTAACATTAGTGAGTTGGTGATGCAAAATCTGTTGTTCAACAAAAGATCTTTTATGTCCTTTTCCAGCAATAATAAAGTGAATACTGGGATCATTATTAAGTTTTTTAGCAACGTCAATAATATCTTCGAGTGGATGGGTTCTACCCATATTTCCTGAATAAAGAATAATAAATTTATCTGATAATTTGAGAGACTCTAATAATAAATTACTCTCTTTAAATTGAGGTGAAATTAAGTCCAAATCAGCCCAATGGGGAATTATGGCAATTTTTTCTTTATGTTGATATTCCAAGTAATGATAGATTCGTTGAGCCATATCTCTGCCAATGGTAATAATTTGTGTTGCATTTTTAAAAAGTAACTGATTCATCCTTTGACCTAATTTTGTGATAGGAGAATGAGGAGTAAGTAAATCAGTAGCGACTAAAACTTCGGGATAAAGGTCATGAATTAAAACAACTAACTTGATTTTTTTAAGTCTCTTTAATAATAAAGCAAAAAAAGGTAAAACAGGAGGATTAGTTATCACAATGACAAGATCATCTTTTTGGCATAATTGACAAGCTTTTAAAAAGATAAAAAATGACCGACTTAGCTCATTAATTGCTCTGCCCCAAAAATAGTTTTTGTTAAACTTTGTTCCCCAACATCGCCAGATTTTGACGCTATTTCTCTGTTCATAACTAGGATAATTTGGCATTGGGATAAAATCAATCGTCGCTGGTGCAGTGACCACCTTTACCGTTTGATTTTGACTCAGAAATTCAGTAATTTTTGTTAAATAGTATCCTGTTGATGTGTCTTCAGGATAATATAATTCCGTTAAAATAAATACCATTTCACAAAAGAATCACAAAACAGATAAATCGTAGTCCGAAGGCAACATTAACGATTAAGAAAAACACAAAAGAATCTTCACTTTTTCTCGTTTTAATTTAGCTAAAAAAACGAATATCCAGTGACTTGATATTCTAAATTATAGATTCATCTCCTCCTATCTTATCATCCCAAACAATACATTTCAAAGTCATTAAAATTAACTTTAAATCTGTCCCTAAATTTGCTTGGTCAATATACATCAAGTTCAAAGAAAGTTTTTCGGGCAAAATTGTTTCAATATAATGCGTTTCTGCGTCGGCAACCTTAGCCAATAATTCAGATTCGTGGCGGAAGCGAATTGAAGCAAAATCAGTAATTCCGGGTTTAACTTGTAAGACTCGACTCTGTTGATTATTATACAATGCAACGTATTTAGGCAATTCAGGACGAGGGCCAACCAAACTCATTTCTCCTGTTAAAACATTCCATAATTGGGGTAATTCATCCAATTTATACTGTCGTAAAAAACGACCACTCACGGTTAAACGGGGGTCATTTCCAACTGTTAAAGAACGCCCTATTTGTTCTGCATGATGCACCATCGTCCGAAATTTAATCATCTTAAAGGGTTGACCATATTGACCAATTCTGACTTGACGAAAAAAAATGGTTCCCGAAGAATCAAATTTTACCCCAATAGCAATTAATAGAAAAAGCGGAAATAAAACTATCAATCCCAACAATGAAACGAGTATATCAAATAATCGTTTAAAGTGCATAAATTCCATCCCTAGTGTTCTTGAGAGAGATCATCAGTTTGTAAATTTAAGAGATTGAGTTAAAGAAATAAACTCTTTAGAGTTTACCGCCAACTAATATATGTTATTCTTGACATTATTAACTCAAAATATCCTGAATTGCTTTTATCACTCTACCTTGATCATCCTTTGTCATTTTAGTATAAATCGGCAAACTCACTGCCCCCCGATACACCTCAGAAGCAACGGGAAAATCTTCAGGTCTTAAATGATACCTTTCTCGCCAATAAGGATGAAAATGCAAAGGAATATAGTGAACACTGCAACCAATTCTCCGTTTTGTCATTGCTTCAATAAAATCCTCTCGCTGAATCCTTGCCGTTTCCTTTAAGCGAATTGCGTATAAGTGCCAAGCATGGACATCCCCTTGAGGCGCATGAGCCGGTAAAATAAGGGGTAAATCTGCTAAATAAGTATCATAAAACTGAGCAATGGCTTCTCTTTTTTGCTGAAACAACCACACTTTTCTGAGCTGATGAATGCCAATCGCTGACGCCAAATCCGTCATATTGTATTTAAAACCGGGGGCAATTACTTCGTAGTACCATTTCGGTTGGGTTGAGGTATAACGGTCAAAAGCATCCCGATTGATGCCATGCAAGCGCATAATCCGGCATCGTTGAGCAATTTCTGGATGTCTCGTCACCAGCATCCCTCCTTCCCCTGTGGCAATCGGTTTTGTGGCATAAAAACTAAAGACCGTTGCATCCGTTTCTAAACCGCCGATTAATTGCCCTCGATGGGTACATGGGATGGCATGGGCGGCATCTTCAATGATTTTTAAGCTGTATTTTCGAGCAATCTCGGTAATTGACCGCATTTCGCAGGACAAGCCCCCATAATGGACGGGAATAATCGCTTTAGTTCGAGGGGTAATCGCCGCTTCAATCTGTTGAGGATTTAAATTAAAGGTCTGAGGGTCAATATCAACAAAAATGGGATCTGCCCCTAAATAACGGCAAACTTCAGCAGTAGCGGTGAAAGTATAGGGTGTTGTAATTACTTCGTCCCCTTCGCTCACGCCTATTGCCTCTAACGCTAAATGCAACCCAGATGTAGCCGAATTAACAGCGATCGCTTCTACCTGATTTCCGATAAATTGGGCAAATTCCTGCTCAAATCGTTGTGTTTTGAGTCCTGTGGTCAGCCATCCTGATTTTAGGGTCTCTACGACCGATTGAATCTCTTCATCGCCGATATCAGGTAAGGCAAAAGGTAGGAAATTGTCAGGCATGGAGATTTTAGTCATTTCTCTTGCCTTCTCATGATTTCACAAAAAGCACAAAAAATCCTGTCTTCTCTTCGATTTTTTCGATGTAATAGCCATTCATCCGGAGACTATCGGGAACTTGTTCAATTGGTTCACCCTCATCCAACCAAACCGCTAATAACTGACCAGACGGCATTTGGTCTAACTTTAGCTTGGTTTTGACAAAATTAAGGGGACAAGGAGTTCCCCTCAAATCCAATACGGGAGTGTCAGCAGTGGTGTCAGAGTTCATTTACTTAAACAATCCTCCCAAAAAACCCTCTAATCCTCCTTTTCCATAGGTTTCTCCGTGAATTTTAGCCAATTTTTCTAATAAATCCCGTTCTTCTGCACTAATTTTACTGGGAATCTTGATATTAATCGTAATTAAATGATCCCCCCGTAAGGTCGCATTGCCCAGTTTAGGAACACCGAGGCTTTCTAAGGTCAATACTGTATTCGGTTGCGTCCCCGCCGGAATTTCTAATTCCTGTTGACCATCCACCGTATTGACGGGTAAACGGCACCCTAAAATAGCTTGAAGATAGCTAATAGAAAGCTGGGAACGAATATTCATCCCTTCTCTCGTAAATTCTTTATCGAGTTCAACCGTCAAGTAAACATATAAATCTCCCGCCGGTCCCCCTTTCTCGCCAGCATCCCCTTCACCGGACACTCTTAAACGCGTGCCATTATCTACACCGGGGGGAATGGTGATTTTCAGCTTTTTCGTTTCTTGTTTACGACCAGCCCCGCCACAGAATTCACATTTCTCCTCAATCACTTGACCTGCGCCATTACAAGTAGGACAGGTAGACATTTGAGTAAAACTGCCAAAGGGGGTTCGGGCCGACCGTCTGACTTGACCTACCCCATTACATGTTCCGCAGGTTTTAGCAGAAGTCCCCGGTTTTGCACCACTTCCTTGGCAAATTTGACACGCTTCTAAGTGAGGAATCCGAATTTCTTTTTCTCCCCCAAAAACAGCCTCACGAAAACCCAATCTAAGGTCAAGACGAAGGTCATCCCCGCGCGCTGGCCCACTGCGTCGTCTGCCTCCCGTACCAGACCCCATTCCGCCAAAACCGCCGAAAATAGTCTCAAAAATATCGGCAAATCCGCCCATATCTGGGTCAAACCCCCCTGCGCCACTACTTACACCTGCTTCACCAAAACGGTCATAGCGATCTCGGGTATCGGGTTCTGAGAGAACTTCATAAGCGCGATTGATTTCTTTAAATCTCTCTTCTGCACCGGATTCTTTGTTAACATCGGGATGATATTTGCGAGCGAGGCGGCGATAGGCACGTTTAATTTCTTCTTTTGAGGCATTACGGGAAATACCGAGGATTTCGTAGTAGTCACCGGGCATAAGGCTGTTTCTAATGGAAGATTGTCGACAATAGCAATAGGCTAGGTCTCACTGTGAGCAGTGAATAAGGTTGGCCTAATCTTAACTGTAACAAATTATTGCTTAAGATGGGGATTCTCTGACGAGGGAATTCAAGGGTAAAAAGTCAAAGTAACCACAAGATCCCATTTAATCCCAGTAAAACCACCAATAAAATCAAATTCAGCATTAAATCCCGACGGTGATTTTTCGCTTGTTTTAAGAGAATATCACTGCCTTGGTTTTTGAGATATTTTTGTAAAAAAGCAGGCAACTTATCATAATATTGCTTGTATTGCAGAATTTGGCGAATGACACTGATTCCATCATATAAAGTCACCACCAGTAACAGCAGTCGAAATAGCCAATAAACATTAAATTCTTGGGGAACTTGTTGGGAAATAACCCCAAAAAAATGCGTATAAACACGGAAATGGTGGGAAAACATAGGAAAAATTTCAGCGATCAGACCGCTCTATCTTAAGCTAAACTAGGAATAATAACCCAGCGTTGATGATTTTTTATATTATGGCTAGTATTGAAACTCTTGTCGAGGCGCAAAAAGCGGATGTAATGGTCTATCAACCCTATTATTCCAAAGACAAGCTCTCAGTTCTACCCTACGCAATCACGCTCTACGAATCGGGAAGTTTAGAAGGTAAACGCTTAATTGAAGGCGGTGACGGCATTGCGTTTGTGGCGAGTTGGTATGTCTCCAAACTCCCTTCAGAACTGACTCGCTGTCGCATTCAATTCGATGGACAAGCGGACTTAAACTACGAACTGACTATTCTTAATGCCGAATTTATTGATTATTTGATTGAAGCCATTAAGATATATAAAGAGGCTGGCGTGGCGGATTTTCCTCAAGGACTCTATCGCAAATTACTCAAGTTTGATGAAACGCCCTCCTAATCCATGATTTTGTTGCAAAAAGGAGTATCCGTGTGGCAAAACCCACTCAATACCTATTAATTGGTTCAATTGAATTTTATAGTGGCAAATCTGGTACAATTTTAGGCATTGCTCATCAATTGAGCCAAAAAGGGCTTGCTGTGGCTTATGCTAAGTTGATGGGAACTTGTTTGACGGAACAAGACGATACCCCTCAAGATCAGGATGTGCAGTGTTTGCAAGAGGCATTGCAACTCTCGGATGATCAAGTCCGATCGCCCTTAGTATTATTGGATGATAAAACCCTTGAAAAACGATTCAGAGGGGAAGATACGACAGATTATACTCAATTGTTAACCCGCTATTTAGAGGGGTTGACGGCGGAAGTAGTATTAATTGAAGGGCCGAGTACCCTCGCTGAAGGCAGTCTTTTTGGGCTGTCGATGCAACAGCTTTCTAAGGGATTAGGCACTTCCGTCGTAGTGGTTGCTCGTTATAGCTCATTTGCGATTATTGACAGTCTTTTAAAAGCAAGAATGGTGTTAGGGGACGCTTTATTGGGGATTGTTCTCAATGATGTGCCGGAAGATCACTTAGAAACTCTAACCGATACCGTTAAACCCTTTTTAGAAAACCAGGGCATTGCCGTCCTCGGTATTTTACCCCAAAGTCGTTTGCTACGCAGTGTCAGCGTGCGGGAAATTGCCCGTCAGTTGAAGGCTGAGGTGTTGTGTCGTCCTGATCGCTTGGATTTGATGGTGGAAACGCTAAGTATTGGGGCAATGAATGTCAATTCTGCCTTAGAATACTTCCGAAAAGGGGAAAATAAGGCAGTAGTAACCGGAGGCGATCGCACCGATTTACAATTAGCGGCCTTAGAAACGTCCACCAGTTGTCTCATTTTAACAGGACAGATGCCCCCTCAATCTTTAATTATTAGTCGGGCGGAAGATTTAGAAATTCCTATTTTATCCGTCGACTACGATACCTTAAAAACGGTGGAAATTGTCGATCAATCCTTTGGCAAAGTACGATTACATGAGCAGATTAAAGTGGATTGTATTCAGGATTTGATGGAAAAATATTTTGATGTTGACCGTTTATTAGAGAAGTTAAACAAGTCATCAAATTAAGGGTTGTAGTACTCTCAACAAGGGGGAATGACCCCCCTTAATCAACCCCCTCGATGGGGGCGAAACCCTGTCGCTGAATATTTTCCGTAATGTGACGGGGTTCAAGGAATTGCAACAAGTAATCAGGCCCACCGGCCTTGGAACCCACCCCCGATAACTTAAACCCACCAAAGGGTTGACGCGCCACAATAGCTCCTGTAATACTACGATTAATATAAAGGTTGCCTACCTCAAATTCCTGCGCCGCTTGCTCGATATGATCAGGAGTTCGGGAATATAATCCTCCTGTTAAGGCATAATCCGTTCCATTAGCGACGCTTAACGCTTCATCAAAGGTTTTTACCCGAATGACGGCTACAACCGGACCAAAAATCTCTTCCTGGGCAATAATGGCATTTGAGGCAATTTCACCGATAATGGTCGGCGAAACAAAATATCCTCCCTCTGGAACCGGCATTTCTAAGGTTAACTTTCCTTCTTGTTTCCCCTTTTCGATGTATTCCTTAATACGTCCTTGTGCCGTAGCATCGATGACAGGGCCGATTTGAGTCGAAGGATCATCTGCTTGACCAATATTTAGCGATCGCGTGGCTTCGACAAAGCGTTCCATAAACTGGTCATAAACAGAATCCAGTACGATTACCCGCGAACAGGCGGAACATTTTTGCCCCGTGTAGCCAAAGGCAGAAAAGACCGTTCCGGCCACGGCTTGATCTAAATCCGCACTTTCGTCGACAATAATCGCATTTTTTCCGCCCATTTCTGCAATAACACGCTTCAGATGTTTTTGCCCTGGTTGAACGACTGAGGCATCGGTGTAGATACGACAACCCACTTCCCGTGAGCCGGTAAAGGCGATTAACTGAATATCAGGATGCTTCACTAAATACGCCCCCACGACTGAGCCTTTACCGGGGATAAATTGGAAAACTCCTCGAGGAATTCCTGCTTCTACTAGAATTTCTGCGATTTTAGCGGCAATGACCGTTGATGTTTCCGCCGGTTTCAGCAAAGTACAATTGCCCGTTGCTAAGGCGGCCACTGTCATCCCCGTAGCGATCGCAAAGGGAAAATTCCAAGGAGAGATGATGAGGGCAATTCCTCTCGGTTGATAATGATAACGGTTGGTTTCTCCGGCAATATCGTAGTTTACCCCTTGATCTAACCGTTCCATTTCCGAAGCATAAAAACGACAAAAATCAATTGCCTCTGATACCTCCGCATCCGCCTGTTGCAAGACTTTCCCGACTTCTAGACAAATCCAAGCAGACAGTTCGGGGCGACGACGTTCCATAATATCTGCCGCTTTCCGCAAAATATCAGCCCTTGCACTCACAGCCGTTTTTTTCCAAGCAGGAAAGGCTTTTTTCGCCGCTTTCATGGCCGCTTCTGCTTGTTCAATCGAAATTAAGCCGACATGACCGACAATTTCGGCAAACTGAGAAGGATTCACCGACTCAATCGTTGTCTCTGTTTGGATATATTCTCCATTAATCAAGGGTAAATACGTTTTATCTAGACTGTTTTTGACTTTTTCTAACGCTTGCTTAGCTTCATAGCGTAATTTCTCCTTTGCATAGTCTGTGTCGGCGGCATTAACAAACGGCAAAGGGGTATGACTAGCGTAACCCCTTGTTTCGATCTTATCTTCCACCATCGGCGGCGCGATTAGTTCTTCTATGGGTTTTTCTGCTAAGTTTTGTCGTAAAAAGGAGCTATTAGCTGTATTTTCCAGCAAACGCCGAATTAAATAGGCCATACCGGGCAGTAATTGGCCATAGGGGGAATAGACACGTACCCGATAACCTCTCTTTACTAAGGCTTTGGCTAAATTGTCCCCCATACCATATAAAACTTGCATTTCAAGGTGGCGACGGGGGATATTAAGGGTTTCCGCTATGGCACAGGCTACCGCTTGAGATCTGACGTTATGAGAGCCAATGGCAGCATACAGATATTCATGATTTTCTAAAAGTAACCGAGTCATCCGTTCGTAATTCGCATCGGTTTTAGCTTTTTCCGTATAAACCGGATTATCCCAGTGATTTTGTAGGGATTTAATCGTTTCTTGATCCCAATAAGCCCCTTTAACTAAACGCACCGTCACGGGATGCCCTCTGTCTTTCGCCCAGAGAATTAACTCTTTCAGATCAGGGTAGGAATCTTTTAAATAAGCTTGTAAGGTAATGCCAATATCCGTCCGATTGCGAAATTCTGCTTCTAAGAGTAATTCTTTGAGAATTGCTAAGGTTAAATCTTTATATTCATATTGTTCCATATCAAAATGAACCGCCACCCCCAATTCTTGCGCCCGACGCAGTAAAATGCGGATGCGATCGCAGACTTTCTTTTTGCTTCCTTCAGGATCAATGGGGTCAAATTGGGAATAAAAAGCGGTTAATTTAACGGAAACTTGAACTTTAGAGAGATTTTCGCCATCTGCTTCGTCAATTTGAGGAACGTTTGTCCATTGTTGCGCTTGATTGGATAACTGTTCCATTAAGTCCAAATATCGTTCTAAATAAGCTTGCGCTTCCGTTTCCGTAATGACGGCTTCACCCAATAAGTCAATGGTAAAAGCCATTTTCTCTTTTCGCAGTTTTTCTACCGTTTTAATAATTTGAGGAACGGTTTCTCCTGCAATATATTTAAAAGCAAGGGTTTCCACTGCCTTGGAAATGGTAGCCCCCGCTAACTGGGCTGGAGGGCTATTCGGATCGGTAAAATTGAGAATTCCTTTTAAGGTATTGGGCAATTCTACTGCTTCATCCGATAGGTATTGTTGTAGGTGGTTAGCAATTTCCGCTTTACTTTGCAAGGCCGGAAGACTATCAATAAAACGGAATAACTGTACTCTTAAACCGGGGTTTTCCATTGCCCAAGCAAGTAATTTGTCATCCAATCGCATTTGATCGCCAATTTTTGCAAAAATAGACCGCTTTTCACGAGTTTGAGCGATTAATTCCCTAGCGATGTCTTGGGTTTTGCTTTCGTATTCTTGCATCGGATTCATTGATACAACCACCGTTTATCCCTCCTAAAATTGCCTGCAGTGAGTCGTGTTTTGGTGATGACGTGGGATTTCAAGGTTTTCAACGCTTGATACATTGCACCCAAATAAACTATTATAACTGCTTCGGTCGGTTGGCAAGGAACTCGCATCAATAAACTTAAGGGATATTCATAATATGACAAAAGAGAGAAGACCTTACCGACATCGATAAAGTCTTCTCTCTACGCTACGAATGATTCAACTTAGAAGTTGAAAGTACCGCGGAGTGTACCAATCCACTCGTCGTCGGAGTTAAAGAATTGGTCAGGGTTGGAAATCCAGATCACACCGGGGGTTAAAGAGATATTGTCGGTGACTTGGTATTTGTAGAACAATTCAACGTGAATCGGAATCGAACGGCTTAAGGGTTGATCAGAGCCTAAGGCGCCGGCAAGGTTATAACCACCAAAATAGGGTTGCGCACCACCAAAGAGCCCTAAGGTGCTTCCTTCTTTGAGGAAGTCAGGGATGGCAATACCACCACCATAAGTCCAGATGTCACCGTCACCTGTATTTAACAGAATAACATCGGTATAGGTTACATAACCGCTGATGCTGGCAAAATCGAAGAGGTTAAAGGCAACTTCTGCGCCATAGCTATTGGTAACCTTCCCATTAAAGTTATTAATGAAGTTAGAGGTGGGTTGAGCGTTAAATGCGTCTGAAGCAGGAAATTCAATCGTTTCTCCCGGTACATCCGTGTTTACAACAAACGATCCTTGGTTGAAGGCATTCGAGAAACCGGTTGTGGACAAGTTCGCTGCCGTTGTTCCCACTAAACCCGTGCTATTGGTTGCACCCGAACCGAAAATCGCACTGTCTGCACTGTGGTAAGCATGAACGTAAGTGAAGCCAATGTTAACGATATCAAAGAGGTTAGTATTCAATTGACCTAACGCACCATAGTTACCATTAAATAAACCAGCTCCTTGAGAGGGATCAGCCGCCGTACCCGATAAGTAACCAGCTGTGAAGGAGGAAGGTCCTAAAATGTTTTCAAGGAATCCTAATTGTAAGCTGAAGCCAGCCCCAGCACCACCGCCAATACGGTAGATGGGGTTACGTTGAGCGAAGGTACTTAACGAACCATTACCGCCGTCGTAGTCTTCAAAGTAGGGGTTGAGGGTGGGGGTGAAGTCATCCCACAAACCGCCGAAACCGGCGACATAGGTCTGAAGCTTCAACCATTCGGTGAATTCGATGGGAGTGTAGTAGGCTAACCAGTCAATGATGACGTCATTACCCGTTTGGGTATTCTGCCACGTTTGCAAGGTCAGTGGGAGAGTAGAGGAACCGGGAACAAACCAGCCATTAGTGCCAATCGATTGTCCCTCTTCATTTTCAGTGAAGAAGGTCGCTGGGACTTCTTCAGGTCCTGTGGTGAAGGGAACAGCATTGCCGGCCGCTAAACGAGTAACTAAACGGTCAGAGCCAGTGAAACTGGTATTAAAGTTTAAACGAACCCGATCTTGGAATACGAACTGGTTATTATTGCCCCCAAAAGAGCCGGTCGCTCCAAAGATTACTTCCCCAGCTAGTTTAGTGGTGGTGGAAAATGTATGATCTTCTAAGAAAGCCACGCGACCTTCAAGGTTATCAACCCGTGCGCCTAAAGCGGCGAGTTCGGCTTGATATTCTTCCATTAAGCGTTTCAGTTTATCAATATCTTCTTGAAGTACCGCTACGTTTTCTTGGATTAAACGCTCCATCACGTTCATACAAGCGTTTAAACCGGCGGCAAATTCCCAACGGGTTAAGGCGCGGTTGCCACGGAAGGTTCGATCCGGATAACCGACGATACAGCCGTAACGTTCAACCAAACTGCGTAAGGCTTCATACGCCCAAGCGGTAGGTTCAACGTCGCGAAGTTCGTTGACGCTGGTGACTTGCTCAATGCTCGCATCTTGTCCTTCGCTACCATAGGAGTCGATTTGATTGAGAATATCAGCGTCTTCAGTGGTCTGAAGTTGAGCAATTTCTGGGTTGCTTGCGTCGAATGCAAAGTCTTCAGTGGTCTGAAGTTGAGCAATTTCTGGGTTGCTTGCGTCGAATGCAAAGTTTTCTGCCTGTGCGGTTACCTCAACGGCACGAGCAGCAGGAGCGATCGCCAAGGCGATTCCTAACAAGGCTGGACTGACTAATAAGGACTTACAAAGTAAGTTTTTCATGTTTTTTCCTCACACCATATTCATAGAGGGACTATCTTAACGATAGTTTCATTCTTCACACCATTATACACTGGAAAATAAAATCGTGAGATATATAATTTTTTTTTAGGGATCGGGGTAAATCTGTTTAAGTTTTTCGATGATTTGAGCGAGAAAATGGATTTTGGATGGCATAAATGAAGAAGGGCTTGCCCCAATAAAAAGCTCATTTCCCGAAAAATTCCCTAAAAACTATCCGCTCCTGCGAACAATGCCCTTCGAGAACATTTGTTACAGGAGCGGTCTAGACGGGTCTTCGCTAATCACAACCTGACTGCCGGAAGAAGCGCTAATTTGATGATTTTGTCCGAGACAAGTCACTTGTTTAGCGAATGGCTCCGGCACACAGCCGGCTGTTGTTGATTAGGAGACCCATGATTTTACTACTATCACTCACGGGCATCACCTCCTTATTTGCCTAAACGGTCTATCATTTTTAAAGTTTCTCCAAAAAGCTTAACGTAGTTTTTCGGAAAAAGCAAGACAAGCTCGATAAAATTTTTCGGCGATCGCTGAAATTCTGCCAAACTGAAGGTGTAAATAGGAAGCAAACAGGCGTTGTATTTGCCATCCATCGGCAGTCAATTGGGTTTGCGCCGAGAGTCCTTTTAATTGAAAAACGGGGTGAGAGGGTAAATGGGTAAGAAAAGAACGATGAAATTCGTGACCCCAGAGAGATTCAGTCGCACAAATTAGCCAATTTTCTTGAATATTTGTCATTTTACGATAGCCCAGCGTTAATTTTTGCCCCATAATCGCCTTGGTGGGAATAATTTCTATCATAGGGTAAAAGCGATCTTGGAAATCAACAATTCCTTGACTAAGATACATCAATCCCCCGCATTCGGCATAAGTTGGCATTCCTGCTTGAATACGTTGGCGAATTTCTTGAATAAGAAAGGTATTTGCGCTCAAATCTGCGGCGAAGACTTCAGGGAAGCCACCTCCCAAGATTAACCCCCTACTGCCTCTCGGTAACTGAGTATCTTGTAAAGGACTAAAAAAAGCTAAATCTGCCCCTAATAATTGTAATAATTCTAAATTCTCTGGATAGTAAAAATTAAACGCTCGATCACGAGCAATGGCAATTTTAATCGGCTGAGGAGATAGGGAAACGATTGGGAAATTTTGGGGTTGAACGTTGCCCCCCCCCGATGGAGGGGATAGCAAGGGGTAAAGATCATCCCAATTAAAAGATCTTTTGGCAAAATGTGCCAATTTATCAAGAAAATGAGACAAATGAGGGATTTCATCGGTGGGAACTAATCCTAAATGGCGATTAGCCATCACGAAGTCATCTTGACGGCGAAATACACCTAAAATAGGCATTTGAATTTGATTCAACCCATCCGTTAATAATTCTAAATGGCGATCGCTACCTACTCGATTCAGGATCACCCCTGCTAAGTCAATCTGAGGGTCGAAGGTGCGATAACCAGAAGCAATGGCGGCAACAGAACGGGATAAATGGCGACAATCAAGCACTAAAACCACAGGAATCTTAAGAATGCGGGCAATGTGAGCAGTACTGGCGTAATCCTTAACCCAATCTTGATCGCTCGGTTGAAAATGAACGCCATCAAATAACCCCATCACGCCTTCTATTAGGACATAGTCCATCCCTTGGCAATAATTAGCAAAACGCCATTTGACATCCGTTTCTGAGGTGAGAAGGGGGTCAAGATTGCGACAGGGACGACGGGTGATGACAGTATGAAACATCGGATCGATATAATCAGGGCCGACCTTAAAAGATTGAACTTTATCACTTCTTTGACTTAAAACAGAAAGGAGAGCTAAGGTAATGGTGGTTTTTCCGCTCCCGCTTCGTTCACCTGCGATAATTAAAGCCATTATTATTCACTCTATTAGCATGAGTTGACATTCATCCTTTTTGTTCACCCGTTAGCAGGAAGGGATCGGGGTAATTATTTATTTAGTATATAAAAGTATAGCAAACAGGGATTTTTCAACCAAGCATTACCCCTTTTCCGTGAGTGGAGAAGGGGATTTTTATCGGAACTTTTAGTCACTAAACGTTCTTATGGTTCACCCAAAAGCAGGACGCATAAGGAATCATTATTCATCTAATATAATTTCTAGCAAACAGGGATTTTTCAACCAAGAATACGTCCTCACTTTTTTTAAGGGGGGCGTTTTTTTATGTTCAACAGAAAGATAAAAATGAACTTAAAATGCGGGAAATCTCTGAGTTATAGAAGGTCAAAATACGAACTCGTTAATTCTTCACTTTAGAGTTAATGATTATCGTTTATTTATTTGATTAGCTTCCTTAGTGTTGAGAATAAAGGTCAATCCTTTGGTCTTGAGTTTGATGTAGTTTTCGGGTTTCTTCGAGAAGCTCTTCTACTTCTTCTTGAGAAAGTTTCTGAATATAGTTCACTTTGATTTCCTCAAGTAAAGCCATTAACAAATACTCTAATTTATCTACGCTATCCTGTGCTTTTAACTCTTTACCCACAGAGCGATTGAAACTTTCAGAGAGTTTATTGACTAATTGATTAAAAGTCGGATCTTCTCGTGTCACATTTTCTAAAATTTTACAAAAAGTAGCATAAAGTTGGCTACTTAATTGCTCCGTGAGTTGGGTTTCTAAGGATTTAACCCCCGGTAATCGTTGTAATCCATTATAAGCAGGCGTCTGTGTCAGTGCTTTATTTAGATTGTATCGCACAAAGGTTTCTGCTTCGGGACGAATATCGGGTAACACTTTATGAACAATGAGATCAGTAATTAGTTTAATTATTTCAGTAAGTTCATGAATATTATTAAGATCGATATAAGACTTTTTTGAAGACTGACGAAAGAAGTCCTTCACAAAACCCCTTTTAATGGCTTCTTGAAGTTGGCTAATAACTCGTAAAACGACAATTTCGGTCATATCACCTGCAATGGTGGCGACGAATCCTTGACTGATTTGTCGTTCAATGGGTCTTAGACTGATTAATTCTGCTTGATTTAACCGAATAATTAAAGGAACTATTCGTAACCAGCGAAGAAAGGGAAGAAAGAGAAAAATATCATACCAACGCCATAGCATCGCATCAAACCATTTAATATTGGTATAGCGACGACTGATCAACCAAGTTCGTCCTAAAAATTCTAAAAAGAAAAGGACACCAAAGGGAAAATCAATCGCTCCAAAATTGTCAACAGGAAGGTTATTTTCGCCAATAGGTCTAAAATAATTGGTTTGAATTAAAGGAGAAATGGTTTGATTAAAAAATTTCAGATCATTGACATAACTGATAAAGCCTTCTCTAAAGAGAAACTCTTTGCTCCAAAATCGCCTCAAGGCCTCTTTTGGGGAATGATTAGAATCTTGTTTACCAAAAATATAGGTGGTCATTTCATTTTTGATTTTTTCTAGTGTTCCTGTTTTACCAGCTACCTGAAAAGGATTAGTATCAATTATCTCGATGCTATCAGCACGGAGTCTTGCGAGTAAACGATCAAGTTCTGTTTGTTGTTGGGCAAAAGACGGGGAAGTAGTAGGTGATTTTAAAGAGGGTTGCACAAATTCTTGATTGATTCCTTGGACTTCTTTTTCTAAACGGCTAACGAGATTAAGATATTCTTGGGTACTACGATAGGGAGCAATGCCTTTAACCGGATCATAAGTATTGGTGATCCAGCGACTGAGTTTAGAGGGAATGATTTTAATCGGATGTTTAGGGGGAAATTGGATTTCAATTTGATCAAGTTTAAAGAAGAGGAAATTAACAGGTCGATGTAATTGCACAAAAATGAGCTGAAATTTGCCCTGTAGCCAAAAATCCCGTAGGGGAATGTAAGTCAAGTTGAAAATCACTAAAATAACGTTAAAAAGGATAATAAAGACCATAACCCTTTCGTACCAGAGATGGAAGCCAGATTTTATAGATTTTTTGCGGGATTTAAGAGGGGCAATCGTCATAATACTCAAAGAATAAGACTCGTTTTAAGAATATCACTTAGAGACGGGAAACAGGGAATAGTGAATAGGCAATAGAATACAGAATTTGGCAAAAGTTTAATCAGACGGATCGGGTTTAAGTCCACCCTTTTTATTTTCTTATGAGTTGCCATCTGTCCCTTCAAACGGTAATCTCTAATCAGTCCGTTAAGTTTTATTGACACAAGTAACGAATATGAAACAACGTGGTGTAACGATCTGGTTAACTGGCCTTAGTGGCGCAGGAAAAACAACCATCACTCAAGCGTTAGCGCAAAAACTCAGAGATCACAATTACAGCATCGAAATCTTAGATGGTGATATTGTTCGCACCAACCTAACGAAAGGATTAGGCTTCAGCAAAGAAGATCGCGACGAAAACATTCGCCGTATCGGGTTTGTCTCCCATTTACTGACTCGCAATGGTGTAATCGTTCTGGTGTCTGCTATTTCTCCCTATCGGGAAATTCGAGAAGAAGTCAAGCAGAAAATCGGTGATTTCGTGGAAGTGTTTGTTAATGCTCCTTTGAATGTCTGCGAGGATAGAGATGTCAAAGGATTGTACAAACGGGCAAGAGCGGGCGAAATTAAAGCATTTACGGGAATTAGCGACCCCTATGAACCTCCCCTCAATCCTGAAGTCGAATGTCGCACTGATCTCGAAGAATTAGAGGAAAGTGTCAATAAAGTTTGGCAAAAACTTGAAGAAATGGGATATTTGGGCGCACCTGTTGCCGCTTAATTCGCTGATCTTATGTTTTTTGTTTGGGGGTGTAGGTTACAGGTACCTTATCCCTTTTATTTTGGGACAATGAATGCTGAATTTAGGGGTTTATTGCTGATAATTCTGAAGGAATCAGTAAAAAATAGAGTCCTCCGTAAGCGGCAATGAGAGCCAGCAAGAGAAACCATAAGGGATATCGTCCCCGTAGAAATTGGCCGTCTTCTGTGGTTAAACTTTGAATATCTAGCCAAACGATTCCTCCTCGTCTTAGCCAACCTTTGACGGTGACGGTTTGATTAATCCAATCACAGGGATGTTTAACCGACGGAAACATTTGAGTCAACCACCCCCCCCATGCACCATAGCATAAAGGAATAAATCCTGTTGTGGTTTGTAGGATTAAATCTTGTCCTAACCAATTGCCCACCCCTCGACGGCCGAGTAATTTACCTTGTAGCGCAACGGTCTTACTTTTAGAGGGAACAGCCTCAACTATGCTTAGAAAATCGGGTAATAAGATCTCTTCTTGGAGCTTAGAGCTTTTCAATTCGGGAAAATAGGCATTAATTCGAGAAATTAAGCTAATACTGAAACTGATTAACACTAAAGTCGGTAATAAAAATTGAAGATCAATGCCTAAATATTTAAAGCCAAAAAAGACAAAATATAAAATAATTCCCACTAAAATGGCGCAAACTATCCCACTTTGCCAAGGAGGTAGGGCTTGATAGCTTTGTAGCGGATTCTCTTGGGGAGACAGGGCAGAATCTGGGGTATTAATGTAGAATTCTGTCGGTAGTTCATAAAATTGAGCGTATTGATTTAATTTATAAATTCTCTCGCCTAATAGAGGATGAGAATTACCCAAATTTAAGGAATGACGGCAAGGGTTTGACCAATCCCAACGCCAAGCGGCTTCTAGATCGCTTTTTGGGGGCAGACTGCCAAAGGTGAGGGCTTGCAGGGGAGCAACGGGAAGAAGTAAATCAAAGCCTTCTAAAATTCTGGGATTATGTTTGTGTTTTTTCAAGTTAAAGGCGTATCCCATGGCTATTTTAAGTAAACTGCGGCTTAAACCGTTGGGATTTCCGGTCAGATTGACAGCAAAGCGATCGCTATCATATACGCGTTGGCGAGATAAACTGAGAACCGGAATACGCAATAAACGATAAACGGCATAGAGTATAGTCGCTAAGCTACTGGGGAAAATAATGAGGTAATACGGCCATTTTCGAGAAGCAACTTTGATCATCTGCCAGTAACTCTCATAAAAAAACTGTAAAAGCCCTATCATTGCCGATATGAACGGAAAAACCCACTGTTGTATCTGTCCAAGTTGAGTAGCGACAAGGGTGGCAATTTCATCCTCCTCTAGTTGTCTCAATAATCCCTGACTCATAATAATTCTAGCGTTATGGGAAAAATGACCATAGCTTAGAATTAGAGGGACATCTAGGGGTAAAAGACCCAGCCTAATTTGATTTTTGCGCTTTTTTTTCTTAAAATCCTCCAATAGGGTTGCAGATTCTCTACTGGTAAGGGCTAATTCTTCAAGGGATAAGGGCTGTAATTCGTAGGATTGTTGGAAAATTTGATCCAGTCGTTTGGGAGAGATAACCAGAAAAATCAGCCCTATACCCATAATCAGGGCAACAGAACAAGAAGGTAGCGTTAAAATCGGCAATTGGGTCAACTTAATCGTAGCAGTGAGCCACAATATGTTAATAATGCCAACGACACTGTTAAGAGTGCCGTCAATAATCAGTAATAATGCACTAATAGAAAAGAGTAATGCCACGGCTAAACCGGAGCCTGAACGGGATTTCAGGGGCTTAAAGATTTTGGCTCGCCCAGCGTTGCGCCAATGATAATTGGGGAAAATGGGAAGTTTTAACTGTTTTGGGCATAAAGAACCTGATATTTGCGACAACTCGCCACTAGAGTCTTCTCCCAATTCTTCGTCGCTCTCTTTTCTTTGTTCTAATCGGGCTAAGGCACTTTCTAGTTTAACCAGTGCTTTTTGCGCCCAAGATTGATAGACTGGGTGGTCTAATAAATCTTGACACAGGGCGATGGCTTGGGGAATATGTCGGATTTTTCGGTACGCTTGAATTAAAGTTTTTTGAGCCTGAATGCGCACTAATTCATCTTCGGCGGATTGATACAGTTTTTCTAATTGGGGAATGGCGGCTTCATAATCCCCATAATTATAAGCAGCGATCGCATTTTTGAGGGCGTGAACGGTTTTATCAGCCATAGGAAAGGGAGAGAGATAGGAAAAATTAAGAGGGAACTCAGTTTTAAGCTCAATAATCCAAAAAAGAGATTTGGGTTAATCCTTAGGGATACTAGGGCTGTTTTTCGCGATTTTTTAGTAATAGCAATGATATTATGTTTTTTTGAGGGCGACGACTGAGGGTAAAGGAATGAGAAACAGATCAATACCCTAGAGCGAATGCGTCGTGCCATAGCGCATCACCCTAAAAGGTTTTCTCGATTGATATTTTTCGAGGTCGTTTTCCCTTTATCATTCAGGAAAGTTGAGTCCCTAATTTTGATTTTATCCATGTTTTCACGGATCTTTGAGGATAAATATCAAGAATATTTCTTTATATCTTTATAATATAACAATATTCTTAAAGCTTTTATCCCTGATGTGATTTTTCTCACTCGTGGAACGTAATCTCAATTACTGGAGTTTGGCTTGAGCATTCAGTAAATTTACGGACACTTTAACCCAGGCAAAAACAAAATTTTTTCTGAACTATTGACAAATTTTGAGTGAGAGTATCTATTATCGTAATTAGGGACTTGCTTGACTGCCAACCTCTTTGAATTTTTGATGGGGTCGAATGATAAGCGATTTCCTCGCCCAAAAAGCCTTATTGTCTTTAGATCCTATGCCAACTCTTGTTATTGTTGAATCTCCCACTAAAGCTCGCACTATCCGCAACTATCTTCCTAAAGGTTATCATGTAGAAGCCTCTATGGGTCATGTCAGGGATCTACCGGCTTCTGCCGAGGAAATTCCGGCAGACTATAAGGAGAAAGATTGGGCTAGTTTGGGCGTCAATATCGAGAATGATTTCGCCCCACTGTACATTATTCCCAAGGGGAAGAAAAAGGTTGTACAAGGGCTAAAAACGGCTTTGAAGTCGGCGGATGAACTGATTTTGGCTACAGACGAAGATCGCGAAGGAGAAAGTATTAGCTGGCATTTATTACAGTTACTGAACCCGAAGATTCCCATCAAGCGCATGGTTTTTCATGAAATTACCCAAGAAGCCATTCAAAAAGCTCTCAAAAACTGTCGGGAGATTGATCACAATTTGGTTCATGCCCAAGAAACAAGACGAATTTTAGACCGTTTAGTGGGTTATACTGTTTCTCCTTTACTGTGGAAGAAGATTGCGCGGGGATTATCGGCCGGACGAGTTCAATCGGTGGCAGTTCGTCTAATTGTGCAACGAGAACGGGAAAGAAGGGCGTTTAAAACGGCAGGATACTGGGATCTCAAGGCAACCCTAGAAAAGGATAAAAGTGCCTTCGAGAGTAAGTTAATCACCCTAGCGGGCAAAAAAGTTGCCAATGGGAGCGATTTTGATGATCATACCGGCCAGTTAATTCAAGGACGGGATGTGGTTCTTCTAGATGAAGCCCAAGCAACGGCGTTAAAAGATCGCCTCGAGGGAAAAATTTGGACGGTTAGTCAAACAGAAGAGAAACCGACGATTCGTAAGCCGTCTCCGCCTTTTACGACTTCAACCTTACAACAAGAATCTAACCGTAAATTGGGTATTTCTGCCAGAGACACGATGAGAATTGCCCAAAAACTGTATGAAGAAGGGTATATAACCTACATGCGGACGGATTCAGTCCATTTGTCGGATCAAGCTATTGCGGCGGCGCGGTCTTGTGTGGAAGAGATGTATGGCAAGGAATACTTAAGTCCAAAGGTGCGTCAATACACCACTAAGAGTAAAGGGGCGCAGGAAGCGCATGAAGCTATTCGTCCGGCGGGTAATCGCTTTCGTATTCCTCAAGAAACGGGTTTAGGGGGACGAGAATTAGCACTTTATGATTTAATTTGGAAGCGTACGGTGGCTTGTCAAATGGCTGATGCCCGCTTAACGCAAATTGTGGTGAATTTAGACGTAGAAGATGCAGGATTTCGTTCTACAGGAAAACGCATCGATTTTCCGGGTTTTTTCCGCGCTTACGTTGAAGGATCAGATGATCCAGAAGCGGCATTGGAAGATCAAGAGGTAATTTTACCCCCTTTGCACAAAGGAGATCACCCGAACTGTTTGGAGCTATTGACGGTTGACCATCAAACCCAGCCCCCTGCCCGTTATACGGAGGCATCTTTGGTCAAAACGTTGGAAAAAGAAGGTATTGGCCGTCCCAGTACCTACGCCAGTATCATTAGTACCATTATTGATCGCGGTTACGTTCAAATGCGAACTAAAGCGTTGATTCCTACCTTTACGGCTTTTGCGGTGGTGGGATTATTGGAAAATCATTTTCCTGATTTGGTAGATACGAAGTTTACCTCGAAAATGGAAAGGACGCTCGATGAGATTGCCACGGGAGAAGCCCAATGGTTACCTTATCTCAAAAAGTTTTATTTAGGGGATAAAGGGCTAGATAATTTGGTTAAAACGGTCGAAAGCCAAATTGATGCCACAGAGGCAAAATCGGTGAATCTAGAAGACTTAGAGGTCACCGTTAAAATTGGACGATTTGGTCCTTATTTAGAGGTTAAAGAGGGAGAAGAAGTGATTACGGCTTCCATTCCGGCGGATCTTACCCCTTCGGATTTAGATGCTCAACAGGTAGAAACCCTCTTAAAACAAAAAACGGAGGGGCCGGAAAAAGTGGGGCTTCATCCAGAGACAGGTGAACCCATTTATCGCTTAATTGGTAGTTATGGTCCTTATGTGCAGATAGGAGAGGTAACGGAGGAGAATAAGAAGCCAAAACGGTCTTCTTTGCCAAAAGGGGTTAAACCAGAGGACGTCACGTTAGAGATGGCGGTGGGGTTACTGTCTTTGCCGCGACTATTGGGAACGCATCCTGAAACGGAGGCCAAAATCAAAGCCAGTTTGGGGCGGTTTGGACCTTATGTGGTGCATGATCAGGGAAAAGAGGGTAAAGATTATCGATCTCTGAAAGCAGAAGACGACGTACTCACAATTACGTTAGAAAGGGCTTTAGAACTCTTGGCACAGCCTAAACGCGGCCGGGGGAGTCGGGGCAGTAAAAAAGCACCGTTACGAGAATTAGGGATTCATCCTGAGGACAATGAAGCGATCAATATTTATGATGGCCCCTACGGAGCTTATATTAAATATGGCAAGCTGAATGTTAAAATGCCGGAAGGGGAAACCGCTGAAACTTTGACCTTAGAAAAAGCGTTAGGCGCAATTTCCGCTAAAAAAGGCACAACGAAAAAGACGACGACTCGTAAAACGACAACCCGTAAAAAGAAGGCAGATAGCGGCTAAAACTTTTTTTTTATTCCGTTTGGTAGAGTGGGCAATTAATTATTCTCTTGTTTGTCCACCCTACCGTCTTAAGATTGTATTGACCAAAGATGCCTTAGAGAAAGAAATGAAAAGTTAGATTATTTATCCTTGAGATTTGGTACGTAAATCTTCGATAAGTTGAACTAGATGATCACTACTCGCGTGATAAATTTCTCCACAGAATTCACATTTTGCTTCTGCACCATCATCTTTTTCAATCATGTCTTGTAATTCCATTTCTCCTAACATTTTCAATGCGCCTAAAACCCGCTCAAAGGAACAATGGCAGTCAAAACGCACCAATTGGACTTCGGGTAAAATTTCTAGGTCTAAATCCCCTAGCAGTTGCTCAAAAATATCGGGTAAGGTCTTGCCTTGTTGTAAAAGGGGTGTAAATCCCTGTAAATCGGCCACCCGGCTTTCTAAGGTTGCTACTAACGCCTCATCCCTTGCCGCCTTTGGCATGACTTGCAAAAGAATACCTCCCGATGCAGTAACGCCTTGAGACGCAACAAATACTCCCACCACCAAAGCCGATGGAGTCTGTTCTGACTTTACCAGATAGTAGGCCACGTCTTCTCCCACTTCGCCAGAAATTAATTCAACAGTACTGGAATAGGGATAACCATAACCAACATCCCGCACAACATAAAGGAACCCCTCCCTTCCGATTGCGCCGCCTACGTCTAATTTTCCTCGGTTATTCGGCGGCAGTTCGACAGAGGGGTGGTCAACATACCCTCTTACCGTGCCATCGAGTCCTGCATCTACTAATAATCCCCCTAGGGGGCCATTGCCTTTAATCCGAATGTTAACCCGCGAATCTTCTCGTTTCATACTGGAAACCAATAATAAGCCAGATGACATGGCTCTACCGAGAGCGGCTGAAGCAACATAAGATAAATTGTGCCTTTGTCGTGCTTCTTCTGTTAAACGGGTTGAAATGACTCCGACTGCTCTAATGCCTCCATCTGCAGCTGTCGCCCGAATGAGTTGATCCGCCATAATAACCTTCACACTTTGTTACATTACTGCTCATCTATCTTATCGCAGAAGTTGAAGAATAATTTTTTAGCGACTATTGCTAAACGAGCCACGCTTTTTCTGGAAGTTTACAGTTTAAAAACGGATTAATTTCGTTGAATTTTGCTGGGGTTTAGCCAATAAATAATTTCCTGCTTTAAGAACATTAAATCTTTAGAAAGACTCTCTTTAATCCATTGTCCAATAGCATCGAATGGCGTAAAAAATTCACCACTGCGCCATTGAATTTCTTGACCCAACGGTGTTAAATGATGACCTGTTACTGTTCGCAAAACAATCATATCAGGAAAGCGTTTAATCAAAACAGGATTCAGTAAGGCGGTTTGATCAATTTCGTCATTGGTAAATTTAATTAAAAGATTGCGACGCGTCGAATAACGTTCAGCAATTAGGGTATTGGTTTCCTCCGGAGAGGGGATAAATTCTAGGTTTAAGGTGTTATTAATATCTAATTGTTCAAGGAAAGGAATGGCACGACGTACCGGAAAGTTATTATACGAAATTAAGATATTTCCTTCTCTTTCGATAGCAAAAAGACTGCCAATTAAAAGATGTAATTTACAGCCTAAACTATGACCAATGCCATAGGTCGGAAGATAACGATGACTAATTTTATTCTGGTAGTAAAGACGCTCGACAATTGTTTCATATCGGTTCAAAACAGTACGAGCAATGGCAGTATGATCAAAGGTATTGATATAAGGAGTAGCCACAATTCCATAACCAGATTTTGCTAATTGTTCGAGTAACCAGCGATAGGTTAAGGTAGGAACAGTTCCCACAAATGCGCCGCCTAGAAAATGAATCATCGCTTGAGGGTTACGGGGAATTAAAATCCAACTTCCTGAGAGTTCTCGCCATTCCATTTTTAATTCCCATTTCTGTTACTGAGTGAACTTTACTCAATTATAGCAAAGTGATCCATTAAAAGTATGCAGAATTAAATTTATGTTAATCGCTATCTAAACTAGGGGCTATAAATACGAAAAAAAAGGACAATCATTTACAAGAAAATTATTGAATAAATTGATAAGCTTGAAAGGTTTTTTTTGCAGTTTTTTGCCACGAGAATTGCTGTGAACGTAACTTTCCTTGTTCAATTAATTGACAACGTAATTGAGTATTATTGATAACTTGTAAAATAGCTTCTGCTAATTCTAGCATATTATTTGGGTCAATTAAAATCCCCGCATTCCCGATTACTTCAGGCAGAGAAGAAGTGTTTGAAGTAATGACGGGTGTACCTAATGTCATCGCTTCTAAGATAGGTAGACCAAATCCTTCATAATAAGAGGGATAAACAAAAACCTCTGCTTGTTGATAAAATAACGCAACTAATTGATCAGATAAGTAGTCTAAGTGATAAATTTGGTTACGATAAGGAGAGGCTTCAATTTCTTGTAAAATAGATTGATATTTCCAGCCTTTTTTACCAATTAAAACCAAATCATGTTCAATTTTTGCATTTCGTTTGAGATAATTAAATGCTCTAATTAAGGTATTGATGTTTTTCCGAGGTTCAAGAGTACTGACAAAGAGAATATAAGGAGAGTTAAATGGATAAGAAATTTGTTGTTTTAATGCCTCAAAATTAACCCCTTTAAGATAATCTGATGAGTAACGACTTGCTTGAGGAGTGATTTTAATTTTCTCTTCAGGAAAATCTAAATATTGAGCAATATCTTTTTGGGTATTCTCTGCAAAAGTAATAATTAAATCTGTCCATTTTAAACAATTTCTAATACGAGATTCATAGTTTTTGACAATTGTAGTAGAATAATTAGGATATTTTATAAAGGTTAAATCATGAATGGTCATCACTTTTAGACTATGAAGATAGGGATAAACAAAATGATCCGTACCTTGAATAATGTCAGGTTTGGGTAGGTTTTTTTCAAAGTAAGGTAAAAATAAAGGGGGAAATGAAGTTAATAAATTAACAAGAGTAACGGGGATCGGAAAGACCAAAGGATTCGGATAATTTGGAATCAAAGGTGAGGGGGTAAAGTCTCGTTTTAGCCAATTTTTGAAGGAAGGATGAAAAGATAAATTGAGATTAAATTCCTCTGTTTGTTGCAGTTGCACCATTCCTTGCACTAAATTATAAACATAATAGCCAATACCGCTCATTTGCCCTCTTAAGGGAGTCACATCAATTTGAATATTTAACATCTTTTCTGCTCCAAATTATTAAATTTATCTCAATCTTTTGTTTTAAATATTGTTTATTTATTGAATGTGTAGATTTTAGATAAACAATTACCATAGTTTTTAATATTATGAAACCGCTCGTAACTATCTTTCATTATTTTTAATTTTTCTCGAATTAAAGAATCCTGAGGAAGTTGCAAAATAATGTCTAAAATAGTCATAGGGTTCTCCCAATCTAATACTAAACTCTGATCAAGGTTATATTTAGCGAGTTCATAGGCCATCCAAGTATTCGGTGTAACTAAAGGTATCTTATTTGCAATAATTGCTTCTGTGAAGATCCCTGATGTTCGCTCATGATAAGCTTCCCTATCATAGGGTAATAAAACGATGTCACAAGAATACAACCATTGCTCATAATCTTGACGGTCTAATTTATCTTGAATTAACTTGAGTTTAATACCTTGGTTATTGGCAATTAATGCCGAGGTTTCTGCGGCAACTAAACAGATTTTATCCCCTTGGGAAAAATCACAGTCAACTAAATTTTTAATAATTTCCCATCCTTTTTCGAGTCGAGGAGAACCTGGCCACCAACAGATTAAAGCTTCTTTATCGATGGAAAAATAAGTGATATTAACCGGAGTCAACTGAGTATGGGGAATTGGCACAACATCAATAGATTCCTTAAAATAACGAGAAAGAGAATCTTTAAGTTTTTCACTGTCAGTCAGCAGGTGAAACTGTCCTTGGGGTAATTTTTGTTTTAGAAGATAATTTAATGATTTATAAATCCAACGAGTTTTACTGTTATGTGTATCTCGGCGATAAAGTAACCAAACATTCAACTGTTCACATTGTTGGCGAGGAAGTAACCAAATAGCAAGCGTTAAAGCAAATAATTGTAAATGAATAAATCGTTCTAAAAAAAGAATGGTAGTTTCTGAAGAAAATTGTAAACTTTTAGTAATAGAAAGACCTAACTTAGTGGACTCTTTAATTTTAAAACTCTGTTGAAAAAAATGACCTTTTGACTCCAAATCACAAGGATATAAACAAGGTTGCCAATGAGGGGGAAATAGATGAGGTTCAACGAGACGAGGAATTAGAACTTGATGTTCCCAGTTTAAGGGTTGAATGGCTTGCGTCACGGCTGTATGATAGGGAATAATATGACCTTCTCCTTCGACTAAATTGGGAATAATTGAGATAAATTTAAGCTGATTAGATGCTTTTTCCATAACGTTTTTTAAAGAAGGGTCAATTGTCTATATTATCAGATTTTTTAGCCGATTATTTCTTTGAATTTCCTTCTTGCCTGTTTATTCTCTCTGAATCTTGACTTTTTCACTGAAGAAGATTAAAGGGCGATCGCTTCAAAAATTCAATTCAGTCCAAACCTTTCAAGAATCTATTATAATTTTAATCTATTGTTGTGCTATTCCTGCTCAAAAAACCATGCAATATCGACGCTTTGGACGAACAGAATTACAAATGCCTGTCTTTACCTGTGGCGGAATGCGCTATCAATATCAGTGGCAAGATCTGGCATTATCCAAAATTCCCACCGAGAGTCAACGTAATTTAGAAACGACCATTCGTCACGCTTTAGAAGTAGGAATTAATCACATTGAAACAGCGAGGGGATATGGAACATCAGAAATGCAATTAGGGCAAATTTTACCTCAACTAGAACGGGAGAAACTGATTATTCAAACAAAAGTTTCTCCTCAAGAAAATCCGAGAGAATTTCGTCGTCAATTTGAGCAATCTCTATCTTTTCTAAAGTTAGATTACGTTGACCTTTTAGGATTACATGGTATTAACACTGAAGAAATCTTAGATTATTGCATTCGCCCCGGAGGCTGTTTAGCAGAAGCCCAAAAATTACAGAAACAAGGGAAAGTCAGATTTATTGGCTTTTCTACCCACGGTTCTACTGATATCATCACAAAAACGATTGAAACTAATCAATTTGATTATGTTAATCTGCACTGGTATTATATCAATCAAACCCACTGGAAGGCAATTGAAACAGCTCAAAAATATGATCTCGGTGTTTTTATTATCAGTCCTTCCGATAAAGGGGGAAAGCTGTATGAACCGCCCCAAAAATTAGTCGAACTTTGCTATCCTCTCACGCCGATGGTCTTTAATGATCTGTTTTGTTTATCCCATTCTCAAATCCATACCCTAAGCATTGGCGCATCTAAACCAGCAGATTTTGAAGAACATTTAAAAACCTTAGCTTATTTAGAGCAATCTGAGCAAGTGTTACGGCCGATTCACCAAAAATTAGAGCAAGAAAAAATTAATACCTTTGGAGAAGCTTGGGTCAAAAATTGGCAGGTGGGTTTGCCCAATTATAAAGAAACTCCGCATAATATTAATATTTCCGTTATTCTTTGGTTGCGAATGTTGGTCTTAGCTTATGATATGATAGATTATGGTAAAATGCGGTATAATTTATTAGGAAATGGGGGTCATTGGTTTCCAGGAAATAATGCAGAAAAGGTCGAACAACTAGACTTAAAAAACTGTCTTAAACATAGTCCTTTTCGAGATCAAATTCCCTATTTACTAGCAGATACCCATCGTCTCTTAGGTGAACAATCTATCCAACGTCTGTCCCAAAGTTAAAAGCAGTTACCTTGTCAGGAACTAGATCATGATACACTAAGTCCCATAGATTTTCAGCCTATCTTCTATTATTGATTTTGTTATCCGTTAATGATTAATTCTCTAAAAAATCTCCTTCGCCGTTCTTTAGGGGTTCGCGCCCTAGAAGACCAAATTAACCATTTACAGCAGCAACAGGATAAAATTATCCATCTCCTTGAAAGTCAAAAACAACACCTTTTTCAAGAATTTGTCACTCAAAGTCAACCGGGGTCAATTTTAAGCTGTAACATTAACCGCATGGACATGTTAGCCCCAGTGGAAATGCTTCATGTTTTTCCCCACTGTATGCAACCCCACCCTGAACGGAAATTGACTTATTTAGTAGAAACTCACTGTGCAGATTGGATGGTCTCCCATCTTAACCCCGGAGACGTAGTTTTAGACATTGGGGCGGCTTTTGGCGTGATTTCTCTTCCCTTAGCTAAAGCAGTCGGTGAAAGCGGTCATGTGTACGCCTTTGAGCCGGCTAGACGCACCCAACGTTTCCTAGAACAAATTCTCTATCTCAATGAAATTGCTAATATCACCGTGGTGAAGTCTGCCATTTCTGATCAACCCGGAATAGCTGAATTTATTGAATATACGTCTGATAATGACCTTTCATGGGCTTCAGATGCTTCCACCTTAAGCGCGCCCAGTATTAACCCCAGTCTTAACCATCAAAGCTACACGGTGGAAGTGACGACTATTGATGATTTTGTACAGAAACAGGGTATTAAGCCGCAAACTCTCAAAATTGATATCGAAGGATTTGAATTATACGCTTTACATGGGGCAAAATCCACCTTAATGGAGAATAAACCCTATTTGTGCATTGATATTCACAAAGATGTCAAAACGGGCGAATCTGCTTTAGAAGGGGTTAAACCGTTTCTGCTCAATTTAGGCTATGATTTAGTCCTAAATGGTCATACCCTTTATGGGACACCGCAACGGTAAGGGGTTAGGAGAAATGAAGGATGAGAGGCGATGAAAATATTAGTTTTAAGCTGGGAATTTCCCCCCAGACTGGTTGGAGGAATCGCTCGTCATGTCGCTGAACTCTACCCAGAAATCGTCAAATTAGGGCATGATATTCATCTGGTAACCTTAACTGCTGAAAAAGCACTGCCTTACGAAATCGTAGATGGTATTCATGTCCATCGCCTCTTAGTTGCTCATGGTCAAGATTTTTTTCATTGGGTGGTTAATATTAATGAGAAAATGGGACAGTATGGTGGTGAATTAATCCAAAAAGAGGGAAATTTCGACATTATTCATGCCCATGATTGGTTGGTCGGTGACGCCGCTATTGCGCTAAAACATTACTTTAAAGTTCCTTTGATTGCCACTATCCATGCGACAGAGTACGGTCGCTATAATGGACTTTATACCCCCATCCATCACTATATTGCCTCAAAAGAAGGGGCTTTGATCTATAATGCTTGGCGAGTCATCGTCTGTAGTCATTATATGCGCTATGAATTGCAACGTGCCTTTGGTACCCCTTGGGATAAAATTGACGTGATTTATAACGGTATTCGTCCAGAGAAAAAGGAAAAAGATGAAAACTTTGACTATCAAGCCTTCCGTCGTTACTTTGCTGATGATTGCCAGAAAATTATTTATTATGTCGGCAGAATGACCTATGAGAAGGGTGTTCAGGTTCTTTTAGATGCCACCCCTAAGATATTGGCCGAAATGCAAGGCAATCTGAAAATCATTATTATTGGAGGAGGTGATACCGGCCATTTACAACACAAGGCATGGCATTTAGGGGTCTGGAATAAATGCCAATTTACAGGATTTATGTCGGATGAAGACCTCAATAAATTCCAAATCATTGCTAATTGTGCCGTTTTTCCCAGTCTTTATGAACCGTTTGGTATTGTTGCTCTCGAAAGCTTTGCCGCTAGAGTTCCTGTGGTAGTTTCTGATACAGGAGGATTACCTGAAGTCGTTCATCATGGTCAAACGGGGATTGTCACCCAAGCGAATAACCCCCAATCCTTAGCGTGGGGCGTTTTAGAAGTATTACGCAATCCCGACTATGGGCAATCATTAGTGGAAAATGCTTACCAGGACTTAGAACGTCGCTTTAATTGGGCAAAATTGGCTCAAGAGACTGAAAAAGTCTATGATTTAGTCTTAAAGCAATATAGCATAGTGCAATGGTAGTCTTTCTGACAACTCACCTGAGTGCGGGTTGTTAATGAGCGATCGCTCATTAAAGGAAATCACTTAACTGCTGGCCGACGTTACTGCTCATCTGTTATTTTAAGACAAGATTGAGTCACATGAAATAGCGAATACATTTTAATTAAGAGGCATCCTTCGATGATCGCAACTAAGATAAATTTTAAACGATAGACATCAGAGGCAAAAAGAATTCTGAGAAAAGCGACCACAAAAGAAGGAAACAATAGAAAGTAACCCAAAAACCTGACTCAATCGGCGAGTATTTGTTTTATTTCATCTCTCAAAGCGGCTAAAGCAATGCACAACGTGAGTTCGACGAGGGCAATTATCTTAATCCTTTTGTCTATTCTAATTGGGATTAGGAAAGAAAAACAAATTCTTGATTGGGGGACTAGCCCCCCAAACCCCCCAACGGGGGACGGAGTGCCTCCCCCGTACCCCCT
>JBGTGT010000025.1:0-20494 GCA_041746575.1 Microcystaceae cyanobacterium
TGCTGGAATGATTTAAGGCTATTACTCCATAGGCACAGAGCTTCTAGCTCCTCTCCACTAAGAAACAAATTCAGAGATTCTTGTTTCATCCCTTCCTGGGCTTACTTTTACTCCTTTATTCTATCTACAACTGTAGAGATAAGACTGGGGACTTGAAGCAAAACCATGTAAATAAAAATAATGGGGAAAATGAGACGTCATAAAATTAACCGTTTTGTGTCTGAAGGGAGTTAGTTAAACTCATGTACAAACAAAAGCCAAATTAAAGGAAACAGGATTTTTTGCATCTTGAATAGTGTCTTTAATTTTAGAGCGTTTGCTCAGAATCGATCAAAAAATTAATGGCTTATGGTTAATCGCTTTTCAATTGCCGTTGACCAAGTTTGTGTCATTTTATCTAGAGAAAGATCAATTAACGTTGAAGCATCAGATAAGGTAATTGTTAATTTTAATTGATCACTCACGTAGCCAATTTTAAACCCATAATTGCCTAAATTTTGTTGTAAATAATCTTGCCAAATGATTTCAAATTCAGGTTTAACTGAGACAATAATTCGACTGCCTCCTTCCCCAAATAAGAGACTATCTAAGCGATTTTTAGAACCCTTTAAGACAAGGTTTGCCCCTAATTGACCACTGATACAACATTCTGCTAGAGCAACGCTTAACCCTCCTTCTGAACAATCATGAGCGGAATTCAACCACCCTGAATGAATACCATAACGAACCGCTTTCTGTACTCTTTTTTCTAAGTCATAATCAACCTGAGGTGGTTTCCCAGCAACTAATCCGTGAATGATCGCTAAATATTCTGACCCTCCCAGTGTGACGGCATCAGCCCCTAAAATATAAATACAGTCTCCTATATTTTGCCATCCTTGACCGCAAATACGCGTAATATCGGGAATTAAACCCACCATACCAATTACCGGTGTGGGATAAATAGGAGTCGGTTTTCCTTCCGAGTTTAATGTCTCGTTATACAGAGAAACATTGCCTCCAGTAACGGGAGTCTGAAACTCCACACAAGCTTCGGCAATTCCTCGACAGGAAGACGCTAATTGCCAATATCCGACGGAATTTTCTGGACTGCCAAAATTAAGGTTATCGGTTACCGCCAAGGGTTCACCCCCCACACAACTTAGGTTTCGTGCCGCCTCTGCTACTGCGTATTTTGCACCTTCGTAAGGGTCAAGATAGACATACCGAGGGTTACAATCCGTCGTGGCCGCAACGCCAATGATACAGTCCTCAGGCTTGGCGTCAATCGGACGAACACGAATCACTGCCGCATCCGCACCACCGGGTAATAAAACCGTGTTATTCTGCACTTGGTGGTCATATTGACGATAAACCCAGCGTTTCGAGGCAATTGAAGGGGTGTCCAAAAGGGCGAGTAAAATTTCGTTCCATGTTTGAATATCTGCGTTAGTCGTAATCCCTTCATCTCGACAAGGGGGTAAAGTATCCTCTGTCCATTGCCACGCTTTTTGAGCATATTCAGGCGGTTCGCTTAATAATTCCCGATGATAGATAGGGGTATTGTCAGCTAAGGCAGTCGCTGGAATTTCCGCCGCAATGCTACCGTTGAATAGAATTCTCACTATCTGCTCTTCTATCACTTCCCCTGCGACGACTGCCTGAAGTCCCCACCGTTCAAAAATATCGATTAATTCCTGTTCTCGTCCTTTATGAGCCACAAATAACATCCTTTCTTGGGATTCCGACAGTAAATATTCATAGGGAACCATCCCACTCTCTCGGACGGGAATTTTAGCCAAATCGAGTTCTATGCCGACTCCCCCCTTAGCGGCCATCTCGGAAGTGGAACAAGTAATCCCTGCAGCCCCCATATCTTGCGCGGCAACGACTGCACCCGTCTTAAATGCCGCCAAACAAGCTTCTATGAGGGATTTTTCTAAAAAAGGGTCACCGACTTGTACGGCAGGACGGTCATCCAGCGACTCATCCGTTAACTCTGCACTGGCAAAGCTTGCGCCACCCATGCCATCTCTTCCTGTAGTCGAACCCACGTACAAAACGGGATTTCCAAGGCCTGAAGCTCCAGATTTGACAATTTCAGGGGTTTCCATCAATCCTAACGCCATGGCATTTACTAAGGGGTTACCATTGTAGGCCGCATCAAAATAGACTTCACCCCCCACCGTAGGAACGCCAACACAATTGCCATAATGAGAAATACCCTCAACGACACCCATAAATATGCGACGAGTGCGAAAATTATCTAATGTACCAAAACGCAGGGAATTTAAGCAAGCAATTGGACGTGCGCCCATAGTGAAGATATCTCGCAAAATTCCGCCAACGCCCGTGGCTGCCCCTTGAAACGGCTCAATGGCAGAAGGATGATTATGAGACTCAATCTTGAACGCCAGCCTTAATCCATTTCCCAAGTCCACTACGCCCGCATTTTCGCCCGGTCCAACGAGAATACGTTCGCCTGCGGTAGGAAATTGCTTTAAAAGAGGTCGAGAGTTCTTATAACAGCAGTGTTCTGACCACATTACGCCAAACATTCCTAATTCTGCTTTATTAGGGTGTCGACCAAGGCGTTGCACGATGTCTTGATATTCTTCAGGTTTAAGTCCTTCTGAGGCGATTTCTTGAGGTGAAAAGGGAGCAGACATAGCTTATTTCAGTTAGGGTCATCAAGGCTTATTGTAGCGAATTTTGTTGCTCTTTCTGATATTTATGCCAAGAATATAATATAAATTGGCGTGATTATTCGAGATAATATTGGTTAATCATATTTTTATTTGTTAAAAAACTAAGGTAAATAATTATTTTATTGTGTCAAGTATATTTCTAGAAAATTTCCTTAAAGTTTGATAACAGTGTGGGGAAATTTTTGCTTTAAAACCGATAAAATCTGAGAAGCTTTTTTATCTCGTAAATTGTGATTGCTATCATTACGAAAAGTATTCCAAGTGAAAGGAGCTTGTCGGGCAGATGACATCCACAATAACCGTTTTGCTCTCGTCATTGCCACATATAAAAGGCGATATTCTTCTGCTTCTTTCAGGTATTCTGCCTCTTGCCATGCTTTTAAAGGTTGGGAAATCGTAGGAGGATTTTTATCCTCATGAAGATAGCGATAATGAACAAGGGAACGAATTTGAGCGCGGGCGACTTCTGCTAAAGTAAAAGGTCCTAAAAATTCAGCCGCAACTGGGATACGCAATTGACCGGGCAAAGTATCTTGATGGAGGAAGGGAATAAAGACATAATCCCAATCTAATCCTTTGGCTTTGTGCATCGTAATAATCGTTAATTGTTTAGAGCGCGTATAGGATTCATCCGCTTCTTCTTCAACCGCTTCAAAGTTTTCGGAGGAGACAATTTCATTCAGCGTTGAAAGCGTCATTTTAAGAGAGCTTTGACCTTTAATTTCTTGATTGATGCGTTCAGATAATTTTTGAGCAGTGGCTAATTCTCCTCCTGTATATTTTAAGGCCATTCCCAAAAAAAGAATAAGTTGATAATGGGGTAATTCCATTTTAGCTCGAAGCAGATTACAACAATATTTTTGAGCATCTTTCACTGAGGGTTTTAGTTCTTGATTTAAAGGAGTTGGATAGAGAAATTGTTCAGGATAGGTTGCTAAAGCATTTAAATCTTGAGTTGGAATCAAATTTCGTTGCTGCAAGATTTCTAAGGCCGCTTTCAGATAATCAGGCGAATGAGGACGGTCGATAAATTGTAATAACCTCAGAATTTCAAGAGGAATTTTAGAAAAGTGATTCGCTTCATTGACATCATAAACCGTGATGTCATAGTCCTTTTTTAAGTGACTTAATTGTTCTGTTAAAAACCGACCTTGACGATTTTCTCTGACTAAAATAGCGGCGTTTCTTTCCGGATTTTTGTGAAACAATTGAATAACCCTTTGGCAAATTAAATCAACCGTTTGGTAAATATCACTGGGATAATAAATTTCTAGTCCTTTTCCTTCTAATTCAGGGTTTGGTTGGGGATCATTAACCCCAACAGGTTTAATTTCTTGTAGACGAAAAGGAGAATATTTTTCGGATATAGAAGGGTTTTCTTGAGCTGAATTTAACTGACTTAAACAATGAGAATTAGCCCACTCTAACATAGCGTTTGCCGCTTGCAAAATAAGAGTATAACTACGGCCTGCTTGATCCATTGTAGCCAGTTTTTGCTCTTTTTCGCAATCTTGACAAAATAAGTTAAAATAAATGGGATCAGCCGGCGTAAAGGTGGAGTTAATTGCTTGATTAGGGTCGCCGACTCGAACTAAATTTTCGATATCTTGATCACGGGCTAAAATAGAAATTAAGCGACCTTGTAAAGGACTTGAATCTTGAGCTTCATCCTCAAAGACAGCAAAGGTTTTTTGTTGCCATTGGTCTTGAATAGTGGGGTTTTCTAACACCTTCAAAGCCGCCAAAATCATATCATCATAGTCAATTAAATTTCGAGATTGCATGACCGCTTCATATTGTTCATATAATCCTGCCGCAATCGCTAAAATAGGGTAAGGTTCTTGAAGATAATGACTAAATTCTCGGAATGTTTCGGGCAATAGTCCCGAACTTTTGGCTTCTCGCACAACAGCATGCGCTAAACTAGGCAAAACTTCCGTTCTCAAAACTGATTGGCGGCGTAACTTTTCTGTTTCTTCTCCATCAAATTGTTGTCCTTCTAATAAGGCTTGATAATACACCGGATTCAGTTTAATCCATTGCTCTACAGAAGACCGAATAACTCGATGGCTCGGTGTAGGAATAACGAGGGTTGATGTCTCTAAGTCTAATCCCGATAAATCAGGATAACGACTGGCAACTTGTAAAGCCAAACCGTGCAAAGTTTGCACCATAAACCCTGATTGCGGAAGTTGTAATTCCTGTAATTTTTCTTTAATTTTTGTTCTAATGGCGGCCGCTGCTGAACGAGTATAAGTAACAATAATTAATTGCCGATGAGGGTTTAATTGGTGACGGGCAATGGCAAGGGCTGCCGCTACTGAAAGACTGTGAGATTTTCCTGCCCCTGGTACCGCAGAAACTGCCATTTTTCCGCTTTGCCAATCTGCTAATTTTCTTTGACCCTGACGCAGTTGTTGACGTAGAATTTGTAATTGTTGTTCTAACTGATTTGATATCATGATTACGCTAGAATGATTAATCTTGTATTAAACTTATTATCCCTAAAAATTTCGTTACTATTTTATCGTTTTAAAGGCTTAAGATTGCTGGGCAAACTTTGTCATTAAATACTCGAAATCCGATTTTTCATATTTGGTTACATAAGTTACAATAAAATTAGCTGCTCTATCACCAAATTTAACTGCCTTAACCGTCCATCATGCTAAAAACCTTTGACCTTCACGTTGTTGAAACCCGTCCCCTTCTTGCCCCCGAATCCTTATTAAGTCTTTTCCCCCTCACCGAAACCGTCGCTAATCTTGTTAACCAGACTCGTCAACGCATCAGTAATATTTTACAAGGAAAAGATCACCGTTTATTGGTTGTCGTCGGCCCCTGTTCAATTCACGATGTTAAAGCCGCCTATGAATACGGACAAAAACTCCACCCCTTACGGGAGGAACTGCAAGATGTCCTAGAAATTGTCATGCGAGTTTATTTTGAGAAACCTCGTACCACGATTGGCTGGAAAGGCTTAATTAATGACCCCCACCTTGATAATAGTTATGATATTAACATTGGGCTTCAACTTGCCCGTCAACTCCTTCTAGACCTCGCTGAACTCGGCGTGCCTTCCGCCACCGAACTGCTTGACCCCATTATTCCTCAATATTTGGCAGATTTAATCAGTTGGACAGCTATTGGCGCAAGAACAACAGAAAGTCAAACCCATCGCGAGATGGCTTCAGGTCTCTCTATGCCTGTCGGATTTAAAAATGGGACAGATGGGAGTCTTGACTCCGCGATTAATGCTATGTTAGCGGCAAAAGTTCCTCACCATTTTCTCGGCATCAATTCTCAGGGATTAGCGAGTATTGTGACAACAACGGGTAATCGTGATAGTCATTTGGTTTTACGAGGCGGACAAATGGGGACGAATTATGATCAGGCGAATTTAACTCAGGCGGCTAAAATTTTAGAAGCTAAAGATTTACCCCCTCGCATTATGGTGGATTGCAGCCACGGCAATAGTCAAAAGGATTACACTCGTCAGTCGTTGGTTTTAGAAGATTTAGCTCAACAAGTGAAGCAAGACCGATCCGCTTTGATGGGAGTCATGATTGAAAGCCACCTTATTGCCGGAAATCAGCCCATTGCGCCAAATTTGAACCAATTGGTCTATGGTCAAAGTATTACTGATGCCTGTGTAGATTTTGCCACTACTCGTCAGATGTTATACACCCTAGCGGAGGCAATATCTGCCAAGGTCTATCAATCAGTGTAATCTCTCTTAAAAACTTAAGAAAAAATTCAATAATCGTATTTAAAACAGGAAAACTGTTCAGTAAAATAAGGACAAAAGTTCATCTTATTTCTTCTCCTAGTCGGAAGCTTGCTGTTTATGAAACCGCCTAAAAGTTGGCAAGACAAACAATGGTATCCAGAAGAAAGGTCAAATATTGACCTAAGTTCTCGACTGCAAGCGTTAGAATCCCAAAAATATCCTCAATTAGCTGAGTGGCAAGGAAAAGGACAAGTTGCTTTTAAGCAATCGTTGAAGTTAGCTCTCATCATCGGTTTAATTTTGATTATCGGTAAGGGACTATTTTCGATAGTTTCCTTGCCTTGGCATTGGCAGCTATTTAGTCATTGGTTACAGAGAAAAGGTGAACTTCAAGAAATTCCAGTTTCTCTGTATCAAGAGTTAAATCGTTTATGTTTAAATGCGGATAAAAATGGTCAAGTCGATGGCTATAATGCTTCTAGGGAAGTTGCCTATGGTTTAGGTCATTTTCAATGTCTTCCCACTCAAGATAATAAGGGTTGGGTAATTCGAGATAAATATGCTTTTAATGATTCTGCCGAAGCGTTAGCAGGAACACAACTGGCAGAATTTCTGATTAATGTTTGGGGTTCAGATTATACTTATGATATTCGAGCAACGATTCCCAAAGTAACTCAAAACTGGACAATCATCGATCTCTAATAAAACCAAGAAATAGCTCTGAACGCCCCCTAAAACGTTTTATCTAATGAAAAATGTTTTAACTTACCTTTTTTAGGAAGTTCATCAATGTTAAAGTTGTAAAAGTTTCTGCCGTTTCTCCTTCTATTCTGCGTCGCTTTTGTCCAATTCTTTTAAGTTCTCCTTGTCGCTTGTATTTCTGATTTAGCGTTTCTTTTAAACTCTCTTCATCAAATATTTCAGATAGGGATTTTATTTTAATACTGATACCAGCCGGCAATAACATTGTCACTTTTTCAAGGGATAATTCCTTTTGTTCTTCTCTTAATTTGAGACTTTTCCACACGGCCACTAATGCCGTCCAGTTAATTTCATCGTGAATATCCCAATAGATAAACTGTTCATTAGTATTGCTTACAAGATTTTGTTTCAATTCTACAGTTTCACAAAACGCTTGATCAAAATTGGTTGAATGATTAACTTGCCAACTCTCAATACAAACGCCGTTTAAATTAGCAGATACAAAACTTGCTTCTTGAACCTGTGTAGCAGATAAATTAGCATTTTCTAAAATGGCATTTTCAAAGTTTCCTCCTTTTAGGTTCCCTTTTTCCAGACTAACTTTGGTTAAATTCGCTTGGGTTAAATTAGCATTTTCTAAACAAACTTCCCGAAGATTCGCTTTTTCCAACCGCCCCTCTTGCAAATTCCCTGCCTTAATATTACTCTGCTCTAAGTTTGCCTGTCTTAAATTCGTCTGAAACAAATTACTTTGTTGTAAATTCGCTTGTTTTAAATTGGCTAGGGTTAAATCAGTTTGACTTAAATTCGCCCTTTGTAAATTCGCTTGAGTTAAATTTACCCCATTAAGATTCGCCGCTTTTAAATTAACTTCAACAAGGTTACTTTCGGTCAAATCTGCTTGAGTTAGATTCGCCCCCACTAAATAAACACCTTTAAAACTAACCCCACTTAGGAGTGCTTTTGTGAAGTTCGTCCTGAAAAAGTAACTGCCATCAATCTTAATCTCTTTAAGATAAGCATGGTCAAAATCTGCGAGATAAAAGTCTCCGCATTGTAACGTCGCCCCCCGAAAATTTGCTCCCCGAAAATCACAGTGATGACAACTCGTTCCATTCAAATTCGCTTGTCTGAGATTAGCCCCATTTAAGTTTGCCCCGTCTAATATTGCTCCTTCTAATATTATCCCTTCTAAATTCGCCCCTTTGAGGTAAGCCCCCGTTAAATCCACAGGGTTATAGGGATAACGCCGTTTATATTCATTCCAGACTTGAACGCCCTGATTAATCAGAGCCATCTGCTCAGAATTTGCCATAGGTCAGAGAATAAAAATGATTAGAGAAGATCAGACCTTCCCTACCTTAGTTTTAGCTTAGTTTGTCGTCAGCGATGCCAAACACCTCTGCTTCTCGACCAACCCACCATTCTCCTAGATTCATTAAGTCTTGATGCAAGGCTTCCAGTTGAGATAAATAAATATTTTCAGGAATATTATGCCTATTTTCTTGTAATTTCTTCAATCTGAGTTGAACGAGTAACCAAGGCTTAGAAATTCCATCTGTGGCTTCAATATATCGAGCAAGGTCTTGACTATTCATACTAAATCCTGTTGGAGAATACAGATAATAAGGCGGTCAGGCATAAAGAGGAAATGTTACGCTACTTGCAAAAATGGATGGCATAAGGTTAGTTATGTCCCTGCAATTTCCTCAATTTTTGCTTGAAAAAGGGAGAGATTAAGCATTTACTACTTAAATCTCCCCCCATTTTGGCATCGAATGGCGTTTGGAGCTTAAGCCTTCGTCAAATTAGCCGATACAAAGTCCCAGTTAATGAGTTTGGTGATAAAAGTGTCAATGTAGTCGGGACGCTTATTTTGATAATCTAGATAGTAGGCATGTTCCCAGACATCCATTGTCAGTAGGGGAACCTGTCCATCAGTTAAAGGATTTTCAGCATTAAGGGTTTTAGTTACTTTAAGCGTATCATTATCTAAAACGAGCCACGCCCAACCGCTACCAAATTGAGTTGCACCAGCCGTCTTGAATGCTTCGACAAATTTCTCGTAGCTGCCGAAATCAGCCTTAATCTTATCCGCTAACGCTCCGGTAGGTGTTCCCCCACCCTTAGGTTTCATACAGTTCCAATAAAAGCTATGGTTCCATGCTTGGGCAGCATTATTAAATAACCCAGATTTGGATGAGTCCCCCGCAATGGACTTAATTACTTCTTCAATGGGTTTGCTATCCATTTCTGTCCCTTTGACCGCATCGTTGTATTTACTGACATAGGCAGCGTGATGCTTGTCATGATGGAATTCAAGGGTTTCCTTGGAAATATGGGGTGCTAATGCGGTGTAATCGTAAGGTAAATCGGGAAGTTCGTAAGCCATGTTTATTGTCTCACTCTGCAAGGATTTTCGGTTACGGAAGGTTTAATTCCGCTATGTTGTACTTTAACGTCTTTTGGGCTTCTCCGCTATTTTTTCCCCACACCTTGACCCAAAAATCTAACTTATGTTAGGCTAGATCGAGTAAAAAAATACATTGCTCTACCTGCGGGTGTAGTTTAGTGGTAAAACCTTAGCCTTCCAAGCTAATGATAGGGGTTCGATTCCCCTCACCCGCTTCTACTATTCAATCGGGTTAATGAAAGCCTTCTAATCTCTACCTCCTGCTTTTTGAGCAACCACTCATTTTGCAAGGTCTGAACTGGGATTAAAAATAAGACTTTAATGCTCCTTGACGACGAATATCAAGAGTCGCGCAGTGGAATGAGCCACCAAAAGGAGCAAAATTAATAAAAGAACAAGGAATTGGCTCAAATTCCCAATTTTTAAATACTTTTATCAAAGATTCTTGATCTCTTTCGACAATCACCCGTCTCTCATCCAACATCAACACATTTAAGCTAATCCATTTACTACACATCGACGGAACCCCTTTGATGGGGTCAGGTTCAGGAGGCGTAAGAATATCCCAAGATTTGAGAATTTTGGGTAATTTATCAATATTAATATACTCAGGATTAATTAATACTTTACCCGGCGCAAGGGGCATAAAGGTCGAATCAATGTGCATCGGTGTCGGACAACTACTTTCAATTTCATGAATCGTATATCGGTCGCCTAAATGTCGTCTTAACCAATTTATTCCTGCTTTATTCGTAACATTGCTTTGCGTGACAAATAAATCCTTCCCACAGCGTACAAAATCAGCCCCATCAAAGACGGGTTCAAATTCATTAATCACATAACGCACAGATTCGCCTTTTTGCCCCGGCCGAAATTGATAATCGTACAAATCGTCACTCAAATCGGGTTTCGGTGCGGCCGTCCATTTTGCCCCTTGGTGAAAGTATTCTTTAAAAAGAGTACGATAGGCGGAGCTTTCAAAGTAACGACACCGCCAAGCCATCGGCGTTTCAATTATTTCGTTCCCCATCACTAAAAATCCGTCTCTCGGGCAGGCAGTACAAAACCCTTTAGACTGCCAAAAAAGCGTCCTAAAAGACCGTGTGCCATCAATTCTATCGGGTCTCCTCACTTTTATTCCTTCAGATTCTAAAATATGGATAAATTCATCTAATTCTTGTTGCGCTTTCTTTAGTAAAAATTGAGGATAGCGACGACCTGCAAACAGACGATATAGCCTCGCCGTACTCGGTGGAATATTATAGGTTACCGTAACATGATAAGGAGGAATAATCGCTCCTTCTAAGCGACCGACAATTACTTCTTCGAGTAAACCCCATTCATCGTAAGAACTAACGGGGCAAATTGAGGAAAGTTGCTCGTTTTGAGGATGATGAGCTAGCGTTTCCATAGATTCTCACACTAAAAACAGTTTTTTTGAGTTTAGCGACATTTATTCAAAAAGGCAATCTTATCGCTGAATGCAACCCAAAAATGGGTTTGCTAGATTAACGATTAACTGAATCTAACGCTTGATATAATTCTATTGCCGTTTGATAGCGATCGCCGATCTTCAGTTGAGTCGCTTTCCGAATAATCTGGGTTAAGGAAGCTGAAATTTGGCTAAAATGAGCAATATTTAGCATAGTAACCTCCTTTTCGGTCTGAAAATAGGTTAGTGGCGATTCTCCTGTTATTAAATACACTAAAGTGGTACCAACTGCATAAAGATCCGCTTGAGGGCTAAATTTACCTAAATTCTGCTCAGGTGCAGTATATCCTTCCACGCCAATCCGTGTACTAATGGCCGCGCCAATTTCTTTGACTGCACCAAAATCGATGAGCATGATGCGACGCTCTACTGCTTTTAAGAGTAAATTCGCTGGTTTAACGTCCCGATGCACTAAAGGAGGATTTAAACCATGCAAATAGGCTAAAATTTCACAGGTTTGCTTCATCCAATCAATGGCCTGTTCTACACTCACTGTTCCTCGTTGTTGAATATAGTCTTCAAGGTTTTGACCATGAATGAGTTCCATGACTAGATATTTTTGACCCTTTTCCAGAAAAAAATCATGATATTGAGGAATACCTGAATGATTAAGACTTTGTAAGATGCGCGCTTCCCGTTCAAATAGTTCCTGTGCCTTCGGAATATGAGCAATATTGGCATTTATTTCCTTAATAACAACTAAATGAGGGATAGCCTGCTTAGGATGCTCCTTATCCCATCCCAGGTAAGTCGTCCCCATTCCTCCTTGTCCTAACGTTCGCAGAATTTGATAACGGCGAATCAAGATTTCTTCTGTCACCATCGGTTGACCACAATGAATACAAAAGAGGTTATTTTCCGCATTTTCTTGATGATCACAAAAGGATAAAGCAGGAAGAGTAGTAATCATCTTTTCATTGCTTAATTGAAAGGATAAAACGGGTCCTTTTGGCGCAAAACGAATGCGATCGTTCTCTTGTAATAGGACTTCAGTCACAAAAACATCATTGACAAACGTTCCATTGACACCATAACTTATTAGTTTCCATTCCTTGGCATTGACTTGACAAATTTCTGCATGAAACCGAGAGACGGTGGGAAAATCAAATAAAACTAGCTCATTATCCCGATGTCGACCGATACGAATTCGAGATAATTGCGGAAAATGCCAAGTAGGGGCAGGGGCTTGCTGAGTGGGTTCAAGTAAAATTAATGAAACCATTAATTTAAAAAATTTTCGAATTCTATTAATCCTAATTTTGCCTTTATTTACCAATCCTGATCGTCTAATTCGGGACGCACCTTAATGCGAACCAAGACAGCCGTAATGTTATCATGTCCATTTTTTTGATTGCCTAAATCAATCAGCTTTTGTAATCCCGTTTCTAAACTTTGACTCGCACTGATTAAGGGTTGTAAATGACCTTCCCAATGATTTTCAATGAGTTGATTATCCGATAATCCATCAGAACACAACAAGAATAAAGAATCTTCTTGAAGGTGAATATAACGGACTTCAGGCTGAATAAAATGGTTATTATGGGGGCCTAGTGCTTGGGTTAATTGATAGGCATCGGGACGACTGTAAGCGATTTCGGGTTCAACGCCGTTTTGAATGGCTCGTTGTCCTACTTCGTGGTCGACGGTGAGTTGTTCTAACCCCCATTTGCGATTGATGCGATAAATCCGACTATCTCCCACATGAGCGATCGCCGCTTCCGTATTTTGAACTAACATCATTACCAAGGTTGTCCCCATACGTCCACTACCAGAGGTAGAATTTTCTTGATTAATATCATAAAGAGTCTGATTTGCCTTAAAAATTCCTTCTTTTATTATCTCTGCATCCGGCAGTTCCCCTTGCCAATGGGTTTGAAAATAATCCAATAACGTTTCAACCGCCAAGGCACTAGCCACCTCTCCCGAAGCGTGGCCTCCCATGCCATCACATACAATATATAAGCCTTTTCCTTGGACTTTTCGTCCCTGATTTGTCTGTTTGAGAGAAATTTGCGTGGCTAATCCAAAGAAATCTTCATTATGGCGGCGTTGTCGTCCTGTATCTGTCAAAGCAGCATCACTCACACTTAAGACTTGCATCGGTAAAACGGCGGTGGGTTGTTCATCTCCTCCTTCTAAATAGGTTAAAGGAATCTGGGGACCACTGGTCACTTCCTCAAAATCATCTTCTATGTCTACTAAAGCGACAGATGATTCCGCCATTGCTAACTGTTCCCGTAAAACCTCGGGCAAATCATCAATATCAAGGGCTTCTCCCGGCAAATCGTCTGCTAGCTGTTGTGATTCTGCTAACGCTTGTAACTGGTTTTGTAATTCATCCGTTGATTCAATTTTGCCGGATATCACTTGATTTAATAGATCTTCTAAGGGATTCAATTGACATTGAATTGGATTTTCTAGCCATTTTTGCCAAATTTCCCCTAAATCTTTTAAAGAGGGAGGCGTTTCCGCAGAATCTGGGTACAATTGCCCTAGTCCAAATTGTTGATCCTCATCCCCCCGTAAATTTTCTGCCACCAATAGGCTTTGACTATAATGATAGGGAGATAATGCTTGCCAAAGACTGAGCATTTGCTTGATCCAGTAAATAATTTGCAAAATCGGCAAGGGTTCTTCGGAAATAAGCTCAGAAAGAGATTGCCAATGGCTGCGATCGCTCAGTAAAATGACTTCTTTATCGGCTTCTTGCCAAGCATCATGAATAGGCGGCAGAACAGGAACAAGCTGTTTGAGTTGAAAATAAGGCAAGGCAAGCTTAGGAATGCCAATTTGATGCCAAAGATGCTCTTCTTCTTCTGTGGGGTCCTCATCCGTTGGATACTGCTCTAATTCCGTTTCAGGATTGAGAAAAACCTCTAAGACCGACTTTTGCAAAGGTTGACCATCAATGACTGTCCCTTGAAAAAAATAATAATCCCCCTGTTTTCCCAAGGCGGTGAAGGGTTGTCCGTGATCATCAATCAACAGGCGATAACGCGCCCCTGCATCGAGATACTCCGTTTCATTTTGCCATAAAATGCTCATCTCAGCCGTGGGAGTCGCCATCACCACCCGCCAGCGAATCCCCGTTTGAGCGCCACATTGTGGGCAATTCTCTGCGGTAAAGGAAACGGGAAATTGGCACTGGGTACACGCTTGATCTGTCAGGGAAAGACCACATTTTTGACAAAAGCGGTGATTATTGGGGTTTTCAAAATAACAGTGAGGGCAAACCAGCATAGTTAGATTAAGGGGGGCTTATAGGAGAAAAAAGGGAGCAAACACAGCATAAATAGCTGAATTATTTTAGAAGTATCTGATTTTTGGTCAATTTTACCCATAAGAAACTCTCCTTATTTCAAAATTTTCCCTCAATCCGATCTCTATCCTTTCAATGTATGCCCTATTAAGCGAAGACTTTAAACGTTGATTCAAATATCTTAATTTTTGAGAGAGAGAACTTTTTCTGTTTTGCGTTAGGGTGGTCATAGTTTGAAAATTCGCTAAAAAGACAACAATGAAGGGAAAGCAAGTCTTATTAACAGGAGGGACGGGTGGATTAGGCTTAGGCGTTACTCCCGCTATTCTAGCTCAAGATGCCCAATTGACGCTGACTTACGAAAAACCCGAAGAAGTAACCCGTCTCAAACACCATTTATCAGCGACAGACTTTGCACGAATTCGTTTTATCAAAGCAGATCTGAGCAAAGAATCCGTCGTTAAACCGTTAATTCAAGATTTAGGACGGGTGGATGTCCTTATTCATCTCGTTGGTTATTTTTCAATGGGCAAAACCGAGGATTTTTCCCTAGAAGATTGGCAATTATGCTTTGATGTGAACGTCAAAACGACTTTTCTGTTATGTAAATATGTTCTACAGTCCATGAGAACGACAGGTTATGGCAGAATTGTAACAATTGGTTCACGAGGGGCAGTTCAACCGGGGGCGCAAGTGGCGGCCTATTGTGCCTCAAAAGCGGCGGTGGTGGCTTTTACCCAATCCCTTGCCCAAGAAACCAAAGACCTGAATATTACCGCTAATACCGTTCTGCCCAGCATCATTGATACCCCCTACAATCGGGAGACGATGGGGCAAGAAAACGCCCAGCAATGGGTTAAACCCGAATCTTTAGCTGAAGTGATTTGTTTTTTAGCCTCAGAAGCCGCAAAAGAGATCCGAGGGGCGGCTATTCCTGTCTATGGGGTTGTTTGAGCCACGCAAAGATTCTATCAATCGTAACTGCTACTTAAACAGACACTTAGCTTTCTGTCACACTTCAACGGCTGAAGAGCATCAGCACACCTAGAATACAAAGCAACGTCCCTTGACTTGATTGGGTGAAAAAAAGACCGTCGATGGTCTGAAACCTGATACCTGATGTTGCGTCTCAATCAATAAGGACAAGTGGATTGTCCTCGGTGTGAGAGTAAGAAAAATGAAAAAGTTCGGTGCTTTAACGACTTCGCTGTTACTAACGGCGAGTTTGCTCGTCTATTCTGGGCGTTTTCGTTCAGAGGCGGCTCGTCCACAGTTTCATCCCCAACAGTGGATTGTACAGATTCGGCCGCCAAGAGAATGGAGACGACGGATTTTTCGTCTCTTGGCATTCGGGAGTTACCTGACGTGAGCGAGAAAGCCCTCTCATGAATGAAGAGGCATGATAGCGAACGAAGCGTTTAGCTAAGGCACTTTTAAGTGTCCTGAAACATAGTACAATACTTTCAATTTAAAGAGGTCGAAATGTACGGTTGTCAGCAAGTTTTAGTAGGTCAAAATAGGGACTTGATTAATATATTAAAATTCTTGTGTGAAGAGTCCCACAAACTCACGAATATGGGAATTTATTATGCTAGGCAACTATATTTTAAATCTGAAAAAATAATAGGCAAGTATGATTTAGAAAAAGAATATAAAGTCAATCCCCACTACAAAGTATTGCACTCTCAAGCGGCACAGCAAATACTAAGAACTGTAGCCGAGTCGTTTAAATCATACAAAAGTTTAGTCAAAGCTTATCAAAAAGGAGAAACAACCGATAAACCTAAAATACCTAGCTACAGAAAAAAAGCTGGCTTAGCTACAGTTAGTTATCCCAAGCAAGCACTTAAACTCAAAGATAATAAAATAAGAGTACCTTTAGGAAAGACTTGTAAGCGTTGGTTTGGGTTAGATAGTTTTTCTATACCAATGCCTAGCAATCTTAATTTTGCTGATATTAAAGAATTGAGAATACTGCCTAGAAATAAATGCTTTTATTTTGAATTTGTCTATAAAAAAGAAACAGAAAAAGTAACACTTAATCCAGACAACGTATTAGGAATTGACCCTGGCTTAAATAATTGGTTGACTTGTGTCTCTAATGTCGATGCTAGCTTTATTGTTGACGGAAAACACATCAAGTCGCTGAATCGTTGGTACAACAAACAAGTAGCGACTATCAAAGAAAATAGACCTCAAGGTTTTTGGAATAAAAAGTTAGCTATCATCACAGAAAAACGTAACAGACAAATGCGTGATGGTATTAATAAAGCAGCAAGGATTGTCATAAATCATTGCTGGGAGAATAATATTGGAATTGTTATTTTTGGTTGGAATAAACGCCACAAAGATAGTATCAATATCGGTCAGAAAAATAATTCTGAGTTTGTACCTATCCCTACAGCACGACTCAAAGACAGAATTGCTCAACTAGCAGAGCAATATGGAATTCAGTTTATCGAAACTGAAGAAAGCTATACCAGTAAAGCTTCGTTTTTAGATGGTGACTATCTGCCTAAATATGGTGAAAAACCCGATGATTGGAAGCCTTCAGGAAGAAGAACTAAGCGCGGTTTGTATCGTGTTGGATACAAATGGTGGTATATCAACGCAGACTGTAACGGTGCTGCTAATATCATTAGAAAAGTAAGCAGAACGCTAGGCTTAGACCTTAGCCGACTGTCTAGGGGCGTTTTGACTCGTCCCCAAAGGATTAACCTTTGGTCAGCTAGTGGGAACGTCGGAAGACGAGGTTTTAACCCGTCTGACAACATCCGCTTAGAATCCCCCGTCATTCATGCGGGGGAGTCGTCAAGACCGCATACCCTTAAAATGAATTAAGTTGCCGTTATGGAAGTGATCCTTTAGATTTAAAGTTTAACGATGGATTCTGTTTTTCTAGTCGATTGGCTTCCTTTATGCTGGGTCGGTTTATATATAGGGTTATTATTGATTATCGCTGAGGGTTTAGGGCGTTTAACCCAAGTCAAAGGGGAATGGACTCGTAAGATTGTCCACATCGGTTCAGGCAATGTTCTCTTATTCGCTTGGTGGCTTGAGATTCCGGCATGGATTGGCATCACGGCGGCAGTCTTTGCCGCTATGGTTGCGCTTATTTCCTATCGTTTTTCGATTTTACCGAGTATTAATAGTGTCGGTCGTCAGAGTTGGGGAACGTTCTTTTATGCGGTGAGTATTGGCTTATTAATAGCCTTTTTTTGGCTAAGAGGACAGCCGTATTATGCCGTTTTAGGCATTTTGGTTATGGCATGGGGAGATGGTATGGCGGCTATTATCGGTCAAAAATGGGGCAAACATCAATACCAAATTGGTGGCATTACCAAAAGTTGGGAAGGGTCTGCTACGATGTTGATGGTCAGCTTTATGGTCAGTTGTTTGATTTTGGGGTCTGTTTACGGAAATCATTGGCAAATTTGGCTGATTTCTCTGAGTGTTGCTCTTTTTTCTACCTTATTAGAATCTTTTTCTAAACTGGGAATCGATAATTTAACGGTTCCTCTCGGTAGCGCGGCTTTAGCTTTTATCTTGGGAAAGGGATTATTTTGAAATAATATAGCGTTTTTTAAAGTTATAAGGTATATTTTCATTAAATTATCTGTGGTCGATTCCCCGTTCCCTTGTCTTCGTTTCTAACTGCATAAAGCAATAAGGAGATGATTGTGTTTAAAATTGCCCTAAAATCGGCTCAATACCAAACCTATGTTCTTTCTGATGAAAACGCCTTATCAGAAATCGAAATTGTCCCTGAAAGAGGGGGTATTATTACTCGTTGGCGTATCCAAGGCCAAGAGATTTTATACTTAGATGAGGAACGTTTTCGCGACCCTGACCTCAGTGTTCGGGGAGGAATTCCTATTTTATTTCCTATTTGCGGTAATTTGCCCGATAACACTTATGTTTATCAGAATAAAACCTATTCTCTTAAGCAACATGGCTTTGCAAGAGATTTACCTTGGCAAGTTGCTGATCAAAAGATAGATGAGTGCGCCTGTCTAAGCTTAATTCTCAACAGCAATGACCAAACAAAAGCGGTCTATCCTTTTGATTTTCAGTTAATATTTACCTACACACTGCAAGGAAACCGTCTTAGCTTGCAGCAGCGTTATATCAATCTTTCAGACGAGGTGATGCCCTTTTCATCCGGTTTGCATCCTTACTTTTGGGTCGAAAATGCTGATAAACCTCAATTAAGCTTTGAGATTCCTAGCTCTCAATATCAAGATCAACGAACCCAAGCGATTTCTCCTTTTACGGCGTCTTTTGATTTTGATGCCTCAGAGATTGATGTAGCGTTTAAGCCGATTACGGGTCATACTGCCAGTTTCTTTGACAAAAGCCGCAAAATTAAACTCAATCTTCACTATTCTGACGCTTACTCGACCTTAGTATTTTGGACACTTAAAGAAAAAGACTACATTTGTCTTGAACCTTGGACAGCCGGACGTAATGCCCTCAATACAGGCGAGAACTTGCTTTATTTAGATCCCCATACCCATTTGGACACTTTAGTCACCTTATTGGTTAATTAAGAAAAAGATTGCTTTCGGCTAAAATTTCTGTTATGATTGGAAATCGTGTGAGTAACGCACAACGGGTCGCTAGCTCAGCGGTAGAGCACTCGGCTTTTAACCGATTGGTCCTGGGTTCGAATCCCAGGCGACCCATAAATTTAGTAGATTCACTAGATAATTAGCGTTGTTAGATTAAATAAAAATCAAAAAATTCTGTAATTATGATCGCTCTAAAATGCCTAAACTTTCTAACAGTTGCGGTTCAGCTTCTAAAGCAATACGGGCAATGGCAATAAAGTCACTTAACCAATCGCTTAATTCATTGATCGCTTTATCTCGAACCTTGGTAGCATTTTGAGCATTTCCCTTTTCTTTTTCTTGGGCTAAACTGGCAGATTCCACTGCATTCGTTTCGGCTTGAAAGCCTTCTAATTTTGCTTTAGTAATACCGTATTGTTGAAATTCTTTTAAGATAATCGGATTCGTTAAACTATTAGTATAAAACTGTTTTGCTTGCAATAACCAACCAGAAAAGCTTTCTTTCCGGCTTCCATTCAAGGCTAATTCTGTTATAATTCCAGCATTATTTTTAAAGGCAACACGAGCAATTTTTAGACACCGCATATAGCTTTCTTTTGCCGTTTTTCAAAGCCGATTAAAGGATTCCGTTGCACTGACTTGTTCCCCATATTCTTTACGTTGTTGCTGTTGCGTCTTCAGCGCGGTTTCATAAAGGGTTTTTCCCTGCTGAATCTTTTCGGGGATGTATCCGTAGTCTTTAAGATACCCTTGGATTTTAGGCGTTGTCAAGGCATTATTAATGGCAACCGAAGCGCGATTTAAAAAGCGGTCAATAGGTTCACTCAATCCCATCGTGATTATCCTCCAAAGCATGACTAAGTTATTTATTCCCTGTGAGGAAGTGTCAGTAATCAGGTTGTAATAATACTTTACTAATGAGGAATGATGGTTAACTCAAGATTGAGGGTTAAGCGCAAGCCTTGAACCCCTACCATATAATGATGAACGATTGCTCAGGGGTGATGAACGATTGCTTAAGGGTGATGAATGATTGCTCAGAAGTCGAGTTTCACAAACGAAGTATTTTTCTAGACGTTAGATGATTCTTACCTTTCTACATTGCTTTGCAGTTCGTGATTCTGCTAAACGATCAGGGATTGTGGTAACAAATCGGGCTATATTACCATTAAATCTAATCATTCAGACGGGATGAATTCGCCATGCTAATCCCTTTGTTCATGTCATTATAACCTAAGCACCGGTAAAACGCCTTGGACTCAAGACTGCACGAGCGCAAGATTTATTTCGGGGCGGTTGAGGAAACTAAAAATAACAATTTTGTGAAGATTTACTATAGTTGGTGGTTCTTGTAACTACCATTAATTCATAATTTATAATTTATAATTTATAATTTATAAGATGAAAACTCGTTTAATTTTTCTCCTTGCTACCAGTCTTGGTTTAAATGTTGCCTTAATTTCCTCAAGCTTGGCACAAATTGATTTTGGGCAAATGCCATTTACCTCTACAAAGGCAACCCTACTAGCACAAACTCAAGATATCGAAACCTTATTACTACAAGCCATTCAATACACCCAACAAGGGAAACCGCTTGATTTTGGGCAAATGCCATTTACCCCTACAAAGGCAACCCTACTAGC
>JBGTGT010000026.1:0-4825 GCA_041746575.1 Microcystaceae cyanobacterium
GGTCAGGGGTAGGATAAGGAATAATTTGGGGGGGGGGTTCCGTTTTAGGGAGTGGAACGGGTTTAATTTTTGGTGTATTGGGTTTTTTTGGGTTTTCAGTGGGTTTTTCGGGCTTTTTAATAGGTTCAGGGCGTTTTGTTAGGGGTACAGGGGGTTTTATTTCCGGTATAAGCGGCAAGACGGGCTTAAGCGGTGGCTTAATTGTGGGTTTTTTAGGGGGAGGTAAGGGTTGTTTTTCCGGTTTTTTAAGGGGAGGCGGGGGCTTATTCGGCTTTTTTAATCCCGTTTCTTATGAATCGTTACGTCTAGAATTCCAGAAAGCAGCTTTTAAAGCCGGAATTCAAGGTGAAAAAATATGTACCCACAGCCTAAGACGATCTGGCTTGACAAAGCTTAATAATCAAGGGGTTAACTTGCGTCTCATTCAATTCCTAGCGGGCCATCAGAATTTAAGCACGACCCAAAGCTATTTAGAAGTGACTGAACAACAACAACAAGCCGCGCTTAATGCCATCTAGCTCTATCTTGTATAAGAAATATAATCTAAGATTTTTTCTAAAGGGTAATTTTGGGCTAATCTTGTCCGGATTCCCCTTAAAAGTTCTTGTTTGCCTAAGGGGACGGGTTTGGCACTGCACAAGTGTATGTGCCGCTTTTTGCCGCCCTCCCAATAGCTAAAGCGGTAGTAAGGATAGCCTTTGGAGTGGTAGATATTGAGGGATCCTTGAGATAGTTCTATACCGCTATTGTCATGGGGCGGTATAGAACTTTTTTGAGCTTCATCCCTGACCCGATAGCGATCCTCAAGATCCTTACTCATCTTCACCACATTGTTCCTCAATTAGGGTTTTCAGCGATTGAAGGTGATTAAGGCGTTCCTTCGCCGCCGTGACTTGCTGTTCTGCTACTTCCAACTGATCATGAGCGTCCTTAATCAGTTGGCTGATTATTCCCCCAATAGTGAAGATTCTCCTAATGGGATCATTTTGCGTGCTATTTGCTCGATCAACTCCGATTGACTGATTCCAAACTGATTCGCAATCTCTTTGAATCCTTCCTTTGCTGTAGGAGTCAATCTGAAAGTCATTGTGTCCTTTTTTTTCTCTCCGTGTTCTTGATGTTTCGCTTTGGGCATGGCTATTAGGTGAGTCGGTGTACATATTTTATCAAAGATTGTAAATACAATGTTGACTTTATTGTACACACAATATAAAATTCTAAGAAAGATTGTAAAGACAATCTCTCGTCTACCCCCCTACTGCCTATGAAAGAAACAATGACCCTAATAGAGAAGATTCAAATCGATCTGGAATTCAAAATCCGTGAGTACCGTGAGCATCAAGTGCTGATTCAGCAAGGTGGACTTTACAATTCACGATTTGTGGTAAATTCTACTTTAAAGAAATTGCACAAGGCTCACAGCAAACTCTTAGAAATTAAAAAAATCTTAGGAGGCCTGCATGAGTTTTAAATTTAAAATCCAAAGAATCATTAATCAAAGAGACGTGATTACTATTGAGCAAGAAATCCTAGGAGATATCCGCTCTGAAAAGTGCCAAAAGCAAGCCGGTGCTTACTACCAGCAAGCTAGGGAATTCCTTAGCGATTTAGAAGATTCACGGTACGATATTCTGGCGGAAGATATCAAAAAAGATATGGCTGAATATCCTGAATCATGGATTTGCTAATAAAAAAGGGGGATAAAAAAGGGGGATAAAAAATTCCCCTCTTCGCAGGTATTCCATACAAAAACTTAATTATGATTATAGCATTTTTCCTTCAAAAAAACAACTTAATCTGTCCCTGTATTTTCTGATACTTGCTATCAGATTTTAGAGGGATAGATTAGCTATCTATCCTAACGAGAATAAAGCTCATCTTAAGTAAAATGAAGACGCTATGTCTTACTGCCATTACAGAAGCTTTATTCTCACCCCTAACGACGATATTCTTATGTATAAAACAGAAGCTAGAGATAGCTATCTTTGGGTAATTACAGGATCAGATTAGGGTTTTTCAGCTAAATCAACTTACCCGTAAAAACACAATGAGAATAATTGGCTTAGATGTTGGCAACGCTGTCAGCGTGGCTTGCTGTGTCCATCTATCAGATTTTATCGAATTCCCTCACAGCAAAGCTAAAGAATTTTTTGATGAATTAGAATTTTTTTACTGCACACCTGATCAGCAAGGGCTAAATGTTTTAAAAGGTTTAGAAGGGGATATTTACATCTATGAGCCAACAGGTGATTATCACACAATCTGGACAGATAACCTTGAGATGTTAGGGTTAACCTATCGTCAGGTTTCTAATAATAAACTGGTTGCCTATCGTCAATTACTTGGTTTTCCCAAAGATGATCCTCATGACGCTTTAGCGTTGACCTATTACTTCAAAGATAATCATCACGATCAACGGGCATTTATTCGTACTAGAGAAGCGGATCTTCAATCGGTTTATTCTCTTATGTTTGAGATAGATAGAATCAATAGAGAGATACGACCCCTAAAAGCGAGAGCAAGGGTTTTATTAAGACGAGAATTCCCAGAATATTCTCGCACAACTGAGAATCCTTTCGGTGTATGGGGACTATGGAAGTTTATCGTAGGGGATAGAAAAGGTTTACATAAATGCTTTGAAACTGCTTATCAATCATCAATTGGTAGCGCAAAGCGAAACGGTGGATTTTCTCAAGAGTTAATCGAGTTAAGCCAAACGATTATTACCCGTACTGAGCGAAAAATAGTTTGTCAAGAGTTAATCAAGAGTGTTATTTATTCAGATAAGTACAAAGACTATCACACCGTCTTTAATAAGTTTAATTTTGGGGATATGATAAGGGCAATTATCCTTTGCCAAATCTACCCGTTTGAATCATTCCTAGATGATAGCGGCAATGAAATCAAACGGAAAATTAAATCTAGAAAAACAAAAAATGGCAATCCTACTTATAAACGATTAGCTTATCGTCGGTTTCATTCTCTACTAGGTAAAGGGATTAAGCGCAAGCAATCTGGCCAGGTTGATATTAGGTATGTGACAGGATCTAAAATATGCAGAAATTTATTAACCCTTTGGGTCGGTTCATCGGTGATTAATACCAAATTAGTTAACTTTACCCCTATTACGGCGTTACTGCTTGAGAAGTATCATAACGATGTCAATGCCAGTACAACACAGTTAGAAAAGCTTAAAACCTTCTCACTAGATGACTTAAAAGACGTTAAACCTAGCTTACAAAACTTAGGAAAGCCTAGCACAACCTTAAGACGTATCGGTGAGCTATTAACTGAGATTATCAGTTCTATGGAAAAAAGCAAAGCTCAGGGGGATATCGGCAAAAAAGGGAATAAAATCTTAAATCAATGGGCTAAAGCAAGGGTTAGTGATAAAGCAGTAAAGATTCTATTCAGAGAACTGATTAATCATTGGAAAATCAAAAATTAAGGTTAAAGAGAGATAAAGTTAAGATGCTTATCTCTCTATTGTTACCAGCATAGATCAATTCTGTATAATGGCAAAGTAACCTTTACTCGATATTTTTCATTTACTTAGAAACCATAGCAAACGCCTGTGATAGATAAAAGACGCCCTCAACGCGATCTACCCACCATCAACGAAAGAATCCGTTTCCCTGAAATTCGTGTCATCGATGCGGATGGAAGCCAATTAGGGATTCTCTCTCCCGCCGATGCCTTGCGCCTAGCAGAAGATCAAGATTTAGACTTAGTATTAGTTAGCGAGAGTGCCGATCCTCCCGTTTGCCGTATCATGGATTACGGTAAGTACAAATTTGAGCAAGAAAAACGGGCAAGAGAAGCGAAGAAAAAGCAGCATACGGCTGATGTTAAAGAAGTCAAAATGCGCTACAAAATTGATGAACACGATTATCAGGTGCGTGTCAATCAAGCTCAACGTTTTCTGAAATCCGGTGATAAAGTCAAAGCAACGATTACATTCAGAGGCAGAGAAGTTCAACACGCTCATTTAGCTGAAGAATTGTTAAATCGTATGGCGACTGACTTGCGGGATTTTGCTGAAATTCAACAATCACCTAAGCGAGAAGGTCGTAACATGATGATGATGTTATCTCCGAAAAAGTAAAACGTTTGTTATCAAAATAAGTTTAAAGAGGGGACGATAGAAACTGTGTCTATTTCCCCTTTTTTTAGGAATTGATGTTAAATAGGGTTCAATTGCTCTTAATAAATTTATTGTCGAATTTCTACCCTTTCAGCGATTAATTTTTCTATCAATGAAATTTCTACAAAAGAACCTTTAGTTATAGATCAGATCTTATTATTTTTATTTATCATAAATCTAAAGATCAGAAAACGGTTTAATTAACCACCGTAAGCTCTGCAATGGCTCGTTTTCGCTGCATAAAAGAGTCAGGATTCGCTCAACTTTAACAGGAGATTTATTTTGACTATGTATTGTGAGTAATCAAAGTCTATTGACGGGCTGAAATCGCTTGAGCGTCACTTGATCGAAAATCTTGGCTGATTTCTTCTGATTTTTGATAAAATAGCCTATGGTCTTCAATGGCGATAAATAGAACTAAAAGTTTATTAATCAAGAAGACAGGAAGGGGGGCAAAAAACTTTCTTGCCTTAGTATTAATTTTCAGAATAATACCCTCAGTGTTAGTCAATTGACTCTAAAAATACATTCAAACAATGGGGTAGTGTAATTTAAGTAGTGAAACTAAAGAAAACCTGACAGTATTTCTTCGTTATAATGATGAATAAAATAGAGGATTGCTCTTTCATGATTAAAAAAGTTTTTAGACAATGAAAGGCTTTTTCTAACTAATCGAGAGCA
>JBGTGT010000027.1:0-3412 GCA_041746575.1 Microcystaceae cyanobacterium
TGCTCTTAATGTTGCCATTACTTATGCTATTAATGCTATTTCTGAGGATGATGCTATCAATTGGTTTCGCCATTGTGGTCTCTTTGCTGAGTCAATTCGATGATCTATGATTGTAGCTTAACTGGTCTCAAATTGCTGTAAATAAAGCGTTCCCTTATAATCTAAGAAAATAACAGTATTCATACTCAAATATTGACGATATCCATGACAAGTTTTAGCAGTTGTGAGTTTTTACTTGCTGATTGTTTTTTTATTGCCAATCAATATTACCCTATATATTCATGCCAAAAAATTAGTATTAATAATTATTTTTGGCCGGCGATCGTATCAACCAACCGATCCGCCAATATAGTTATATTTCTTGATCATGCCGCGTACTTTTACAATAATTCTTCCTTGAGAATTAACGAACCTTTTGAGATCAGTATTATCAGTATTAACGGTAGAAGTCGCTTTTTTACCCTTATCGGGGGATAACCCTATAACCCTATTTTTTCAATAATCGCTTAATTGGCCTTTAAATCCTTATTCTAGTCATTACGGAAACTATCCGCATTTCTCTCCAATATTGCCATCAATGCCCCGTATCGCCAAATTCATCTTATACCAATTCTCTAAGCCATCGCTTTTTATTTCTTAATCCTCATTTTGGCAAATCAAAGAGAACTTGGGTCATATATCTTTCTGCCCATTCTATTAATATATCTTCTGTCGCTTGCTTATCTTTTCACACGCAAACTTAGACCGCTTACACTTTCCTTTCCACTCTACTGGAATCGCAAACTTTTTTCCACAACAACCGCAACCGATGAATCTCACACCCTGCTGTTGATTGAAATTGCCGCGCCATGCGATGATAAAGTTTCTCTCCATAACAAGCTACATACAGCCGAATGGTGTTGCAATTGATCTTGTCTCCCTTTGGCGGAAACAATAACCGCACCAGAAATTATGCGCTTTAGTGTATAAGGGGAATCCTTCTTCATCTTTTCCCCATCCTGCTTGATGACTTCCTTAAATAGGTTAAACGTTCCATAGATTTGTATTTTCCGAGTTCCTGATTCTTCTAATAAACAAATATCCAATTCTCTGACGTCAGGAATTTTAGGTTCTTCCGCTAATCCTTTCTTCCACACCATCAAAAGACTTCTTCGAGGATGAAGTAATCTTTTTGGGAAGCAGGGTTACCCAAAATTCATGATTTCAAGTTCACAATTCAAGATTTACTAGAAATTTACTTTTTAATATTATTTTAATTCCGTGCGTCGTAGCAACAATTGAAAATAACAAGCGAATCCTGAGATACTATGAGTTTTGAATTAATGAATTCAGATCAAATTTCGACTTTTCCATCTGCCCATGCCACCGTTAGTGAGTTAGACGTCACCCCAACCGTTTCTGCCTCTCTGAGCGGTCCATCCAACTTAGAGGAAGAAATCGCTGAAAAACTATTGACTTTAGCCTTAGTTGATGCTGAAACTGACCAAATAGTAGCCGGATACGAAGATCTCAGCGCAAATAATACCATCGATATCACGGGTTTAGATTTTGATCAATACAGTATCGTCGGCATTGTTAATACCCATCATCCCCAAGCCACAGCCGTCAAAAGTGTGAAATTTAGGTCACCCTTGGGTACTATTACGGAAAATACTAAGCCTTATGCTTTATTTGGTGATTCTCAAGGGGATTTTAAAGGGAAAGCTTTGAGTGAAGGAACATTTTCTCTCGAAGCGACAGCCTTCAGTGGCACACAAGGAAGTGGGCAAGTCCTTGATACCCTCAACCTTAATTATACCTTCGTTACCCTCAAATCGGATCTCACGGCTCCGTCTCAGCCGATACTTGAAGCCGATTCAAAGGCTCAATCCTTAGTGAGTTCTCCCCTACTCACCTTCAGCCTAGTGAATGCGGCTACCGATCAAAAGGTATCAGGGTTTGAAAATTTAGCCGTCAACAACACAATTGACTTAGGAAAAATAAATTTTAGCCAATACAATATCACCGCCTCCGTTAACCCCAATCATACCTCTACAGGGAAAGTTGCGAGCGTCGGCTTTAAGTCGAGTTTCGGTAATCGCACCGAGAATTCGGCACCCTATGCGTTATTCGGCGACAATGGAAAAGGCGACTATTACGGGAAAACCCTCAGTAAAGGCAACTATACCATTACCGCCATCGCTTATAGTAATACCAAGGAAGTTCTTAATACGACAAATCTTAACTTTACGGTGGTTGATACTAACCCGCCACCTGTAATTACGCCAAAACCCACTCCTGAGCCAATTCCTACTCCCAAACCCATTCCCGAACCTCCCGTCAATAATCATTCTGGTAAAGACGATCATGACGCTGAGCTAAATAAACATCAGCTAACCGAACAACAAATGTTGCTTAATCTAGTTCCCAATGGCTCTGAAACCCATCGAGCCGTTAAAAATGGATCTTGGTTTGACCCCAATACTTGGGCTAAAGGCATGATCCCCAGCCAAGGGGCGCGCGTCTATATCCCTGCTGATGTCAGTGTGGCATACGACGCTCAAAGCGATGTTCCATTGTGGACAATTCGAGTAGATGGCAAGCTCAATTTTTCCCAGACTAAAAACACCAAAATGGTGGTAGATACTCTTGCCGTGATGCACAGTGGTCAACTCAATATCGGTCATCAAGGTCAAGCCGTGAGTAATAACATTAAAGCAGAAATCCTTTTTGCCGATGACCCACGCTCGCTCAATGATCCCATGGCCATGAGCTTAGGACTGGTCAGCATCGGAGAAGTGAATATTCAGGGACAAGAAAAGCGTTCTCACCTAAAAGTCGCGAAAAATCCGCTAAAAGGAGATAAGAGTCTGACCTTAGCTGAGGTACCCGTCGGCTGGAAAGTCGGAGATCGCCTTGTCTTAACCGGAACGAAATACAATGCCGATTGGTTTAATGGCAATAACTTAGACCAATCAGAGGACGAAACATTAATGATTACCGGCATTAGTGGTCAAACGATTACTGTAGATAAGCCCCTTCAGTTTAATCACGACACGCCTCGTGCGGACCTTAAAGCTTATGTCGCCAATCTCAGTCGTAATGTGGTTTTACGCAGTGCCGTGACCGATGATATCCGCCAAAGAGGTCATGTGATGCTGATGCACAATGATAATGTGGATATTCGCTTTGCTCAGTTTGAGGAACTGGGTCGTACTGATAAATCTCGTGACATTGGTAGTAGTGGTAACATTAATGGTCGTTATGCGCTCCATCTTCATGAGCAAGGGGTGGCGCTCGATAATGAGCCGGCGATAATTGTGGGCAACTCAGTGATTGGTTCGCCAGGATGGGGATATGTTCAGCATTCTAGCTACGCGGTGATGGATTACAATGTGGCTTACGATGTATTTGGCGGTGCATTTATCGCTGA
>JBGTGT010000028.1:0-84522 GCA_041746575.1 Microcystaceae cyanobacterium
CTAATGAGTGTCTTCTGCCTTGCCTGCGACGATAATCGGGCATTCCCTCAAAGGCTTGAACAATTGCTATGTCAGACATTTATTTAGTTTGATTCTATGTTACCACATCCATTCTACAGAGTAGAATGAAATAGCCCTGCTATCTTGTTGAGGCACAATCCCCCTTCTGTTCCATGACCGCCAAAATGAACAATTTTCGGCCTATTATCTATAATTGCTTGTCTTAATTCCTTTTCTGTACTAGGAAAATTTAATTTTACTTCATAGTTATTCCTTTTTTGAGAACGATTGATCGCTTCTTGAATCTTATTGCATTCACCCCCTATATTAAGCGGATCCAAGGTAGATGGATTAGCAACGATAACCAGAATTTTTTGCTTCATAGGATAGTTATCAAGGATCTCGTTCTAGGGGATTTTTAGTCCGGTCGGCAGGCGTTGCTGAATAGGCAGTGGACCAACCAGCTAGGTGAATGATGCGAAACCTTAAATAGTGCATTAGTCGTACTGAATATCTTAACACTCCACTGTCTGAAGGCGAGTGGATTCTTTCCTCATAGACCAGACCCTTATCTCGCCAATCAAAGATTGACCCCGATAGAATGTCTCCGAAAGCATTTTCATTCACGGGCTGCTTGATCGCTACGTCAGTTGCTCCACTTGGGGAGACCCAAAGACCGCTCTGGCTCACTAATCCACGATTTTTAATGACCTGACTTGCTGCTACATCACGATCTGTTTGATACCCACAATTAGGACAATACTGTCAATAAAAACTTAAGTTTATCCCTTATTTCTCGTAGGCTAGAACAACGCAATCTCGTTAATTTCGCTAAGAGTGAGGGAAGAAGGTCATTCTTTTCTAAATCTGGCAGGGTTTCAATCACAAATCAACTCATAAAAGCCATTACCGAGAATAACATTTAATCTCCGTATACTATGGCTCATTTTGCCCTGAATTTCTCGAAACTTTGTGAAGCATAAAGCATTTATCCCGATTATTGCTAACCTCAATAACAGCGATCGCGTCACTATTGGGTAGCAAAAAAAAGAGAGAAATAAACCAAACTCACCGATTAATAGTCAATCGTAAAGCATTATATACAACAACTATGATTATGATGAATTTTTAACTTTCGACTTTTGCCGATTAGCATCTTTTGCTCGAATTGATGTTATTTATCTTTTTTTAATTTTCCTTTCCGTGATATGATGACTCGTGGTTTGTGATTGCGTCCTTTTTGAGAAGGGAAGCCGAATCAAGACGCAAAAAGCGGTCAATTTGTCAAGTCTCAAAACGACTCAGCAAATTTTCCCTAAATCCTATTCTCAATGAATTAATTTTATCGAAAGCCCATGGTATATGGTTTAAATTTCGTCAACCTGTTGCCCCTAGCTTCCCTAGAAGTGGGCAAACACTGGTATTGGCATCTTGGCAACCTCACAATCCACGGACAGGTGTTCTTGGTGTCTTGGTTCGTCATTGCATTGTTAGTTATTGCCTCTTTAGCGGCGACTCGCAACATTCAACGGATTCCCAGTGGCATTCAGAACTTTATGGAGTATGTACTGGAATTTCTGCGAGAATTAGCGAGAAACCAATTGGGAGAAAAAGAATATCGGCCGTGGTTACCCTTTATTGGGACGCTCTTCCTGTTTATTTTTGTTTCCAACTGGTCAGGCGCATTACTCCCTTGGCACCTCCTTAAGATTCCCGAAGGTGAATTAGCAGCCCCGACCAACGACATCAATACAACGGTTGCGCTTGCGCTACTGACATCGCTGGCTTACTTTTATGCCGGTATTAGCAAAAAAGGACTGGGTTATTTTGCGGGGTATTTAGAACCCATTCCCGTTCTCTTGCCGATTAAAATTCTAGAAGACTTTACGAAGCCCTTATCCCTAAGTTTCCGTCTTTTCGGTAACATCTTAGCGGATGAACTGGTCGTAGCAGTACTCGTCTTTCTCGTTCCTCTTTTCGTTCCTCTTCCCATTATGGCTTTAGGACTCTTTACCAGTGCCATCCAAGCGTTAGTATTTGCTACCTTAGCAGGAGCTTATATTCATGAAGCATTGGAAGCTCACGGCGAAGAAGAACATGGTTAATGGTTAAAGCGACAAAAAGACTAGAAATTGGTTGTCCAAAAAGTCCCAAAACATAGGACAATATCAAAGACATCCAACAGGAGAATTCACTAGCCGAATTCCCCCCTCCTGAGAAGGTAAATCTTACCTTTACTTGGACCCAAAATAGCAATAAGTCAACCATCCGCCTGATGGTTTGGGAACTTTGCGCTTCTCATTACTAACTTGAATGTTTTTGAAGACTAAGAGGTAAAAATCATTATGGATTCAACTGTTGCTGCTGCTTCTGTTATTGCCGCCGCGCTCGCTGTTGGTTTAGCTGCTATTGGACCCGGAATTGGACAAGGAAATGCTTCTGGTCAAGCGGTTTCGGGTATTGCTCGTCAACCCGAAGCTGAAGGAAAAATTCGCGGTACGCTTCTATTAACCTTAGCGTTTATGGAATCTTTGACTATCTACGGATTGGTTATTTCCTTAGTATTACTTTTCGCTAATCCTTTTTCCTAATATTTGTGTTAGCCGCAAAGAGGCGTGAGTCGTTCACGTCTCTCTCTTAAAAAAGTAGAGAAAACGCAGAACAGTTTTTGCCGACTATTTAGACGGAAAAAGTCGCCATTTGGATTAGGAAAAAATGTTTGATTTTGATGCAACGTTGCCTTTAATGGCATTACAGTTTGTCCTACTGACTTTCGTGCTAAATGCGATTTTTTATAAACCGCTCAGTAAAGTTTTAGACGAACGCGCGGACTATATTCGTCGCAGTGAAGAAGAAGCACGGGCTCGTTTAGCGAAAGTTGAAACCTTAACCAAGGAATACGAGCAACAATTAGCCAATGCTCGCAAACAATCGCAAACAGTGATCGCAGACGCTCAATCTGAAGCCCAGAAAATAGCTGCTACGCAAATTGCGGAAGCGCAACAAGTAGCCCAGCAAAAAAAAGAGAAAGCGGCTCAAGAGATTGAGCAAGAAAAGCAACAAGCTTTACAAGTCTTAGAGCGGCAGGTCGATGCGCTCAGTCGTCAAATTCTAGAAAAAATTCTAGGGGCAGAACTGGTTTAAAACTATTTTGAGTGGTAAAAGCTTATGATTACTCGCCTTTTAATACTAGCGACGGAAGCACACGCTGAAGAAGGGGGTTTTGGTTTTGACTTTAATGTTTTCGAGACCAATATCTTCAATTTAGCAATCTTAGTCGGCGTACTTGTCTATTTTGGTCGTAAACCCTTTTCTAAACTCTTGAGTGATCGACGTGCCAAAATTGCCGAAAGCATCCAAGATGTTGAAGCGCGCCAAAAGCAAGCCACCGAAGCCCTAACCCAACAGCAACAAAAACTCACCCAAGCGCAAGCTGAAGCTGAGAGAATTCGTCAAGAGGCTCAAGTTCAAGCTGAACGGGTGAAAAGTGAAATACTCGCTCAAGCTGAACGGGATATTGAACGGATGAGAGAAACCGCCGCTAAAGACCTCAATAATCAACAGGAGCGGGTAATGACAGAGTTAAAACAACGGATTGCCGCTTTGACTATCGAGCGAGTTTCCGGTGAACTCAGTACTCGTCTCAATGACGAGGCGCAACGGAAAATTATAGATCGTAGCATTGCTCAGTTGGGAGGATAGGTCATGAAAGGGAGTTTATTTAGCAGTGAAGTGTCCGAGCCTTATGCACAGGCATTAATGTCCTTAGCTCAGGCGCACAATATCACCGAAAGCTTGGGTGAGGATATCAAAGCGATCGCTCGTCTTCTGGCAGAATCGCCAGACCTCAGCGCACTCATCAACAACCCAACCGTGAGCGAAGAAGACAAAAAACGGGTATTAGAAAGAATCGTCGGCAGAGAGATTAATCCCTATCTAATGAACTTCCTAAGGCTGTTAGTGGATAAAAAACGGTTAATGTTTTTAGAGCCGATTTGTCAACAGTTTTTGGTGCTATTGCGCAAGTTGAACAACACGGTCTTAGCGGAAGTCACCGCCGCTAGAGGACTGACCAGAGACCAAGAGCGAGCAATCACCGATAAGGTAAAACAATTAACCCATGCTCAATCGGTAGAACTTAACGTAACCGTCGACCCCGCTTTGCTCGGGGGTGTCATTATTAAGGTCGGATCGCAGGTATTCGATACAAGCCTTAGAGGACAACTTCGCCGTCTTAGTCTAAACCTCGGCAGTTCCCTGTAAATTGAGGGGCAATTCCCCCTTAAAGGTCTAGCGTTTTGTCGCAAAATCTACCCTTAAGTAACCTTTTAAACCGAAAATTATGATTAACATTAGACCCGACGAAATCAGCAGCATTATTCGCTCTCAGATCGAATCCTACGACCAAAAGGTTCAAGTATCCAACGTTGGAACCGTTCTTCAAGTCGGGGACGGCATTGCCCGTATTTACGGCTTAGATCAAGCCATGGCGGGGGAACTACTGGAATTTGAAGATGGAACAATCGGTATTGCCCAAAACCTAGAAGAAGATAACGTCGGTGCAGTATTGATGGGGGATGGTTTCGGCATCCAAGAAGGAAGCAGTGTGCGTTCTACGGGTAAAATTGCCCAAATTCCTGTAGGAGATGCCTTAGTCGGTCGAGTCGTTAATGCCCTCGGCCAACCAATAGATGGCAAAGGTGATATCAGCACCTCAGAAAGCCGCCTCATTGAATCCCCCGCACCGGGAATTATTGCCCGAAAATCTGTCTGTGAACCGATGCAAACGGGAATTACCTCTATTGATGCGATGATTCCCATCGGTCGAGGACAACGGGAATTAATCATCGGCGATCGCAAAACGGGAAAAACCGCCATTGCTATTGACACTATCATTAACCAAAAATCGGAAGATGTAATCTGTGTTTATGTGGCGATCGGTCAAAAAGCCTCTACCGTGGCTCAGGTGATTGATACCCTAACGGAGAAAGGGGCAATGGATTACACCGTTGTTGTCAATGCCAGCGCCAATGAGCCGGCCACCCTCCAATACCTAGCTCCCTATGCGGGAGCCTCCATTGCAGAATACTTTATGTACAAAGGAAAAGCCACCTTGGTCATCTACGATGATTTATCCAAGCAAGCACAGGCTTACCGTCAAATGTCCTTACTGCTCCGTCGTCCTCCCGGTCGGGAAGCTTACCCCGGAGACGTTTTTTACTGTCACTCTCGCTTGTTAGAAAGAGCGGCAAAACTCAGCGATAAGCTCGGTGGCGGTAGTATGACAGCCTTACCCATTATTGAAACCCAAGCCGGAGACGTTTCAGCCTATATTCCCACCAACGTAATTTCGATTACGGACGGTCAAATTTTCTTATCCTCTGACTTGTTTAACGCCGGTTTCCGCCCCGCCATTGATGCAGGGATTTCCGTTAGTCGGGTAGGATCGGCGGCACAAACCAAAGCGATGAAGCAAGTGGCTGGAAAATTAAAACTCGAATTGGCACAATTTGCTGAATTAGAAGCCTTTTCTCAGTTTGCTTCTGACCTAGATGCCGCCACCCAAGCACAACTGGCTCGGGGACAACGGTTGCGTCAATTGTTAAAACAACCCCAAAATTTCCCGTTAGCCGTATGGGAGCAAGTTGCTGTCGTCTATTCCGGTTTAAATGGCTACTTAGATAACATTGCCGTAGATAAAGTGGTGGATTTCGTTGCAGGTTTGCGGAATTATATTAAGGCAAATAAGCCCAAGTATCCTGAAATCATCGGCAATGAGAAAAAACTCACCGATGAAGCCGAAAACTTGCTGAAAGAAGCGATCGTTGAGTACAAACAGGCGTTTAGTCAGTAGGTGCGGGAGGCGAGGTTTTAGGAACTCACCTGAAACCTTTTTCTCTAACTGACTGAATAATCATCATTCATAATTTACTATTCACTCTTAACGATGAACAGATATGCCTAATCTTAAAGCGATTCGCGACCGCATTAAGTCGGTCAAAAATACCAAAAAAATCACCGAAGCGATGCAATTAGTGGCGGCTGCTAAGGTGCGTCGGGCGCAAGAACAAGTTATTTCTACTCGACCATTTGCCGATGCTTTGGCTCAAGTTTTGTACAGTCTGCAAAATCGTCTGAAGTTTGAAGATATTAACTTGCCTTTACTCGAACAGAGGGAAGTCAAGAGCGTTGCCTTACTGGTGATTTCAGGGGATAGAGGCTTATGTGGCGGCTATAACGCTAATGCAATTCGCTACGCTGAGCAGCGCACCAAAGAACTCACCAATCAGGGCATCAACTATCAATTAGTCGTCGTAGGGCGGAAGTCAGTCCAATATTTTGAGCGTCGCGAAGCCCCAATTGCGTCCACATTTACGGGCTTGGAACAAATTCCAACGGCTGCAGAAGCCGGAAAAATTGCTGATGAATTGCTGTCTTTATTCTTATCAGAAACGGTGGATAGAGTAGAGTTAATTTACACCCGTTTTGTGTCTCTGATTAGCTCTCGTCCGGTAATTCAAACTTTATTACCTTTAACGCCTCAAGGCTTAGAGGTACAAGATGATGAAATTTTCCGTCTTATTAGCCAGGATGGACAATTAAGCGTTAAGCGGGAGAAAGTTGAAAAACAGACCGAAACTTTCCCTCAAGACATGATTTTTGAGCAAGATCCGGTGCAAATTCTGGATTCTTTGTTACCGTTATATGTCAACAATCAACTATTACGGGCATTGCAAGAATCGGCGGCAAGTGAATTGGCGGCGCGGATGACGGCGATGAGTAACGCCAGTGAGAATGCGGGGGATTTGATCAAGAATTTAACCCGCTCCTATAATAAGGCACGTCAGGCGGCGATTACCCAAGAAATTCTAGAGGTAGTAGCTGGGGCGAATGCTTCGTAATGTTTATTCGTTTTGGATAACGAAACCCGTTTAAAAGGTGAAGGTTCAATCATCAGTGCCTTCCCCTCTTTTTTTATTTTTAAGAGAGCGGTGGAAGAGACCTCAGCTTGCAAAGGGGGGCTTCCTTCCAATTCATAAAAACAAAAAAGGTGAGCATCGCCCACCCTGTAACTACTATTATAAAAGCGTTACAGTTGCTTCACTTCTGAGACTAAATCAGCAACCACTTTTTGTGCGCTACCGAATAGCATCAGGGTTTTATCTTCGTAGAAAAGTTGATTATCTACGCCCGCAAAACCTGTACTCATACCTCTTTTAATGACAATGGTATGTTGGGCTTTATCCACTTCTAAGATAGGCATTCCGTAAATGGGACTACTTTTATCATGACGTGCGGCAGGATTCACTACATCATTTGCCCCAATTACTAAAGCAACGTCAGTGCGTTCAAATTCGGGGTTAATGTCGTCCATGTCATACAATTCTGAGTAGGGAACATTTGCTTCAGCCAGTAAGACATTCATGTGACCGGGCATTCTCCCTGCTACAGGATGAATAGCATATTTGACCTCTACACCCATTTTTTCTAATTGTTCTGCTAATTCTCTGACAGTATGTTGAGCTTGCGCGACTGCCATGCCATAGCCTGGAACAATCACCACCGAACGAGCGTATCCTAACATCATTGCCCCTTCTTCGGCATCAATAGACTTAACCGCTTTATCGGTAACACTGGATGCCCCAGCCACCCTTGTCGTTGTTTCTCCCGTACCAAATGCCCCAAAAAGAACGCTAAAGAGGGAGCGATTCATGGCTTTACACATAATTTCTGTTAAAATCAGCCCTGATGCGCCCACTAAAGCCCCTGAAATAATCAGCATATTGTTAAAGAGGATAAATCCTGCCGCCGATGCCGCTAACCCAGAAAACGAGTTAAGCAGAGAGATAACAACAGGCATATCGCCGCCGCCAATAGGAAGCACAAAAAGAAGACCAAAGATCAGAGAAAGAGCAACTAATCCATAGAATACCGTTGTATTTATCGGATGAAGGATTAAATACCCGCTACCAACAATGAAACTGGCAAACAGGAGAATATTAAAGGGTTGTTGTAGGGGAAAAGTGACAGGAGAACCTGATACCAAACCTTGTAACTTGGCAAAGGCAAGTAAACTGCCTGTAAAAGTGACACCACCGATTAAAATCCCTAAGATAATCACTAATAGGGTATCAAAAGATATTACTTCCCCATTAGTATAGAGTCGCCAATATTCTCCCACCGCAATTAAAGCACTGGCCGCACCCCCTAAACCGTTGAAAATACCCACCATTTGGGGCATAGCCGTCATTTCTACTTTTTGAGCCGCAATTGCACCAATAATTGACCCAATGACAATCCCGACTAAAATCGTGCCGTAGTTCAATACACCTTGATTGAGAAAAGTGGCGATAATAGCAATCAGCATCCCTACTGAAGCGATAATGTTGCCTTGACGGGCAGTAGCCGGTGAACCCAGTTGTTTTAAGCCAACAATGAATAAAGAAGCGGCCAACAAATAAGCAAGTTCAATGCCGGTAAAAAGATAAGTATTCATCGAGTGGCCTCCTTCTTTTTCTTGAACATTTGTAACATGCGGTCAGTGACGAGAAAGCCACCGACAACGTTAACCATAGCGAGAATAACGGCAATTAAGCCCAAAATCATGCTTAGATTCCAATTTTGTCCACCAGCGATTAATAATGCGCCGACGACAGCGATGCCAGAAATAGCATTTGCCCCAGACATCAAGGGGGTATGCAAGGTAGGCGGAACTTTATTGATAACTTCAAAGCCCACAAAAGAAGCCAAGACAAAAACAACTAAACCTGTCAACAATTCTGTACTCCTTATTTTGTTAGTGAATATTTAATCTTGATCGTCATCAGGTTTTGGGTTTCGGGTTTCGGATCTAGATATTTATCTCACACCTGAACTGTTTGATTCAATAGTTCTCGAATGCGAGAATTGCGAATTTCGCCCTGATGGGTGACACAAGCTTCATCAATAATGTCATCCTCAAAATCCAAATTCAGCGTTCCTTCGGGGGCGAGTAACAGCAAGAGCGTTTGCAAATTTTTAGCGTAGGTTTGACTGGCATTCACCGCAATCGAAGAAGGTAAATTAACCGTACCAATAATCGTAACCCCATTATGGTGAATATCCTTTCCTGCTTCCGTAAAAGCGCAATTTCCACCCTGTTCTGCCGCTAAATCCACAATAACTGAACCTGCCCTCAAACATTCCACCATCTCTGCTGTGACGAGAAGCGGTGCTTTTCTCCCCGGTACTTGAGCGGTGGTAATCACCACGTCAAAACGACCGATATTATCCAGTAGAACCTGATTAATGCGTTCTTGGGTGTTTTGGCTGGCTTCTTTAGCATAACCGCCCGTTGTGGCGGTGTTCTCCTCGAGGGGAATTTCGATAAATTTTGCTCCTACACTTTGTACTTCTTCTTTAACACTAGGACGAATATCAAAGGCTTCCACCACTGCCCCTAAGCGTCTGGCGGTGGCGATCGCTTGTAAACCAGCTACCCCTGCCCCCAAAACGAGGACTTTCGCTGGCGGAATCGTGCCTGCTGCCGTCGTCATCATCGGAAACATTCGGGGGAGATTGGCTGCTGCAATTAACGCCGCCTTGTAACCGGCTACATTGGCTTGAGAGGATAAAGCATCCATACTTTGGGCGCGAGACGTACGGGGAATCAACTCCATACTAAAAGCAGTGATCCCTTTTTGAGCAATTTGTTCGATTTTTTCGGGATTTTTAAGGGGATTCAGAAAAGTAATGAGAATAGCGTCTGGTTTTAGCCAATTAATTTCCGCTTCTCCTTCTTGTTCACTGGGAGGCGTTACTTTAAGTAAAATGTCCCCTTCTTCCCACAGTGGTCGAGGGTCGGAAATAAGGGTTGCTCCCGCTTCTTCGTAGGCCGTATCAGCAAAATAAGCTCTTTCTCCGGCTCCTGCTTGAACAATCACTTCAAATCCTTTTTTGACAAGGCGAGAGACGATATCAGGAACTAAAGCCACCCGACATTCCCCTACATCCGTTTCTTTAGCAACGGCAATCTTCATCAATTAAACCTCCTTATCATGAGATGCACGCCATTTTGATGGTTTATGGTTTGGGCTTTTAATCCTTTAGGACTAAACCGACCATCTTACTTTTATTTGACCCAATCCCACAGGGTTTAAAGGTTATTCCCAGAATGTTTTAAGATTTCAATCGGTTCATTAGGTGCAATAAGGAGGTTAAGTTACCGTCATTCCTCATCGTTTCTCTTCAACTTCATTTTTTTGTGAACGAGAGAACAAAAAACCCAACCCTAGCACCATGATACCCAAAAAGCTTGCAGGCTCTGGAACAGATGCTGGCTCTACTTCAGGTTCATCAAAAACAATCGCTCCACTCATTGAAAAATTGCCGTAGGAACTCACGCATAAATAAGGCTCACACAATCCCGAGCCGTAGGATTCGATATAGTCGAATGATGTTCCTCCCATATAGAAATTAACATATATTCCACCAGTCGATCCCATAAGTCCAACCAGCTGACTCCATTGAAAGGAGAACAGATATAAGTCGTCTTCTTGAACATTATTGATATAAGAGGATTCAAACTCAAAGGTTAAGTTACCTGGCAGACAAGATATATCGCAGGAGAAACCGTTTTCAAAGTCTTCTAAGTAAAAGTCAGGAATGTTTGTCAATGAAAGAGAGCCTGTCGCAAAGATAATCGGACCCGGAATAAGGGCACTTGTTTCTTCCACTTCGTTAATATATTCACAGTCAATAATTTCACCGAAATCATCGTAAATGCAGTTATCCAAATCATAACCTGAAACGCTGTAATAGTCGTAACTTTCCGCATTAGGGGCAATTAAGCTAAAGTTACTGGTAATATCAAATGCCATTGCTGGACTTGCTAGGGCAACGATTCCCGTTGTCAGTAGGCTAGCAGAAAGAAGATGAGTTTTCATAAGGTAGGTAAATTAATTCAGTTTTTAGTCATAAGGGTGGGAGAGCGATATCCATCGCTAACTGTAAACAATTTTTCAAGGGCGGCGGTCTGTCAAAAGGAGTAATTATGAAGTATTTACGAGAAGTCTGCCGTCAATGCTTTTTAATTTGTAGAAAAGGCTCGGTTCTTTGTTCTTTACTCTGTGTTCGTAATAAGTCACTCAATGCCGTAGAATCTTGGTAAACCATATAGATAGATATTATGACGACACCGATTGATGGTATTCCACCCCATGGTGGTCAACTGATTAACCGTATCGCCACGCCCGCCGAACGGGATGAATTCCTTGCCCAAGCCGATCGCTTACCTCGGGTACAATTAGACGAACGGGCGACCTCTGACCTCGTGATGATTGCCATTGGCGGTTTTAGCCCCTTAAATGGCTTTATGGAACAGGATGACTACGAAAAAGTGGTCGAGGATATGTATCTCACCAGTGGTATCCCTTGGGCGATTCCGGTTACCCTTTCCGTCAGTGAAGAAGTCGCTGAACCCCTCAAAGAAGGCAGTTGGGTTCGCTTAGATGATCCAACAGGACGATTCATCGGTGTTTTAGAGCTAACCCAGAAATATCGCTATAATAAAGCCCACGAAGCCGTGAATGTCTATCAAACGGATGAAATTGCCCATCCAGGGGTCAAAGTGGTTTATGATCAAGGGGCGATTAATTTAGCCGGTCCAATTTGGTTATTAGAACGCGACCCTCATCCCGATTTCCCGAAATATCAAATTGATCCTGTAGAATCTCGTAAGCTATTTAAAGAAAGAGGCTGGCAAACGGTGGTCGGTTTCCAAACCCGTAATCCCATTCACCGCGCCCATGAATATATCCAAAAATGCGCATTAGAAGTGGTAGATGGTTTATTTCTCCATCCCCTTGTCGGCGCAACTAAAAGCGATGACGTCCCAGCCGATGTGCGGATGCGTTGCTATGAAATTATGATGGATAAGTATTTCCCGCAAGATCGAGTGATTTTGGCGATCAATCCGGCGGCAATGCGTTACGCTGGCCCTAGAGAAGCCATTTTCCATGCCATTGTCCGTAAAAATTACGGTTGTACCCATTTTATCGTTGGACGGGATCACGCAGGGGTTGGCGATTATTATGGAACCTATGATGCTCAATATATTTTCGATGAATTCAAACCTGAAGAATTAGGCATCGTTCCCATGAAATTTGAACACGCTTTTTACTGTACCCGTACTCAACAGATGGCCACCAGTAAAACCAGTCCTAGCACCAAAGAAGAACGAATTCACCTCTCAGGGACAAAAGTTCGGGCTTTATTACGAGAAGGCAAACTTCCCCCCCCAGAATTTTCTCGTCCTGAGGTGGCCGCCGAACTGATTCGTGCTATGCAAAAATAGGGAATTAGAGGAGGTTTTTGCGAAAGAGCGATCGCCTATCACTTTAAACTTGACAGATTGCCAAGGATTGCGCTTTTTGCTTTTAAGTTAGTGAATTGATCTAAGTTCGGGATAAGATAATCCCATCGGCAACTTCAACCTTTAACACTGATAAGATGTGGGATCGACGCGCCTTTCTTAAAAGCCTCCTAACCCTTGGTTTAAGTAATACCCTCTTAAACTGGGTCATTCAACGAGAATCCCAGTTCAAATCTGCCTACCTTGCTCTTGCTGACCCAAATTCTCGAAAACTAGCTCTTTTGGTCGGTGTTGATCAAGCAGGACAGAATCCAGCATTACCGGGCTGTCTAACGGATGTTGAACTCCAACGTGATTTATTACTTCATCGTTTTGGCTTCAATGCCGCCGATATTGTCACCCTCACCCAACAACAAGCTACCCGTGAAGCCATTGAAGATACTTTTCTGTCTCACTTAGTCGCACAGGCACAGACGGGGGATGTTGTCCTTTTCCATTACAGCGGTTACGGCAGTCAACTTCAGATCCCTGACTCCCCTGATGGATCTCAAATTCAGCTAAATCAGGCACTGCTTACTGAGGCTTCCCCCCTAAATAGCACAAATCAAGCGATCGCTTCTCCTATTTTTCTCGAAACCCTTTACTTATTAGGACAATCCCTCGCCACGGATAAATTTACGTTTGTTCTAGATACCAGTTATATTTTACCGTCAGATTCCTATTTCAGTAATTTTCCTGTTCGTTCTGCCCCTCCTCTCCTCAATTTCTCTGAGACTGAAGAATTCGCTTTTCAAGAAACCCTGCGCAGTCGTCTCAAATCGTCTAACCGTAAAACCAAGCGTGCAACGGCAGGAACCTATTTATTCGCCGCTAAAGATCAACAAATTGCGACTGAATTAATTGCAGATCACTTTCGTGCAGGATTTTTTACCTACTTACTCACTCAGTATCTCTGGCAAACTACTTCAGCGAGTAAATTAACCATTACCGTCAACCAAACCCGTCAACGCCTGTCTGCCTTAATGGAGGAAGCGCAACAACCGCAAATCGGCAACGAAGCCCAATCCTCTCTCCTGACGTATTATCTCTTGCCCGAAACCTCATCAGGAGCAGAAGGCGTAATTACAGAGATCTTAGACGATAAAGTTGTCAAAATTCGCCTATATGGACTATCTTATCCTACTATTAATTATTTATCCGCTAATTCGACCCTCAGTCTTGCCGAAGATCCCAATATTGTTCTTCAAATTCGCAGTAAAACGGGTTTAGAGGCAACGGCAACGCTTTTAAACCCAGCAGGATCTCTGGCGGTGGGTCAATTATTCCAAGAACAAAAAAGAGTTATTAACGCCCCAATTACTTTAAATATTGCCCTAAACAATCAATTACAGCGCATCGAACGGGTAGATGCCACCAGTGCCTTAACCAATCTGAACTTCGTTGGTAGCGTTCATAATATAGGAGAAGGGATAGCCGATTGTTTACTGGGGAAAGCGCCCGCCGGGGGATATGGCTTGTTTTCAGCTGGGGGTATCCTCCTCGCCAATACAGAAGGCACTGATACCGAAGCGATTAAAGGGGCAGTTGAGCGATTAACTCCCTATTTTCAGCAGCAACTTGCTTTCAAGCTCTATGAATTAACTGATAACGAAGACTCATCCCGTTTAGCGGTTAAAGTATCCCTCGAAAGTTTGGAGAAAACCCCTCAACTGATTAGTCAGCGACAAACCCAACGCCGACAGGCGACGATTCTCGATAATCCTCCGGTAAATGGGGCTTCAGACTTGCCACAAGTCAATCAAGGTAATCTTTTACAGTTTAGGATTGACAATCAAAGCGATCGCCCCCTTTATGTGGTGATGACGGGTTTAACCCCCTCTAATCAACCGCTTTTTAGTTTAGGGGTTAGCGAGGGGATTGTTGCGGGAGACAGTGCTATTTTTGCTCAAAGTGACTTCGTAATCAATAATAATTTAGCGTCGACTCAAGGAATCTACCGTTTGAAAGTCATTTGTAGTCAAAAACCCTTTTTAAAACTGCAAAAAAACCTTAATACTGCCACAGCAACCAAAAATTTGGCCTCCTCAGCCACGGTATTATCTCTTGCGCAGGATTTATTAAGCGATCTTTCCAGCACCCCCGCCAGCGATCGCTACATTTTAGAAGTTGAGCAATGGGCAACCCTCAACTTTGTTTATCGCGTCTTATGATTCAGACGATCAAACTTAGAAAGACAGTGAGACGCTGCTGATCTCTAGGCGATCGCCTTGATAAAATAGCGAAAACTGACAGCAGTTTGCAACTTGATAAAGTACATACTTAAAAATGTACTCCCGTTTGTGGTTACCCATCTTGTACTTCTGCCAAAGAGGGATAATCGATTAATCGAGCTAAATTGATAGCTGAAGTTGACTTAACACGGATAAAATGATAATTCGTGATCAAGGGTTTTAAAACTTTTTTCTGTACCCGTTCTAACAATGTACGCTTTTTTTGTTCAACGTCTTGTTGCGCACGAAAGTATTCAGCTTTAGATTCAGGCTGTGAAATTCCTTTTTTGATCTTATATTGTTCGACACGATCATCAAAAAAATCAAGTCCTTCCATATCACTCCGAAGGATAGGAAAGTTGGTTTTTACTGCCGCTAGGGTCATTGCATGGGTCGGATTTTTATGTAATCCTAGCGTATCGGCGTAAATCGCTAATTCACCCCAAACCCGTAAAAACTCTAATTCTCTGCCATGATCTGCTTTAATCACAAATAGAAATTCATTAATAAATTTTAGTGCAGGATCATCAAGGGAAATCCCCACTTTGCCCGCCATTTTGACAATTATCTCTTTTTTGCGGGGAGAATGAAGGTGATTTTGTAGATGTTTGGAGAGACGACAACTAGAACGAGCTGTCAATCCGGGGGAAAATGCAAGGTCAGTCGGCACAGGACTGCAAATACGCACATCTGCGTCAAAATAGATCACAGTGTCTGAATAATTTAGCGCATAATTAATCGCAAATCTCCTTTCGTGATAGGCTTGTACGCCTCTACACCAATGTTTAAAGATGATAACATTAGGATGCTCTTGAAAATCCTTAGGTTGATCGGTAATAATCACCAAAGGGAAGGAAGGAGCGTACTGTGCCAAATCCATTGCTAAGAGTTTTGCCAAAGATCTATAAGAGCGTCCAAATGCCGCCGTTGCAAAGCAATATTTCAACTGATCTCTTTCTGAAAACTTCATAAGTAAATTCGAGGTAATTCTTACCATGAAAACTATCTATAAAATCTAAAACTAGGATAAAGTTAATAGGAATCTTTCCTTAGATTATCCGTTCAAAAAAGAAAATAACTAGACAGGTTCGGTCAGTCTATAGTATAGAGGATTGAGTACATCGTATCATGAACAATCAGCAATCACCTCCCGTTTTTTTCTATAGTCCCCTGTTTGGTAAACTGGGACACGCGTTACCTCCTAACGCAGAAGTTTCGTGGCAATGGATGTTCGAGCAAGGTCAGCCTAACTACGGTTTATCTGATGGTGAGTATGCTTGGTCTTTGCTGACTTTTTTGCGTCTCCGTGAGTATGGTTTTCCGTGTCAGGTGACTGATACTATCCCTGAAAGAGGTATCGTCGTTACCCATCGTATTAATTTACCTCTCACGTTCAAGCCTAACCCCAATCTATTGTTTGTCTGTTTACAGGCCGATAAAGCACCTCATCCTTTCGCACAAGTCAGTGTGATTCTTAACCCTGAGCAACTCAGTTATAAATATTCTTATCTAGGAGATGTCCATGCGCCTACATTGAGAGCTAGAGCCCAGCAAGCAACTCAAAATGCTTATTTTTTGCCTCATTGGCCACTACCGGGTTTAATTCCCAGAGATCCTCAAAGAAAAGACAAATTTGAAAATATCGTTTTTTTTGGGGTAGGTCGCTCCTTGGCTCGGGAACTCTATCAAAGCTATTGGAAAGATGGTGTTAAACAATTAGGTTTAAATTGGTTTTATCGAGGTCCAGGCAAAGGTGGCAAAGACTGGCAAGATTTTAGTGACGTAGATGCCGTTTTAGCTGTTCGTTGTTTTCAAGGAGAGGACAATTTTGCGTGGAAACCGGCCACTAAGCTTTATAATGCTTGGCACGCAGGGGTACCAGCCATTTTAGGTTGGGAATCGGCCTATCAAGCCGAAAGAAAAAGCGACTTAGACTATATCGAATGTCGAAGTGTCGATCAAGCCTTAGATGCCCTCAGAAAACTACGAGATGAGCCAGATTTTCGGCGGGCAATGGTAAAAAATGGTAGAAAACGAGCAACAGAAACAAATACTGATATTCTAGCCCAAAAATGGATTTCTTTTTTCAAGGATATTGCGACTCCGGCTTATCATACGTGGTGTGCTAATTCTCATTTTTATCAAATGCGTTTTTTAGGACAACAACATTTACGTTTATGGCAAGATCAAGCTATCCGTTTTCGGGATTTTAAGATCGAAGGAATACAGCGTCGTTGGCACACTTTATTAAACAACTCCCTTCAGTAAATCATTGACCCAATACAGCGTTTTGCGACTCTTTATGAGGTATATGATTAGATTAAGGGTAGGGGTGCAAAATTTGCGCCTAGAGGTGTACGATATTAACCCGCCAGTGAAGATTGAGAATTAAACGTTTAAAGCTAAAATCCTTAATTGACGATGGGGTGACTTTCCCATGAAACCAGTTGCTCAAATAACTCAGCTATCTTATTATCTTCAATCCGATTAACCTTGATCTCTTTGCTCTTTTGAAAATCCGACCGAACTAGAGTGGGTGAGAAAAATTCATCATAAATTTCTGGCTTAATTTGAATGCCGGTGAACTGGGATAGAGAAGGTAAAAGGTAAGACGGCTCAGTTATTAATCTTTCAAAAGAAAAGGTAAAACAAGGAATTTTTGTTTCTTCTATAAAATTTAAGGACTTTTTATTGTAGAGAAACCACAAAGCTAGACCATGGGATATTGTTCCTATGTTTTTTCTTTTCAGCATTGATATAGAGACATTAAGGGGATTTCTATAAACGAATATAATTTTCAATCTACTATCAGCGTTGGCATTAGTCATAACCTCAAACCATTGAGAACACGTTAACATTTGTCGGGGATCTTTCCAACCCCAAGAATGATATTCTCTATCGTTGGCATGGACTAATTCTTTCATGCGCATGCGTTGCCACCAACTTATTTTAAGAGGCTTCAATTTAGGATTCCAGTCTTTGACAGTATAGCCAGCACTTTCCAAGATTTGATCATTGAGCCGTCTGAAATCATAATTCTCAAAAAAACCTTTGGGATTTTCTTGATTTGGCCTAGGTTTAAAGCTTTTATCTGTTCCCATCGCAATTCCCGATTGGTGCAGTAATCCTGAGACGAGGGAGGTTCCACTACGGTGCATTCCCAACACCCAATAAATCTGAGGTGAATTGGCTGGTTGCATCAATTTAATTCCTCCTATACTTAACTTCAGTCTCTAGAGTATTTTAATCTAAAGTGTCCTTTTGTAAAGTCAAAATCAATCTCAGTTTTCTGTAATATATTTGAGTCACTTATCATCCCGATTTATTTAATGATTAAGGACAAATTCTGTTTGTCTCAATCTGAAAGGGAACGGCTTACCCCTCACGATTATGGACTCCTCTCCCCTCTTTTCCCTCGAAAAATTAGCGATTGCTTATCCCAATAACCCGAATTAGGTGGTCGATGATGTTTCTTTTTGTCTCAACGCCGGAGATAAGTTAGGATTGGTAGGAGAATCGGGTTGTGGTAAAAGTACCCTTTCTCGTACGATTTTACGGCTATTGCGTCCCACTTTAGGCAGTATTCAATTCTTAGGACAAGAATTAAGTTATCTTTCTCCTGAACAAATGCGTCCGAAACGTCGTCAAATCCAACTGATTTTTCAAGATCCCTATGCGTGTTTAAACCCAATGATGACGGTAGGGGAAAATATGATCGATTCTTTGTTTATTCACCCATTAGCAACAGCAAAAGAAGGGAAAAAACAAGGAATGCAAATATTAGAAAAAGTACGTCTTATCCCCCTGAAGAGTATTATTATCGCTACCCACAAGATTTATCAGGAGGACAACAGCAACAAGTCGCCATTGCTAGAGCGTTAATTACAAAGCCACAGTTCGTGATCTGTGACGACCCCGTGAGTATGTTAGACGCGAGTATTCAAACCCAGATTTTGGCTTTAATGCAGTCTTTAAAACAAGAATTTAACTTAACTTACTTTTTTATTACTCATGATTTAGGGGTAGCACGTTTTTTCTGCGATCGCATTGCGGTGATGAAATCAGGAGAAATTATAGAAATGGGTGAAACGAAAGAGATTTTCGAGAATCCTAACCATCCCTACCCCCAGAAACTCTTAAAATCTGCCCCTTGATTAGCTTAACTCAGTTAGGATAATCGTCAAAAGCAATCAATCATAAATTTGACTTTTAAGCATAAATTCGTTACATTAATTTACACACGGGAAATATACAAAGATTTAACAGCAAGACTAACTAAGGATTGGTTAAGCTTGGGTTAATTCGGTATCACCCCTTGATTCATTGAGTTCTCCTAGATTGTACCTCGGTAATAGCCGGGGTTTTTTGTTGTTGTCAGTCATAAAAATACCTCCCCTCGAAATAAGGAAGGTAAAACCGCCTAACAAAGACTGAATCAGCGTTTTTAGAGGTCTCCACCCCGAAGAAAAAGTAAAAAGACCACAATTGGCCCTGATAACATGATCAAAGACACAAACGCTAATTGAAAAATCGGCTCTAAATTAAAGGCTAAGATAGATTGAACATTAAGTGCAGTTATTAAATCCATTCTGGTCTCCTGACGTAAGCCAAGCTTTGAATAAGGGCAAAACCCCAAAAATCATTGTCTATCATATCGGGTAACGTTCCCTTATTGTTCAGTAAGTACACAAAAATACATAAAGTTTTGTTACAAAGTTGAGAAACAAGCGGAATCGGTTGGGATAAGCTATTATTAATAGTTGCTCAGAGGGACTATGATTGAATCTAATCAAGAAGAAAACAGAAATAAAGCGATTCAGCGAGAAATTCGAGTAGGAAGAGAGTTTACCCTAGCAGATGCGATAGGAAAAGAAGGGGGAGACTTTCTGAAAGGAGAATCTCCGGTGCCTCGGGTTGTTCAAGTCATCACCGAACTTAATCTCTTTATTGCGCAAAATTTAGCGGATTCCTCTGGCGCATTACAAGCGATTTTACAACGACGCATCAAAGATGATCACACTATCACTCTTTATCTGAATTGTCCCTTAAAAGCGTTGCAAGTCCAGTTAGAATGTCTGATTAATCATCCTCCCTTATTGTATGAACTGGTGCAACAAGTCGATTGTCAGTGGGGGATGATGTATGGGGAGCGTCCTTTTTTTCAGCAACCCGGTCAATCACCTCATCCTGATGATGAATATACCCACCAATCCGTGAAAAATCAACTTATTCAACTCTTAGAAAAAGTTAATGCTACGTTCTAAGATCAAGAAGGAGCGTTTGAGACTATTCTCAACGATAGCAGTTCTCTAGTAAATGAGGAGATACCGCGTCTTTAGTTTTCGGGGATAATTTGAACGTGAGTTCGACCATCAGAAAAGCTACGAAACTTCTTCATTTAATTTTTTTTCATTTATTTTGTGCAGGGGGTGCGGGGGAGGCACTCCGTCCCCCGTTGGGGGGTTTGGGGGACTAGCCCCCCAATCAAGAATTTGTTTTTCCTTTCCCAATCCCAATCAGAATGAACAAAAAAATTGAGATAATTGCCCTCGCCGAACTCACGTATTTGAAGGTGTATCTCATCGCTTTGAGAAACGCTTATTACCTCTTTTTTTAATTTTCTTAATTTGAAGATTTGACCAATTGATAACGTCGTTTAAATTCTCTTTGTTGTTGATTATGATTAACAATTGGTTGAGGATATTGACAGCGAAGACAGTCTAACTCAGGAATTTTTCCAGTGACTAAATATTCCGTTTCAATCGATGACAATTCAGGTAACCATTGACGAATATATTCCGCTTCTGGATCAAATTTTTGCGCTTGACTGGCAGGATTAAAGATTCTTAAAGGTTTAGGATCCATGCCACTAGAAGCACTCCATTGCCATCCTCCATTGTTAGAAGATAAGTCGCCGTCGATTAATTTTTGCATAAAATATTTTTCACCCCATTGCCAATTAATAATCAAATCTTTAGTCAAAAAGCTTGCCACAATCATGCGACAACGGTTGTGCATCCATCCAATTTCGTTCAACTGTCTCATCGCGGCATCTACGATTGGGTATCCCGTTTTTCCTTGGCACCATGCTTGAAAATCATCTTCATTATTTTCCCAAGGGAAATCGTGGAATTCTTCTCGATAGGCTCCTTCTGCTAATTCAGGAAAAAAAGATAAACAATGTTGATAAAATTCTCGCCACGCTAACTCTTGTTGCCAAGTTTCAATGCTTTTTTTTCCTTCATCACTGCGACTCTCTTTTTTCGCTTCTACTGTCGCTTGCCAGAGGGTTCTAATGCCGATTGTACCGAATTTTAGGGCGGCACTCAGTTGAGAAGTTCCATCAATAAATGGGATATTACGTTGTTCTTGATAGTCATTAATGGCCGATTCTAAGAAATAATCTAAACGAGCTTGAGCAGACTGTTCTCCTGCTTCTAAAATAAGAGGATTATCCCAATTAAAACCAAGCTCAGCCAGTGTCGGTAATTTAATTGGGTTACAGGTTGTGATGGCATCTTGTTCTGCGTCTGTTAAAGGTTCTAATTTTTTTAAAGAAGTCCCTATTTTTGCTTTGGGTTGTTGACTCCAATTTTTCCAAAAAGGTGTATAAACTTTATAGGGTTCATCGGAGGTTTTGGTGAGAATATCCCCCGGTGCATGAAGTAATTGATCCCAAAAGGTTTGAGTGTCAATACCCTTTTCTTTTAAGCTTTCCTGAACCTGTTTATCCCGTTCTTTGGCATAGGGTTCGACGTCTAAGTTCCACATTACGGTAGTTGCCTTGATCTTTTCTGCTAAAGTCGGAATCATTTGACTCGGTTGACCTTGTAGAAAGAATAAATCGCTCCCTAGTTTTTGATAGCTTTCTTTTAAGAATTTGAGTGATCCTAGTAAATAACTAACCCTTGCCGGAGCAATATCATCCCTTGTTAAAATTGCTGGATCAAAACAAAAAATACCAATAATTTTCTGGCTTTTACGATAGGCATTTGCTAACCCAATATTATCGATTACTCGCAAATCTCGCCGATGCCAAAATAAAATTAAATTACTCATTTTTAAGTCCTTTTTGGTAGATAGATTACAGTAAATCAACAATTGATAAATAAGGTAAAATCTCTTAAGTCTTTTCGGGTGTTTTTTGCTTTTTTACATCAGCAATTTATGGATTATTTAACCAGAGCTTAGCCATAAAATAACTGGTAATGGATTTGGCATCAATTGCCTCACCGTCCATAATGGCTTGCTCAAATTCTGCGAAACTCATTAAAATAACCTCAATATCTTCGTCCTCGTCTTGTTGAGGGGGATTTTCTAACTTTTCTAAGTCTTGTGCCACAAACGCATAAATATATTCATCTGAATATCCGGGAGCTAAAGGAAATTTGCCTAAATTGTGCCATTGGTTACCTCTATAACCCGTTTCTTCTTCTAATTCTCGCTTAATCGTTACAGCAGGCTCTTCTGTTATCTCAACCGTCCCTGCAGGAAATTCTAACAAACGACCTTCCACCGCAAAGCGATATTGACGCACTAAAACCAGTTTACCCTCTGGTGTAATCGGAACAGCTAATGCGCCCCCCGGATGACGAATACACTCCCAGTTACCCGTTGCTCCATTGGGAAGACGTAGGGTGTTGACATCAAAGTTGAATTTGCGTCCTTTATAAAAAAGACGATGCTCTAAAATTTGAGGCGGTTCTTGACGTGAGGACATTTTATGAGAGTTTATAGCTTAATAGTGTTTGGGAAGCTTCAGCTTTCAGTAATTATTCTAGCGCATTGCATTATTGGCTGAAACCATCCCTTTGAGACAAAATTAATGAAAAAATGACGGTGTTTTTGCTTGAATCCTCCACCCTTCTCTTCTTACTTTTTGGATTGACTTAAGCTTCTTTTTAAGACTGTAGTACAAAGAACAGAAAATTGACTTAATCGGGGAGATAGTCAGCATTTAATACTTTCTGTAGAATCGTGAAAGGACAATCTTTAGGAAAAGTATCTATTACTAATCCCGCCTCATCTTCCGCTAACTCTCTAGCCGCTTAATAGCATTGATTAAATATTGTCAGAAAGTAAGATTTTAAACTAGGACTGTTATTAAAACTATTTCTAATTCTTTTCTGATGTTCAACCATAGAGTTTTTCTAGCTATAAAAAGGACAATATAACCCTCAACAAGATTTAAGGAAGCGATATAACTGCCCTAATTAGCGCAAGCCGTACAGCCGCTACTCTCTTTAAAGTTATCCTTTTGCACAGTACGAATATAATAAATCGCCTTACACCCTTCGCGCCACGATAACATCAAGGTTTCAAAGATATCCTTTGCATTTAGGCATCTTTCCGGTTCATCGGGGAAGTAAACGCCTTCATTTAAATTGAAGAGCAATTCCATTGAAATCCCTGTATCAATCCAGTTTTGCATTGCCGCGACCGCGTCAACTACCGTATTTTGATCCATGTTCTTATTCTCCCGATAAAACCAGTAGCTGTCCTGTACAAAGGGCGGTGCAATGGGGACAGTCCCTTTTGCCCATTTATCATAGAAGAAGCGGCTATAAGTGGGTAGAATACTGGCAGTACAACCCTGTACTAAGGATGAGGAGGTATTGGGGGCGATCGCCGTAATATGAGAGTTGCGAATGCCGTAATGCTGAATATCCTCTGAGAGCTTTTGCCAACGCTCTACCTCATAAGCAAACTGTTCATACCACTGCACGGGTTTTGAACCAATTAAGTTGCCTTTACTCCACTCACTGCCGGTAAAGGCAGGATACGCCCCTCTTTCCTTGGCGAGTTCCATTGAGGTGTGGGTACACCAGTAACCGATGTCTTCAAATAGGATGTTAATGGCGGCTAAGTCAGCATAATTTAGCCGGCGCAGGGCAAGATAATCAGCAAGTCCCATGACACCCACCCCAATCGTACGATAACGGTTGTTATGGGCTTGGGCATCCTCAAAAGGGGGATGAGTGATGGCAATCGTATTATCGAGAATTCTGACGGCAATTTGCGCAACTTCTGGGATTTCTGAGCGGTCTAAGTTCGCTAAATTCAGGGAAACGAGATTACAGCAATGGGCGTAGGTATTGGGTGTAACATTACTGAAGCTCTCCGTGCATAAATTGACTTGGGGGATATACCCATCATGTTGATTGGGATTGGCTCGGTTGATGGTGTCTTTAAACGCGAGATAGGGCATCCCTGTTTCAACCTGCGCCCGCATAATCGTCTTGAATAGGTCACGGGCGTTTATTTGCTGGTAAAGGGTGATTTTTTGACCAATTTCTGTTTCAATTTGTTGATAAGCTTCTTCAAACTTAGTCCCCCATAAAGAAGCGAGATCGATGCCTAGTTTTTGTTGCACTTCGTAGGGATCCACTAGTGTCCACATCTCTTTATTCTGCACCCTACGCATGAATTCATCGGTTAGAATCAGTTGAGGAAAAATATCATAAGCTTTACGTCGTTGGTCGCCGTTTTCTGTTTGCATTTCTAAGAATTCGGGGACATCCAAGTGCCAAATATCTAAGCCAATAGTGACAGCCCCCGCTCTTTTGCCCCCTTGATTGACGGCGATCGCAGTGTCATTGAGCAACTTAATCCAAGGAATCACCCCACCGGAGGCGTTGGTTTTTTGCATCACCCAGCTACCGGTTGCGCGAATGCGACTGACATTGACGCCAACGCCACCCCCATTCTTAGAAATCCGTGCGGTGTTGCTGATTTCCCTAAAAATGCTCTCTAAATTGTCATCCATCGCCACGATAAAGCAGGAGGTTAAAGAGCCGTTGGGGACTCTTAAGTTGGCTAGGATGGGGGTGGCAAGGGATATCTGACGTTGGGCGATCGCATTGTAGAATTTTCTGGCCACTTTGAGACGATTTTCGGGTTCTTCGGGTAACGCCAGCAACAAGGCGCAGGTTAAAAAAGCTTCTTGAGGTAATTCATCTTTGAGTAGGTAACGACTGGTGAGTAACACAGCCCCTGCATAGTCGTAATCGGTATCCCAGTCAGGGTTAATCCAAGTTCCGGCTTCTGTGAGTTCCGCCTTATTGTAGGCTAGTAGGCGTTCGTCATACTGCAAGCACTCGATTTTCTGCTGTACCATTTCACTGTAGTTTCCGTACTGGTATCCCCGTGAAACGAGTGTGTCTTTCCATAAGCTCCAGATATGAAGTCTTCCTGAAACATAACGCCAGTCGGGTTCTTCTAAGCTACACATTTCTAATGCACAGTTAATTAAGTTGTCCTGAATCTCTCGGGTGGTGATTCCGTCGCGCAAGCGGGTGGTTAGCCCTGCTTCTAAGGCGATTCCATTCACCTGATACCCTTGGCATGCCCAACTGACCACATCCCTAATTTTACTAATGTTCAAGCCTGTTTTTGAGCCATCGCGCCGAATGACTTCAATTTTATGGTGTTGCATAACCGAGTAGGGGTGACTTCCTTCGAGCATGACGGTAGAGCTTGAGGAAGGGTTGCTATAGGGCGTCAGTAAAGAGGTCGAAAGGGTGGGTTGCATAGGTCACTTTTTAAGCTTTCCACTTTAGGTTATACCACAGATATGGGGGCTAGGTGAAAAATTTAACGCCATATCTAGATTATTGAGCAGTATTTTAGTTCTTATTCAAGGAGAAGGGTTCAACCCCTATCTTTTGAAAAGAAAGGGGATACAATTAGAATAAAATAGCATTTCCATCGGATGTGTTATCTTTAAACCTCAGTAGCGGTGGTTTGAGACACTCAGCTTGATGTCCAGCAATTAGATTAGAGCCTTTAATATATATGACCCATCTTCCTCCGACGACGCAACGCCGACTTCAACAACTGCCTCAAATTCCCAGTGTTTGGGAAGGAGATCGTCGTCCCATTGCCCATACCCAGTATTCAGGGGAAGAAACCGACACTCACGAGGGAGAATGTATTATTTGGGTGGATGGTTCAGAAGGGTTAGTCCGCTCAATGGATATTGTTTCCCCAGAAACGGGCATGGAAGCCGTTGTGCGCACCCTTATTCGGGCGATGGAAACCCCTCACAGTCCGGGGCAACCGGGTCGTCCTCAGAAGATTGTCGTGCGAAATCGAGAAATCCAGTTTTTTTTGCGAGGGGCGTTGCAAAATTTAGAAATTGCCATTGATTATGTACCAGAATTGCCGATTATAGACGAGTTATTCCGCAGTTTTCAAGCTGTTAATCAATCCCGTCCCCCTGCCCTTCCTTCAGTCTGTGCGCCATTATTGAACAAATTGGCGACTCATCTTTGGAATCTTGCCCCTTGGGATGAGTTAGCCGATTATGACATCATTGCGATTTGTCTCAATCACAAAGGAGTCAACACCCTTTATGCTTGTGTGATGGGCATGATGGATCAAGAATATGGGATTATTTTTTATCGGTCGTTGGAGTCTCTAGAACAGTTTCGGACAGCCGCCTTAGCCCAAAAAGTTACAGAAGACCTTGAACAGGCGTTTTTGAGCCAAGATTGTTGGTTTTTAAACTATGAAGCCCCAGACGGATTAGAAGATGAGTTAGAAAGCCTGAGGGAGTTATCGGAAGAAGAAGTTCAAATTGTATTTGGTAGTATTCATCCTTATGAAGGAATTCGCCCCTTTATTGACGAAGAAGAAGGAAAAACCCTCTGCTATGCCTTAGATGGGTTCTTAAAGTTTGTGGAAGATCACCAAGAGGCTTTAGGCGAAGATCCCGTTGATGAGATCGCAGAAAGCTATCATCTTCGACATTTTCCCGATTTTCATACCAGTCCCACCTTAAAAGTAGATGTTTCCACCTTACCTGATCTGGCAAGCCGCTTATTGGATATGATGGATATGGCAGAAGACAGTTCCCTGACGGATTTTGAGCGTCTTAAACTGCCGATTCGCGATGATTTGATTCCAGAGAACGCTTTTTTAAGCTTAGGGATGATGCCATGGGAGGTGATGCAGGATTTACAAAAAAGTCGCAAAACCTATTATCAATCTTTAGGCGTTTTAGCAGAGCAACCGAATAACAGTAAGAAGACGAGCCTAAACGAAGGAATGCCCGTTATTTTGGTACAAACCTCCCGTCCCAAGGCAAAAAAACTGATTGATACCCTAATCTCTGCCGGAGGGGTTAAAGGAATTTGCTTCAATCCAGGTCAAGATCCCTTATCAGAAATTGACTATGATTTAGGCATTTTACAGGTCGAAAAAGGCGATTTATTTATTTTTGGCGAATTTATGAAGGAAGATCCCAAGCATATTGAAGCACGCCGCAAATGGGATCACCGTTGTCAAGCGACAAAAGGATTTTGTGCCTTAATTATTGCCATGGGTGTAACGGGGAATTCTCGCGGAAATCCCAGATTAGCGGATATGTTAGCGGTTTTTGAAGCAGAAGCCTTGGATATGAAAGGGTTAGCGATTGGTGTTTTGCAACTGATGCCCACTCAAACCAGTGATTAGTTAATAGAAATCAGCAAGGGGTATGAAGATTAATTTTAAGCGTTTTTGGTTCCATTATCTATTAAGTAGGATAAATCTGACTCCGTCTCTGAATTTATCCTAAAAACCCTTAAATTTGCCTAATCCTGCTCTCAGGTATGATGGGCGCCGTTCACCCGTAAAACTTCCCCTGTAACATAACTACTCGCCACGGGAGACAATAAAAACGCCACAGCCCAAGCAATTTCTTCTGGCTTACCAAAGCGACGAAAGGGAATTTCTGCCGTAATTTTGTCTCGTACTTTTTCAGGAATTGCTAACGTCATTTCGGTGTCAATAAACCCCGGCGCAACCGCATTGGCACGCACATTATAACGCGCCCCTTCCCGCGCTAAAGATTTCATCATCCCAATCACTCCTGCCTTGGTAGCAGAATAGTTGGTTTGTCCTAAGTTTCCCCGTTCTCCAGAAATGGAACTAATCGCTACCACTGAACCTGCTTGCTGTTCGTACATTCCTTCAATAAAAGGCTTAATACTATAGGCAACTCCTTTAAGGTTGACATTCAAGACCAAATCCCAATCTTGCGGCGTTAATTTAGCAAAAAAGTTATCCCGCGTAATGCCCGCATTAGCAACAACCCCATAAACCGTTCCCAATTTTTCGGTAATTTCTTTGGCCGCCGCTTCCATCGAGTCTAAACTCGTAACATCCGCTTGAACACCTAGAATCTCTTCGGAGGTATTATCAACTTGAATATCTGTAAAGGCAACTTTTGCGCCTAATTCACTCAAAAAATTGACAACTGATGCGCCAATTCCTCGATTACCGCCCGTTACGACAATAACTTTATCTTCTAGTCCTAAAGAAACCATTTTTTCACTCCTGATAAACAATGAATTGTACTGGGTTAGAGCGCAAGTATAGGCACTCTTGATGCGAAACTACACTCTTTCAATCGCTAACGCCGTTCCGCCTCCCGTTCCATGGCATAAAGTGGCCATTCCTAGGGTTTTATTCTGTTGTTTGAGAGCATTTAACAAAGTTACGACGATTCTTGCCCCTGATGCACCAATAGGATGACCCAGTGCGATCGCTCCGCCGTTAATATTGAGAACATCTGCTTCTACGCCCAACAGTTTATTGAATAAGAGGTTACTGATGGCAAATGCCTCATTATTCTCAAATAAGTCAAAATCAGCGATTTCTTTATTTAATTTTGTCAGTAACTTTTTCGCCGCATAGATAGGGACTTCTGGAAATCGCCAAGTTTGTCCTCCTGCCCAAGATCCACCAAGAATCTTTGCCATCGGAGATAAGCCATAGCGATCAACAGCTTCCTGACTTGCAAGAATTAAAACGGCTGAACCGTCCGAAATTTGACTACTATTTCCTGCCGTTAGTACCCCCTCTTGACTGAAGGCGGGACGCAATTTCCCCAGACTTTCTAAGGTAGTATCGCCTCGAATTCCCTCATCTGTATCAATAACTTGTGTTCCTTTACGGCTTGTAATCTCAATAGGCGCAATTTCATGCTTAAACAGTCCTTTTTCTGTAGCAGAAGCCGCGCGTTGTTGCGAGTGGCAAGCCACCTCATCCAATGCCTGACGCGTAAAGCCATGTTCGGTAGCCAGACGTTCGGTTTGATCTCCCATGCCTTCCCCTGTGGTAGCATCCTTTAAACCATCCTCAATCAATAAATCCGTCAAGGGTTCGGGCGCACCCATTAATAATTTATAACCCCAACGAGCGCGATGGGAGAGGAAAAACCCCGTTTGAGACATGGATTCTGTGCCGCCTGCTAAGACGAGATCCGCTTCTTCAGCACGAATAGCTAAGGTAGCGTTAACAATACTAAGCATGGCAGAAGAACAGACCATATCCACAGCGTAACCACCTACTGTTTCTGGAATTCCTGCTTTTAAAGCCGCTTGTTTCGGTACTAATTGTCCTAATCCGCCTCGGAGGACATTGCCCATAATGTACAAGTCTAGGGATTCTCCTGAAAGGCCAGCTTGGGCTAAAGCGGCTTTCATCGCGTGTGCGCCTAAGTCTGCGGCAGATAGGCCGGATAAACCTCCTCCAAATCGCCCTAATGGGGTGCGAATAGCGGAAACAATATAAACGTCACGCATGGTTAATTTTCAGTTTTGATTTTGGATAAAGAGCATCCTGACGGGGATAAGCTGATTTGCCAATTAAACAGTTGTCTGTCTTTCTGACCGTCGTTTATCTCGCTTAAATTATGCCTGTCAATTTTATTTATGCTCTAGAGTTTTGTTTTTTTTTAACAACTAACGTCAGTTGAAGCGAAAAATGTCGGGTGAGACAAAATAACAAAAAACGAGGAACACATTAATTATATTTCTGAAATCGGTCGCTCGGAAAACATCCGATTGGCGGTGACTACTCGATCTCTGCCTTCTTTTTTAGCACAATACAATGCTAAATCAGCAATATGAAGCATATCTTGTTCTGTTTTGCCATAATCAGGAAAACTAGCCACCCCAAAGGAGGCAGTAATTTCTCCTAAGTTGTGCTGATGAAAGCGAAGGGCAAGGTGCTTAATTCCTAATCTTAGCTGTTCGGCGCGATCAGCCGCCTGTTCGAGGTTCGCTTCCGGCAAAACGACGGTTAATTCTTCACCGCCAAAACGACAAGCTATATCGGATTTTCTGATATTTTGTTGCAGAAATTCTCCCAATTTGCGAAGAACTAAATCGCCGGCCGCATGACCAAAGCTGTCATTAATTTGCTTAAAATGATCAATATCAATCATAATTACAGAAACGGGTTTGCGAGTGCGTTGGGAACGAGACAATTCTTGACTTAATGACATTTCTAAATAACGACGATTATATAGATGGGTTAAGGGATCGCGAATGGCTTCCTGTTTCAATTTTTCTCGTAATTTAAGATTCGCGAAGGTCATGGCGATATTTTCGGCAGCAATTAAGGAAAATTGCCGTTGATTTTCGGTAAAATAGGGTTTTTTAGTGCGTTCTCGATGGAGAGAGAGCAAGCCAAAACATTCTCCTTGTCCGTTGAGCGGCAGACAGAGGGTTTCTAAATGGCTCAAATCCATGCCATTTTGATGCTGACAGGGTAAGGTATTAGGATCAAGATTCCAGTGTAGATAACCGCATCTTAATGACCAACAATCTTGAAAACCTAGAATATTTTTATCACTCCTATCTTTGCCCCAGCAAATCAAATTTTCTAAAATTTGGCTATTTTCGATCATGAGGTATAAATTTCCTGATAAATGCTCAAATAATCGGGGAATTTGCTGTTTCAATACCTGATAGGCTTCTTCTATTGATAAACAAGCCTGTAATAATTTTACAATTGTATTTAATTGGGCAATTTCTTGATTCTTTTGCTCTAACTCTCGAATAGTCGCTTTTAACTGATGATTGGTTTGCTTAAGTTCTCTTTCTACTTTAATACGTTTACTGATATCGGTAGCAGTGATCACAAACCCCATACAGTGAATTTCTTGACTCAGAATGACATCAATTTGGAGCGAAATTTGTTTTTGCTGACGTTTTCCTAAATTTAAACTCAATTCTCCCTGCTGAGATTGCTGATGACTTTTGATGGTGGTTAACATCTGATTAAATCGCTGAACATCTTGCCCTCGAAATAAAGACGCTAAACCCCCCATTTGATTTATTTCTTGAGTCGAATAACCAAAAAGACAAATAAATGCGGGATTGTGATACATAGACTGCCCATGAATATTTAAAATTCCCACTGCTTCCCCAGAACTTTCCACTGCTTGGGTAACTTTTAGTAATTCATCTTCTAGTTGTTTATGTTCACTGATATCCACGCAAGAGCCAATAAAGCCTAAAAATTCTCCTTCTGGCGTAAGACGGGGAACACCTCGGTTAAATAACCACTGATAGCCTTTGTGAGGGTGTTTGAAGCGAAATTGTAACTGAAATTCTGCTTTTTCGGCGATCGCTTCTTTATAAGTCTTCAAATAGTTGTGATAATCATCGGGATGTATATTTTTAAGCCATTTTGAGCCGATAATTTTTGGGGAAATTGTCCCGTTTATTTTTGCCCAACCTTGATTAACAAAAGTCAGCTTTCCTTGTTGATTGGTTACCCAAATTAACATAGGTGCATGGTCGGCCATTAGGCGAAATCGAGATTCGCTTTCAGCTAAATTTGCTTGTATTTTTTGTTCTGTTGTTATATCTCGCAAAGAAGCTAAATAGGCAGTTGTTTGCTCCCAGTTAATTTCCGAAACTCGCATTTGTGCTATAATAAATGTGCCATCAGGACGGTGTAATCGAACTTCTGTAATCCCATTACTAATGGGATAACCAAAATCGTAGTCCTGTAAATCTTCGGCAGAACGACCAAACAGTGTAGCAGCAGCCTTATTCACAAAATAGATTTTGCCTTGACGACTAAGAATGAGAATACCATCCGCTACCTGTTGTAAAATATTTTCTAGAAAAGTTTTTTGGTTTTTTAAATGAGTTTGTTGCTCATAAGATGCTGTAACATCTTGAATTTGAATTAAAATGCGTTGGGGGGAAATAAAAATATAATTAATTAAAAAATATTGCGGTTTCTGATTAATAGGATGATCGTAGCATTCTTGAACCTTTCGGGATTTTTTTTCTCGCCAACATTGCCAGATATTCGCTTCAATATTAAAATTAGCAGGATAAGTTTGCCCTAATGTTTGACCCATTTTTAGGCAATGATGCCAATTGATCTCGGCTTGTGCCGATTCGTTATAGTTTTCAAGCCTGAAATGCTCCCCATCATAATGCCATGTATAACTGGGTAAGGGCAGTTGTTGATATTGCTCTTGTAGAGCTAAGATGAGGTGTTGATTTTGATGGAGTTTTTGTTGCAAACATTGATTCTCTGCTACAATCTGAGATAATCGCTGTTCAATGCTCTCATCTGGGATTAGATCGTTATAATAGCTAAGAATCGGGGTATCAGAAGAATTCATAGATTAACCCGATGAGAGATTAGAAAATCATCATATCTTAGATACTAACTTATTCTCTCGGCAGGTAAGGCTCAAGTTGTATTAAAACTTCATCTATCCTAGGGATGAAATTAGCCCCTAAATAAAAATGATAAAATCAATGGGTTAACCAAACTGTTTTCTCGCTATCCTGTTTTAAACTGGAGAGTAACTGACGGTGGGCAGACCATTCAATAAATAAGCGTTTATGGTAAGCTTGAGAAACCAAGCCATTAAACTTTAAGATGGATGAATCATCCCTTGGCTTCAGAACGTTCTCTCTATCAACTGACTCAGCACCACGACGCTGCCCCGAAGGCGTTGACGATTCGGATTAAGACCTTTCAAGGACTGATCAGAACTTCAATAGACTTTTTGCGAGAAAAACCCATAAGAGCGACACTCTGGGTTAAATTGCCGTCTAATCCCCAATGGTTGAGCGAAATTGAAGCTTATCATGACCAAGGACTGGCTGATGCCGTATATCTATGCCAAGTGAGCAAAAGCAGTGGTCAAACGGAACAAACCCCCTTAACCCTTGATCCTCCGTGGTTTCCCGTCACTCTAGAAGCGAGTTCCCAACTCAAGCGAGAATATTTTCTGATTATTGTCTCTCCTCATTTTTGTAGCTTACTTTTAGCCGTAAAAACTTCATCTACGACGGTAGAAAAGGAGCAAAAAGCGCAAAGTCCAGGACTGAAGTTGTTATATAGCTTTAATCCTGCCTTAATTGCCACTGTCATTCAGGGAATTAAAGAAGATATTACCATTACGGATCATATCCCTGATGCCTTGTTAAGTGATGAAGTCGCTCCTTACCCCTTGCCTTTGTCTCCCGATGGCGACTTAATGGCCGAGTTACTGCGACGACAGATCGATCAAACAGAACATTTATGGACGAATGCCATGCCGGATGAAGACTTAGCGGCTACTTCGTCCCAAATTTCTCCTATGATTGGCTTTAATGAGGCATTTGTGCAAGGATTAGCGCGAGAATTGAGTGTTCCTTTAACAAATCTTAAAACAGCTTTACGTTTATTGGAGTCGATGCAACACAAACGGGAACAACGGGGTCGTTATTTGGAGATGATTCAACGGGAATGCGATCGCCAAAATGCCCTACTCTCCAGTGTTCAAGAACTCATTCAAAGCAATCAACCCATCTCCCCGTCAGAAAGTGCCGTGAAAATTGAAGACGTTATTCCCCCCATTGTTAGCACATATCAACCGATTGCGGCAGAAAAGGGAATTTCCTTGGGTTATACCCTGGCAACGGGTTTACCCCCAGTGACCTGCCATCGTAAGTGGTTGAGTCAAATTCTGCGTCATTTACTCAGTAATAGCCTCAAATTTACGGGCGATCAAGGTAGAATTTACGTAGAAGCCAGCTTAAATAACGAAAGAGTCAAGTTAGTCATTAGCGACACAGGCATCGGGATTGAACAAAGCGATTTATCCAAAATTTATCAAATGTTTTATCGAGGGCGCAATACTATCAATGACGAAATCATGGGAGCAGGTTTAGGGTTAACTCTTGTCAAATCGTTAGTCGAGGCTTGTGACGGAGCGATCGAGGTATCAAGTCAGATCGGCAAAGGAACCCGCTTTACGGTGACCTTACCCTCAGTCAATTGTGAATAAAATTTCAACTGAATTAGCCCAATTTTTTGCTCAAAATCTCTTTTTCGAGAGCCATTAAGGAGATAAGGCAATCGGTCATAAAAATTCATCATTGTTAAGAAGTCTAGTCCCAAAAAGCTTGTTACCCTAAAAGCAGAAAGGTCATTGTGACCCATCATGAGGACAAGCTTATGACCGATATCCTTGTTGATCGTATAGAGGCAGGTCGAAAATTAACGCAACAACTGCTGAAGTATCAAGATCATCCTCACGGATTGGTGTTAGCGTTGCCGAGAGGAGGCGTTCCCGTAGCCTTTGAAATTGCGATAGGATTACATCTTCCGCTTGATGTGTATCTGGTTCGTAAATTGGGGATGCCCCATCGACCTGAATTAGCCATGGGAGCAATTGCCGTTTCAGGAATTCAAGTGATTAACCAAGAATTAGTAGATTGGCTCAATATTTCTCAAGAAACCTTTGATAAAGTCGTCGAACAGGAAAAACAAGAACTTGAACGGCGAAATTTGTGCTACCGAGGCCAAAAACCCTTTCCTCTGTTAAGCGATCGCACAATTATTTTAGTAGATGATGGTATTGCTACTGGATCCACGATCAAAGCCGCTATTTTAGCAATAAAACAGCAAAAACCCGAGAAAATTGTGGTTGCTGTCCCGGTGGTTTCTCCCTCCCTTTATCAATCCCTATCAGGGGAGGTCGACGAAGTAGTTTGTTTAATCCAACCTGAACCCTTGAACTCGATTAGTTTATGGTACGAAGATTTCGGCCAAACCTCAGATGAGGAAGTCTGTCGTCTGTTAGCCGTCGATCGTTAAATTTCTTGATTCCCAACTCCTCAATCTCGATATGAACAATTCCCCGTCTTCTCCCTCCTCCTCTCCCTCTTGGAGACGTACCCTCATTATCCTTTTTCTGTGGTTAATCATTCTTAATTTCTTCTTCTCCCAAGGGGTAGAACAAACCCTGATTCCCTACAGTCAATTTATTAACCAAGTAGAAGCTAATCAAGTAGCCAGCGTAAAAATTGGGCAAGATCAGCTACAATATCGCCTCAAACCTGATCTCAATCTAGATCATCCTGAAGCCATTTGGGTAACCCTACCCGTTCCTGATAACGAATTATTAAACCGTTTAAAATCTCATAATATCGAATTTTCTGCTTTACCTCCCAGTGGAACAGCTTGGATCGCCACCTTATTGAGTTGGCTAATTCCCCCTTTAATTTTTGTGGGGATTTGGCTTTGGTTTTTGAATCGTTCTCAAGGGGAAACCCGCTCTTCTTGGGCAGTCGGCAAAAGTAAAGCCCGAATCTATGCAGAAGGAACCACAGGTGTGCGCTTTAGCGACGTGGCAGGAGTAGATGAGGCAAAACTAGAATTGAAGGAAATTGTAGATTTGTTTAAAAATACAGAAAAATATACAAGCTTAGGAGCAAAAATCCCCAAAGGTATCCTTTTAGTCGGCCCGCCCGGAACGGGCAAAACCCTGTTAGCTAGAGCGATCGCCGGTGAAGCGTCTGTTCCCTTTCTCAGTATTTCAGGTTCAGAATTTATTGAATTATTCGTCGGTGTCGGGGCATCAAGAGTGAGGGATTTATTTGAGCAAGCGAAACAACAAGCTCCCTGTATTATCTTTATTGATGAATTAGATGCGTTAGGCAAAACAAGGGGAAATGCCAATAGTCTTTTCGGGGGCAACGACGAGCGAGAACAAACCCTCAATCAATTATTGTCTGAAATGGACGGATTTACCCCCAACAACGGCATTATTCTCTTAGCGGCAACCAATCGCCCCGAAGTTTTAGATCCAGCCTTATTGCGCCCTGGCCGTTTTGATCGTCAAATTGTCGTTGATCGCCCCGATAAACTCGGACGAGAAGCGATTCTCAATGTTCACGCCCGAAACGTCAAATTAGCTGAAGATGTAGATTTAAGTTGGTTAGCCGCCCGAACTCCCGGTTTTGCAGGGGCAGACTTAGCCAATCTGATCAATGAAGCCGCCTTATTAGCCGCAAGACAAAATCGAGAAGCGGTGAGGATGGAAGATTTTAATCAGGCAATTGAACGACTATTAACAGGATTAGCAAAAAAATCAAGAGTTTTGAATGAAATTGAGAAAAAAACAGTAGCCCATCATGAAGTCGGTCATGCCTTAATTGGAGCATTAATGCCCGGTGCAGGAACAGTAGAAAAAATTTCAATTGTACCGCGAGGAATAGGAGCATTGGGTTATACCTTACAGTTACCCGAAGAAGACCGTTTTCTAATGCTAGAAGACGAAATTCGTGGCAGAATTGCTACCCTTTTAGGGGGGAGAGCGGCAGAAACCCTGATTTTTCATAAAGTGTCGACGGGGGCAAGTGATGATATTCAAAAAGCCACTGATTTAGCGGAACGATTTATTACCTTATACGGCATGAGTCAAACCTTGGGGCCAATTGCTTACGAAAAGCAACAACAACCGTTTATGGATTCTATGGTGAATCCTCGTCGTGTTGTCAGTCCTAAAATAGCGGAAAGTATTGATATGGAAGTTAAACAATTAATAAATGAAGCTTACGATATGTGTTTACAGGTTTTACGTCAAAATCAAACCCTATTAGAAAAGATGGCCCAAATTCTTTTAGAAAAAGAAGTATTAGAGGGAAAAACTTTACAAGACTATTTACAAAAAGTACAGCCACCCTTAGGAATAGAAAAATGGCTTTTAGGAGAATCTGTGAAACAATAGGAGGGTTCTTGAATTGTTGTTTTTTGAAATTCTTCGATAAATTTTTAACTCATGATTATCCTCATTTATATTTCACGCCAATGACACGCAATTGTCATCTCTTTTTGCCATCATCAAGGGAGACAAGAAAGGAGGTAAAAGTTATGAAAACGTCTTGTTTTAAAGGATTTCTCCTATGCTCTTTTCTGCTTCTGACGGTTTATCCAGCTTATAAAATAAAATCGGCTTTAGGGATTGATATTGTGCCCAATATTCATACACCTGATCTCATCAAAGGGACGGTCAAGGCGATCGCCCATCGAGTGAATTAATATTACGCTAAAAATCGGAGATTAGGTTTGACATTAATCCCCGATTCAAACTTAAATTAATAGGCCAATTCTTTTAACAAGGTTTACGAGCTATCCAATATTTGCTGACATGGTGATTTTTTACGTCAATCTGTTCAAACCCAGCAGTTTCTAAGCGTTTACCCAAATTATCTTGGATGTAATGACGGTAATACGGCTCGTGAAAGATTTGATGAAAATGCTCCATCAAGGGCGCAAATTCGGGAGAGTCAATCATTTGCATAGAATCACAAATAATGAACACGCCCCCTTCTTTTGTGACGCGAAAACATTCATTAATGACATTTTGGCGCGCTTTTGGCGGCAATTCATGGAAGAGGAAAACGCTCACTACTCCTTCAAAATAATGGTCTAAATAGGGCAGTTTTTCGGCATTACTTTGAATGAGTTGGGGTAAGGTTGCAGTCGTTTTTGATAAGAATTGATTGGCTTTGCGAAGATAGGTTGGAGATAAATCTACGCCAAAAAGAGCCGCTTTCGGTAGCATGGACTGAATCATACTGAGCGTTCGACCTGTCCCACAGGCAACATCTAAAATTCGAGGAAATGGCTCCTTAAAAGCCTTAATACCTTGTTTTAAGGGTTTCAGAATCCGCCGTCTCATGGCATCGGTTGTTCCATTAAACAGCAAATCTACCTGTAAGTCGTAAAGTTCTGCCGATTCGTCACTGAGGTAGCCGTTAGTTTGATAGTGGAAGTTTTGCCGATAATAGGCGGGATAAGGTGTTAATTCAATGTTTTCATCGAATTGGTGATAGATGCGTTGATTAACTCGATTCTGAATTTTTACTAAATCTAGCCAAATTTTGGGATAAGTCGGCAGATATTCATGCCAATACGTTTCATACAACAGGCTTTCTGGGTAAATCTCCTCTTTTGCATCTTGCCAATCGAGTTCCTGTAATTGCACTTGTCGCTGTCTGATGGCAAGTAAGATGTCAGGAGAAAGGGAAGGCGTTTTTTCGTCGGTAGGAGGTGCAAGAAGCGTGCTAATTTGATTACTGAGGGTTTTGTGAGTGATGCTAAGGGTTCCTTTAATTTCTTGCAAACCCGTATAGGTGGCTTTCCCTAAGCTGTCGGGAATTGAGAATAAGTCCGTAAATGCAAAGGTTGACTGCATAGCTGAAATAATGAATGTTAAGTTTTATGAATCCATTTTCCAGTATAAATATTTTTGATGAGGAGTGCTAAGGGCTGAAATCTCATCAGAATGTCTGGACACGATAGGCAGAAAATGCCTGATCATGAGTCAATCAAATAAGCGAGTCAAAGCTCCGTCAGATTCGATAAAGTCGTGGGGAACGGTAAAGTGTCCCCCTAAACGTCTTGGAATTCGCTCTTGAAGTTGAGATTTTCGGTAAGGACTTAGCAACGCGACGAGTTTTCCTCGATTGGCAATAACAATTTCTTCTCCGCTTTCGACTCGTGCTAATAATTGCGACAGATGAGTTTTTGCCTAAACTAAACTAAACATAGCGTAAATATTGACTGTTTTGCTTGAAGGGCATTAACCCTCATTGAGCCATCTGACGGCGTCTTTGGCATGATAGGTTAAAATTAAGTCTGCTCCTGCCCGTTTAAAGCTGATTAATGTCTCTAAGGTTACTTTTTTCTCGTCAATCCAGCCATTTAAAGCGGCGGCTTTAACCATGGAATATTCCCCTGACACATTGTAGGCGGCGACGGGTAGATTCGTGATTTCCTTCACCCGCCAAATAATATCCATGTAAGACAGCGCAGGTTTGACCATTAACATATCTGCTCCTTCTACTATGTCTAATTCAACCTCTTTTAAGGCTTCTCGCCCATTTGCGGGATCCATTTGGTAGGTACGGCGATCGCCAAATTGGGGGGAAGATTCGGCCGCATCCCGAAAGGGTCCATAATAAGCAGAGGCGTATTTAGCCGCGTAGGAAAGAATGGGGATATTTTCAAAACCTGCCTCATCTAATCCTTGACGAATGGTTTGCACAAATCCGTCCATCATACCGGAGGGAGCAATAATGTCAGATCCTGCTTTTGCCTGAGAAACTGCTGTTTTCTTTAATAATTCCAAGGTTGGGTCGTTTAGTACCTGTCCTGTTAAGTCTCCTACTTCTAGATAACCACAATGACCATGAGATGTATATTCACACAAGCATGTGTCAGCAATCACGATTAAATCGGGTATCGCTTCTTTAATGGCTGTTGCCGCTTTTTGGACAATGCCACAATCATGCCATGCACCCGTTGCATCGGTGTCTTTATCCGTCGGAATCCCAAAGAGAATAATGGCCGGAATGCCTAAATCATAGACTTCTTTGGCTTCTTCAACAATTTTATCCACAGAAAGTTGATACACCCCCGGCATCGAAATGACTTCTTTGGCAACGCTTTCTCCCGGAACGGCAAAAAGAGGATAAATAAGATCATCGGCAGTAAGGATGGTTTCTCGCACCATACGGCGCAATTGTGGCTGTTGACGCAAACGACGGGGACGATGAATAGGAAACATAAGAGGAATATTGATTTAACACATAGAATAAAGATATTAAGATAAGTTTACGATGGAGGCGAATCTCTTGAGGCAAGAACGGGGATTTCCTCAATGTTTTGTAACGTTGCTCAAAAGAAATAAGGTTAACTTTATAACATCCCAAACTGGCAATTTATTTTATTTGAAACTATTTTAGAGGATTTGACGAATTTTTTCAGAATTTTCTAGTAATATTTGCGGATTTGCTTGGTTGGGTGAAGCTATATTCAATTTTCCTTGAGCTTCTATGGTAATATTGGGATTGATGAGAAAATTACGACCCCTTTGGATAGTATCGGGATGAGCGTTCCAAATTTTGGCTAATTTTTCTCTAATGTTTTCAAATTCAGCAAAATCTTCAAAGTTAACTAAGGTAAAATAATGGGGAATTCCCTGCGTCATTACTTCAATGCCATAGACATCAAACTTTAATTGAGGACTTTGGGGAAATTTAACCAATTTTCCTAGTAAGGTTTGGTTTTTTCCTTGCCAATCTGCGATCGCCGTTAGAACTTCAAGAGGCTTTTCTACTGTAAAATTAAACTGTAAATGGGTCGGTTCTTGGGGATTTGTCTGTAATTGGTAGTGGATGCGCACAATATCGCCCCGATATAAGGACTCGGTGAGTTGGGGCGTTGGCACAAAAATCGGCAAAATCGCATCTTCATATTCTACAACTAAGATTCGGCCGTGATCCTGCACGGTGTGGACTTTCCCGACTAGTTGGTTTTGTTGTTTTAAGCCGTCGGGAATGTCTTTTTGCCAATAATAGGTCGGAAATGAATCTAAACCTGACCAATGCTCTAAAATTTTCATAGATTTAACTAAAATATGCGGTTGAGGACTGATATTATTGATTAATTGACCTTGAATACAAACTTGATCATGACGTTTCGCCGCAGAAAGTTGCTTTTGGATCGCTTCATTCACCGCAATCAGGGAAAAATGCTGAAAATTAAAGAAATTATTGGGTTCTCGTACGGATAGGACATACATCTGAGAGGAAGAAACCGCACCATGGATCTCTCCGACTAATCCTGTTTTCGTTAATTCTTGGGATAAGGTCGTTAAATTGAGACCTTCATACATACTTTCATGGTAATGGCAAGATTCTGCAAGGACGGACTGACGCACTAAAACCGATAGCCCCAAAATGAGTAAACCACTTATTGCAGCCACAAGAAGCGATCGCCTCCCTTGATTCCACATATTTTTTTGACGTTTCACGGTTGCTTCTTGAATTTTGCCGTCTTTTACGGAGATGATGTGCCGATTGCTTTAGTTAATCCAAGGAATATCTTTTTCCTCGTCAGAAATACAGGATTTGGGGGTAAAATGATGATTAATCGAGTTTAGAGAATTCGGTAGGTGTGTAATGAAATAATCAACCGTTTTAGGCTTAATATAACCATTGAGAACAGCCACTTCACCGAATCGTAAGCCTAAGTGTTTTTGCTCCGACAGGATCCGTTGTAGTTGTGATTCTGTTAACAAGCTGGCTTCTTGGAAATAGTAATCAATGGGGTGATCTTCTTGGCTTTTTAATAATTTCCACCATTTCTCTGCAAAAAAGTTGACTGTTTCTTGTTTTATCCATCCTCTTAAAACCAAAATTTCACCAATTTTAAGATCAGTATAATGTTTTTGATCGCTTAGGGCAATATTCAATTGTTGCTGAGAAATTAAGTCAGCTTGACACAGAGTTTGTCCTAAAAGAGGATAACGATCTTGTTCTTGTTGAATGCTGGTAACGTATTGAGCATTGGTATCGGTTTTTGAAGACTTGGAGACTTGATAAAAGCCTTCCGGAATCACTATATGAGGCTCAGAGATGAATATTTGAGTCTTTATCATAAGACATTTTTCCCTCTGTAAAGTTAATTAAGTAATGGGGTAAACCTCTCCTTGAAATTATACCCATTATTTACTCAAAATTATCTAAGTGTCTTATGATTTTTCTGTAAAGTTTTTATAAAGATTCTGTTAAGTAAGTCAAATTTCTTAAGGGTTTCGCAGTAGAATTTACTCAGTTTTCTGCTAACAGGTTAGAGGCAATCCGTATTTCTGACGAGGCGTTAGTTGTCTTGTCAAAAAGGGTGCCTAGGGCATCGGAAAATACTCTAAAAAAAGACTGAAGGATTTTAAATGCTTAAACCCTAATCGTGAGCGACTCTTCTTTTTACCCTTTCTATTCTTGAAAAAAAGCAAGTGTTTGTGCCTGTTAAGCTATTCATTTTAAAAAAGCATATAAAAACTAAATTTAGTCTCGTTTCTTAACGTAAGTGGAACTTAAGAAAAAATACAAAACAGTGCAGTAAGATGTTTTGGGTATCAAAGAGGCAGTACAAAACTAATTTGTCTTCTGGAAAGTTAGTAAGTTAAAATTTGTTTTTGATTGGCTTACTTCACATTAATAAAAAAGCTTGTCAATTTATCCTAAACGGGGTTGAGTGCAAATCTATTCAATTTCAGATTTCATTTTTTCTAGGGTTGTATTCATTTGCTCAAACATCTGCTGAGGAGTCATTCCAAATTGTCCTAGTTGCGTTTTTAGCTGTTGAACTGTCATTTGTGCCATAAAATCGTCGGATAATTCAAAGCGTTTCATAAAGATTTTGTAGCGTTCCATTAGACTTTCCATTTTGTCTATAAAAATCCTTTTCCCTTCTCGGTCAAACTTACCATATTCGCCTCCTAATTGCGTCAAAGACTGATAATCTTCAAACAATTGTTTGGCTTCTTGTTGTACGACTTCTGAATCAAAAAATCCCATAGCGATTTACCTTAAACCGAGTTAATTTGTAAACAATAACGATAAAGCAATGAAAAATAGGCTAGAGATTGGTGATCTCGCTAATCTTATTGTAAATGAGAGATTCAGTTCCGTGAATTACGGTTTTCCGCTCAGTCATCGCTTAACCCCAATGTTAATCTTGAAGATAAGACAAGGGGAAATCAACCATAGGAAAGCGTAAATCTTTGAAAACTCAGCTAATGTCTCGTTTTTACTCCAATTGAGTTGATTTATATGGCACTGCGCATTTAAGTTAGTATGCTTTCCTGTCATCCGAAAACCTAGATTCATAATATATTCTGATCTAATTTTGTAATGCAATCGCAAATAACTTATCTGCTTCCATCCAGCGAAATCGAATTTACAGATAATATCCTGCCTTGTTGTTCTAACGATTGGCTGAGATGATCTAAAATATTGACTAACTCTATAGCTTTTTGCCCAGAAGCGGCTTTATTTGGCTTATTTGTCCGAATTGTCTCTAAAAAGCGATCGCAGACTTGTTTCAACGGTTCTTTATTTTCTAAGGGAATAACCTCATAATCTAAGTTTTGAGGATAAAATTGGTTATTATGAGATTTTAACCATCCTTTTTGTAAGCTTAAAGGCGCATCAGATGACATTTCGTCAAAAATCAATGTTCCTTCTTCCCCGACTAAACATAAACGGCGTTGCTTATCCGGATTTAACCAACACAAATGAAGCGTTACCTCAACTCCACTGGGATAAAATAAAGAAACCCAGACTAAATCAGATAGTCCTTTAGTTTCTGGAGATACTGCGTTAAAATCATCAGACTGTAGCCAAATTCTGCCTCTTGCCGCCACCTGTTGCGGACTTTCCTCTAACCAATCATTAAAAATCGCAATATCATGAATGGCTAAATCCCATAAAACATCGACATCCTGACGAATCGGGGCAATATGAGTACGGCTGGCATAGCCATAGCGTAATTTACCTAATTTTCCTGATTCAACGACTGTTTTACCTGTTTCTGTAGCAGGGTGGAATAAATAGGTATGATCAATAAACAAATGTCGGTTGCGCTGTTGAGCCAATTGGGTTAACTCAACACATTCGTTAGGATTGAGGGTTAAGGGTTTTTCAGATAAAACATGATAGCCTAGGCTGAGAGCATCTTTAATGAGTGAATAATGGGTAGAGGCAGGAGTAACCACCACAACCGCATCCAGTCCTTCTAATTGACGAATTTCTGTCCATTGACAAGCCAGAATAATCGATTCATGCAAAGGAAATGACTGTTTCAAAACATCTAACGAGGGTGGATTGGCATCTACAATCGCCACCAATTCTGCTTGGGGATGATTCAAAAAATGACGAACGTAGTGCTTTCCCCAACGTCCTACCCCTAAGATAGCGAGTTTCGTTTTCATGCCTGCCTTCCTCAGCATTTTGCCGACAATTTAAATTATTTCTTATTCGTCATTAATTGGACTTACTTTCGCTTTATAAAGCAGTTTCTCAGCTTGACGATAACCCACATAGCGAACGGTTACTAAATCACCCGGAATGGCAGTTCCCCCTAATAATTGATGATATTGAGGATCATAGGGCATTTTATCGCCAACTGTGCCAATATTTTCTACTCCCCATCGTTTGAGTAATTCTACAACGGGTTTGACTAAAGCTAAGAGTTTAACGGCAGAGAGTTGGGGATTTTGTTGAGCGGCGGCGGCGGCAGTTGGCCATTGCAATAACCAAGATTCAAGGATTTCTAAGCTAGATTGTTGAAATTCTTGCAATAAAGTGGTCTTTTGTTCGTCTAACTGCTTTTGTAGGTTTTGGTATTCCTGTTTAAGGTGAGACAATTCGGTTTTAAGAGAAGCATCTTCAGGAGAAGAAGGGGAGTTTAAAAGCGTAACATTGTGATAAAAAAGGGTCAAGCAAGTTTCAACCGAAATATTAAGCGTATTTGCCAGTTTGACAAGGTTTTCCACCGCCATTTTTGGCATTAATCCAAGTTGTAAGCGACTCAATTGCCATTCCGATAATTGAGATTGTTGACTTAATGCCTCGAAGCTGTCAATACCGGCTTTATTCATTAAATCTTTTAGAATCTGTTGATTTCTCTTAAATTTCGATAAATTTACTGGTTTCATAAGGTCAATCATCAATAATCAATAGAAGCTAACAACAAGCATTAAACGCACCCCTCATTGGTAAAAAATTGAATTTTCTAAGTATTTACTAGAAAAATTTAGAGATTATCAGGATTAATGCCTTGTTCTCTTAATAAATCAGCCAAATGTTCTGCTCTTTGGCGTTCTACTTCTGCTCGTTGACGTTCTTGTTTTGCTAATTCTGACCCCCATAATAGCAATTCTTGGGTACCTGTCCACCATCGTAACCAATATCCTTGACGATTTTCTCGAATTCCCTGCCATACTCCTATATATAAGCCTATTTCTTTAATCCAGTATCTTCCTTCTCCATTTGCTTCTTCTAATTCATATTCTTTTGAGTTCTGAAGCTTATAAAATTCCATGACGCCTTGATAGGGTTCAAAAATTATATAATAGGGAACTTGGAGAATTCTCTCATAGAAGAACCATTTTCCGGGAGGATAAGTCGGTTTAACTGAATATTCATTTCCTTCTGTATCTGAGAGAAATTCCATAACAATGAGCGGAATGTCTCCCTGAAGATGGGGAGTATAACTGCGGTCGATTTCTTGTCTAGAAACTCGAATACTAGGAATATAAGACCAATCAGGAGCTTTTACAACAAATTTAGAGCCGAATCGAGTACAGATGCCGTAATTGCTTGTCGTTAACGTGTTCTCTTGTAATTTTCCTGCATTTTCTAAAGCATCATTTAAGGCCGCTGCCAACATCGGTTGATTAATATTATCCACAGGATCATCGGGTAAAATAAAATCATCGGGTAATTTTTCCCAATGAATATCATCAGGAAGAGAAGGTTTGATGGGTTGAGGAATCGCAATCATAGTTCAAAAATAAAAGCGTCAGTTAGATATTTTAGTGATTATGATTATCTTGATCAAACTAATCCATTTTCTTTGAAATAATTTTGAAATAATTAAGAACAAATCAATTCTTAAAATTCTCTTTTACTTTGATCAAGGTTAGGATTTCCAAGTGTTTGCCGGTGCATGAGATAACTACTGATAGAAACCAAAAGAATAGAAGCAGCTACATAAATCATTTCTGTGACGGTTTTGAGTTCTAAAGTAATCATTTTTTTGAACAAGCTTACAATTAAGGCAACAATAATAACTTGTAATAATTTCTTTTTTAATTCTTCTAAAGAAGTCGTCACCAAGACACTTTTTCGATTAGCATCTCCCGTAAAATCAATATCAGAAATAAATAATTCATAAATGCCAAAACTAAAAATTAAAAGAATAATCCCAATTAAATAATAGTCAATGCCACCGATAACATGAGAAACCACTAAGGTTAACGATTTACTGTCAAAATCTTGAGAAATAAAAGAATTTTTCTGAATTCCAATCAAAATTTCTACTGTCCCAATCACAAAAAAATTTAAGGCACTAATTAAGCCAAAAACAACAGGAATAAGGGTAAATAGCCGAAAATTCCAGAGGATTAACTCAAAAATTCGTTCAATTTTTTTCAATCGGGTCATTACAATCGCTCAAACTCTTCTACACTTCATTGTAGTTAAGAAAAGCCGTTTTCCCCAACCTATTTGATTATGGGTTATTTTAACTGGGCAATATCGGCAATCGCGTCTAATAATCGATCAATCTCCTGATCCGTCCCGATGGAAATTCGGACATAATTGAGGATACGAGGATGTTTAAAATAGCGAATCAAGATTTTTCTTTTCTTTAATTCAGTATACAATCTATCTGCCGTGATCCATTGAGGTGAGGCTAACACAAAATTTGCATCAGAGTCTGAGACACTGAAATCAAGCGATCGCAATGCTTCGATTAATCTTGAGCGAGTATGACGAACCTTTTGCCAGATTTTTCGGAAATAGTCTTGATACTCAAAAGCAGATGTAGCTAAAACTTGAGCAATTCGGTCTAAATTATAAGAATCTCGCACCTTATCCATCTGTTCAATAATTGCAGGCGAAGCGATGGCAAAACCAACTCTTATTCCCGCTAAACTGTAGCTTTTTGACATGGTTCGGGAAATAATCACGTTGTCGTATTTCTGAAGTAAATCTAAGTGATCATAATCAGCAAAATCTACATAAGCTTCATCAATTAAAACAATTCTCTCTGCTTTTGCACACGTTTCTTCAATATATTCCCGTTTAATATGTTTTCCTAAAGGTGGATTCGGTGAAGCCAAAAAAATCAACTTGGCATCGGGAGAAATCAAGGGATAATCGAGTTCAAAGCTATCGCTCGTCGGAAATAAGCGAATATTTACCCCATGAACCCGTGAAATCGTTTCATATAACGAATAAGTCAAATCCAAAAACGTGACAGTTTCATTAGGGTTAACAAACGTCCGTAACGCAATATTTAAGATATCATCTGAGCCATTTCCCGCTAAAATTTGCTCTGGAGTGACTTTAAAGATATTAGCCGCCGTTTTACGCAGTTGGGTTGAAACGGGATCAGGATAAAGACGAATTTTTGTTAATTCCGACTGCAATACTTCAAAAATAGAGGCAGGGGGTGGATAAGGGTTCTCATTCGTGTTGAGTTTCGTAAAATCATTTGTTTGCGGTTGTTCACCAGGGACATAAGCAGGGGTTTGGCGAACACAGTCACGAGTCCAATCCATATTCACTTTAAGTCTAAATTATTGTTTATTTATTTTATCTTAACGAGATTAACTATTTAAAGATTGTTTGCCAATCGTTTTTCATACTAACAATCTGCCATCCGCTTTTGTTTGCTGTTTTTAATGATAAATTATCTTTTTCTGCATAGGCAAATTCTCGTTCTGCGTCATCATGATTAATGAGTAACTGAAAAGAGGGTAGAGAATTATCTTTCGTATAGGTTAGCATCGCAATATCGCCCCCCGAACGAACATTTCCTGCTGCAAAAATAGGACGTTTTCCAATCTGTAAATCAATATTAACAGGCTTCATTTGTTGATCATTAAAAGAATCCAGTTCTGCTTTGCGCCAAATGACCGACTTACCGTCTTTTTCAATAAATTCTTTTTTCAAGCGACTGCCAATCACTTGTTCTACAGGGATTCCATACATAGAAGGAGAAATCACTCGAATAAAATCAATCCCTCCCCCCGAACAAATCCACGTTTGAAAATCATTTTTGCGTAAATATTCCATTAATTCAACCATGGGTTGATAGGCAAGATTGGTATATTTTTTCTTTAGAATAGGATGGGTTTCTTTCGCAAAAAATTCCCTAACTTCTACCTCAAACTGTTTTTCGGTCATTCCTGAATGAGTAGCCGCTAAAATAGACATAATGGCCGCTTCCCCTGCTTCTTTTAGGTAATTCATGTCCCCTTTTAATGCCGCTTGAAAGGGTTGTTTTTCTCCCAAACTAGGCTCATCTTTTATCATTTCTTTGAGGCGATCTAAGACAAACATGACTTGAATGACGGGTTGTTCTGGCCAAAGAGTGCCATCATTATCAAAGGTGGCAATACGATCGCTTTGGGGAATAAAGTCGAGACTGCCTGATGTTGTAACTTGATTGACAAATTCAATAAGGGCGGTTTTTGTTGCTCCTTTTTGCCATGAGGGAATGGGATCACTATTCTGCGCCGTTAAAGGGAAGATAAACTGAAGGATGAAAACCAGTGCAAAACTAAGGAAGCTGATTAAAAATAAAACCTTTCGCTTCATAAATAGAGAGTTAGAAAAAGATGAAAGAATGAACATTATAGCAGAATACAGACTTAAGTCTGATCACTTTCCTGATTACTGAGTTGGAAAAATAGGATGGAAGACAGATCGTTTTTTAGCTTTATTCTTTAAAATGGATATGAGTTTATTTAAAAGATAATACTTTGCATAGAGTGAGACGGATTTATGCTAGAGAAATAACCTCAAAATGAACCTTGGTTACCTACTGGAATTTTTGAGAAAAAGAGAGGAGCGAGTAAATTGTCAGAACAAGTTGCCGTATTAAGACCACCGATAAATGCCTGCCCGTTGGTGTGGATTATCATGGGTGTAGCTGGCTCTGGGAAGACAGTTGTTGGTCGACTTCTATCTGAGCGACTAGAGAGTGATTTTCTAGAGGGCGATCGTCGACATCCTTCAGCTAATATTGTCAAAATGCTTTCACAGAGTCCTTTACAAGATGAAGATCGTCACCAGTGGCTTCGGGAAATAGAGGATGATATTCAACGAGCCATAGAGCGAAACCGAGAGACGGTACTGACTTGCTCTGCTCTGAAGGCATCTTACCGAAAGCGATTGACATCTCCTGGACGAGTCCAGTTAGTATGGCTAAATGTACCGCCATCAGAATTAGAACAGAGACTTACCCAGAGGTCAAATCACTATATGAAGATTGAAATGCTTCGCAGTCAAATAGCAACATTTGAACCCATTGATCCCGACGACGATATAATGACTGTTAATGGACTTCTTGCCCCCTCTGAGGTGGTTGACGAATTATTAGACAAAGCAATACAACGGTTTCCCAGTATGAGTAAATCTTGGTGGCAGAGATGTATTGAATAAAACCTTATGAGAAGGTACATGATGGAGAGTAGGGATGCGAGGTTTGCGCCCAGAGGGATATGATATTAACTCACAATTTGCTATGGGTATTCAATCCCTCCTATTGAAGCTGAGAACGACATAATATAGAGATGATGTTAAGATCCTAGCCGAAGATCATGTGTGGACGATTTACCCTTACTTCCCCCTCGGAGGTCATTACTGACACCTTCGACCTCTCCGACGCTCCCTCTTTGTCCCCGCGTTACAATATCGCCCCTTCTCAAGCGATTACTACCCTTGTCTTAGAATCCGGTCAAAAACGCCTAAAAACAATGAAATGGGGGTTAGTTCCCCCGTGGGCAAAAGACCTAAAAATCGGTCATAAATTGATTAATGCCAGAGCCGAAACTCTCTCCGAAAAGCCCTCCTTTCGCCTAGCGTTTCAACGACGACGTTGCCTCATCCTAGCGGATGGTTTTTATGAATGGCAGACGATGAAGGAAAAAAAGACCAAACAACCGTATTATATTCAGATGAATAATCAAAAACCGTTCGCCTTCGCTGGATTATGGGAAGTATGGCAAAAAGACGATTTAGACCCTCTGATCTCTTGTACGATCATTACCACTGAGGCAAACGACCTTATTCAACCTATTCATCAGCGAATGCCTGTCATTCTGGAGACGAAACAGCTAAGCCAATGGCTAGATCCGACTTTGACTGATACGCAAACTCTGCAACCGCTCCTCAAGCCCTATGAAAGCGAGGCCATGATGACTTATCCGGTGAGTTCTTTAGTGAATAATCCTGCCAATAAACAGCCGGAATGTTGTCAAGAAAAGTCTATTTCCGCCTAAATTTACCGCTTTTGAATCGGAATCTGAATTTCACTCCGTTTGAGGGCATCAGGAACATAAGGTCCATCATAAAAGAAACGACGGGGACTTCCCACTCGTTCGTAGTCGGGATTTTGTTGTAACCAATCCGTTAATTTTTTTAGCCCTTTTTGATAACTTTCATAACTGTATGCACCTTTTAAACCAAAACTAACCACTTTCATGGCATTGATGTCTTCTATCTCAATATTGCTGGCAATTTCATCCGGGGCAATCTCACGAGTCCGATAAAGAAACGAGACTTCCGCTTCTCCAGAAATATCCCCCTCTAAGGTACTGACGGGGTAACGGGTCTCGACAGGGGCAGTCATTGAGATATTATTCGAGCTAATATGCTGATATAACGGGTAAAAGGCTTGATTCGCCGCTTGCGAGAAGTCGCCTTGTGTTGGATAAGTAGCCGCACGATAAGGCGGATATTGTTTCACTTCAATCTGATTGGGGGCAGTCGGTGGCGGAAAGCCATCGGGTAAGGGCGCACTGTTAGCTTGATAAACGCCGACTCCAATAGCGGCGATCGCGATAATTGCAAGGGGAATGAGTAAATAAGAAAACTTCATCGTCATGAAAAAAAAGTACCTCCGTTTCTATGATGACAAACTTTTTAAGCTTTTGCTTTCTCTCGCTTAAATGTATCGTGCGATACAATAGTTTGATTGATAAAAAGCCTTGCCCTCATTCTTAAGGATTAAAGTATCGAAAAAGAAAAAGATCGCGACTTCCCCCAAAAGCTTTGCATTACCCTTCAGTAGAAAATGATCATCAGAAAATTTCTAGATAATCATAGCAAATTAATACTGAGTTTAATTCTTTAGAATAAATCTAAGAATTTCAATTATTAAAGAAAGTTTAGAGATAAACAAAAGAAGAATTACAGAATAAATTAGATAAAATCTTATTTAAAATATTTTCCAAAAATAATATCTTATCAAAGTAAAGACTTATTTGGAACTTTAATATCTTTCATCATCGCATAAGATAGCATCCCTTACGAGTCAGAAAATGCGCTATTTCTATCTCTCGATATATTGCTAACTTGGACTTTTTTTGATTATCTTATAACTTAAATGATCAATTTGTTGAAATTTATTATTGTGCGAAAGTTTTCACAATATAGCACTAGCACTACGTACTGAGGTAATTAACATCCTTCCGTTCCCTTTTTACCCCTATTTGTTGTCCAAACATAAAAACGACAATTCCCTATATTATTAATACTTTTGAGTGAAATAATCCATTTTTTAGGAGGCTTTAAAGATGCGAATTGCACAGATTGCACCCTTATGGGAACCCGTTCCTCCCTCTACCTATGGCGGCACTGAATTAGTTGTCAGCTTACTCACCGACGAATTGGTACGCCGAGGCCACGAAGTCACGCTTTTTGCGACAGGAGATTCTCAGACGTTGGCTAAACTAGAGCCTTGTTGCCCTCAAGCCTTGCGTACATTAACACTCACTCGCGAAGAAGCCGAAATGTATCACACCTTGCAACTCAATAAAGTTTTCCGCAATGCGTCAAAATTTGATTTGATTCATTCTCACGTCGCTTTAGGGGCATTTGCTTACGCAGATTTAGTTCAAACACCAACCGTTCATACCATTCACGGAATCGTTCTCCCTCAGATAGAACCCTTATGGCGAGATGCTTGCCAGCAAAATTTTATTAGTATTTCTCATTCCCAAAGACGCAACGATCTCGGATTAAACTATGTCGCTACCGTTTATAACGGAATTGACCCCTATATTTTCCCTTTTTATGCCCAGCCAGATAATCCTCCCTATCTCGCTTTTTTAGGTCGAATATCACCCGAAAAAGGACCTCACTTAGCCATTGAAATTGCGCAACGCACCGGATTACCCTTAAAAATGGCCGGTAAAGTAGACGCAGAAGATATCGTGTTTTTTGAGGAACAAATTAAACCCAAAATTGACGGAGAACACATTAAATTTTTAGGAGAAGCAAACCATCAACAAAAATGTCGCTTATTGGGGGGTGCCGTCGCCACATTATTTCCGATTACTTGGCCAGAACCCTTTGGTTTAGTCATGGCAGAATCAATGGTAGTAGGAACCCCTGTCATCGCTATGGCTAAAGGATCGACGCCAGAAGTGATTGAAGATAAGAAAACAGGGTTTTTGTGCCACGATGTCGCTGAATGTGTTGCTGCCTTAACCCGAATCGAAGAAATTGACCGTCGCGTTTGTCGAGAACATATTATTAATAACTTCAGCGTCACTAAAATGGTAGATAAATATGAAGGGGTGTATCAAAAACTCGTCGCAGAACCGTTTGTCAATAACCTTTCCTTGCCCAAAGTTAGGCTCAATTTAAAAGGCAAGACGGCTTAAAATCGAGTAATGGGTTTAACGATGGACAAAGTAAGTCACTAAGCTATTGTTTATTGACAACGTTTATTTGATTTTAGTAGCAACAATCAACGATTAAACCCTTTTTTCGACTTCCTTAGCCATTTAGAGAATGAATAGCTTATTAACCGATTATGATAGAATCTCATCAAACTGACCGAAAAAAGTTTATTTATGCAGAAACCGCCCCCATGCCTCTCTGGCCGTCTGCTAAGACTGAGCCAAGAATTCCAACACTTACGCTGAAAAATGACGCTCTTTTTTTAATTACTGATACCTTAGGCAATATTCCGGGTTATTTGCCCGAAGAACCTGGCAACAGCTTAGGTTTATTTTGTCAAGATACCCGATTTTTAAATCGTTTAGAATTACAAATTGAAGGTCAACTGCCGATTCTTCTAAGCAGTAATGCCCGTCGGGGATTTGCACTGTCTGCCTTGTGTACCAACCCCTATCTAGAAAAATCAGGAATCGAAGCAGAAAATATTGGGATTCAGCGAGAAATGGTCATTAACGGAGGGCTGTTTGAAGAATTAACTCTGACAAACTACTTAACCCATTCCGTCAGCTTTGAACTGAGTCTTAGTTTTGATGGGGACTTCGCTGATATATTTGAAGTTCGAGGTCGAGACCGCAAAGAACGGGGTAAAATGTTGCGATTGGCCACCGAAAACAGCGAAACTCAGGAACTTACGTTTTTAGAAGCCTCAGAAAAAATAACCATTGCCTATCAAGGGTTAGATGGGGTAGTCATAGAATCATGGATTCAATTTCTAGATCATCAGCCCGACTTCTGTCAAGGTCATACGGCCATTTGGCAATTAGAATTGGCCTCCCATCAAACCGTCCGCTTAGGGTATCGGGTGGAACTGTTAGTGAATCACCGTCCCCTTTCTCAAGTAGGTACGCCGACGACTTTCGTTCAAGCTAAAGCGGCTGAGTCTATGGAGCTAGAACAGTGGCAACAACAAATCACGACCATTCGTTCGGATAGTAAAACCTTCAATCATCTCATTGAACGCGCAGAACAAGATATTTATTTACTACAACAAAGTTTTAAGGACAAAAAAGCGTTATCAGCCGGAATTCCGTGGTTCTCGACTTTGTTTGGTAGAGATTCAATCATTGCGGCTTGGCAAACCTTAATCCTCGACCCTCAAATTGCCAAAGATACGTTGACCATTTTGGCTCAGTATCAAGGTAAAACCCACGACGATTGGCGCGAAGAAGCCCCCGGCAAGATTCTTCACGAACTCCGTCAAGGGGAAATGGCTCGTTGCGGTGAAATCCCTCATACGCCTTATTATGGGACAGTAGACGCGACACCTTTATGGCTAATTCTTTATGCGGAATACTATGCTTGGACAGGCGATCGCCATACCCTAGACACATTATGGGAGGCGGCTTTAGCGGCGATGAATTGGATTGACGAGCATTGCCAAGCAAGCGGTTATTTAAGTTATGAGCGAATTTCCCCCGGCGGTTTAGTTAATCAAGGGTGGAAGGATTCGGGCAACTGTATTGTTAACCGTGAAGGACAATTGGCGACAGGTGCAATTGCTTTGTGTGAAGTTCAAGGTTACGTTTATGGGGCTAAGATGCGTCTGAGTGTGATCGCCAAGATAAAGCAGAAGGTCGACTTAGCTGAACGGTGGTATCGAGAAGCTCAGCAACTCAAAATCCGCTTTAATCAAGATTTTTGGTTACCTGATCTAGATTATTGTGCTTTGGCTTTAGATGGAGACGGAAATTCGGTTGATAGTATTACCTCTAACCCCGGTCATTGTTTGGCGATGGGTATTTTGCAACCGGAAAAAGCGACCAATGTGGCTGAGAGACTGCGTGCGCCGGATTTATTTAGCGGTTGGGGAATTCGGACGCTCAGCAACTTATCTCCTGCTTATAATCCGATGGGCTACCATATTGGTTCGGTGTGGCCTCATGATAACAGTATTATTGCGCTAGGATTGCGCGCGATCGGTCAAATCGAGCAAACCCTTAAAGTGACGACGGGCATTTTTGAAATGACTCAACAACAGGCATATCAACGTCCGCCAGAATTATTTTGCGGGAACGAACGAACGCTTGAAAATAACCCTGTACGCTACCCTGTTGCTTGTTCTCCTCAAGCTTGGGCAACCGGTGCTTTATTTCAATTTTTACAGGCTGCCCTTAATATTGTTCCTGATGCACCTAACAACTATGTGCGGATTATTCATCCTGTGCTACCCTCATTATTTTCTTCGCTTTCGCTATCTAATCTCCGAGTGGGTTCAACAATGTTAGATTTAGAATTCGAGTGTTCTCAAGGAACGACGGCTTGTCGAGTAGCCCAAAAACGGGGGAATCTTAAAGTCATTTTTGAAATTTGAGTACTTTAGACCGCTTGCACGATTGAAATTGTATTTAGCAATGCCGTCCATTTTTCTCTTGAGCATTAACCAAGGAGAATTTCTCCTCTACAATCCCCTAATTGCCCGATGAAATCCCCTATTTTGTCACTCTAGGCAGAGAAGCATCGCAGAAAGTCATCTCAACAATAATATAGACCCAATAGGGTAAACTTTTTCCCCATGACGACCTCTTTTCCCTCCGACATTCCCTTAATTCCGACTGCTCCAGAAGGTTATAAATCTGGGTTTATTGGCATTATCGGCCGTCCTAACGTGGGAAAATCTACCTTAATGAATCAATTAGTCGGGCAGAAAATTGCCATCACCTCCCCTGTTGCTCAAACAACCCGTAATCGCTTGCGAGGGATTCTCACAACTCCCCAAGCACAAATGATTTTCGTAGATACCCCCGGTATTCATAAGCCCCATCATGAACTGGGTAAAATTCTCGTACAAAATGCTCAAAATGCCATTAATTCCGTTGATTTGATCTTATTGGTTGTAGATGGTTCCGTAGAAGCAGGGGGAGGCGATCGCTATATTTGCCAACTCTTAGAAAAAAGCCGCATTCCCGTTATCTTTGGACTCAATAAGCAAGATAAACAATCAGGAGCGGAAAATCTCCTCGATGGGAGTTATCTAAGCTTAATTGAAGCCTATACTTGGCCAGTGGTCAAATTTTCCGCCCTTACTGGACTGGGTTTAGAAAAACTACAAGACCGCTTAATTCAATCCCTCGACATTGGCCCCTATTATTATCCCCCCGATTTAGTCACCGATCAGCCCGAACGCTTTATCATGGGAGAGTTAATCCGCGAACAAATTCTTAGACTCACTCGTCAAGAAGTTCCCCATTCCGTGGCAGTTGTCATTGAAAAAGTGGAAGAAACTCCCAAAATTACCCGTATTTTTGCGGCAATTAACGTCGAAAGAGACTCCCAAAAAGCTATTATAATTGGTAAACAAGGCACGATGCTGAAAACAGTTGGCACCGCCGCCCGTCAACAAATTCAGAAATTAATCATGGGGGATGTTTATCTCAAGCTATTTGTCAAAGTTGAACCCAAGTGGCGACAATCTCCCTTGCATCTTGCCGAATTTGGCTATCGCGTCGACAAATAAGAATCCTTTTCAGCCTGCCTTCTGCAACAATCTCTTCGCGTCATGCAATTTTGGGCAAGGGGTTTGGGTACACTGACTTTTAAGAGACTTAAATTCTTACTCCCTTTTGTCTCACATTAGGGAAGCGCAGTCGTCAACAACCTTGGCAGGACGGAAACATGAGCAGTTATGATTCAAAACCGCAATTTCCCTCAGATTCTTCAGATAATAATGATTTAGATGATATTGCTCTGTTATTTGAAGAGTTTGAAGAACAACCCCAGTTCCCTCGCCAAGAGAACCTACAACATCGGACAAAAGCCGCGATCACCGACTCGATGAATGCCGATACATTTAACAAAGCTCTAGATAATTTATTTGACGACGAAGATGTCCCTTCCCCACCGTTGAATACAGCAAAATCGCCTTCTTTAAATGAACGGATCACTTTTTCGTCTCTCCCATCTGACGAAGAAATTAATGACTTATTTGAGGATTTCGATTTAAGTTCCGATGCCAAAGCCTCTTTTCCCCTTGATTCTCCTGCCCATCGTTCTAAGACAGAAGACGACAAACTATTGCGCTTATTTGTAAAAGATCAAGAAACGGAATCAGAAGATTCCTTTGATGAACTTAAAGCCCTGTTGGGAAACCAACAATCCCCTCAACTATCTGTCCCCCCTGCGTTTCCTGGATTCAAAGAAGCTGATCTTATTGTCCTTAATGAAGGAATGCCCATCCTATATCCTGCCTTAGAAGATTTAGAAGAGATTTTAAAACAACCCATCGGCACTCATCGTCTTAATAGTCCTAATTTTGCGGAATTAGAAGCGTTAATTAACACCCCTGCCCAATTCCAATTACCGGCCGCCATGCCTAATTCCCTTTCCGTGGCTCCTCAAAATCGAGACTGGGATGATATGGAAGAATTGGCCATCGAAATGGGGCATAAAATTAGCCCACCCCCTTCAGCCACCCGTTCTGCTCATCGAGAAGGGGTCTTGCGCAGTACGCCTAAGTCTCGTCCAGCGAAAGTAAAAGGATTTGAAGAAACGGTACGGGTATCCGTTAAACAGTTAGATAACTTAAGTAATCTGATTGGGGAGCTAGTAGTTAAACGGAACCGTCTCGAACAAGATCAAGAGCGATTACGGCAGTTTTTAGATAATTTACTCAATCATGTCCAAAGCTTAAGCGATGTCGGTGGTCGGATGCAGGATCTCTATGAAAGAACCTTATTAGAAGGAGCATTACTGGCCAGTCGCAATCGCTTACGGGGAAGCGGGAATAGCCCAGAAATGACCGTTACCCAAGCGGAGACAGATGGCGCGATGGATCAAGATCTTGATGCCCTTGAAATGGATCGTTTTACGGGATTCCACCTACTATCCCAAGAAATGATTGAATTAATTGTCAGGGTGCGAGAAGCCTCCTCGGACATTCAATTTCTCGTCGATGAAACCGATCAAGTGGGTCGTGGCTTACGGCAAAATACCACCCAACTGCAAGAAGGCATGACCACTACCCGCATGGTCACCTTTGGTCCCAGTGCTGATCGCCTGATCCGTCCCGTTAGAGAAATTTCTCGTCAACTAAAGAAACAAGCCCGCTTAAACGTGGAAGGGAAAGACGTTCTCATCGATAAGATGATTTTAGAACATTTATCCAGTCCCTTAACCCATTTAGTCAATAACGCTGTTACTCATGGCATCGAATCCCCTGAAGAACGCCAACAACAAGGCAAACCCCCTGAAGGACAGATTAATATTCGAGCCTTTTTACAAGGTAATCAGACAGTGCTTACCTTTGCCGATGATGGGGGGGGGATTGATCCCCTTCGTATTAAGCAAAAAGCTATTGAAAAACATCTCGTAACCCCAGAAGAAGCCTTAGCCCTCAGTGAAAATGAAATCTACGATTTTCTCTTCCATCCAGGCTTTAGTACCAAAGATCAAGCCGATCAGTTTGCCGGTCGAGGGGTGGGTTTAGACGTGGTTCGTACTAGCTTAAATGAAATTCGCGGTAGCGTAACCATTCATTCAGAAATTGGCAAAGGCACAACCTTTACCATTCGTTTGCCTCTGACCCTCAGCATTTGTAAGGCGTTATGTTGCCTGAGTAATTATGCGCGGGTTGCCTTCCCCATGGACGGGGTCGAAGATATGAAAGACTATACTATCTACGACCTTCCCCTCAACGATCAAGAAAAACGGTGTATCCGTTGGGGACAAAGCCTCTTACCCATTTATTCCCTCAACGAACTGTTGGTTTATAACCGTCAACTGAGTCGAGGGAGTGTGTATGGAGGACGCTCCTTAGATGATACGATTTCCATCGTCATTTTACGGGGGGCGGGCGATTTTCTTGCCGTTCAAGTGGATCAAGTGATTGGGGAACAGGAAATTGTCATTAAGCAGATTGAAGGGCCGGCTCCCAAACCTCCCGGCATCGCAGGGGCAACGGTGTTAGGAGATGGCAGCATCATGCCCATTGGCGATGTCTTAGAATTGATTGAAATTGCCCAAGGCCGGATTCGCACTGATGTAGGCGCAGGTCTTTGGCGATCGCCTTCTCTGCCCCCGAAAGCCGAACTTCCAGCCCAAAGTGAACCCACCATTCTTATTGTGGATGATTCCCTCACCGTTCGTCAGTACCTCTCCCATAGTTTCAGTAAGGCCGGTTATCGGGTTGAACAAGCGAGAGATGGTCAGGAAGCGTGGGAAAAACTACGTTCTGGCTTGCCCTGTGACATCGTTTTCTGTGATATCGAAATGCCGCGAATGAATGGCTTAGAATTGCTGTCCAGTTTGCAAAAAGATGAGCAGTTATCGGCAATTCCCGTTGCGTTATTAACCTCAAGGGGGGCAGATCGCCATCGCAAGGTCGCCGCTAAACTAGGTGCTAGTGGCTATTATATAAAACCTGCCCCCGATGCAGAGTTACTGGAAGGGGCAAAACGCATGATTGATGGAGAAGTCCTGTTACCGGGCAGTGTGCGTAAACCACAAGTCAAATTCTCAGAAAACGCGCCAGCGTCGTCGATGAGCCATTCAGTCTCCGAGCGTCAAACCGTTAGTGGGCCGCCTGTGGTGCTAATTGTCGATGATTCGGTTATGGTGAGAGAAATGCTATCTCAGTCCTTCTCTGGGGCAGGTTATCGCTATGAACAAGCTCGTGACGGTCAAGATGCCCTCGAAAAGTTACGGTCGGGGTTACGCTGTGATCTCATTCTCTGCGATATTGAAATGCCTAAAATGAATGGCTTGGAGTTACTTTCTCGTCTGCAAGACGATGAATACCTCTGCCAGATTCCTGTTGCGATGATTACCTCACGGGGAGCGCAAAAAATGCAGCAAAAAGCGGCGGAAAGGGGAGCAAAAGGCTATTTTGTTAAACCTTATATCGAAAATGTCTTATTGGATGCCGCTAAACGTTTAATTGCGGGTGAAGTCTTACTAGATACTAATCGTTTCTCTGAAGTGTGACATCACAAATAAGGACGGGGTTAACTCAGAATTCATTCAAAACTCGCTGGATCAAGCATTAAGGTCATCAGAGAGAAACATCAGTAAAATAAAGGAAAGACTTATGTCCTTGTCTACCCTAATCTCTCTGAAAAAAGAGGCGAGCAGTCGTTAGTGAATTGTAAGCGGTGGGTAGGTGGGTACCCATAAAACTAATCTCTCTGAAAAAAGAGGCGAGCAGTCGTTAGGGGTCACGCTAGGGAAATTAGGGACTAAAAGGTTAAAAGGTTGGATTAAAGGAAACGCATGGAAAAGATATCTAACGCTGAAAAATTTGCGTCTCAAATAACTCCAGCCATCAACTGGCGTGATATTGGTCGTATCATGCTCCAAAAGACGCTTCCCCTCAATCCGTTAACGACTCAGCCAGATGACATTAAACAAGAAGATCCCCCCTTTCTAATGGCGTTAACCCCTGCCCCTAAATCAGAGGAACGCTGGCAACCGTCGGATTTTTTTGCTCACATCAGTCAGGAAGAAAATGGAAAGCCTCCCCAAAGAATCGCCATTATTGGAGAATCTGGTACGGGAAAAACACTTATTTTAAGTCATTTTGCTCAGTGGTTACTGGAAGTAACCGATAATATTCCAGTTTGGATTTGCCCTTCTTATATCGAAGGTTTGTCTCTCGAACAGTATTTATTTGAAAAATGGTTATCGCAAGCTGAAAACTACACAGATGTCCTCAAAAATCCCTTGTTTGAAGGGTTAAAAACCCTAATTGAGAGGGGCAAATTATGGATTTTGTTAGATGGGTGGGATTTTTTACGCAAAGCGAAAGGAGCAACCCCCTCTCTATCTTCGATTGCTACGACGTTGCAACAGCTTCAAGGCTGGGGTCAATCCGTATCGGTTATGGTGACGTGTCGCACTTCAACGTGGCAAAGAAGGGAAAGCCAACAAGCTTATGGAGGAATTAAAGGATTTGATCGTTATTTTAGCCGTCATTTCACTTACCCGACTGAAGTCAACTTTTTTATTGAGCAGTGGTTTCCTCCTGTCTCCTCAAAAGGCAATCATGAATGGGGAGCGCAATTAAGCCTTGCCTTGGCTCAGGCAGGACAAGAACCGCTACAGGCGTCCATTACCCATCCTCTTCGTTTAGCCCTTTTATGTCGCTTGTGGCAACAACATCCGGGCTATTTGCCGGATACAGTCACCCAACTATATGGCCTACTCATTCACGAGTTTTATGAATGGAAAGCTGAAATTACGCGAATTTCTCCGCAAAAACAAGATAAGTTACATCCTCTACTGGCGCAGTTAGCCCTTTTTGCCCTTGAGCAACCAGATGGGATCTTGCGGGTTGACGCTAAACCTTTTAAGGTCTGTGGCAAGGATATAGAGAAGCCTTTATTAACGCTTGATGATCAAAGTTTAAGCCAAATACAAGATGCTAGAACGGTGGGATGGCTCGTTAGGGTCGAAAGCACCTCGGAAACGGATAATCGTTGGGAAATATATGAATGGAATGAGGATTGTTTTGCGGCCTATTTTGCCGCTCAAGGGATTTCGTCCGCTTCATTCTTTGTAGATGGGACTTATCCTCGCTTTTTTGCAAAAAAATGGCAAAAAGTTCTTTTTTTCTGGCTAGGACGAAGTGATATTTCCCCTGAATCTAAAGAATCTCTGATCGAGCGGTTGGTAAACTTTCAAGATCAATGCGGTTTGCTCAATGTGTTTGGTCAACAAGCTTTTTTACTAGCGGTTAAAAGTTTAGCTTATTTTAATAAATATACGAAGAGTAAGCCGATTATTGATAAAGCGATTGACTGGGCATTTAATCCCGATGAAAAGCTTGATTTTCGTTCAGAATATGCAAAGGATGCTCTTTTTGAGAGCGATCGCCCCCTTGTTATTGCCCGCTTGATGGATTATCTTCTCCGTTATCCCACTCATTATGCTGGTTTTGCTTATTTAGAAAAAATAGCCATTCATAATGCCGATGCCATTCAATTTTTGACAGAACAATTAAAAAAAACCCTAGAACAGACCTTGCGTTGGCAAATCGCTGAAACCCTCGGCAAAATTGCTCCCAATAACGTGGCCGCATTAACCCCCTTCGTTACTCTCTTAAATGCTGATCATTCGGAGGACTCTAAGCAGGTTGCCCTAAATAGCTTAGCAAAAATTGGTAAAAATGCGCCTTTGGCTCTTAATAGCATGATTCCATTGCTTCATTCCCCCAGCTTATCTTCTTTGCATCGCCGCGTCTTTCAATGCTTGGAAATTATTGGCCAAGGACACCCCACAGCGATCGCCGCTTTAATTCAGTTAATTCGCACTCAAACCGACCCCAGTTTACAACGACAAGCCGCCGAAAGTCTGGAAAAAATTGATCCGAGTAATCCCACCGCTTTGGCTGTTTTAAGCCAGTTGTTGAGTAAAGAATACCCAGAAGACATTCGTCGTCAAGCGGTTTATAGTCTTGGGGAAATCGAACTCGGCAATAGCAGTGCCATTCATGCCTTGGTTAAGCTACTAGAAGAAAGTAATGATCTGTTAACGCAGTGGGTTGCTATCAGTAGCATTGGCAAAATTGGTCGGGATCATCGAGAAGCTATTCAAATTCTACTTAAATTTGTGCAATCTGAGCAAGATCATTTACTGCGTAAAGAAGCCATTGAAAGTTTAAGTAAAATTGATCCCCAAAATCCAGCGATTATTTCTGCCCTAGTCAATTTGATAAAAACAACGGAAGATGAAGCCATTCGACGGGAAGCGGCGGAAAGTTTAGGAAAACTAGATCCGGGGAATCCAGCGGCGATCGCGGCGTTGGGGTATTTATTGCAGTCGGCGGTGGATGAATTTACCCGTCGTCAAGCGGCTACGAGTCTGGTACGCATTGATCCGGGTAATTTGGAAGCGTTAACCGCTTTGGTACAATTGATTAAAACCAGTCAAAATACGGACATTCAAGGGTTGGCGGCAGAAAGTTTAGGGGAATTGGGAGCGAATAACCCGGCGGTGATTGCTACCTTAATCCGTCTCCTCCAATCAAACCCAGACAAACACACCTTCCGACGCACCGCCAAAAGTCTCGGCAAAATCGGTAAAGGCAATCGGGAAGTGATCAGTACCTTGATGGATTTACTAAAAACGAAGAAGTCTAAAACAGAGAATCAAGGCAATCGCTTGCAATTAGCGAATAGTCTGATTCATATTCTTATTCCTGCTCAAATTCCCGCTATCGTAACGACACTACAAGCTTTTTTTGCTGATGCTAGTTATTTAAGCGATGTTCCTTGTCAGAAGTTATTATGGCATTGCGCCCAAGTATTAGAGTATGAAGCCTTTGAGCAAGCTTGGCATTTACGAGATATTACCCATGAAAAAGCGATTCAACCTATTTTAGGGGATTTAACTATTTCTGACCCAGATTATTTTGCTAAATTACAACAATCGCTACGGGGAATCTCGAATTTGCCCTTTCCTCTTCGTTGGGTATTTATTGATAGTGGCGACTTTTTAGAGCGGGATAATCCTGCTATAGATATTTACGATCAAATGTTGGCGCAAAATTGTCCAGAATTCTCCGATGGAATTCCAGAAAACTTGTCAAAATTAAGAATTTATTGGCAGTTGCTCCAGCGAAACCAGCCAGAAACCGGTTTTATTTTTATCTTTTATGAAAATACGCAAGACGGCTCTGCTTTTTGCTTAGCTCCGGCGTTTCTGCAAATATTGAGTAAGTTTCATAGCCGAATTATTATAATTACTGAGCAAAAAATAGAGGGCTTAACCTGTTTTTCCCCCACAACACCTCAACTAGACCAAAAAATTCTGGAATGGCTGAAAAACGCGTTTTCTTAAGCCGCAGAAGAGGTAGGGTTGACTGAATATAAAGACTCTTGAGAAACCGGCCAAGAATGCTAGATTTAAGTGGATGAATCATGAATCATCTTTTTGATTAAGGAGAAACGCTATAATTAAGCATTGATCTGTCTTAGCCTAACGAATCTTTATGAGCTACGAAGCCGTTATTGGACTAGAAACCCATTGCCAACTTAACACCGCCAGTAAGATTTTTTGTGGCTGTTCTACCCAATTTGATAGTCCACCCAATACCAATGTTTGCCCTATTTGTTTAGGCTATCCCGGTGTTTTGCCTGTATTAAACCAAGAAGTCTTAGCTTCTGCGGTCAAGTTGGGATTAGCTATCAATGGCAAAATTACAGATTATAGTAAATTTGACCGAAAACAATACTTTTATCCCGATCTTCCTAAAAATTATCAAATTTCTCAGTTTGATCTCCCCATTGTCGAACACGGAAAACTGGAAATCGAATTGATTGATCAGAAAACGAAAGAAGCGACCTTTAAAACCATCGGAATTACCCGTCTACACATGGAAGAAGACGCTGGCAAGCTAGTTCACGCCGGAAGTGACCGTTTAGCGGGTTCTACCTATTCCCTCGTTGATTTTAATCGCACAGGTGTTCCTTTACTAGAAATTGTCTCTGAACCAGATCTGCGTAGTGGACAAGAAGCCGCCGAATATGCCCAAGAATTACGCCGTTTAGTGCGATATTTAGGGATTAGTGACGGAAATATGCAGGAAGGATCTCTGCGTTGTGATGTGAATATCTCTGTTCGCCCTGTTGGACAAAAAGCATTCGGCACAAAGGTCGAAATTAAAAATATGAATTCCTTCAGTGCCATTCAAAAAGCGATTGAATATGAAATTGAACGGCAAATTGAAGCCATAGAAGAAGGGGGAAAAATCGCCCAAGAAACCCGTCTTTGGGATGAAAGTAAACAAATTACCGTCAGTATGCGGAGTAAAGAAGGTTCGAGTGACTATCGTTACTTTCCCGAACCCGATCTTCCCCCCATTGAAGTTTCCGAAAAACAGTTAAATGAATGGAAAACTCAATCAACTGAACTTCCTGCAGCTAAACGCCATCGTTACATCGACAAGCTAGGTCTATCGGCTTATGACGCTAGGGTACTCACAGATGATCGAGAAGTTGCGGAATATTTTGAAGCGGCGATCGCAGAAGGGGTTAATCCTAAATTAGTGGCTAATTGGGTAACCCAAGATATTGCTGCCTATTTGAATAATCATCCCGATTTAGCGATTACCACTTTGCCCCTAAAAGCCCCCCAATTAGGGGAATTAGTTAACCTTATTGATAATAAGACAATTAGCGGGAAGATTGCCAAGGAAATTCTGCCAGAATTACTTGAAAAAGGCGGATCTCCTCAAAAATTGGTGAAAGAAAAAGGAATGACCCAACTCTCAGATGTAGGAGAACTAGAAAAAATCATTAAAGCAATAATCGCTGCCAATCCCAGTGAGGTGGAGAAATACAAGGGGGGTAAAATCAACTTAAAAGGCTTTTTTGTGGGTCAAACCATGAAAAAAACGGGAGGACGAGCCGATCCGAAATTAACTAACCAACTGGTAGAAAAACTTTTAAATCAGTAGCCAAATCTGTAGGGGCAAACGGCTTTCGCCCCATGCATAACCCGTGAACGGTAATTCCAACAATGTATTTATTAATTCCTGCCGCAGGGATGGGAAAACGAATGGGAAGTCAGCAAAATAAGCTGTTACTCACCCTTTTCGAGAAACCCCTTCTCTCTTGGACACTCTTAGCCGCCGAAGCATCCCCCAAAATCCAATGGCTGGGTATTATGGGACAAACCTATGATTTCCCTGCTTTTGAAACCATTCTAAGGGATTTAAACTTAAAAAAGCCTATACACCTTATTCAAGGAGGGGAAACTCGTCAAGCGTCTGTTTATAATGGCTTACAGGCTTTACCCCCTGAGGCAAAACAAGTCTTGATTCATGATGGAGCGCGGTGTCTAGTGACGCCTCAACTATTGGATCGATGTACAGAAGCGTTGGAGGATTGTTTAGGCTTTATTGCCGCGGTTCCCGTCAAAGATACGATTAAGGTGGTAGATTCGACAGGATTAGTCCAAGATACCCCTGATAGGCGCAATTTATGGGCGGCACAAACCCCTCAAGGGTTTGATGTAGCGTGTTTAAAAGACTGTCACGCAAGGGGACGAAAATACGGTTGGGAAGTGACAGATGATGCTGCCTTATTAGAAAAATGTGAGATTCCCGTCAAAATTGTAGAGGGGGAAGAAACGAATTTGAAAATTACGACCCCAGTGGATTTAGCGATCGCAGAATTTATTCTCAAACAACGCTTTAAATGTTAAGTAAGGTTAGCCTTTTCCTAAAACAATAACAGCCGTCAGTGCCTGACTCCTCAGTGATTTCCTCCGATTTTTTGAGCCTGACTAGAGCCGTTCTGAATATTATTATTATTCAGTAACCTTTCTCCCATGAGCTACTAAAAGAGGGAATTTGAGCATCTCGGATGACTGCTGTTATTGAGCGTTAACGAGACAGATGTGAACTTAAACAGGTGTTACTCCTTTGTTGTTTATGTTTAACCTTACCAGTTATCTGTCAGGGAAGCTTTAATTGCTTCAATTATTAATATAGCATTCCTTGCTGGTTGGACGACATAATTTTAATCAAAGTTTACAAAGTAAAATATCAAATTTTGGGTATTTTCACGAGGTACGAATTGTTAAGAAGTTCAACGATAATGTGATCCAAAAGATAAATTGCGATAGGAGTAACAAAAGAATAAAAACTACTTTAGGACGAAAAGTGGCTAGCATTAAGCTGATCCCCTTGATATCTATCACTGCACTGAATAAGAGGAAAGCCAGAATTGATCCTTGCATCAATTGATCGGAAAAAGGATAAATTAAGGAAGTTCCTAAGTACGATCCGACGGATGACCAAAAACTTAAAGCAAAGAGACTAATGGGTTGTAATTCGGGGGACTTTGCCCAGTCGATGAAAGCGGATGGAGCAAGATAAAATTGAAGGATGGCAGCGATCGCACAACCCCAAACGAGAATTGATCCTAATTCAATCAGTTCTTTGCCACTATTGCTAAACCATACCTTTATTTTGTCTTTTAGGGCAAGATTAACCGATGTCAACCGACTGCCACTGTTGAGCAGAGAGGAAGATTTAACCACAGAGGATGAGGGGGGATAAAGACTAAAAATTAATCCAATGATGATACCGCCAATCCAAGCGATGACAACCCTTAAAATTAATAAAAGGGGTTGATGAGGAAATAATGATTGGGTTAACCCTAATACCCACGGGTTAAGCGTCGGCGAAGATACCCAAAAGCTCATCGCCATCGGTAGGGAAACCCCTTGTAATAATAGGCGTCGGGTGAAGGGAATATTACCATATTGACCAACGGGGATAATTAAGCCTAAACTGCTGCCGATAATTGCGTTTAATAAGGGATTATGCGGTAATTTGTTCCGTAGTAGGGAGGCGTTATCCCAGATTAAGAGGGTACTAGAGAAAGCGATTCCTAGTAGTAAAAACGGCAGAGCGGTGATAACCAGAGTGAGAAACAGGCTAAAAATAAGGCTAAATTCGGTCATAGGTGGAATTAAGGGAATTTCCCTCATCTTTGAGTAATCATGCGTCTCAATAATAGTAAACCCGTTATGCCGGTGAAGCAACAACGGGTTAAATTAGTGGAGATTTTGGATTAGCTCTTTTAAATTATTTTGCCGAAAATTTAGCTTACTGGTGCTAAGTATCAAGATTTTCGGCGGAAAGCAAGACTTTTTGCATACGGGGATGCGATCGCACTCGATAAAACTCAGGACGGGTATTGATTGCTTCGCTGTAGGTTTTGGGGTAATCTTGAACAAGCAGGGTCAAATTGTCAATAGCGGCCTCATCTCTACCGAGGATTGCTAGACACACGGACTGATGAAATAAAGCATACTCGTCATCGGGTTCAATTGCTAATACTTGCTGATAATGATGGATAGCCTCTTCAAAACAGTTTAATTGTTGTAAAATTTCTCCTTGACGGTATAATGCCCAGTAATCGTGGGGTTTAATCGCTAATGCTTGACTGTAGCGGCTCAAGGCTTCTTCTAAATTTCCCCAACTGGCAAATACATCCCCTTGACGGTATAAAGACCAGTAATCGTTAGGGCGAATGAATAAGGATTCAGTATAACACGCTAGGGCATTATCATTATCGCCGAGTAAGCGAAAAGCTTCTCCTTTGCGATAGGTTGCCCAATAATCTTGGGGATAAACGGCCAAAGCATGGTTAAAACAGTTAATGGCGGTGGGATAGTCCTTTAGTTCTTCTAAAGCGATACATCCTTGATCGTACCAAGCCCAGTAATTATTAGGATTCATCGTTGATGCTTTTTCGTAGCTGTCTGATGCTTCTTCGTAACGTTCTAATTGTTCTAGTGTCATACCCCGTTTGTACCAAGCCCAATAATCTTCTGGATAATATTCTAAAGCTTTTTCGTAGCTAAATAAAGCTTCTTCGAGATGTCCTTGTAGGCGTAATTGGTTACCTTGTTGATACCAGCTTTGATAATTGTCTGGTCGACATTCTAAGGGTTTGAAGATGGAAGTTGTCATAGTAGGTCTATACGGTTTTGAACGATGGCGTTGAAACAGAAGGAATTTTGTTATCCTTTTTTCATAAGAATGCAAAAGATGCAATTCATTATTTACAATTGACTGAGCTATTTTACTAATGTTGCCCTCTGAATTATTAATTTATCGTTATCAAGGAACAACTTTAATTCCTAAGCGTTTACCTCTCGATCATAGCTCAATTGCGCTGGCCAATGAACAAATTGTTTGTTTTGAAAGGTTAGCTGGGAAAACACAAAGAGAATTAGACGAAAAATTGCTAGAGTTAGAAGGGGATAGTCCTAATTATCGCACCAAACGAGGATTGGCTCATTTACTCAAAAACAGCTTTTCAACTTTTGAAGTTATGAGTCCCTTAGAACCTCAAAAGTTACGGGAAAAAGTCTTTTATCAAGCTTCCCAGATGCAACCGATACCCTCTCGTCGAATGTTTGTTTTAGATCAAGTAGCCAGCCAACTGAGTGGCGAATTAAAGCGGGAAGTATTAGTGGGGGAAATTGAACAAGGATTGTATGCGGATTTACCTGAAAATCGGATTTTAACTCAATTTGATTCTCCCATACCCAATGCGTTAATTCATCGATATAATTTATCTCAAGTTCAAGGCATTTTTTATCGCGCCAGTCAGATTTCTTTACAGGCACATCGTAATGATCCGGGAGAATATAAATTACTTTTTCGTTATCTAAAATTCTTTCAATTAATGGCTTATATCGAAGGCGATGCAGATACGGGTTTTACCATTACAATAGATGGACCAACCAGTTTATTTAAAGCCAGTACTCGTTATGGCTTGGCATTAGCAAAGTTAATTCCGGCGTTACTTCACGTCACGAAATGGAGTTTAAAAGCACAATTACAAACGAAAGATGCTTATACGGGAACGGTGAAAAAGGGGTATTTTGAATTAGATGATCGCTGTGGATTAATTACCCATTATCCTCCCAGTAAAACCTACGATAGTATGATTGAGGAATCCTTTGCCAAAAGTTGGGCAAAAGCGAATACAGATTGGCAATTAGAAAGGGAAGTAAATTTGATTCCTTTACCCGGTAGTGTTATGATTCCTGACTTTCGTTTAGTCCATCCTGATGGACAAGACTTTTTATTAGAAATTGTTGGATTTTGGCGACCCGAATATTTACAAAAGAAATTTTATCAAGTGCGGACGGCTGATGTTGACAATCTCATTTTAGCCATTTCCGAACGGTTAAATTTAGAGAAAGCAGGGGTCAAGTTTAGCGATGTTCCCGCTAGGGTAATTTGGTTTAAAGACAAGTTAAGACCTCAACAAGTTTTAAGGTTATTGGAGGATTTGTAGAAGAAGTAAGAATAAGAAATCGATTAATTATTGAGCTTTTAAATTCTTTATTTTTATTTTTTCCTAATTTAATGATTAATTATTCGCCTAAATAAGCTTCTAAGACAATAGGATTTTTTTGAATTTCTACAGGTGTTCCATCTGCTAAATTAGTGCCTTCTGCTAATACCCAAACATGATTACACAGCGACATAATCACGTCCATGTTATGTTCAATAACCAGAAAAGTAATCCCTTGCTGATTCCAGTTAATAATATGTTCACAAATTTGACCGATTAAAGTCGGGTTGACCCCGGCGGCAGGTTCATCGAGTAAAATCAATTTAGGATGAGTCATTAAGGTTCGAGCCATTTCTAACAATTTACGTTGTCCGCCTGATAATGCCCCTGCATAATCATAAGCTTTTGCCCCTAGTCCAACCGAGTCTAAAATTTCCATTGCTTTTTCTTTGTTTTGTCTTTCTTCTTGACGAATTTTCCCCTGTTTAAACCACAGTTTAAAAAAGTTTTCTCCTGTTTGTTGAGAGGTAGCAAGTAGCATATTTTCCAGAACTGTTAAACGAGACAATACCCTTGCTACCTGAAAGGTACGAATACATCCTTTAAGGGCAATTTCATTGGTTTTTAAATGATGAATTGCCTGACCTTCAAAAATCACTTTGCCGTGATCAGGGGGTAAGAAATTAGAGAGTAAATTAAAAAGAGTCGTTTTCCCTGCACCATTAGGTCCAATTAACCCCGTAATACTGCCTTTTTTGACATCAATATTAGCATTATTAACGGCTTTTAAACCACCAAAACTTTTAGAAAGGCCTTGCGCTGAGAGTAAAATTTGATTGTCCATGCCTTAAAATATTCCTTATTTATTATTCAGGGTTAGCTCTTCTTTTTTACCTAAAATGCCTTGAGGACGCCAGATCATGAGAATCATTAAAATGAGTCCAATGGTCATAATTCTTAATGCTCCCAATTGACTATTATCCGTTAATCCTAATTGGGGTAAAGCAAAACGCGTTAAAGCATCATACGCCCAGAAAATTAACGCACCTAAGAGGGTTCCTGCATTATTACCTGCTCCTCCTAAAACCATAATAATCCACGCATTAAAGGTTAAAATAGGTTCAAAATTTGTCGGATAAATGGTGGTGACTTGCCATGCAAAAAATGCGCCAGCAATGCCCGCAATAGCTCCCCCTAACATAAAAGATTGGAGCTTGTATAAAAAGACATTTTTTCCGAGTGTCCTCGGTATTTCTTCATCCTCTCGAATCGCTTTCAAAATGCGTCCCCACGGGGAATGAATCAAGAAGTCCAACGCGGTGTAAAAGAGCGTTAAAACAACCAAAGTTAACACCATTAAACCCGCTTTATAGGAGTAGTTATAGAGAGCAATCGTTCCAGTGATATAAATCGTCAAAAGAATTAAACTAGCGATGATTCCCCAAATCAGAATTGCGCTTTGTTTGCGGGGTTGATAGCTTTTTCCTTGAATTTCTGTTCCTTCTCGCCATTGACGGGTTAAACTGCGCCACAGTTGCCATCCCGTATAAATCGCCATTAAGGTTAAAATACCAATTAAACCGTACTTTTGTAGCAAATTAGGTTTAAAATCGAGGGGAAGAGGATATCCTTGCACGCCGAACGCGCCACGAGTTAACCATTCTTCATTTAACGCTACTAAGCGAATGAGTTCGGATACGCCAATAGTGACAATAGCAAGATAGTCTTCCCTTAAGCGTAAGGTAGAAAATCCAATGATTAAACCTAAGAAAGCGGCTATTATTGCGCCAATAAGCACTGATAGCACTACGGGAACCCCTTTTAAGGTTAAAATTGCCGTTGTGTAAGCTCCGATGGTCATAAATGCAACATGGCCAAAGTTAATTAGCCCTGTAAATCCCCATTGTAAATTTAACCCTAAACTGAATAAAGCGTATATTCCCGCCGAAGTGACGAGATAGACAATGTAACCACTGATCGCTGTAACGTCTATAGCCATTTAACCTTTAAATTGAAGCAGAAGAATGGTTAGGATTGTACCCTATGACTTAACATAAGTTAAGAAAGTTGTCATCTTTTAGGTCAGTTTAGGGAAAAATAAAAATGAAACCTAATTCTTCTCTAGCTTTTAAATTTGAGCATGAATGCCATTAAAGATTCATTATCTCCCCTTCAAACCGCCGATACTATGCCCGTTGTACAAACGTGGCAATTAGGGAAAGTTTATCGTACAGGATTTTGGCTGAATCAAAAGGTAGAATCCTTGAAAAGCTGCGATTTAACGGTTTATCAGGGCGAAACCTTTGGTTTATTAGGGCCTAATGGAGCAGGGAAAACGACACTTCTAAAAACCTTACTGGGAATTATTCGTCCCACCTCTGGACGGGCTGTTTTGTTAGGGAAACCGATTGGTAACCGCAAAATCAAAGAAAGAATTGGTTATTTGCCTGAAAATGCCTATTTTTATGATTTTTTAACCGCATGGGAATTTTTAGATTATATTGGGAGTTTGTTTCAAATTCCATCAATCGAGCGGAAAAAGCGTGTTAAAGAATTATTAGATTTGGTCGGTTTAGCCCAAAATACAGCTAAAAAGAAGCAAATCCGTAAATATTCTAAAGGAATGACCCAACGGGTGGGTATGGCGCAAGCATTAATCAATAACCCTGAATTGGTGTTTCTGGATGAACCCATGTCTGGATTAGATCCTATGGGACGCTATCAAGTCCGAGAAATCATCTTATCTTTGAAAGAACAGGGCAAAACCATCTTTTTTAACTCTCATATCTTAGCAGACGTGGAGCAAATCTGCGATCGCATTTCTCTCTTAGCGAGAGGGGAGTTAATTTGTGCGGGATCTTTAGAAGAGATTTTAGGGCGCGCCGACGTTTATCAGGTCACCGTAAAAGGGGGGGAAAGGGCAAAATTAGAAGCTTGGGTGGTAGGATTAAGGTGGGATGATGGTTTATGGCACGGACAGCTTCAAGGCGACCCACAGGCATTTATTTCGGTGTTGAATGAGATGGACGCCCAGTTAATTACTCTGCATAAAGCGCGTGCATCGCTGGAAGAGTTCTTTATCCGGCAACTACGAGAAAGAGGGATTACCTCCAGTCAATAAACCTTTAGTGCTATCCTTTAAATTGACTTTAATTCCTCTAAAAATTATGACAGAACCGATTACCTCCAATATCAGCGATCACATTTGTCAACACATGAATGAAGATCATAGCGATGCAGTTATTTTATATGCAAAAGTCTTTGGTCAATCTTTGGATGTAACTCATGCAGAAATGCTTTCAATTGATGCGTTAGGGATGAATTTGAAAGTTGAACCGTCTGTTAATAATCAACCCATGCGGATTCAATTTGACCATTCCCTTAAAGATGCCCATTATACTCTAATTGATATGATTAAACTTGCCCGTCAATCGCTTCGTTCAAATTCATCATTATAGGTATAAAATAAATAATGATATGTTTTATTTAAGATTAAGATTGGGCGATCATTTATTGAAATAATTTAGTCCTATTAGATAGGGGAATTTCATCCTGTTTAATAAAACGATAAATTAGGCGCATTACACCCACGTTAATGCACCCTACCCATCAATCCACATTGAAGTTAAAACAAGGACTACGCCGCATCTAACAACCCATTATGCCGTAATAGAGGTTCGGTGCTGGGTTCTCGTCCTCGGAATGCCTTAAACACCTCTATAGGATGCACACTGCCTCCTAATCCTAAGACGGTTTCTCGGAAACGGTACCCTGTTTCTTGAATCGCCGTTTCATTGTCTAATCCTACCTCTTCAAAGGCAGAAAAGGCATCCGCGCTTAAGACTTCTGCCCATTTGTAGCTATAATAACCTGCCGCATAGCCTCCTGAGAAAATATGCCCAAAAGAGCATAAAAAGGCATCTTCAGGCAAAGGAGGTAACACGGTTGTCAGGGAAGCAACTCGGTGGCGAATCTCTCGAATTGTCTCTTTTCCATCGGGTTGATAGCGATGATGCAATTCCAAATCAAGAAGACTAAAGTGAATCTGCCGTAACATGACTGATCCACTCATGTAATTACGCGCCGCCAGTAATTTTTGATAATAATGTTCAGGTAAGGTTTCACCCGTTTCGTAGTGTTTTGCCATGCTAAAGAGGGTTTTACGGTCATAACACCAGTTTTCCATGAATTGACTCGGTAATTCTACTGCATCCCATTCAATATTGTTAATCCCTGATACACCCGCCTCATTGACTTTGGTTAACATATGCTGTAATCCGTGACCAAATTCGTGAAATAAGGTTGTAACTTCCTCAAACGTCATCAGACTGGGTTGGCTGTCAACAGGAGGCGTCTGATTACACACTAAATAGGCAACCGGAAGACGTATTGTCATTTCACTCTGAATTTTAACCTGTCTCCGACCAATACAGTCGTCCATCCAGGCGCCACCGCGTTTATTTGCAGGTCTAGAATAGGGATCAAGGTAAAAATGGGCAATAATCTGATTATTCTCATCAGATACCTGAAAATATCGCACATCTTCATGCCATACAGGAGCTTGTCCATCGGCAGGGGTAATGGTAACGCCAAAGATACGGTTTGCAAGGGTAAACAATCCCTTTAAAACCTGCGAAAGAGGAAAGTAGGGACGTAATTCTTCAGCAGTGAAGTCAAATTTTGCTTCTCGTTGCCGTTCTGTCCAAAAAGCGAGATCCCAATGCTTTAAAGTGTCCGTTTGAGCAAAGGCTTTAAGGTCTTCTAAATCCTGCTTAGCAGATGTATAGCTGACCTTTCGCAATTCTTCTAGAAGTTTTTCTACTGAATTCACACTATTTGCCATTTTTCGGGCTAAACTTACCTCTGCATAGGTGTTGTATCCCAGTAATTGCGCTTGTTCATATCGAAGCTCTAAAATACGCTCAATCAGTGGATTATTATCAAATTCTCCAGCAGAAGCCCGTGAAATAAACGCTTTATAAAGTTTTTCTCGCAAATGAGCTTGGGCACTGTGTTTCATAAAGGGAACAAAACTCGGATAATCAAGGGTAATTAGCCAAGGTCCTTCGGTAGGGGTGGCGGTTTCTTCTCCTTCAGAACGGGCGGTTTGAGCCGCTAAGCTGAGCAGACTCTCAGGTAATCCCTCAATTTCTTTTTTTTGCGTCAATTTAAGCTTAAATGCTTTGGTAGCGTCTAAAACGTGATTAGAAAACTGAGTCGCTAAGTCCGCTAATTCCAGTTGAATTTGGTTAAAACGTTCCCGTTTTTTCCCTTCTAATCCTATGCCAGACAATTCAGCGTCTCGAATAGCGGCTTCTATAATACGCTTTTGTGCAGATTCAAAGGTTTCCCATTGATCGCTGTCTTTAATTGCTTTAAATCCTTGATAAATAGCTTGACTTTGACTGAGTTGATTACTAAATTGTACCAGTTGCGGTTGAACGGTTTCGTAAGCGGTTCGGAGTTCGGGACTATTATTAACCCCCATTAAATGACCGATAATGCCCCATGTCCAGCTTAATCGTTCTCCTATCGCCGTCAACGGTTCAACTAAACCTGACCAAGTAGGGGTAAGATTTGCCTCTAAATCCTTAAATTGTTGCGCTAATTCTGCTAGAAGTTGCTCAACAGCAGGAATCACATAATGGGTTTCAATTTTATCAAAAGGAGGTAATCCTTGACCGATTAATAAGGGATTATTCATGGCCAATCTAATTCAATGATTTCTAAGGTGAGTGTGACTTCTAGGATAACAAAATTCTCAGGAAATTGCCGAGGATTCCCAAGTTTTTCCGACTCAATCTTTTATTTTCGGTTTTTTAAAATTCTCGCTTGTTGCTATCAAGTTTTTTTGATTAACCTGTTAGTGATGTGATAGATAGCAATCCTAAAGTGGGTACTTTAATTCTAATCCCTGTGGCTTTTTAGGATCATAATCCTATGTTAATTTGGCTATTTTATCTCAAATCCTATTCAAGGTTATCAGGTCGGCCGTCCGACGGATTCCAAGGCTTTACGCTGCTTGAATTAATGATTTCAACTATTATTGCGGGAATGTTAGCGATGATTGCAATTCCCACCTTATTGTCCAATGCTGATAAGGCAAAATATGCTAACGCCAAAAATCAAATGGGTTGTATGGCAACCGAGTTAAGAACTTACGCCTTAGAAAATGGCAATTATCCGGGCGATCAAAATCGTAACACCGCTTATACAGAAGCAGGTTGTTTTGAAGTTCATAGCGGTTATGTCCCCGATCAGCCGATGATTAATCAAAAACATAATACAACTGTGCCGTTTGGTTCAGTTTATGATTATGAAAGTTGGAATCACGGTTCAGGCTGTTATATTGCCGTCACTTTTTTTGGTAGAAATGGCTTAAGAAAGTTTACGCAGGGGGCTAAAGATGATATCTTGACGATGGGTTTGCATACTTATGATGCCACTGATGATGATCTTGTCTTTTTAGTAGATATTACGGCTAGTGCTTGTGCGCTGAATGGAACTTAAAAGTAAGAAAATACTGATCATAAATAATGAGTAATAAACATAAAAGTTTAATTGTAATTTGTGGGCCGACAGCCACAGGAAAGTCAGGATTAGCGTTAAATTTAGCGATAAAATTAGAGTCAATTATTATTAGTGCGGATTCCCGTCAAGTCTATCAAGAGTTTAATATTGGGACGGCTAAACCCACTTTGCAAGAACAAGTATTAGTCCCCCATTATTTAATTGATATATGTGATCCGACTGAGAAATTAACCGTTGCTGAATACCAACAAAAAGGAAATGCCATCATTGATCAATTTTGTCAAAATGCTCCTCCCTTATTGGTCGGGGGAACTGGACTATATCTTAAGTCTATCGTGAAAGGAATGAAAATTCCCCCCGTTTCCCCCCAAGCAGAATTACGTCAACAATTACAAGCATTCGGACAGCAACAATGTTATCAATTTCTATTACAAGTTGATCCCGTTGCCGCTAGTCGAATTCATGCCCATGATGCAGTCAGAACTTTAAGAGCTTTAGAGGTCTATTATGTCACGGGTCAACCCATTTCAGCACAGCAAAAAGAAAATCCCCCGACTTATCCGATTTTATACATCGGTCTTCATTGTGACATTGAACAATTACGCCAAAGAATTACCCAACGAACTTATCAAATGATTAAGCAAGGATGGGTCGAAGAAGTTCAATATTTGATCAAAAAGTACGGAGAGGAATTATCTTTATTAAATACCCTTGGCTATCGGGAAATTAAACAATATTTAAAGGGAGAAACTTCGTTAGAAAAAGCCATTGAATTGACAATTATTCAGACCAGCCAATTTGCAAAACGTCAACGAACTTGGTTTCAATCTGTTGCAGAAATTGAATGGTTTGACGCAAATTCTTCTCAATTATGGACGCAAATTTGGCAACGAGTTCAATTCTTTTTGAAAAATTGATTATTACTCTGTCAACAGACTCGATATAATGAATCATCATCCCTTCATTCGGTGAAACCGCCTATGATCTTAGATGAGTTACAACGAACTTGGCAAACCCGCCTAGCGGAAGACGAACCGAAGTTAAAGAAAATCTATCAAGATAACATTATTCAGTGGTTATTGGGTGATGATCTTCAACGATGGCAAACCGCCGCACCTGAGAAATGGACGGTGCTAGAACAAGGGCTAGACTATCGTTATCGCATCCTCCGTCAACGGTATCTCAATACGCCGCCAACGCAAGCTTACCGCCAATTGATTAACCGCTTAGGCTCTCTGGTGGTTTTACGCAACAAAATTAAGACTTGGGTGGCTTTAAGTCGGGATCGCCAAAGGGCTGTTGCCGATGTAATACAAGAAGTTGTACAAGAAATGCTCAACAGCGATCGCTACATTCAAAGTCAGATGGCTTGGATTGCTCAATGTACGACAGATGAGCGTCTTCGTAATGCGCTTTTATTTACAGCAATTGAAGAATATTGTTTAAGACCCATTCGGAGTCAACCCTTATTAGTGTATCGTTTTGTCAACTATTTACGGCGTTCTCAACGGGGGGGAATGACGCAAGTTCCCCAACAACAACTGATTCGTTTGATGTCCGAAGAAATTATGGGAGAAGACGGAGAATCTTCTATTAGCTTACTGGATAATCAAGCGATTGAAGATTATCAAGAAAGTCAAAAAATTGAAGATCAACAACGTTTGCGGCAAAAAGTTAAAGCAGAATTTGAAACCTATTTAGAGGAAAAAGTTGGAAAAGACGCAGTCGAATGGTTAAAGTGGTATTTAACCGGAAAAACTCAAGATGAAATTGCCCAAATCATGAATTTACCGATTAAGCAAGTCTATCGCCTACGGGAAAAAGTGGGTTATCATGCCATTAAAGTCTTTTCAATTAAAGGAAAACCTGAATTAGTTGCCAATTGGTTAGAAATTTCTTTAGAAGAGCATTCCTTTGGCTTAACCCCCAATCAATGGCAAAATTTCCACAGAAAAATAACACAAGAACAGCAAAAATTGCTAGATTTATTAGCACAAAAACAACCGATTGAAGCCATTAGTGTGACCTTAGGATGGAAAAAAAGCAAAGTGTATCAAGAATGGACACAAATTTATTTAGAAGCGCAGACATTACGGAATGAATCTTGAAATTAAATATTAAAGAGACTAATTTTCGATGCTGTAACACTGTGCATTTTAATTAGAACGTTTTACGGTTCTCTGCGACTTCGATTCTCGATTCCGGACTGGCAAAAAACCAGATTAGAATATCTCCTAATTCAATTTTGTAATGCCATCTCCAACATCAATTCAACGTTGTCAGAATAAACTCTTGCTAATACAGTATATTGTTGAGTCGTCGTAAACATTAAGCGATCATTGACTCGAATTTGAGCTTGTACGATATAGATGTGATTTGCTTGAAAATCTTTGGTAGTATAAGAAAGCGTAAAAGGAATCGAAACTTGCTCTCCTTGAGTAACTATCGTTTGTTCTGCTAGAATAGTAGCGGCAACATCTTGACGAGAGACATCTGCTAACTTAATCGTAATTACCGCACCCGCCGGCAAAGCGATGCGTTGACGATAGGCGAGATAACCCGTAACTTTTGCCATTTGCTTTTTATTATTTTCTAGGAGTTCACCCTTTTCTCTGGGAAAAGATTCAATATTATTAACCAAAAGATTAACCCTTTGTTACCGTCGAATAGTGCGATATTGATAGCCTTGAAAAGACATTTCTCCTTACGCTTCTGTGGGTAAACAAACGACCTGATCTTTTGAACAATAAGTGTGCATGATCAGTCGATCATTATCTTGATAAATCCGAATCGTATGACTTACTCCTTGATATAAAACTTGTGTTGAGCTTTGTGCTTGAGCATTTTGTTTTACACTAAGGATAATGAACATTAAGCTGACCACACTGGCGAATATTCCTCGTTTTAATGGATTCATTAGTATTAACCTTGAATAACTGATTATTACTTATGTTGATTGTAAACCCTCAAGAGATTGCTCAATACCGCTCCCAACTGTCCTCTATGGAAGAAGCATTAATTGCCTTAGATATGCTAGAAGATTGTGAAGGAGATTTAGAGGATGCCGCCGTCTCTTTAGCGATTCAAGTGGGACAACAACCCGATAGTAATGATTGGTTAGAAGGGATGGCGAAACGGTGTCGCGTGCTGTTATGTCATTCGAGTCTTAAATCATCTTTAACGGCAGGAAATCTTTTATTCAGCGTTCAAACCATCCAAGAAAGTGGTATTTGTCCTTCCGTGGTAGCGACTTTGGTGGTTTTATATGCAATTAAAATAGGAATAGACCATTTTTGTGAACCTTTAGATTACCAAGTTTAAGCACTTTATTATTATTAGAAACATCTTAGATTTTGGGGTTTAAAAGATTAGCAAAAAGTCAACGAGTCATTCTTTTTTTACTTCTGCATTTTTCTCTTAATAAATTACTCACTTAAGCTTAACCAGCTAATGGACTCTTTGATCCATTCTTCAACGTTGGGATTCTTTAACATTAAATTATCTTGACACAAAACGGCAATAGCTTGATTAATTTCTGTGGTCGTGTAACCTAACGCTAATAATGTCATTTCAACATCTTCTAAAATTCCTTGAGGAGGGGTTACTGTTGCCGTCGTCACCGTCATTCCTGCCACTTCCCGCCATTGGGAGAGTTTTGTTTTCAATTCTAAGGCAATTCGTTCTGCTGTTTTTCGGCCGACACCGGGGGTTTGAGATAAAATGCGAATATTCGCCGTTACAATGGCCTGTACTAAGGATTCTAATCCTAAAGTATCAATTAAAGCGATCGCTAATTGTGTCCCTATCCCACTCACACTAATTAATTGACGAAATAATTCCCGTTCAGCAGCCGTTGCAAAGCCGTATAATAAAACGTGATCTTCTCGCACTTGAAGATGGGTAAAAACTTGCAATTCTTCACCTATTATTGTTGCTAATTGACGAGAAAAACGGGCAGGAACTTGAATTTCGTACCCGATCAACTGAGATTCTAAGATTAAAATAGTGCGATTATTTACCGTTTTACTAATGTCAACAATCTTACCCTTTAGATAACTAATCACAATTTAAGTGCCTAAACAAAATTATTTCCCTATTTTAATCTTAGGACAAATAGGTCATCGATTTTGGTGGCGACTCATTCTAAAAAACCAAATTGTTTGAGTCCTTCTAAAATACCCCCTGCATAGGAAGCATCAGCTAGATAATGATGGGGCTTACGATGACTAAAATACCACTGACGCAATTCGGCTTTGGCGTTACCAACGATAATCCCTCGTTCTTCACCTTGAAAAAGAGCAATATCATTACCCGAATCGCCGCAAGTAACCGTTTTATGGGGTTCAACTTTCCATTTTTCTCGTAGATACTGAACGGCTAATCCCTTGTCCCCATAGCTCGGTAAAATATCTAAATCTTGACTGCCGCTATAGATTAACTTTGTTTGGTATTCCGTTTGGGATAAATCTGACCTAAGATTAGGAATCACCTCAATTGCGTCCTCTTCCGCTAAATAATAACTAATTTTGAATTGATTTTGTTCTGAGGATGGTTGGGGGCTTAATGCCGAATACTGAGTAGCGATCGCTTCAATTTTATCCCTTTCCCATCCTTGACTCAACAGCTTAGCCCAATCAGGATCGTACTGATCTTGAGTCGGATCGAAATAAATTTCGGTTCCTACCGAGGTGATGAGGGCATCTGGTAGCAAAAGAGACTTTTCTTGAGCAATTTCTCGATAGAGGTACAGCGATCGCCCTGTTGCATAGACAATCTTTGTGCCATAAGTCTGGCGATGAATGTTTAACTGATGTTGCAGGCGATGAAGAGCGTCGTCATCCCCTACAAAGGTGTTATCAATATCCGAAATAAAGAGGAAAGCAGACATAATGACAATAGCTAAGAAAGATTACTGGTTATTTTTTAACGGAAAATCTCCCAAAAATCAAACGTTGATCATTCGCTTCCGCATTTGCCAAGAACAGGGTATCTTTAAATTAAGTGTCTTTATACCCCGATTATCTGACCTCTTATGGAGAACAAACGACCAGAATTTGCCATCACCGACCATTCTCTTCAGTCCATCATCACTGAACTTCATAGTCACTTTAGAGACTTACAATCTTACTACAAGATTGCCAAAGGAGCTTTGAGTAGTCAAATGGAAGAAACCACCGATCCAACGAGTATTGCTAAGTTACAAGAAGAATTAAAACAAGTTAACGAAAAACTAATCTATTTTCATGTTTTAAATAATTCAATCTCCACCGTTGATACCGTTATTCATACCCCCAAAATGATTGAAGAATTTCAGTCCCCAAAAGCATAAAATGGAGTTAATAACTGGTAAGTTAGGTCAATTTAACCCATTCTTAATCCATCTTTATCAATCATGCCCTTAAATCCTTCAGAAACCGTCAAGTTGTATCAAGTTCATGGGAGTCCCAAAAGCGTCAAGTCCGGCGAGATCATTTTTCAAGAAGGTGACCGAGAAACAGTGATGTACGGGGTGATTGAGGGACAAGTAGAGCTGCAAGTCCACGGAAAAACAGTGGAAATCATTGAAAAAGGCGATGTTTTCGGGGTGGGTGCAATGGTTCATCCCGATCATCTTCGTACTTCTACTGCGATCGCTAAAACCGATTGTATCTTAGCCTTTTTAGATCAAGCGCATTTTCTCTTTGTCGTCGAACAAACCCCCCTCTTTGCTGTAGAAGTAATTCGTAGTTATTCAGACCGCTATCGGCGATTAAAAGCAGATTTATAAACTTTTCTGCTGACTCCTCGGGTTAAGTTTTAGTTTCGTGGAACTTATTCCCATACCAGTTGCTTATCGCGCTCTTACGGATTGAGCAAACAACGAAGCAAACTCCCTATACCCAAAAATCCAACGCTCAGCACTCCTAACACAGGATTGGATTCAGGAATGCCTAACGCTCGAAATGCCGTTTTCCCGATAATACGATGAGCGGCAGACGTCGGATGTTGTCCATCCCAAAAAAGATACTGATCGGGATTCGCGCAAGCGGTATTAGTGGCTAAAAAATAACAAGAATCCGTCACATTCGTAAAACCATATTCACTAGGATTCGCCATCACTCGATTGAGTAACGTATAAGTATCGACAGGAATAATTTTGACATCAGAAGGAACAGCAGAAAATAAAGAATTTAAGCCCATATTATGAGCCAATGTAACATTATTGAGACAATCCGAATCAAACTGAATGCCCATCGGGCAAAATCCGTCTAATGAGCCACGGGTACGGGGTAAAGTGCCTAAAGGGGGTAAGTTGATCACCATGATATTTTTAGCCCCTACGCCAATTAAAGTGGTGAGAGCCGATTGAATATTATTTAGAGTAGTCGTTGGGTTGTCATAGGGCATAAAAGTACTGGTATCGGTAGGTGGATAATCGTTTGCCCCTATCCACAAAATAAACAAATCATTGGCTGCCACGTTGGGACTACTACCTAAGAATAAACCCAATTCTTGCGTTAATCCAGGTAAGCCAGGGGCAAGACCATCCAGTACATTGCGATCGCCAGAGGTTGCCCCACCAAAAGAAAAATCCCTAACCGGAATATTCAAACGATTCGCCAAATAATCAAGATAATTTTCTCCATTAGAAAAGCGTCCATTAAAATATTGCCCTGTCGGTGGGCCCGGTGGAATTGCACCCCCTGTTACCATAAAGGTATTCCCTCTATCGGTTAAACTGTCGCCGATGCTATAAATTTGACGATAGGGAGAAGCGGCAGCAGCCGTCGGCATAAAACGTTTGGGAACGACAGGATTGAATAATAAAAAGCTAAAAATTGCGCTGTGCCAAATCAAGTTTTTCATGAGATACCTTTCAACAGTTTTGGTTAAAATAAATAGACAAAAATCTTTTGCTCGTTGCCACTTAGATTTTGCCTTTTTCTTATTTTAGGCTTAATTGTCCCCTACAACAGTTTATCCCCAAATAACTTGCCAAATTCGATGACGGTATTGTTCTAAGTCTTCGTAAGTATTTTCATTATCCATTTTGCTTAAATAGGGTGGTTAGACAGACTTTTGTAGATGTTTGCGGAAGAATTTCATAAGCTCGTGCCATGAGTCTTCGGCTGCCAAACGGTTGTAAGAAGAACGCTCTTGGCAGAAAAAACCATGATCAGCATCAGGATAAACCTTCAATAGGTACTCCTTGCTCAGATCTTTGAACCGAGACTCGATTTGCTGAACGCGTTCAAGTGAAATGAAGGATCAACCCCCCCATAAAATAAATATACAGGTACCCTAATCTTGGTCATTGCCTCAATCCACTCATCTAGAATCACCCCATAAAAGGAAGCCGCCGCCGTAATTTCGTTTGACAACTGGCAAGCCGAAAGAAAGGTTAAGCCACCGCCTAAGCAGAATCCAGTCACCCCAACTCGCTCTAACAATACATCAGGTTGGGATTTCACATGAGCGATCACTGCTCTAATATCCTCCTCCATTGGCATACCAAAATCGAGGCGGTACATCATCTCCCTCGCTTGCTCAACCTCGTCATATCCAAACTTGTTGTGGGGCAACTCACGATAGTACAAATCTGGCGCAAGAACGACGTAGCCTTCGTTAGCGATTCGGGTTGCCACATCTCTGATATGGGGCGTTAAGCCGAATGCTTCCATCAAAAGAATCACGGTGGGCTTTTGTCCATGCTCAGGAGACTTGTACAAGAATGCAGGCATTCGCCCATCAGGCGTAGAAATTATTACTTCTGTCTCTTCGATTTTCATGTTATCGCTCCCTGTCTATTTGACTTGCCTACTATTTTAAAACAGTTAATCACCTGTCTTTAACTCGCATGAAAACGCGTCGCTGACTCAGCGACAACTGAAATACCCTCAGCCATTTTGTATCTACACAAGCAGAATTCGACGATCTGCTCCAAGAACTTCCAAAAACATAGACTTCTTTAATGCCGAATCGAAGAAGCCGTTTCAGAAGCAGAAGCAATAGTACGGCGAGAATAACCCTTCGGAGTTTCCCGCAATACCGAGAACAAAAGTGCGCTAAATCCAATCAAATGCAAGACAAATCGGATTGCATGAGAGTACTCCCACTGGTTTCGTACCTGCATCCAGTCTGTTGGCAGAAATCCAACAGTCCATTGCTCAACTTGAGCATTCATCGGTGCAATAAATCCAAGCCAAACGACAAAGAAAGCGATCGCCAAACAAATCGCAGCAGCTAGGGTTAGACGAAAAGCGGGACGATGCTTACGCACGAGGAATAACAACAGAATTGTCGAGAAAATAGCCCCCAACTCAATAATTGCGCCTAGTGGGAAAGCGAAGACCCAATATAAACTTTTATTAACCGTCGCCCAAAGTTGACCCTCATAAAGCATTTTGGCTGGCAATTCCATCGTGTGGCAGAGCGTTGTTCCCATCAGGAAGGCGGTGAAAAGAAGCGTAATGAAACGTACTGTCCGGAGAGACATCGGATTACCTCTTGCGGTACTACTTAGATAAATCTAGTTACAAGACTCCTTCATACTGCTTGACGTGTAGAAGTATCGCTACTACCTTTGGCAGTAATTTTGCGACCGCCCTTAATTACAGCAAACTGCAAGTTAATATCATACACCTCGGCGTTAAATCAATTGAATTGAGCCTGAATCTTCTTCAGCGAAGGCAGTTTGCCCTAAACTTTGCCATCCTGATTGCCAGAGGGCAGTATCTTTCAGTTGTCGGGCATTGAGCCAAAAGCGAACCGTGGGATCGCAAGAAGCAACCATTTCTGCAAATATCCATTTGCCTTCATTTTTACGGTTAACAACTTGGAAATGCCGCCATCCCCAAGTTTTTTGCTTTGATGTCCACTTAGACCCTAATAGATAGGGAAATTTTTGCTTCTTTGTCATGACGACTATCTTAATGTCAGAATTAAGGACAAGCTGGGTAATACCTCATAAAGTCAATAAAGGGTACAGTATCCAAGCTAATGACTTTGTTTTCGTTTTATACCTCTATTTTAGCTTGAGTTCTAATCTAACAGGATTCTGAAGAATTCACGAGTCGCTGCTCAAGCTCTACAGTTGTAGATAGAATAAAGGAGTAAAAGTAAGCCCAGGAAGGGATGAAACAAGAATCTCTGAATTTGTTTCTTAGTGGAGAGGAGCTAGAAGCTCTGTGCCTATGGAGTAATAGCCTTAAATCATTCCAGCA
>JBGTGT010000029.1:0-56905 GCA_041746575.1 Microcystaceae cyanobacterium
TGCTGGAATGATTTAAGGCTATTACTCCATAGGCACAGAGCTTCTAGCTCCTCTCCACTAAGAAACAAATTCAGAGATTCTTGTTTCATCCCTTCCTGGGCTTACTTTTACTCCTTTATTCTATCTACAACTGTAGAGCTCCGGTACTTCCCTTAATTAATTTCTTTTAATCCTTAGTTAATATTGTAGAACACGAAAGTAAGCAGCGACATAAAATAAAGCCTCAGTGATGATTACTGGGGCTAGTATTATTTTTAGGGAATCTTAAAAAAAAATAAAGTTTTGGCATTACATAACCCTTTCCTTGAACAATTATTATAAGCAATATAATCACCGAAAAAATCGATCTTTTTCTGTGTTTTCTTTAATATTGTTTAGTTAAGGTTGATCCCCCCATGAGACTGCCAGCCACTCAATCCTTCGCGGACAAACGATATTCTCTTTCTGTTATTCAAGAAGAGGTACGCCAGCTATTATTTAGCGGAAAAATTACGCGTTATCAACCCATCTATGTGCTTTGTCAGTACATTCCGGCAAGCGAATGCTAAAAATCTTTAAAATTGCTGATTAAAAAAAATAGGGAAAAAAATTTTCCCTTTGATTGCCTGCAAACTTTAGAGGTAGGTAATTTAAAAGAAAACAGTATTATTTTCTTATTTAAGCGGTTAAATCAACCCAGATGCTTCCTGCTTCTACTTTAATCGGAAAAGTCGGGAGTTTTGCTTCTTTGGACATCATTGCCATTGCTTGACCTACCACCGGCGGCCAAGGTGTCCATGCTTTGACTGCTCCACTGCACAAATCAAAAGCACTTCGATGCCAAGGACAGACAATAGCTCCATCTTCAGTAATTTTCCCTTTTTTTAGCGGTAATTTAAGGTGAGGACAACGGTTATCCACCGCATAAAGTTGGCCGTGATGGTTGAGGAGTAAAAGGCTATAATTATCCCGTTTCACGACTTGGCGAGTATCTGAGGGAAGTTGGCTTTCTTCAATCACTTTAGTCCATGTCATAGGTTTAAAGAAGTTTTTCTCAAATAAAGTTTATTTTATCTCACTGAGACGCTGACTTTACTTTTCTTTACAGGGACAAACGCGTTTTCTCTTTCTCCTGACACCTGAATTCTGACTTTTCCTGCGCAATGGATGTTAGTTGTGGTGGCGCATTTGCTCCAATTCTGTTCTGAGATTAGCCAATTGCTCGGTGAGTTCCTGAATTTCTGCTTTTAGGTTTCTATCTGAGGCGGTTGCGTCAACTTCAACCGTTGTAGGACGATTAATCATTGCTTGATCTTCTCTTAATTGATTTAACCACTCTTCGACAAGACGGCGACCTTCTAACTCCGTTATTTCTCCTTTAGAAGCCCATTCATCTGCTTTTTGAATAAATTCAGATTGTAACGTCGAAAAAGTTTGCGATCGCTTGCTTGGGTCTTGTAAAGTTTCAATAAGCATTGCCGTTGCGCCGACCGTAATGCGAAAGCCCTGATGGATATTATTAAAAAGAGTTTCCGTATTCATTTGCAGATCACTCCCGATTGAGTCTGGAACTTAATTGCTGTTCTAGCACAATTTATCGGATCTGAGTATTAAGTTTGTAGCAAAGATCAGTCCAAATGATCAGGTTTCTGCACGTCTTTGAGAATTGTTCAACCTCTTTAATATCAAGGGGGAGAGACGACGATTTACCACTCTTGCAAAACTCACGTTACTATAGGAAAACGATCAATGGAATGAAAAGAACAGTATGAAGCCTTGGATGTGTGACGGTATCCCTAAAAATGGCAAAGTTTACCCAACAGCGAGTGCAGATGGCCACGAACCCTACGAAAACACAGGGCCAGATTGCTTAATCTGTGGACTCCCTCAAGAAGCGATGGAACAAAGTTCTACCCAAGCCAAAACAAAAGTGCCTTCATCGGGTAAAACGGTGATGACAGGGGGTAAAACGTCTTGGTTACTCCCCGCTATTCTGGGGGTTGCTCTATTAGGTTTAGTGGGCGGATTTGCCGCATTTTTTCTATTAAGATCGAATGAAACCGTCATAACCGATAATAATACCCAAAATTCCACCCAATCTTCCAGTCCCTTTGTCAGTGGTCGTGCCACGAATCCCGCTTTATTCAGTCAAGGAGAAAAGATTCTCCTCGATGTTACGCCCGATAAACAGGCCGGTGCGTCAGCGTTTAGTCAAGAAGATTGGGATGGCGCAATCGCCGCCTATCAACAGGCTGCTACTCAAAATCCAAACGACCCAGAGGGCAAAATATATCTTAATAACGCAAAAGCTCGTAAAAGTGGTTCGCCTTTAACCCTATCTGTTGTTGTTCCCATTACACCAAGTCCTGATTCGTCCAAAGAGATTTTACGGGGAGTCGCTCGTTATCAAGAAGAATTCAACCAAGGGGGAGGCAGTGGACAATTGGCAATCGTAATTGCCAACGCCGCCGATGCCTTAAAGGGAGCATCTTTAGCCCAAGATATCATTGATTCTCCTGAAATATTAGGTGTTTTAGGTCATGGAGCTGATCCGGGTAGCCAACAAGCCTTAAGACGCTATCAGGATGCCCAAATTGCCGCTTTATCCCCCCTCACCACCAGCGTCTCTACCGAAGGACAACCTATTCTTAAAATAATTCCGATTGACCAAAAATCCGACGAATTACTAGGTAATTATTTACAAGCTGTCGGAAAAACGCTAGCGAATCAGGCTAAGAAGCAAGGTGCATCTTCTGCTGTTATTTTCTACAATTCCGATAGTCCCTACAGTCAACAACTCAAACAAAGTTTACAGGATGCGACTCAGACAATGGGGGTTAAAGTGACAAAACAAATCGATGTATCTGCGGGCAATTTTAACCCCAATTCAGCAATTAATCAAGAAAAAGTCGGATTTTTAGCTCTGAGTAAAAATAAAGTTCCTCAAGCAATCGCGATCGCCCAAGCAAACCAAAATGCAGGTTCTCCAATGCGTTTAATGGGAGGTGATGAATTATACAATCCAGACACCCTAATTCAAGGGGGAGATGCCATTAATGGTCTAATTTTAGCGGTTCCTTGGCGTTTTCAACCGAATGATCCTTTCGCTCAAGATGCCGTTCAAAGTTGGAAAGGTCGAGTCAGTTGGCGCACAGCAACGGCCTATGATGCAACGCAGGTAATGGCAGATACTGCTCACAAGACACCGAACCGAAGTGGCATTTATCAAGCTTTAAACCAAGGCGTATCATTAAAAACGAAAACCACTGATTTTGGTATTTTTAATGAAGTTCCCCTCGTAGAAGCGATTAGCGGCAAAAATGGGCCACCGGGATCTCAATATCAATTTAGTCCTCTGCAGTAATATCAATACAGACAATATTATGACTCATAACAAAGCCCCCTATTGCTAGAGGGCTATTAAAGTTTGAATTAATTTAGCCTAGTAACGCTTTTGCTTTCGTCAAAACATGCTCAGCGTTAAAGCCAAACTTCTCCATACAAGTGCCGCCCGGTGCAGAAGCCCCAAAGGTGTCAATACTGACCGTATCACCCTCAGAACCGATGTACTTATGCCAGCCTAAGCTAACGCCAGCTTCCACCGATAACCGCTTCGTTACCGCTTTAGGTAACACCGATTCTTTGTAGTCGGTATCTTGCGCTTCAAATAATTCCCAAGAAGGCATAGAAACCACTCGTACCTTTTTCCCTTCGCTAGTCAGTTTTTCGGCGGCAGTAACACAAAGACTGACTTCTGACCCCGTTCCCATCAAAATAAGGTCGGGTGTTCCTTCACAATCCATCAGCGTGTAAGCCCCTTTGGCGACGCCTTTGATCGTGGTTTCTGAGAAGTTAGGCACCGCTTGACGAGTGAACGCTAACAGGGTGGGACGATTCTGCTTAGCATTCTCAATTGCCACTTTATAAGCTCCAGAAGCCTCCGTGCCATCACAGGGACGAATCACCGTTAAATTGGGAATCGCCCGTAAAGAGGAAAGGGTTTCAATGGGTTGGTGAGTGGGGCCATCTTCCCCTTGTCCGATAGAATCGTGAGTCATAACCCAAATCACGCCAGCTTCAGACAAAGCAGAGAGACGAATGGCCGCCCGCATATAATCGGTAAAGATTAAGAAGGTTGCACCATAGGGTATCAATCCTGAATCATGAAGGGCAATTCCGTTACAAATGGCGCCCATAGCGTGTTCACGTACCCCAAAGTGAATATTGCGGTTTTGAAACTGGCCTTTTTGGAAATCCTCTGATACTTTGAGTTCAGTCAAGTTAGAGTGGGTTAAATCTGCCGAACCCCCTAATAATTCGGGTAAAACAGGGGCTAATTTATTGAGACAATTTTCTGAATGTTTCCGAGTGGGTAAGGCTTTGTCTTCCGCCGTGTAAGTGGGTAATACGCTGTCCCAACCATCGGGCAGTTTACCACTAAGATAACGCTCAAACTCAGCCGCCTCAGCCGGATATTTTGCTTTGTATTGAGCAAAAGCTTGATTCCATTCTGCTTCGTAGCTGGCACCCCGTTCAATCGCTTTACGGGTATGATCTAGCACATCGCTCGGAATATCAAAGGGTTCATAATTCCAACCCAGTTTTTCGCGGGTTAAGGCCACTTCATCAGTCCCTAACGCAGATCCGTGAACGCCTGCTGTATTCGCTTTATTGGGAGAACCATAACCGATAGTGGTAGTCACCTTAATCATAGAAGGCTTATCGGTAACGGCTTTGGCCGCTTCAATGGCTTTAGCGATCGCTTCTAAGTCCGTGTTGCCATCTTCAACGTGGAGAACGTGCCAACCGTAAGCTTCAAAACGTTTGCTTACATCTTCGGTAAAAGCAACGTCGGTGGAACCATCAATTGAAATATGGTTATCATCATAGAGGGCAATAAGCTTGCCTAAGCCCCAGTGACCGGCAATGGAGGACGCTTCACCTGAAACGCCTTCCATATTACAACCATCTCCTAAGATCACATAAGTATAGTGATCAACAATGGTAGCATCAGGTTTATTAAACTGAGCCGCTAAATGAGCTTCTGCCACCGCTAATCCCACTGCATTGGCGATGCCTTGACCAAGAGGGCCGGTGGTCACTTCTACGCCGGGGGTTTCAAAATTTTCAGGGTGTCCGGGAGTTTTGGAACCCCACTGACGAAATTGCTTAATTTCTTCAATAGTGACACTGTTGTAGCCCATCAGGTAAAGTAGAGCATATTGTAACATACAGCCATGGCCAGCCGACAGGACAAAGCGATCGCGGTTAAACCATTTGGGGTTTTTGGGATTAAAACGCATAAATTGATCCCACAGCACGAAAGCCATAGGAGCCGCCCCCATCGGCAAGCCAGGATGTCCTGATTTGGCTTTTTCAACGGCATCAATCGCTAAAAATCGAATGGAATTAATGCAAAGTTCTTCAAGGGATTGGCTAGCAACGACCATAATCTTCCACGTAATAAACGACAATAAACAGCAAAAAGATAAGGGGAACGACACCTCTAAATCGCATTCAAAGGCGATCTGTGTGGTTCGTCTCTATCATCCCATTGTTCGGTAGGTCTGTATAGTCAATCGTTGATTTTGAAATCCAAAAGGCACAAGTTAACGATTAACGTCATCAATATAAGTTAAACAGAGGTTTAACCCAAATTGAGCCACTTAAACATATTTTTTAAAGGCTAACGTCACGTTATGCCCACCAAATCCAAAGGAGTTGGAGAGAGCCACCTCGACCGGCAATGAACGACTGTGAAGGGGCGTATAATCTAAATCACAAGCGGGATCGGGGTTTTCTAGATTAATAGTCGGGGGAATTTGGTCGTTGGCGATCGCCATCACTGTTGCAACCGCCTCAATGCCGCCCGATCCTCCCAGTAAGTGACCTGTCATTGATTTGGTTGAGCTAATTGCCACTTGGTAAGCATGAATACCTAATGCTTTTTTGATGGCTTGGGTTTCGGTCACATCGTTCGCCGCCGTACTGGTGCCGTGGGCGTTAATATAGTTTACTTGTTCTGGCAAAACGCGAGCATCTTTCATTGCCAATTCCATGGAGCGAGTTGCCCCCCGACCGTCGGGAACGGGAGAAGTGATATGATACGCATCGCAAGTCATGCCGTAACCCACCATTTCACCATAAATCTTTGCCCCTCTTGCTAAAGCATGGTTGAGTTCTTCTAGGATCAAAATACCTGCCCCTTCCCCCATCACAAAACCGTTTCGATCTCGATCAAACGGACGACTGGCACGAGCGGGAGCATCATTGCGCATCGCTAGGGCTTTAGCTGAGGCGAATCCCGCATAAGATAACGGGGTAATCGCCGCTTCAGCCCCGCCGCAGATCATAACTTTGGCGTAATCCCTTTGAATCAGACGAAACGCATCACCAATCGCATTAGAACCGGCCGCACAAGCAGTTACTGGACAGGAATTCGGACCTTTCGCCCCCGTATGAATCGCCGTTAATCCTGCCGCCATATTGGCAATCATCATCGGTATCATGAAAGGACTGCAACGGCTGGGCCCTTTACTCAATAAAACGCTATGCTGATCTTCGAGGACTTTTAAACCGCCAACCCCTGTGCCAATAATCACGCCAACTTGGTCAGCATTGAGATCAGTAATGACCAACTGAGCATCAGTGATCGCCATTTTGCTAGTCACCACGGCGAATTGAGCAAAACGATCCATGCGCTTGGCCTCTTTACGATCCAAATAAGCATAAAGATCAAACCCTTTAACTTCTCCACCGATACGGCAGGCATGGTGGGAAGCATCAAATAACGTAATTTCTCCAATGCCATTGCGACCACTGAGTAATCCTGCCCAGTAGTCTGCTAAGGTATTACCAATTGGAGTGAGTGCGCCTAGCCCAGTAACGACCACACGCTTTAGCTGTACTTCTGTCATGATTTTTATTGAATGGTGAGGTCGGCTGCCTCAATGGTGCAAAGAAATCAAAAAAATTGCTCACCTGAGTGAGGGAAAGTTAAGCGGGTGTCTCTACTTTTTGACTGATATGGTCGACCGCTGCACTAACCGTCAGGATTTTCTCGGCTTCTTCATCAGGAATTTCAATGTCAAATTCTTCTTCTAAGGCCATGACCAATTCGACGGTATCTAGGGAGTCTGCGCCTAAGTCATCGGCAAAGTTTGCTTCTGGTTTGACCAGAGCTTCGTCGACCTCTAATTGATCTACGACGATTTTTTTGACTCTTGTAAAGATTTCTTCGTTCATCTACCTATTTTTGAGTCCGCTAGCTGCTCTGAGCGGGTTTCGCTCTAGAGAGAAAGTAGGGCGGCTGTTACTACTTCCTAGGTGAATAGAGGATGCTAAATTTCCATCAATCTTTTCTATCTTACTCATAAAGGGGGACATTTCTCTAGTCAGCTTAAGCAACAAAAGCCATCAATCAAGTCAACACCCTGAGCAGGGCAATAGCAGCGCGATTTTGGATTTTAACTTTTTGAGGGTGAGTGGAGGGGTAACTTCCTCAAACTCGATCTTGCTAGGATGACAAAAAAAAGAGAGAACCTTGACGCTCTCTCCTCCTCGGTCACATCATAAAGGGAATTTTAAAGATCGACTTTGGATTCAGGGTTTAAGAACGGACTCAAACCATTTTCTTAGTAAGCCAGTCCCATACTACGGGTGGTTTCAGCCCCTAGATAGACCCGAATACTTAAGAAATCAGTCGGACACGCCGTTTCGCATCGCTTACAACCGACACAGTCTTCTGTTCTTGGGGAAGAGGCAATTTGGCTGGCTTTACAGCCATCCCAAGGAACCATCTCTAGAACATCAGTTGGACAAGCCCGGACGCATTGGGTACAACCAATGCAGGTATCGTAAATTTTGACACTATGAGACATTGAATATCGGCTCCTTACCGAGTGTTCTCCTAATGATTGGATAATCTGATTAAGGGCTAGTTTACCGCGAGGATTGTTAATCCTCACCGAAAAGGGTTGAGAACTTTAAACTTTGTTACACAACCCCTTTCTAACTTCTCTTTGATTTCTCTATTCTTCTGTTGAGACAGTAGGGGAGCAGGGGAAAAGATAAAGTAAAAAATCGTATAAAAAACCGAAAAATCAAGCATTATTCTATTTTTTCAGTATTACCCGATTTAATCCACCCCTCTTGTCCGTTACTGAATAATTGAATTTTTTGCCATTGACCGTTGTTGCTGGTACCCAAAATAACTACTTCCGTATTGTAATCTATCCCTCCAATCCGACTGGAGGAAGTGGACGGTTCAGCCCGAATACTTAATCCCTGAGGCCAAGTCACTTTTGCCTTATAGCTGCCAGAAGGTAAAGTTTCTTGTGTTTTTTCAGCTTGTGGAGCAGGCGATTCAGATGGGTCGGCTTTTAAGGACTTCTCGTCAGGTTTTGGGGTTTTTACCGGAGCTTTAGTCGGAGATTTGGGTTTTTCTTCAGCAAATAAGGGTTTTTCAGGAGGAGTGGACAGGCGGGTAAAGACCACATATCCCAAAGCAGCTGCTCCTCCCAGCAACAGAGCCACCCCGAGGATGAATCCGAGTAAAAATTGGACAACAGAGGCAAAATTTTTCATAAATAAGGCATTAATGACAAGATTCTACTAAGTTTCGTTAAATTTAATTGAAGGATTGTTGAATGTGATCGCTCAGGCGATTTTCGCGGGAGGCTAAACGGGCTTTTCCGGCGGCCGCCCAATCTTGTAATAATTGTATTTGCTCTTTGGCCGTTCGAGCTAAAGGAATCACTTGACTGGCCGCTTCTAGAATATCATCAGTGGTGAAATCGCGATTTTGGCTAAAACCAATGTGCATTGCTTCAATAAGCGTTTGCTCAATTTCAGCCCCAGAAAATTCGGGAGTTTCATAAGCTAATCGCTTTAAGTCATAGGCTTTCAGATTATGGGGTCTTAATTTAGATAAATGGACGTTAAAGATCGATTCTCGTTCCGCTTGACTGGGCAAACCGACAAAAAAGATTTCGTCAAATCGTCCTTTGCGTAGTATCTCTGGTGGTAACATTTGAATGTTATTCGCCGTTGCAACGACGAAAACGGGGGATTTTTTCTCCGCTAACCAGTTGATAAAGGTGCCAAACACCCGACTGGTAGTTCCCCCATCTCCTTTACTATCCACTCCTGCAAAGGCTTTATCTATTTCATCAATCCACAGTACACAAGGGGCTAAGGCTTCGGCTAAATTAATCATCTGACGGGTGCGAGATTCCGATTCTCCGACTAATCCGCCAAATAAGCGTCCGACGTCTAATCTCAGTAAGGGAAGATGCCAATGATGGGAGATCGCTTTCGCCGTTAAAGATTTACCCGTTCCCTGAATTCCGGCAAGGAGTAATCCCCGTGGATAGGGTAACCCATAAGCTTGCGCCCGTTCACTGAACGCGCCCCCCCGTCGAATTAACCAGTCTTTCAGGTTATCCAAGCCACCAATATCCGAAATTTGTTCAATAGCAGGGTAAAAATCTAGAATTTGAGTTTGGCGAATGGATTGACGTTTTTCTGCCAGAATCCATTCTACGTCTTCTGGGTCAATTTTACCGTGACTGGCAAGACATCTGGTTAAAACGCGCCGAATTCGCTCTAAAGATAGCCCCTGAGACGCTCTGACTAGCTCATCTAACAGTTTACTGTCTAAAGTTTCCCCTGTTGCGGCCAATAACCGTTGAATTTCACTTTTGATTTCTTGAGGAGTCGGTAAGAAAAAATCCAAGATGGTAAAAACTTCACTGAGTTCATGGGGAATTTCAACAATAGGGGCTATAATAACGATGTTTTTCGGTTGCGACTTTAGTTTTCGAGCAAGATTTCGTAATTTTCGGGAAACGGAAACATCTTCAAGAAAGCGATGAAAATCCCTGAGAATAAAAATCCCTGCACTGTTTTCAGGCAAATTCTCAACAAATTCCAAGGCTTGTAGCGGATTACGTCGCCCGACTCCCTCATTATTAGGGTTATCTTGATACCCTCCCACAAAATCCCAAAGGTAAACGGTGCGATTACCTAAATTTTGCGCACTTTGACGAATCGTTGTCTCTGCTCTTTCTTCCTCTAAGGTCGGAATATATAGTAATGGGTAACAAGCGCGCAGGAGAAGCTCAAACTCTGTACGAAAAGATATCATTTCGCTTTTAGGGGTAACTTAAGTTGTTGGATAAATATTTTTTAGTCTTTTCAGTGTAGCAGTAAGACTGATCTTTGAATAAAAGAGGTTGAGCAATTTGTTCGGCTGTCAGGCTTTTAAATATTCATTTTACAGCGTTTTGTCTTTGAAACAACAGACAAAAAGAAATTGTATCCCTTTTTATTACTTAGTTTATCATGAAGTCAGAAATTCAATCAATCAAGTTATGAATCAACGGCATTCAGGAAAAGGGAATAATATTGGAGGCAATCAAAACATCGATAATTCACGGGAGATTAGGGTTGATAAAGGTAACTATTTTGAGAATGTTGGGGATGTTATCATTAAAAATGATGCACCAACACCGCAACGGGATAAGAATCAACAGGTTTTACTTGATTATACGAAAGATATAATTGAAGGGTTATTGAATAAATCTTTACGCAATCAGGTTTATATTACCTTGGATAAAGTCACGGATGAAACGAAAGTGATTCCCCCCATCCAACTTAAATTTGCCGATGAAGAAGCGCAATTATTACCTACCGAAACGACCATCATTGAGGTTTATGATCGCCCTGATATTAACAAACGTCTTTTGATTTTAGGACATCCGGGTTCAGGAAAATCCATGAGTTTATATAAGCTAGGAGAAGAATTAGTTCAACGGGCAAAAAATGATATTCATCAACCGATTCCTGTCTTATTTAATTTATCTTCATGGACAAGTAATTATTCAACGATTGAAGATTGGTTAATTGATGAGTTAGTGCTTAATTATGGTTTTAATAGAAATAAAAAGTTAGCAAAACAATATATCAGAGATCAGTTGATTATTCCCCTTTTAGATGGGTTAAATGAATTAGTAAGCGATCGCCAATTTTCTTGTGTCAATGCCATTAATACTTTTTTGCAACCAAATCACTGGAAAAAGCCTTTAGTGGTGTGTAGTCGCCTCAAGGCATTTGAATTGTTACAAACTCGAATTGGTTTAAATGGTGCAGTGATTTTACAACCTTTAAGTGATGAGCAAATTGAGATTTATTTAAAAGAAACGGAAGCAGAATATCTCAGTGATTTAATTCAATCAGATAAAGACTGGCATGATTTAGCAGAAACGCCTTTATTTTTAAATATTATGGTTTTAATTACAAAAGGAAGTTCATTAAAACAATGGCAAGAATTGAAAACAAAAGACGCAAAGTTATTTTACTTATTTGAAAAGTTTATTTATCATCAGTTGGAAAATCAGAATTTGATCGAAAGTCGACATAAAAATAAAATCAGGAAGACACCGAAAGAAGGACAGAAAATTCTTAAAAGTTATTTACCCTATATCAAGAATCCACCGCAAAGTCGTCGTTATTTAACATGGTTAGCGTGGCAGTTAAAGAAAAATAAGCAAACCGTATTTTTGATTGAGAATTTACAACCAACTGACTTAGCAAATTCAAAGCAAAGATGTATTTATGGGTAGATTTTAAGCTTAATTCTTTATTTAATTTATGTCTTAGCTTTTGGATTAAGTTCGGGAGGATTGGTAGCTTATTTCTTTAGATCCTCACTTGCTGGCACTTTGCAAGATTTAGTTATCAATGGAGTAAGAATTGCGTTAATTATTGGAATTATTTTAGTAATAATAAATAATCAAAACTTAAGCTTACAAAAAATCGAAACGTTTAAAACACTAAAATTTTCGCCTAAAAGGTTGCTTGGCAAATTACCTAGTAAATTTGAACCATTTCGCTTTAACTTTGTTTTAGGTGGATTAGTAATAGGAGTTCTTTTTGCAGTACAAATTGTCAATCTTGGTTATATTATTACAGCAATCTTTTTAGGTTTATTTATTGCATTAATATTTAGGGTAATTTTAGGATTTTTAGAAGTATTTATTGCAAATATTTTGAGAAGTCTACACGAATCTGAGCTTGAAATAAACAATTATCCTAATCAGAGGATTAAATCTACTACAAAGAATATTTTAATCCTTTTTTGTGTAGCCTTTGTTATCGGAATTCTTTTAGTGTATTTTTTACGTTTTCAGCCATTTTCAGAGGAAAGAGATTTAAAACCTTTTATTATTATAGTTTTACCTACAGTTATTACTTCCTTAATTTATAGCAACAGTGTCACTCCTGTTCTACAACATATTATTTTGCGTCTCGTCCTTACTTAAAATCAATACACGCCTTGGAATTATGCGCGCTTTTTAGATTATTGTACCGAACAAATCTTATTACAACGGATAGGAGGAGGTTATCAGTTTATCCATCGTTTATTACGAGAACACTTATTAAATGATGAACAATAAACGATGATAAATTTGGATAGTTTTTTTATTATAAAATACCATTACAATAAATTAGGAAGCCAATTTTCATCTACAATTTGTTCTACAGTAGCGATTGGAAAAACAGGAAATGTTTTCGAGGGAAGTCTTGTTTTTTTATAAGTAATTTTAACAGCATCTTTATAACATTCCTCTAAAATTTGAGCTAAATAAGGTTTTAAACTGGGACTATCTTGCAATAATCGTCTAATTTGAATCCGAAAATTCTCAATTTCTCCTTCCCATCCTGCTTGATTATATTCCCTTTCTGATTGCCAATAAGCTAACATTAAAAAATGTTCAAATAGACGAGTTAATAAACTTTTTAATGCTCGTTTATCCCTTCTGGTCATTCCCTCAATTTCCTCTAATAAATTCTGCCAATCGACTTGAGAATATTGACCATTACGAAGTTGTTCTAGGGTTGTTTCTAACCAGAGTTGATAATCTTGATCATATAATTGTTGCGTAGGTGGCGGTGTTTGTCGAATCATCACATTGTCTCTAATTAAGTAAACCTAATCACTGCACTGCATAGCAGTACACTTAAGCAAGTTATTATAAGTATTATAATGTAATTTCAAAAGATCGAAAGGCAACCATTCTTATTTCTTAATTGTATTTGCCGTTTTGTCCATAATTTTCGCTAATTCGACATCTAAATTACTAATAACATGGCCTAGGTCATAGGTTAATAAACTAACTTTAACCAAACTATAGGCATTAAACCATTCAGGATGATGTCCTAATGCTTCCGCTTGAACACCAACATTCACCATCCATCCTAAAGCCTCCGCAAAATTACGAAATTGAAAATCTTTACACAATTTTCCGTCTTTTACTGTCCAACCTTGGAGGGTGTTTAAGGCTGATTCGATTTCTTGATCACTTAGTTTGTGTCCGCTCATAATGGTGTTATCAGGGGTAAAGGACGAGGCATTAGCCAATAAACGTGTCAATTCATAACTTATCACTAAAACACTGCTCAAAAACACCCTCCTATTCACTGCTCCCTTTCTCCTCCTCTGCTTAACCTAATGTTAAACGATAAACGGTTCGGTCTGTTCCTGTTTCGGCAAAGTGTTCGTAGGCTAATTTTTCCAGTTTCATCGTGTCTGGAATTTTCCGTAAAGTGGCTAAATTTCCTAAATTAGAATAACCAAAAAAGACTTCCCCTTGAGGGGCAAGATAATGGGAAACGTGTTCAATAAATTTGAGGAAAATTTGTCCACTGGGATCATTGGTGGCAATTTCTGTCTCGTTTTCGATGACTTTATCTAAAAAAGGCACATTAAAAGTAATTGTGTCGAATAAGGTATTTTTAGGAACATTTTCAAACAAATTAGAGACAAAAATGTTTGCTTTCTTAAAATTCAGTAAAGCATTTAATTTAGTACAGAATACGGCTTTTTGACTAATATCTGAAAGATAAATTTCTTTGAAATACTGACTTAATCCTAAGCCGACAATGCCGGTGCCACATCCCATATCCAATAGGCGGTTTTTTGAACTTCCAACGTTTTGATAATACTTTAAAATGCTTTTGAGAAAAAATACTGAACTAGAAGAGGCTTCGGGATGATAAAGATAGGGAAAAGCGGCAATGGTCAAACCATTCACTCGATAAAAATTTAAACGGGATTGTTTATCCAAAAAAGCTCGGTGTAAGTCTAAAAAGGAAGATTGCATATCAGTGAATAGTCAATAGTAAACAGTGAAAAGTTGATAGTTGAGCCAATAATTCTTAACGATTAACTAAAAAAGGAGGGGGATCTCTCCCCCCTTGGATTTACATAAAATTCGGCTGATGACGAATGAGGTTTAGGTATTCCTCACGGGTTTTCTGATCTTCTTGAAAAACCCCAACCATTGCACTGGTTACTGTCCAAGAGCCTGGTTTTTCAACACCGCGCATCGCCATACACATATGGCTGGCTTCCATTACCACAGCCACTCCTTTGGGTTCGAGAATTTCTTGAACCGCCTCGGAAATTTGGCGGGTTAAGCGTTCTTGCACTTGCAAACGACGGGAATACATTTCGACAATTCTGGCTAATTTGCTCAATCCCACCACTTTTTGATTGGGAATATAAGCGACGTGCGCTTTCCCCATAAACGGCAACATATGATGTTCACAGAGACTGAAGAAGGTGATATCTCGCACTAGCACCATTTCACTGTGACCTTCATCAAAAATCGCCCCATTGACGATGTCATCCAAAGATTGAGAATAGCCTTGAGTAAGGAATTGCATCGCCTCTGCGACTCGTTTGGGGGTTTTGAGTAAGCCTTCGCGTTCGGGATCTTCTCCTACGGATTCTAAGATAGTCCGCACGGCGGCCATCATTTTTTCTTGACCTTCGGAGGTGGTGGGGTGAATTTTGGCTTGTTCGCCATTGTGGGTATTGCGATCGGGGCGGGATAATACTCGTTCGGTGAAATTTGGATTCAGAATGGGTGTACCATTAGAAACTGAACGATTTGAACCGTTAGAAGAAACTATTGACATATTTTAGATAATTCCTTGTATTTTACGTTATAAAGCTCCAGCACTGGGCATAATCGTCATATCAGTAATGACGGCATTGGCTGGCAACAGCACAGCGTGGAGGATGGACTGAGCGACAATATCAGGGGTTAACATTTGAGAACGATCAAAGTCCGCTTGTACGGTGTTGCTATCCCAGATGGCTGTATTTACTGCACCGGGAGAGAGCGTTACAACTCGAATAGCATTAGCTCGTTCTTCTTCTGCTAAAATCTTAGAAAAAGCGACTAGAGCGGCTTTGCTTGCGCTATAGGCCCCCCATTCAGGAAAGGATTGATGGGCGGCTACTGAAGCAATATTGACAATCGTTCCCTGACGTCGTTGCCGCATATGGGGTAAAACCCCTTGAACGCACTGAAATACACTGGTGAGATTGAGATCGATCACCTGTTGCCAATCCGCTAAAGTCATTTCCCCTAAACGACCTGAATAGCCCATGCCCGCATTATTGACTAAAATATCAATATCTCCAAAATCTTGAATAATGCTGACGATGTGAGGCTCAATTGCCTCTAAATGGGTTAAATCGAGGGGATAGGCTTCGGCTTTCACACCCAACGTTTGAGCGGCTTCAACGACAGACGCTAAGGATGCAGGAGAACGACTCACCAATGCTACGTTGATCCCTGCTTTGGCAAAAGTTAGGGCAGTTTCTCGACCAATACCACTGCTTGCGCCGGTAATAATGGCCTGACGTTCATGAGAAAGGACGGTCATGATTTAGAAAAAGACTTTGCATTAAAATCAGGGGATTCAGTCGGATTTGAGAAGAAATTTTGTAACATTTACCCCTTAGGCAGTTGGAAAGATGATTAAATCTAGCATTTGAGATAGTTTAAACAGATTGATAGGGGCTACATGGGAATTTGTGCCTAGCCCAAATAGAGGATTAGGTGAGAAATTCTTTACAAAATTTTACTTAATGAAATTATAACATTCTCTGACCCGCTTAGGGTCTGTCCCTTGGAAATTTCACGAGAGAAGCAGGAGAAGGTAGGAAGATAACTAAATGACAGGCAGGGAGAAACGCCGTTCGATCCTAAAAAACACGGCTTACTGTTTCCAAATTTTCGCTGAAAACGCCCATTTGACGAAATTTCTGATACCGTTGTTCTCGCCGTTGTTGAGGAGACAATTGGCATAAGGCATCAAGGTGCTTAATGAGGGTTTGCTTTAATAATTCTGCGGCTTCTAGGGGGTTAGCGTGGGCAGATCCGGCAGGCTCTGGGATAATTTCATCGATAATACCCATATTTTTTAAATCTTCTGCTGTAATTTTCAGAGAAATTGCCGCTTGTTCTGCTTTTTTAGCATCTTTCCACAGAATAGCGGCACAAGCTTCTGGCGTTGCGACGGTATAAACAGAATGTTCTAACATAAAGACGCGATCGCCGATGCCGATGCCTAAAGCACCCCCTGAGCCGCCTTCACCAATGACGGTACAGAGAATGGGAACCTCATAGCGAAACATCTGCCGCAGATTATAAGCGATCGCTTCTCCTTGTCCTAATTTTTCGGCTTCTATCCCTGGAAAGGCTCCCGGTGTGTCAATAAATGTAATGATTGGCAATTTAAATTGATTGGCGTGTTCCATTAAGCGAATTGCTTTACGATAGCCTCCCGGAGACGCCATACCAAAGTTTCGTGCCACATTGTCCTTCGTATCTCGTCCTTTTTGGTGTCCCATCACAACGACAGGTTGTGTTCCTAAGCGTGCCACGCCACCAACGAGAGCAGGGTCATCTGAACCGCCGCGATCTCCGTGCAATTCAAACCAATCGTCGCATATTGCTTGAATATAATCGAGGGTACTGGGACGACGGGGATGGCGGGCTACCTGTAAGCGTTGGGAGGGGGTGAGAGAGCTAAAGATTTCTCGGCGCAGTTGTTCGGCGCGTTTTTCCAGTTGTTTAACCTGTTCTGAAACATCTACGTTATTTTCTTCCGCTAACTTGCGAATTTGCTGAATTTGTTCTTCTAGCTCGTATAGAGGTTTTTCAAATTCAAGAAGGAAAGGACGACGTTCAGTTGACGGCATGGTCTGGCACAGTAATAGGGCAACTTATTATTTTATCATTTTAGGGGTTATCGCTTATCGGTTACCCTGTGATCCACTCGTTTAAGAAATAACTTTATCACGAGCAAAAGCAACGTTCACTGGCTTCAGATTAGAGTAATGACGAGGGGCGAAATCACTGTGACACTGATGACTGATTATTGTTGACTTTTGACGGATTACTGTAATTATAAATACATTTTCAGCGATTAAAGAACGTCGTTCTGTTAAGCACTATGATTCTTCCCATGTGATGACGCAGGAGGAAATAAAAGCTTTGCTTGAATTAGTTATCTTATCGCCGACTTCGTTTAATATTCAAAATTGGCGTTTTCTGGTGGTCGAAAGAGATCCGAATTTACGGCAACGCTTGCAAGAGGCGGCGTGGAATCAAACGCAAGTGACAGAAGCTTCTCTTGTTGTTCTGCTATGTGGTGATTTAAAATCATGGCAGAGAAATCCAGAGCGATACTGGAGAAATGCGCCAGAAGAAGTACAAAAACAGCTTGTTCCGATGATTGTTCAGTTTTATCAAGGAAAGGAAGACCTGCAGAGGGATGAAGTCATGCGTTCTTGTGGTATCGCTGGACAAACCTTGATGTTGGTGGCTAAAGCGATGGGGTATGATACTTGTCCGATGATTGGCTTTGATTCCGAAAAAGTGGCTGAAATCATTAATTTACCCGAAGAGCATGTTATCGGTTTTATGATAGTAGTGGGTAAGGCCACGCAACCTGCACGTTCGAGGGGGGGGCAGCTGGACTTATCGGAGGTCTTAATTTACAATCAGTTTTAAGCGATCGCCTAGCCTTTTGGTCTTATAAAGCCGCTTTTATTAGACACTATGACCCTTATTGACTCTAATCTCTTCCACACTGTGGCAATTACCCTAGGAACACTTTTCTTCGGTATGATTATCACATGGGCGATCTGGTTTGCGGCTAAAATGAAATGATCAGCGAATATTAGGCTAATAAGGCTGATTTTTGGTATAGGCGGCTTCAATTCGCTCCCATTCTAATTCTGAGAAGCTATCGATTGCCCAGTTAGCTAAACGTTGCATAAAGTGTAAAGGGTAGGTATGAGCAACGCCGACGACGGGTATCCCTGCTTTTTTGGCGGCTTCAATGCCAGCCGGCGTATCTTCGATGGCGAGACAGTTAGCGGGTTGTAGTTGAAGATGGGTATCAAGGTGATTAAAGCGTTCTATGGCTAAAAGATAGCCATCAGGTTGAGGCTTACTGACTTTAAGGTCATCTCCTGACACAATTACCTCAAAATATCGGTCTAAGTTCGCTTTTTGTAGAACTATCTCGACTTCTGCTCGTATTGCTCCAGTTACTAACCCCATTCTAAGTTGTTTCAAGGTTATTTTTTCTAGAAGCGTAAATAAACCCGCATAAATAGGTAAATTTTCTTGATTTTCTAGGCATTTTAGATAAGCTTGCCCTTTTTTATCAATGAGTTTGTCTAAGTAATCATCTGTAACGATGCGACCGCGTTCGGCTAAGATATCCTTAATACAGGCTCGATCACTGCGCCCTAAGCAGAATTTTTGAAACTCTGTGCCAGAAGGTCGCAAATTTTCCCCTAAAAGGAGTTCATCAATCAGTTTTTGATGAATGGGTTCATCGTTAATGATAATGCCGTTGAAATCAAATAAAATCGCTTTTAGCATCTTCAAAGTCTTTCACCGTAAGCAGTAATTCCGTCATCCGTCATCCGTCAGCTAGCTAGCACAATGCCTAAATGAGTGATTGAGAAACGGCAGTATAACCTCCCGAATAGGCAGTTTATATGTACATATGTACAATAGCCTAACCTAATGATTTTAAAATTTAACGCTAATCGTATCGTAACGGTTTGCTTTTCGATCTTTTTATCTCTGTTTGCTATAATCGGGAAATTAACCATTGATCCTGCTAAAAAAATGACCGACTTCGTTCCAGCGATTTTTAAACGTCACATCGGAAGTTGGCAGGGAGAGTATATTAAAACCAACGCTCAAGGCCATTTTATCAGAAGCTTTAAAGGAACGTTTACGATTCATATAGAAGGAACTATTTATCGTCAAGTAAATTATTACGAATATGCCGACGGTTCGGATTTAACTTTACAATTTGAAGGACAATTTGAAGCGAAAATTTTAAAATTAAATTCAAGCAATTACGAAGAATTTTTTGCTTTTGCATGGGATGCTGGCCATGATACCATTGGCTTTAAAGTTAATAAAAAACAAGATAATTCATTGATTACTTATATGGAAACCATTTATTTGATTAATGATCACTATCGAGTTCGTACAACTCAGGAATTTAAAGATCAGCAATTTATCGGTGTTAATTTGATTGAAGAAGTCAAAAAATCGTAGATCTCAGAGGATTCATAGCTTCAGGTTAGAGAAGAGCTAAGGTTATCAATGCTAGAAATTTTTAATAAAATGTTTTTAAGGCAAGCTTTTGTATATTTTTTGTCAATTTTACTGACTCTATTCGCTAAAAATCCTTGTTTATAGTGTTTTTGAAAGGCGACTTTTCACGTTAATTCGTTTCTAAGGTTAAATTAAAAAGGGCTATTTGGGCAAGGAAGAAATACCAAAAAATCTTTCGTAGCGAAGGAATGATTTCCCTTAAATGTCTAATAAGTGTCTAAAGCAAAATTTAAAAATTCTTGTTAGAATTGGAGTAATTATACCTCGTGAATAACTAGGAGGGATGAAGATGAATAAAGCGGATTGGGAAGTTCTAATTATCACCCTTTCCTCTCTCGGATTCTTTATGGGATGGTCATTAATCTGGGCGATGTAATGTCTTAATGTTGTCTTAATCTCCTAAGCTCGATTTACGTTATTCATTATCTTTAATGGGGGTTCAGTACCTGATCATAAAAAGAAAGAATGTTTATGATAAAATCATCTAATGCGTCTTTCCTCATTTGACTTCAAGATTGGCACGTTTAACCTCTATAATTTGGCTTTACCGGATACGCCTTTTCACCATCATTTGCAGTATTCTGCCGAAGATTATCAGCGCAAAAAAAGCTGGATTTCTCAACAATTAGCGCGAATGCAAGCCGATGTTGTGGGATTTCAAGAGGTGATTCATGCTCAAGCCTTGAATGATGTTCTCTCAGCCACAGAAAGCTATCAAAATTATCACCGTGTGATCGCTGAAATAAAAGGCAGTCATCCAACAGTTGCCCTCGCCTCGAGATTTCCGATTACTCATCTAGAAATTGTGCGAGACTTTCCAAAGGAAGCCTATTTTACAGTGCAGAATAGGGAAATTCCCTTTGAAACCTTTTCTAAGCCCATTCTCATTGCTCAAATTGCTTTAACGCCTCAACAAATTACAACCATTATTGTCGTCCACTTAAAGTCAAAAGCCCCTATTTTTCCCAAATCGGTTGACTCAGATGATCCCATCGAAAGAGCCAAAGGACAAGGAAGATCGCTAATTTTAAGGACTGCTGAAGCCATTGCCTTACGTATTCTCTTAATTAAAAAGCTTCAGAATACCAATCATCCTGTTATTGTCTTAGGCGATGTTAATGATGGTGGATTGTCCTTTACTTCTCAAATTATTACCGGAGATCCACCGCATCAGCAAGCCAATTTTTCGCAAAAAAAGAAAATTTGGGATACCTTACTCTACAGTGTTAAAGAAATTCAGGACAAACAGAGTCAGGGTCACTTTTATTATACCCACATTCACAATGGTCACTACGACAACCTTGATCATATTCTGGTGAGTCAAGAGTGGGTGAGTCAAAACCCCCATCGGATTGGCCGTGTGAAATACGTTACCGTGTTGAATGATCATCTTATTGACGATACCCTCAGTGAGGAAAATGTGCCTTGTTGGCAATCCGATCATGGTCAAGTCGTGGCAACCTTAAGTTTAGAATGAAGGCATAAACCTTCAAAACTCTCTCGGATGAATCCTCCTATCCCTTACGCAACTGATTTTAAGCTTCAGAGCGTTTTTGTGATTATTCCTGCCCTTAATGAAGAAAAAACGATTTTACGGGTTATTAATGACCTAAAATCTAATGGATTAACTGAGATCTGTGTGGTGGATAATGGGAGTCAGGATGAAACAGCAACAACGGCATTGGCGGCAGGCGCACAAGTCATACGGGAAGATAAACGGGGATATGGCCAAGCGTGTTGGAGTGGAATGCAAACGATTCCAGAGTTTTGTGAATGGATTTTATTCTGCGATGGAGATGGTAGTGATAATCTCAGTCAATTATCTCAATTTTGGGACGTAACTGCGGAAACAGACTTCATTTTAGGCAATCGTCGGGCAACGCCTGAAGGACGTGCGTTTTTAACCCCTGTCCAAAATTTTGGCAATGGGTTAGCAACATTTCTTATTTATATAGGTTGGGGTTACCAATATCAAGATTTAGGTCCGTTACGCCTCATCCGTCGGGCTGATTTAGAACAGTTGCAAATGGGCGATCGCTCTTTTGGCTGGACGGTGGAAATGCAGGTAAAAGCGGTGGAAAATGGGCTAAGAATCAAGGAAATTCCTGTTAATTATCGCCGGCGACAAGGGGGGAAATCGAAAATTTCTGGCACAATTATGGGCAGTTTTCGGGCAGGCCACATCATTTTAACGACTTTGGGGCAATTATACTGGCAAAAAATCTCAAAAACTCCTTTTATGCTTTGGTTAAGTTCATTTTTGCTGATACTGGGAACAATCCTTGCCCTTCCTTACGGCAATTTCCAAGAAAGGGGGATGATACCTCATTTTTGGCTAGGAATAGGGATAATGGGTTTAGGTTTTATATTTTCATGGTCTTTGAGTTCTGTTACCGTGTTATGGTTCTGGGGAATCACGCTGATTACTCGTTTGTTAATGTTGGGGATGTATCCGGCGGATGATATCTGGCGTTATTTGTGGGAAGGATATATTCAACATTTTGGCTTTAGTCCTTATGAATTTGCACCGAATTCGGCTGAATTAATGCCTTATCGTACGGATTGGTGGGAATTAATCAACACAAAAGAAACATCGGCGATTTATCCGCCTTTGACACAACTGGGTTTCTGGGGGTTAACGTTCATTTCTCCTTCCGTTTGGGTATTTAAGGCGTCGTTTGTATTAGCAGATTTAGCGATTTGTTGGCAATTAAGCCGAAGGTGGGGTTACACTCAAACGTTGATTTATGCGTGGAATCCTTTGATTATTTATTCTTTTGCGGGGGGTGGCCATTATGATAGTTGGTTTATTTTACCGTTAGTCTTAGGATGGTTAGCCTTTGAACAACATCAGTGGCGAAAAAGTGCGTTTTGGTTGGGCATTAGTTTGGCGATTAAATGGATATCCTTGCCCCTTTTGGCGTTTGTTTTTCTGCGTTCAAGGGTTTCTCAAAAAGCCCTTATTCTATTATTAGGAATTTCGCCTTTTTTGATAACAGCAACTCGATTTTGCTGGGATACTTCTTGCCCTCTAATTCCGACGAGTTCTCATTTTGTGGTTTCGGATAGAAGTGCAGAGTTTATTCCTTATTTTATCGGTTTAATTTGGATTTATTCAGTCCGAAATAATTGGATTTATGCTATTTTATTGGGAATTTTTATCCTAGTTTTATTAAACGTTTGTGTAAAGTTTATTGATTTTATTGAATGGTATTTCTTTGGCTTGTTAACTTTGTCACCGATTATTCATGCGTGGTATTTTACATGGATTATTCCTTTTTCTGTAGTAACTCGGAATAAAGGAATACAGGGGGCAAGTCTTTCTGCTTTTATTTATTTTGTCCTGAAGCATCGGGGAACGTTAGGAATTTATGATTGGCAACTAACCCTTTTTGAAAGATACGGATTATGGTTACCTTTTATCGTTGGCTTTTTAATCACAAAGTTAAATTTTTTACATAAACTTAATAACAAAAATTATAACGATTAGAAGGGTGAAAAAAAAAAGAGAGCTTATCTTACTCCGATCTTTATTTCCTTCACCCTATCTAAAGTTTTAACGTTTTGACCAATGATATTCCGCCCAAACAGGATGGGAAAAAATTGCCTCAGCTACCCGAACACCTCGTAACTGGTTTAATAGGGGAAGATGCCCAGAGGGTGCGCCTAAATTCCAAGTGAAACCATTAGGATATTGTGTCCAACGATTGCCATTTTTCCAGTCAATTTTCGGCCACAATTTCGCAAAATCTTGACCGACTGACATCCAAAGTTTACGCTGTACAGAAAAGCCAAATTTCCCTTCCGAATACAGCCACCATAGTGAATTAATGGTGTGGAGATCAATACTCGGAAATTGATCAACTTCGGTAAAATAAACCCATTTACGGGCAACTGCGCCTTCACCTGCCAATTCACAGAGTTTTTGACGGGTTAAACTATCGGCAGTTTGATAATCTTGTTCAAGCAGAAGGGTTTGTAAGAGGTCATAATCTAGATTTTGGTCTGATTTGAGGGAAACTAAACCATTCGGAAACGTATTTTGCAAAAATTCTTGTATTTGCGGTGTTTTAATGCTATGGAGATGCTGATAAGCCTTGCCCACAACAAGATTCAGATGATTCGCTTGATTTGCCTGTAGAAAGTCTTTTAAAACGGATAAACCCAATTCTCCGGCATTTTGCAGTCGGGAAACGAGTTGGATCTGATTTTTCTCAGATTCCGTAGAAAATTGTTGGATGAGTTGGGTAATCTCTTCTTGAGAGGGGGGAACTGAGACGGTTGATTGCTCAGTCATGAGCTTTCCTTGTAACCATATACTCCTCTACTAATACCATTATTTGCCGATCAATTGATCACCAGTTTAGCAGAACAATCAAAAAAGACCGTTTAGATGAATTCAGGAAGCATGGGATAATAGAAAGAGAAATTCAAGTTAAAATACAATCGCTATGGTTAAAATAGCCGTCATTGGAGATGTTCATGATCAATGGGAAGAAGAGGATCAATGGGCTTTACAATTATTAAAGGTAGATTTAGCCTTATTTGTCGGGGATTTTGGCAATGAATCGCTGGAAATTGTTGAAAAGATTGCCCGTTTACCCCTGCCGAAAGCGGTGATTTTAGGCAACCATGATGCGTGGTACACCGCCACTCCATGGGGACAGAAAAAATGTCCTTATGACCAAAATAAAGAAGACCGAGTGCAAAAACAAGTGGATTTACTAGGAAAAAGTTATGTAGGCTATTCCAATCTTGATTTTCCGCAATTTCAATTATCGGTAGTTGGCAGTCGCCCTTTTAGTTGGGGGGGAAATGACTGGAAATGCGAGGAATTCTTAAAGCAACGCTACAATGTAAGTAATTTTAAAGAATCTCAGTCTAAAATTGTGCAAGCTGTTCAGCAAACGGCCTATCAAACGGTAATATTTTTAGGGCATAATGGACCTTCTAGTCTTGGAAATGGGCCTGAGGATATCTGTGGGCGAGACTGGAAGCCATTGGGGGGAGATCATGGTGATCCAGACTTGGAAGGGGCAATTTTTGCGGCAAAAACCCTCGGTAAGCGAGTTTCCCTAGTTACGTTTGGTCATATGCACCACCGTTTACGCCATACCCAAGAAAGACTGCGTACGAAAGTTACAACCGACGCAACCGGAACAATTTACCTCAATGCCGCCAGTGTTCCTCGTATTATTGACAAAGGCTCTGAAAAATGGCGAAATTTTACTCTGGTCACTTTGAAGGATGCACAGGTTAAAGAAAGCTCTCTAGTATGGGTAGGAGAAAATGGCCAAATTATGAGCCAAGAATGGCTGTATTCTTCAGATTTTCAGACTTTAAAACAAATATAATATAGTATAATTTTTTTGTAAATAAAATATAGCGTCTTTGATTTTTGGGAATGGGGAGTTGAAAGTCGCTAAAAATTTTGAGGCACATAAGGACGAAATGACCGCTTTAATTTAAGGATTCTTGATAATCTTCCCTATCAACAGTGTCCTATTACCTATCACATGGTCAAGGAAGTGTTAGATATTCTTAAAAGGGAACGTCCCACCCTTTAATAAAAGGATGTCAATCCACGATTTTCATCTTAAAATAAGCAGGAGGCGCAAGCGTTAATCCCCGTCGAACAGGACGAAGCGGACGAGAACTCGTTAAAGAAAAGCGAAATTGTGACAAAAGCGTTGCTAAAACCGTTTGCATTTCTAATAGGGCTAAACCACTACCGATGCAACGCCGACTTCCCCCCCCAAACGGCAAATATTCATAGGGCGAAAAAGTACAATTTAAAAAACGTTCGGGTTGAAATTGATAGGATTGAGGATAAATATCTTCTCGATGATGCACCAGATAAATACAGGGGAGTAAAGCACTATTCGCCGGAAAAACGTAACCCATGATTTCGAGAGGAGACGTAAGAATTCTAGGAAAACTGGTAAGGGTAACAGGATAAATGCGTAATGCTTCTAAACAGGTGGCTTCTAAATAAGGGAAACGTCCGTTAGATTGAAGTTCTTTTTGTTCTTGGCGTACCTTTTGCTCAATTTCCGGCAAAAAATGTAGCCAATACATCACCCAAGTCAGTCCAGAAGCCGTGGTTTCATGACCTGCAATCAATAGCGTCATCAGTTCATCACGCAATTCTTCCTTCGTCATTCCTTGGCCATTTTCGTCTTTAGCTTGTATCAGTAGGGTTAAAATATCATTCCCTTTTAATTCTTTGTGTTGACGACGTTCGTCAATTTCATCCCCCAGTAAGCGATCAACTTGAGCTTTCATCTCAAGAAAACGCCCCCAAGGACTCCATTTACCCCAATCTTGCCGCAGAAATCGAAAAAAAAGCAAACTCGAACTGAGAGGAGAACTGGTGGACTCTAACAGCGTGGTTAAAAGGTGTTGCAGACGCTCAAATCTTGCTCCCGATGACAAACCAAAAACGACTTTTAAGATAACTTTTAAGGTAATTTCCTGCATAACAGGACGCACTCGAAAGGTTGTTCCTTGTTGCCACGATTGAGTCACTTCTTGGGTAATTTCCTGAATCAAATGGCGATAATTTTGTAGGGTTTCTCCTTGAAAAGGAGGCTTTAATAATTTACGTTGTCGTTGATGGGAAACTCCGTCGAGTAAAACCAGAGAATGTTCCCCTAAAAGGGACTTAAGAATTTGATTTCCTTGACCACTTTTAAATTGTTCGGGGGGTGCGTTAAAAATCTGCTGAATGGCTTGAGGATGATTGACATAAACTAAGGGCGTATCAGGATTACCCACTGCCCAAAAATCACCAAATTCTTGATAATAATCTTCTAAATAATCAATCGGGCGAAAAACCAGTTTAAGAATTCGTCTCCATTGAGGTGCAGTAGGATAGGGAATTGATTGAACAGAAAGAGGAGAAGAGATTTTCATCAGTCAAATTTAAGAATAGATGCAGCCCAATTTTATGATAACTAAACTCACGAAATTATCACAATTTTCGTAGATATAATGGGTTGTTTAACGCTAATTCTCCCTGACTTACTATTCCCTTATCTTCCTATCGAATGCTGACGTCCAACTGCATTAGAAAGATGTAGTAAGTTGTTTTCAGCTAATTTCTCCAAAATTCCTGCTAGAATCTCTTGAACCATCCAAGGTCCTCGATAAACCCATCCCGTATAGACTTGCAATAAGCTAGCACCTGCCGTGATTTTTTCCCAAGCATCCTCTGGCGTAAAAATACCTCCTACCCCAATAATAGGTAATTTACCATCTGTTTTTTGATATATATAGTAAATAACTTCAGTGGATCGTTTTTTAAGCGGCTTACCGCTAATTCCGCCTGCTTCTTCTGTAATTGGCTTCCCAGTTCTCGGCAAAATTTGGGTGTTCAATCCATTTCGTTGAATCGTCGTATTAGTGGCGATTAATCCTGATAATTGATAGATTTGGGCAAGTTCAATAATGCTATCCATAGCTTCCCAAGACAAATCGGGAGCAATTTTGACAAATAGAGGACATTTCCCTTTATTTTCTGCTTGCAACGTCGTTAAAATTTGATTTAATTGCTCACTATCCTGTAGCGATCGCAATCCGGGCGTATTAGGAGAACTGACATTCACAACAAAGTAATCAGCCCAGTCTTTTAGAATGCGAAAACTGGTCACATAATCGTGATGAGCTTCTTCTAGGGGGGTAATTTTCGACTTACAAAGGTTTATACCGATGGGAATTGCTCTATTTTGTCTTTGCCATGTTTTTTCTAAGGTTTGTGCCATGACTTCTGCCCCTAAGTTATTGGCGCCAAGACGATTTAAGGCCGCTTCGTCGTCAGGAAGACGAAAAAGACGGGGTTGAGGATTACCCGATTGAGGATGTTGGGTAATTGCCCCTAATTCAGCAAAACCAAAGCCAAAACTTGACCAAATTCCGGCGGCAACGCCATCTTTATCACATCCGGGAGCCAAACCCAAGGGATTCGGCCATGTTAACCCCCATAAATTCTGAGATAAGCGAGAATTCGTGAGTTTCAAACTTTTTTCGCTTTGAGATAATATCCATTTTCCCCACGGCGTATGACGGGCTTGCTCAAGGGAGCTTAGGGTTGCTAAAATTTGATGATGAGCTTTTTCGGGATCGTTTTGGGTTGCTCTCAAAAAGAGAGGATAGAGGGGTTTCGATAGGGTTAAAACAGATGAATTCATTAAATTAATAAGAACGAGGAAATCGGTTTTTCAAAAATTAACTTTATCAATTAACTATTATTATTTTAAATGTTCAGTATCGCCCTTTAAGATCAATTGCCATGTTTGCTCCTGTTCAATTATTTGAATTAACCCACATAAAGGGGTCTTAATGGCTGTTCCTTTCCCGAATAATCGCTGAGCGGTTCCCATGAGTGTCGCACTATGACCGACAATTAAAAGATTATCAGAAAATTCTGCCATTAATTTAACAAGCGTTTCGCCCGTCCGTTGATATAGCGTTTCTTCGCTTTCAGGATATTGAGAAATCCCTCGTGATTGATAGGTTTCATCAAGCAGATTATATTCAACCTTTAACTCGTCTAAAGAACGGGTTTCAGGAGGATAGGTCATCCAATGGGGGTTTAACCATTCACTGAATCCTGCTTCTATTTTGAGGGGTAAATTTAAGATTTCTGCTAGGGGATACGCTGTTTGAATGGCGCGCAAAAAAGGAGAGACAAAAATATGATGAATCTCCTCCGATTCCAATCTTTTGGCCAACTGTTGTGCTTGAATTAATCCATCCTCAGATAAAGGGGGATCATAGCGTCTTTTAGCAGTATTAAACCACTCAGGATAGACAAAATCTAGGCGGTTTCCATGTCTCGCTATCCAAAGAATCTGGGACATAAACTGTGACGTATTTAAACGACTTGTTAAGGATAATAACGTGAATGAACTGACGATTATAATGCTTTTTTTTCAGCAATAACAGCATGAAAAGGATCAGCCGTTTCGACGCCCAACATTTGCAAAAAATCAGGCATTTTTGATGATTTCATGATGGTTTGCGGTTCATTAAATCCTGACACTGATTCTAAATAACGCTTGACTAACATGGTACGACTTAGATCCGTGCCGTCTCGCCAGATCGCGATCGCTTTTTGATAAAACATTCGATTGGAGAAACTAATTATAACTTTGCCTTGAGGTTTAAGGATACGGCAAATTTCCGAAAAAACGGCTTCGGGATACTGAAGATATTGTACTGAAACAGCCATTAAAACTGCATCAAAATCTTGATCAGGTAAAGGAAGTTTAGGATTTTGGTTTAAGTCTTGGGTAAAGTAATGATTTAAACGAGGATTTTTACTCAATTCCTCTGCATTCAAACCGTGACCTTCCACGTGACTCAATTCTATTTTATCAGGTAGATGAGAGACCCAACTACTCATTAAATCTAACACACGACTATGAGGTTTCAACTGCTCTCGATAAAGATCGGTTAATTGATCAATAAATCCTTGATCAACATGGGTTACAAAACGCGGAAAAGAATAAAAATCTTGATCGCTACTAGGATCAAGTTTCGTTCGTTGCTCTGGATTAAGTAACATAAGCGACAAAACAAAATTATAAGTCTTCAAACGATTATTATAAAGAATAACTTGTCAGGATGCAAAGTGGGCATTTCCTTACTAACCTAGGCTATCAGTTATCAATAACTCGTCAATTGCTTACGCTTTACCGATGAAGTTTGACAGCTTGTCTTTTGACAAAAGTGAACAAGGTTACTTATGCTGAGAAAGCAACTTTTTAACCATCAATACTAATGAAAAATAATCTGAGAAGCAAACCACCGTTAGAAACGAAAATGGGAAGCTGTGGGATTGAGCAAGGTAAATTGTTTTCAGTGGGAATTGCCCCAACGGGTATCATTGCTATAGGCGTTGTTCCAATGGGAATTATTTCGATTGGTATCGTCCCGATGGGAATTGTTTCATTAGGAACGGTCGCCATGGGGTTGATTGCCACGGGTTTTGTTTCGATGGGAACGATCGCCACTGGGTTGGTATCAATGGGGATTATATCCATTGGCAGTGAAACGCATAGTTTGATTAATATTAATAATAATCCCCTCATCAATGAGATGGAAATGCCGGCTAACCCTGAGTCTTCTAAGCATCATCATTAAACTTGTTAGCAAAATTGGGAAACCCTCAAAAGTATAAACAAACTAAAGTTACTTTGTTCTTTAACAAAAATCTTAACAATTCACAGAAAAAGTTATCCCCGTTTTTTCCACAGTCAATCCCCAAATTTTTCCACAGACTTTGAGACGTTTTCCACAAGTTACAGTAAATAATTCACAAAGGGCTTTTTAGCGGCTTTTCTCTACAGAAGAGGCAGTTATTCAAAAAATAGACACCAAAAGTTGCTGATCAATAACCACGAAATATTAGGATTTCTTTTCTTACTTTGGGAAAATTTCTGAGGTATTTTTCTGATTTCAATTGAGAGTTTAAAGGACGCTTTCATGTGTTAGCATACTAAGGCTAAAAGCGTGGGCATTCCACTGAGCAACTGAGGTTTCCTAAATAGAGACTTTGGGGGACTCAAAAGATAGCCTTGTTTTAAGCTGAATACCCTTTTTGAGGATAGTTTTCTATGAGCCAATCTATTACGTTGACAGTTGATCTTCCTGAGTCTCTACATCGTTCTCTCTGCGATTTTCTAGAAGAAGATTCCCAATGGGATTTTAACCAAGTATTTAGTGTTGCGCTTCTTCAATTTCTTCAGCAAAACTCAGCCATTAACCGTAACCCATCATCTATTATTCAACGAAGCGTCACTTTTAACCATTAAAAATGTTGCCCCACTCTCCACCATGAAACGTTCTCAAGCTCACGCCAACCCTCTGCTTTTGTTAGAAACTGACCCCGATGCGTCTTTTCGTCCTCGTTCGGATATTCTAGATATGAATCGCTCTCACTCTCCTTCTCCCTCTGCTGGGAAAAAAAACTCATCGATCCCTAAATTTCCAGCCCAAAAACTTAAACATAAAAGCGTAGTTGACCAAATTCGAGAACGTCATCGTCTGCCAAATCCTTGGCGAGTAGGAGAGGTGGTTCAAGTTATTGTCAAAGGAAACCCCGATTTACGAGGTAGAGGAGGACAATGGGGAGTGATCGTTGAGGTGTTAGAATTCTCCTGTATCGTGCGGGTTTGGGATGGGGTACTTCAGGTTAAAATTGAACAGCTTCAAGAATTGCCCTATTCCCTCTCTCAGAAAAAGGAAATGCAGGCAATCAGCGATCGCTTAGCAAAAATTCCAGTGCAGAATACAGAAACCTCAATCAAAGCATTCTTAGCAGGGTTAGGCAGTATCCAACGTCCTTTTTTAACGCAAACTGAAGAAACCCTCTTAACAACGCTAGAAAGCTTTTATAACGGTAACGGAATGTAGAATTAAAAAGTATCTATCGAAATTTAACCTGCAAAAGCCAATGATTGTCAGAAAAATTCGTTCTTCGCTTTAACAGGTTACTGCTCACCGCTGGCTGAATCATGGAACGTCTTATCATTGCACAAGAATTGGCCGATGTATCGGGGGAAGTCATTCACCGCTATTTTCGTCAACCCAATTTATCTACCGAGACGAAAACATGGGATCGTTCTTCCATCGTGACGATTGCCGATCAAGAAGCGGAAGAAGCCATGGTAGGGATTATCCGAGAAAAATTGCCTAAAGATGGCGTGATTCGGGAAGAAGGGGTAAATATTCCCTCAGAAAATGGATTTTACTGGGTACTTGATCCCATAGACGGTACATCCTCTTTCGTGAAAGGTTTACCCATTTTCGGCACTTTAATTGGTTTAATTGAAGAAAATAACCCTAAACCTCTTTTGGGCTTAATGAATCAACCGATCTTAAACGAAAGATGGCTCGGCGTTCAAGGAAAAGGGACAACCTTTCAAGGCTCTGCCATTAGTAACCCCTATCTGCAACGAACCGATATTCCCTTAAAATCTGCCTGTTTAACCTCAACTACGCCGTTAATGTTTGTTACGGCAAGACAACAAGCGATCGCCACCCGTCTGCAACAAGTGTGTCAACGGACAGCCTTTGGCGGAGATTGCTATAACTATGTTTCTTTGGCAATGGGTTGGGGAGCTTTGCCCCTCGTTATTGTGGAATCTGACTTAAAATACTATGATTTTTGTGCTTTAATTCCAATTATCGAAGGCTCAGGTACAATCATTACGGATTGGCAAGGTAAACCGTTACAACCGGATTCTACCGAAGCGATCGCTGCCGCCAATCATTCCCTATGGCAAGAAGCCTTAGCCATTATCGATCATGTCATAGGTGAGGGGTAAAATCTTTGGTTTTCGAGAATCGATCAGCATTTTAAGGCGTACCTCACGACGAAATTCGGAGATTCTAGAGAAGAAAAACAGGCAACTGTGACCTATCTCATTCTGCTCTCGCTTCCTTTTTAGCCTAATTTCTTAATAATAATTGCCTACCTTACGATGATGAACTGCCGTCAAGCCATCAGGGTTAGAAACGCGTCCTTGGGTCACTTTACTATACACCACCCAATGATCACTGCACTCCATTCGACTCACCACCTCACACTCCAAATAAGCTAAGGCATCGACTAAAATCGGTGAACCATTGTTGGCAGTTTGAATCTTTATCCCTTCAAAGCGATCAGCCCCCGGTGAGAATCGTTTGAGAAAATGCTTCATTAAACCTTGATATTTACCCTCTTCAAGAATATTCAAGACAAAAGTATCTCCTACTTGCATCAATGATTCGATTGCCCGGTCTTTCGCCACCGCAACTGTAAAACCGGGGGGATCAAAACTAGCCTGCGTCACCCAACTGGCTAACATTGCCCCGCTAACTTCTCCTTTTTGAGCAGTTAAGATGTATAATCCGCCGCTAATTCGCCCTATCGCTTTATCTAACTCATTATCAAGGGATTTACGTTGTTTAGTTTTTTTGGCTTGGGTTAACGCTTGTCCTAAGTCTGTTCCCGACTCTTCACATAATTGATAAGTGGTTTCGTAGGGAGTATCTTTAATCCGAAGGGAAGTAAACACTTGAGTTAAACCAATATCTCGCAACTTCGTTACCCAAGGATCAACCGGTTCATCATTGCCTCCGTAGGATTCAAATAAGCCAAAATATTGCTTATCATGAACTGCCGCTAGCATTGTTCCTATATTAGTCGTAATCTCCTTATTATACTCTCCTGTAATCGGTGGCATCCCTAAAACAATCCCACTAGCGCGACTGACGAGTTCTTGAATCTCTTGGGGATCGCCGGATTTGAGATCCACCATTTCCACCGCCACACCCGTTTTCGTTATTCCTTTAGCTAAGGCTTGAGAAAGGCGATCGCTGTAACCGTAATCAGAGACATAAAAAACCGCCACAAGGGTTTCCGCTTTGGTTTGATCAAGGCTCCAAGAACGATAACGATTGAGTAACTCTTGCAGATTATACTGAAGCAAAGGCCCATGTCCGTTGGCAATTAGCTTGATTTCTGCCAAATTCTCCATCCGTTTCATTGCCGCAATCACAGATCGGGCATTAGGTGCCATTAAGCATTCATAATAAAAATGATAATCTGCTTCAATATCTGCTAAATGCTCATCATAAACCAAATCAGAGCAGTAATGCATGCCAAAGACATCACAAGTAAAGAGGACGCCTGTTTTCTGGTCGTAGGTTAAAATCGTATCTGGCCAATGAAGGTTTGGTGCATTGACAAATTCCAAAATATGACCGTTCCCTAAATCAAGGGTATCCCCATTTTTCACAATTATCCGTTTAAAGGGCTGATGAACAAAGTTTTCAAGAAATTGAATGGCTACTTTAGATCCCACAACGGTAATATTGGGTGCAAGGGCGAGAATATCTTTGGTTAAACCACTGTGATCGGGTTCAGTATGGCTAATAACTAGATAATCAATCCTTTTCGGGTCAATTAACCCTTGAAGCGTATCAAGATATAACTGGCGAATCTTTTCATGGGAGGTATCCACTAAAGCTATTTTTTCGGATTGAATTAAGTAAGAATTGTAAGTTGTGCCGTTTTGTAAGCCAAATTCAATATCAAAGCGATCTCTATCCCAGTCTAAAGAACGAATCGTCGTAGTATCTTGTGCAATGACAGCCGTCTGTATCGTTAAGCGTTTCTCAATTTTTGTAGGGGTAGCAACCATAACCCGCTCCTTGATTAAATTTTTGATCTTAAGATTTGCTTTTTATTGTCTCATAAATTTTATGAAACCGACGTCCATCGCCAGAATTAAACTCTATCTTGTTTCTTATATTATTTCTTGAGGATAATCGGCAAATTCTGTCAAAATTCTATTGTTTTAATTCTGCCTTTGCCGCTTGCCAAAGGTTTTCTAACTCTTCTAGGGTATAGTCTGTTAAAGGTCGATTAGCCACTTCTTCCATCAGGGTGAAACGTTGGACAAAACGCTGATTGGTTCCCTGTAAGGCTAAGGATGGATCTAATCCATACCAACGGGCAATATTGATTAAAGTAAAAAGAACATCTCCCAATTCTGACTCTTGATGGGTTTTATTGTCGCTTTGCAAAGCCTCTTTAAATTCTGCTAACTCTTCTGCAAATTTCTGCCAAACGCCTTCTACGTTCTCCCATTCAAATCCAGCAGCAGCCGCTTTATGGGAAATTTTGTTACCTGCCGTCAAAGGAGGTAGGGTTCGGGCATAACGGTCTAATTTTCGGCCGAGTCGTTGACTTTCCTGTTCTGTTTCTCCTTTTTCTGCCGCTTTAATTTTTTGCCAGTTTTGATGCACCTCTTCGACGTTAGATACGGCTAGCTCACCGAAAACATGGGGATGACGACGGATCAACTTATCTGTTAGGCCTTTTGCCACATCTTTTAGGCTAAATTGTCCATAATCATCAGCAATTTGAGCTTGTAAAACCACTTGTAGCAATAAATCGCCTAATTCTTCTGCAATAGCTTCTTGTTCTTGACTTTGAATCGCACGAACCACTTCATAGGCTTCTTCGATGATATAGGGAATCAAGGTTTGGGGGGTTTGCGCCCGATCCCATGGACAGCCTCCATCCGGTGATCGCAGTTTCGCTACGACATCTACGAGATGTTCTAGGGCAGTTAAAATATCTTGGTCAGGAGAAGACGGGAGAACGGGAGCGTTAGTCATCGCATTAAGTTTTGTGACACTCTCTTTTTTTATACCATTTTATAAGTAATATGTATCGAAAATATCAAGATTTGCTAACGGTGGTATCGGCTCGTTATTGTTAAGTTAGCTTTTTTGAGCTTGAGAATTATGGTCAAAAAATCGGATTTAGGCAGTAAACACCTCATACTCACCCCATACTCACCCCATACTCACCCCGACAATTCCCTGATTAATGATTCGTAAAAACCGTTTGCGACCAAGATTTGTAGAGCTAACCCCACCACAGCTAGAAGAATTAGGGGAAAGTTTAAGGAATTTTTCCCGTTTGATTGATTGAGAAATAGGGTTATCTAATCAAGAATAAACCCTTAATATTGAGTTCCTCGATCAAAAGAGCCAAATATCAAAAAACCAAGATGATTGAACTGAACAATAACTATTCTTGGACTATAATTATTTATTGAAACGTTAAATTCATTTGCGCTCGAATATTTTAACCATGAGAACACAATTTAACTGTGGTTGCGAACTCGATTACAAAGTAACAACTGATAGCACCTTTATTTTTAACGTTGCCGTTGCTAATACTGAAAGCCAAACTATTTTTCAAGAAAACCTCGTTTTCACTCCTTCGTTTCCCTATGAAGATTCGAGCAAACCGATAGTCAATAATCGTTATTTTAAAGTTCATGTTTCTACTGGACAATTTAAACTCAGCTATCAAGCCCAAGTCGAAGTGTCTTATTATGACCACGATCCTGCTCAAATTGTAGAAATTCCTCCCAAAGATTTGCCGATAGACATCTTAGAATATATTTATCCTTCTCGTTATTGTGAATCGGATCGTCTTTTTCATTTCGCTCATTCGGAATTTGGGGATTTACAAGGAGGATACTCTCGAGTGACTGCAATCTGTAACTGGATTTACGACCATGTTACTTATCTTTCAGGCAGTACCGACTCTCAGACATCAGCTTTCAATACAGTTACTGAAAGAACAGGCGTTTGTCGGGATTTTGCCCATTTAGGCATTGCTTTATGTCGAGCTTTAAATATTCCTGCACGCTTTGCGGCCGGTTATGCTTATAATTTAGTTCCCCCTGATTTTCATGCTTATTTTGAAGCCTATTTAGGCAATCGTTGGTATCTTTTTGATGCCACTCGTTTAGTTCCTTTAGAAGGATTAATTCGGATTGGCACAGGAAGAGATGCGGCTGATATTTCTTTTGCAACCATTTTTGGAGGCGTAGAAATGCAAAGCATGAAAGTGTTTGTTAATACGTTCGATCAAAATAGACCTGAAGCTACTACCGAAGCCATTTCTCCCCTCTAATCTTCACTCCATATCGGCATACCTGTCTTAAAATAATAGATAAGGAATGAGGGTAGACAAAAGGCAAGAGAAGAGAGTAGAACCCTTATGACCGATTAGGATTCAACGAGGGACAGCTTATCGCGTCAAATGCCTTACCCATCGCGCTTTTGGCTTCAGATTTTGATTTTTGATGACTGATGCCCTTAAATATCATTCTCTAGATATTGATAAAAATAGGGAGCTATTGGTTATAATCTAGATTAAAGCCAGTTAATTAAAAATGAGGAGACACAACCTATGTTAAATATCATTGCTTGGATAATTTTAGGGTTACTCGCTGGGGCAATTGCCAAAATGATCTACCCTGGCACCCAAGGGGGAGGGTTTATTGCCACCATGTTCTTAGGGATTATCGGTGCATTTATCGGGGGTAGTCTGTTGACTTTTTTCCGCACCGGATCATTAGCACTTGTCGGCACAGCCCTCAGTATTCCGGGGATTATTGTGGCCGTTGTAGGAGCAATTATTGCAATCTGGCTCTGGGGATTACTTAATCGTCGTTAACCCAAGTCAGAAGTTCATTCAAGACGAAGTGATCTTCCGGTATCATCCGTCCGATACGTCCATGTTTGCTGTTGATACCCCATGACCACGCGCCAACCACTGACTAAAGCTTGCGTACAGAGTTCGTTGGCGGTGCCGAGTCCTAAACAACCATCCGCCCAAGTCTGAGGGGTGGCTTGTTTGATTTCAAACTGATTCGCCTTAAGTTTGGTACGACGGGCTAAATTTTGGCGAATCTCTGCTTCAATCTCTTTGGGCAGGGCAACTTGACTCATCGCAATTGTCTCATTAGATATTAGAAAATTTAATAACGATAAAGACGCATCTGCCTTTGTGGCAGCAATAGGGAACAGCGTTACACTCAACATCAAGCCTAACGTCAATCCCCATGCCCCTTGTCGGTTAAAATTCATCCATTGCTTAAATTTTGAGAAATTTTTCAGTGGCTTGGTAAGATTCATTGTCATTTTGGGAAAGCTATATCTATCAATTTAGTCGATCAGGGAAATTAAAGGTTAAAGCTTGAACTTCTCAAGCGGCATCTGAATATCCAATCAGTTTTAACCGTAATATCCTTATACTGCCTATTTTAGCCAAATTTAACCTTTAAGGTGAACCTGCTTATGTTCTCTCTTTGGTTGTCTCAGCAACGCCTTTTTGCTCAATTGGTCGAAACAGAGGATCCCCTATCCTCAAAGCCTAGGGAGCAAAATAATTCTTCTCCTCATCCTGTCATGATGGGGATTTCCCTCGTATTGATTCTCAGTGCGATCGCCCTAATTGCATTCAGTCGCTACCAAGTTTATCAAGGGATTAAAGCACTCAAATTTGAAGAATATAAAACCAAAGATTTAAAGAAAAAACTGAAATTGGCGTTGGTAACTATCCGAAAAATGGAAGCAAATCCTGATTTAGTTCATGCCAGAGGTTTTAATCTTGATTATCTTAGAATGCGCATGGATGAAGAGGTCTTTCATTATGTGATTGTCAATCAAATTAAAATGAAGGTCACCCAAATTATTGGTTCTGCGCTACGACCTAGTACAGAAAAGTTACAAGCAGGAATTGTAGCTGGAGGACGACAAATTGATGAAAGCTTTGACGTAACCTACGAAGTAGAAACTCAAGAGGGAAAATGGAATAAAGGAATTTTATTTCGCATTCAAATTAAATTGACCAAACTACCCACTCAATCCACTGCCTCCACCATTGAACAAATTATCAGTTGTATCGAAACCTTTCTAGCTCCCAATGCCGACCATAGTAATTGGCAACCTGCCATTCAAGGTCATGTTGTTTACATGAGTTGGGATCAAAAAGCCAAACCCACACCATTATTGGTGCTAGAACAATCCGAAGAAGGGGTAAATGTCAGCATTAGAACAAATCCCATTCATGCTAATTCCAATCCCAATCTTAACCCCAAAAAGAGCGAAGTTTCGCCATAGTGATTAACAGTGAAGCTTTTTTCGTGAAGGAGGATGAGATCTGAGTCAACGAGGTAGTGATATCCCTACTTAAGCGGGGCTGTAGAACTCAGTTTAAGGGAAGGATGATCCGTTCTGACTTGATCTAAATTCCACTCATTTTTAAATAATAAAACAGGGCGTTCCCAGCTATCTTTTACAGTCATACTATTAAAAATTCTCCCCACTGCGTCTAAGGCTTCCCAACCGTCCACTACCCAACGAGCGACGCTGTAAGGCAACGTTTCAGTGGCTGTTTCTACGCCATACTCGTTTAATAAGCGAAATTGCACCACATCAAACTGTAGTTGACCGACTGCCGCTAAAATAGGATCTCGTTTAAAGGAATCCTCTGCAAACATAATTTGAATGGCGCCTTCTTCCCGTAACTCTTGAATGCCTTTTTGAAATTGCTTAAACTTAGATGGATTCGGATTCTTGAGATAAGCAAATAATTCGGGTGAGAAACACGGAATTCCTTCGTATTCCAACTTTTTGCCTTGATAAATCGTGTCGCCAATCGCAAAAACTCCCGGATTATTTAAACCAATCACATCCCCCGGATAAGCTTCCTCAATCGACCCCCGATCTTGAGCAAAAAGCTTCTGAGGACGGGAAAGGCGGATACTTTTACCCGTTCTGGCATGATTAACTACCATATCCTTCTCAAATTTTCCGGTACAGACTCTTATAAAGGCTACCCTATCCCGATGTTTTGGATCCATATTCGCCTGTAACTTAAAAACAAACCCTGTAAACTCTGGATAAGTCGGTTCAACTACCCCCATCGAAGACGGACGACCTTCGGGTTTTAGTGCATAATTTAAGAACGATTCTAGGAATAATCTCACGCCAAAATTGGTCATGGCACTGCCAAAGAAAACAGGCGTCATTTCCCCTTGATGAACTGCTTCAAAATCTAAATCGCCCCCTAATTCTTCGAGAATTTCTAGTTCTTCTTTGAATTGATGATAGCATTCCGGCTCAATATAATCCTCAATCTGGGGATCTCCCAAGGCAATGACGATTTCCTTCGCTTCGGCGGAGCCGTGGGAACGCCGTTCAAATAGATGAATCTTTTGACTAGGACGATGATACACTCCTTTAAAGCGATCGCCTGAGCCAATCGGCCAATTAACCGCATAGGTTTGCATTCCTAACTCTTGCTCAATCTCATCGAGTAAGGATAAGGGATCTTGTCCCGGGCGATCCATTTTATTGATAAACGTAAAAATTGGCAGTTTTCTGAGGCGACAAACTTCAAATAACTTACGGGTTTGGGGTTCAAGTCCTTTAGCCGCATCAATCAGCATCACGGCATTATCGGCCGCCGCTAGGGTACGATAGGTATCTTCACTAAAGTCTTGGTGACCGGGGGTATCCAGTAGATTAATTTGGGTATCTTGATAATTAAACTGTAAAACGGTAGAAGTAATCGAGATTCCCCGTTGTTTCTCCATTTCCATCCAGTCTGAGGTTACTTTTCGCTGATCTCGTCGAGCTTTAACCGCTCCTGCTTGGTGAATAGCACCGCCGTAGAGAAGGAGTTTTTCCGTTAAAGTGGTTTTTCCGGCATCTGGGTGAGAAATGATGGCAAAATTGCGTCTTTGCTTAACCGCTTGGGCAATTTCTGTTTGAAGATCGTTAGTCATGCACGCTTGCGTCGTTCGTCAAGAGGGGATAGTTCCAGTCTTCAACATTATAGCAAACCGTCTTAGACCCTGAGAGAGATTTGATATCAATCAGGATTATGATCTTATTTATCCAAATTATCCAAATTATCCAAAGCCAAACACTCACCCCTTACCTTAACCCCCCAAACGAAAACAACGATGAAGAATTCTTCTTCTCAATCAATCTCTTCATCTGAATAAATTGTCCAAATTTACGTCATCGTTTTCATTCGTCTTTTTAATTCATTTTATCAATCAAGAATTGACAATGATAAAAGCCCTATGGTAGCGTAGCGTCATTTATGTTAATGTTATTAACATTATAATCTAGATCAGCAAGGTTAACATTACCCTTTAAAATTGGCTATTTTTTATGATGTCTCCCGAACTATCTATTGTAATTCCGACCCGAGAAGGATTGTCCGAAAGCTGGTTTAGAGAATTATTTAAAGTCAAAGGCAATGTGGAGTTTATTTTAGTCCATCCGCCGGGGAGTCAGAAATATCCCTACAAAGATTCTCGAATGCAACAAATCATAAGTCCATTTCGGGGTGAAATTATGCAGCGGATGACAGGATTAATGACCGCCTCTGCCCCTTACATTTTATCAGTGAACTGCGACGAATATCTTCATCCTCAATTATTAGAAATTACGCAACAATATTTTACTGCCTTTCCAGATAGCTGGATGATGCGATTGAAAGCTCAGTTTTTTGACTATGGACAGTTGGAAGGCAATGAAAATGAATGGGGAATTTTCCCCTCGATTGAGACCTTAGCGGTTTATTCGGATCAGGAATTGAAAGCTAAAAAGAAACAAGGAGAAATTGCCGAAAAAGAAAGTAATTATTTAATTGAAATTCCGATCGCTCCTTTAGAAAATTCTTTTTCTTTTCAATCTTTTCGTCGAAAGCGTCAAGATTTACACGGTCGCCATACCGAGAATTTTGATAAAAAGGTTTGGCAAGCCCATTTAGTCAAGGAAACGCTTTTAGATTTAACTCAATTGATGATGTTATTTGGTTCGATTAAATATGTCCCATTTTGGTGCTTAGATCGTTTATTAGGTTTATATCTACAAGCAAAGTTTTTTGAAAAAGATCGAGTAATTGGTCATCTGTTATGCTCTCCTGAACAGCTTTACATCGAAGATAATCCGCCTAAATATTCTCGCAATTATCGTTGGTATCAATTAGCAGAAATTTTATTAATTAAACGCTTTCCTCAATATGGTTATCTCTGGAATTTAGCGGTACAGGATGTGGTTGCTATGATATCTTGGCTCGTTAAACCCCGTATTCAGCCCGAAAAAGACGACTCAATACTTGATAGTAATCAGGTACCTGTCATTGGTGACCCATAGGGGAGACGCGGGAGCGTTTGCACCCAAAATAGATTAAAATACGGTCAGGAGAACATCAAAAAATTGGATTGCCCTAAATTTATCGGCTATCATCTACAATTGAGCTTGAGTTGACACTGAAAATTTTTTATGAATCATCCTTTAAAGTGGTTGGGTTTATTATTGATCTCGTTGTTATTGGTGGTGGGAATGCGACTACCGGCAATTGCCCAAAACCCTCGTCATTACACGGATTTAACCTTTCCAACCCTTCGGGAAATTACCCTGCCTCAGTACGAACGCTATCAACTGAAAAATGGCATGGTCGTTTATCTAATAGAAGATCACGAGTTGCCCTTAGTGGGCGGAAGTGCGATGATTCATACGGGAGGTCGTCTTGAACCGGCTGATAAGCTAGGATTAGCTCAATTAACGGGAACGGTGATGCGGAGTGGTGGCACACAAGACCATTCGTCATCGGAATTAAATGAAATCTTAGAGCAACTAGCGGCTTCTGTGGAAAGCGGAATCGATACAGATGTGGGAATTGTCGGCTTTTCAGGTTTGAGTCAGGATACTTCGACTATTTTTCCTCTTTTTACTGAAGTTATTCGCTATCCCATCTTTGAGCCTCAACAGTTAACCCTTGCGAAAACCCAATTACAGGGTGCAATTGCTCGTCGTAATGACGATCCCGGTGATATTGCTAGTCGGGAGTTCCGTAAGCTTATTTATGGCGAAAATAGTCCTTATGCTCGAACGATTGAGTACAAAACCCTTGATAATATTAAAAGAGAAGATTTACAACAGTTTCATCAAACTTATGTGCGTCCTGACCAAATTATCCTCGGCATTGTCGGCGATTTTGATCCTGTCAAGATGAAACAGTTAATTAATGATAATCTGGGCCAATGGGAAGCTCCGCAGACCCCGGCGGCGATTGATGTACCTTCTGCTACTCAGAAAATAAAACAAGGCATCTTTTTGGTCAATCAACCCCAATTAACCCAAAGTAATATTCGCTTAGGACATCTCGGTGGCGAGTTAAATAGTCCTGATTATCCGGCGTTAACCGTGGTCAATGGGGTGTTAAACGGTTTTACCGGACGATTATTTAATGACCTGCGATCGCGCCAAGGGTTGGCCTATACGGTTTACGGAGTCTGGAATCCAGCTTACGACTATCCCGGTCTGTTTCTGGCAGGTGGCCAAACGCGCTCTGAAACCACAGGGCAGTTCATCCAAGCGTTAGATCAAGAGATTGGACGTCTGCGGACAACACCGATTACTCCTGAAGAATTAACGCTCGCTCAAGATTCTATTTTAAACTCTTTTGTCTTCAAATTCGAGAATCCCAGTCAAACCCTCAGTCGTTTGATGCGCTATGAATATTTTGGTTATCCATCGGATTTTATCTTTCAGTACCAAGCGGGCGTAAAAGCAACTACTATTGAGGATGTAGAACGAGTTGCCCAAAAATACTTAAACCCAGACCAATTCGTCACGTTGGTGGTGGGAAATGCCCAAGAAACTGAACCCCTTTTAACGCAACTAGGAGTAGAAGTTCAATTTGTCGATATCGCCATTCCCCTACCCAGAGAGGGTTAATCTTGGGATTCAAAAAGCGACTGTTGGAGTTGCGCAGAGGATTTATGAGAATTAAGTTAATTAATCCCAATACAACAGCCAGCATGACCCAAAAAATTGAAACGGTGGCCAAAAAAGTTGCCTATCGGGATACGGAAATTATTGCTTGTCATCCGGCAATGGGGCCAGTTTCTATTGAAGGACATTACGATGAGGCGTTGAGTGTCATCGGTATTTTAGAGGAGATTCATAAAGGAGAAAAAGAAGGCATTGATGGCTATATTATTGCCTGTTTTGGAGATCCCGGTTTATTAGCGTCCCGTGAAGCCACTGCACAACCTGTTATGGGTATTGCTGAAGCCGCTATGCATACTGCCAGTTTATTGGCGACGGGATTTTCCATTGTGACGACCTTAAGTCGAACTCGGATTATTGCCGAGCATTTGGTTAAAAATTACGGAATGACCCCTTTTTGCCGCAAAATTCGGGCAATTGATCTCCCTGTCTTAGATTTGGAAAATGCAGTTTCTTCTTTGGCGAAGGAGCAACTGATGGCAGAATGTCGTCGAGCGTTAGCAGAGGATGGCTCAGGAGCAATCGTACTAGGGTGTAGCGGAATGGCAGATTTAGCGACAGAAATTAGCCAAAATTTAGACGTTCCTGTGATTGGCGGTGTGAGTGTGGCGGTTAAATGGATGGAAGGATTAATTAGTTTAGGACTGAAAACCAGTAAAGTGGGCGATTTGGCTTTTCCGATTGCCAAACCCTATCAAGGCATTTTACAGTCGTTTTCTCCTTTTTCGTCTTAAAACCCTTAGTGAATGGTTTTTGGATAACAGTAGTTAACTGGATCAGAAGCAATCTTTATGTAATTATTACATTAAATCATTGCAATTTTAGGAGAAAGCGTGGGATTTTCGGTCTATCTCCCTAGCTTTTAGCTCAATTTTCTGTAACAATAGATACATAAGAGAAATCGTTCATCTCTCTTTCATTCACCTCTTTACGAATACAAGAGTGAAAAAGAGAAACGGAAGTAGGAAATAGAATTCCGAAGGAACGCAAAGTTAAACAACGTTCAAAACTTTAATTCCTAGAAGGAGATAATAATATGCAAAAATATCAATGGAAACAGTATCAAACCTTAGAATTGATTCCTGCCACCGTGACGAATCCTGCCAGAATGTCATTTCCCTTGAGTCAATCCTTGACCTTTCTATGGCGATCGCTAGTTTAGGAACGTTACGAATCAACGCACAAACCGCTCAAGGCTCTCGCTTAACGAAAGAAACAGAACTCGGTAAACAATTGGCTGACTATGGGCAAAATCAGCAATTAATTGCCGATCTAAAGTCAGGAGCGAAACTAACCACTCATGTACTCGATACGGCTTCAGGTGATCCCGCCATGGGAATGCGGATTGATTTTTCCGTCTTAGAAGGCGATCGCTATCGTCTGATCAAAACCCTTTATACCAATGTCGATGGACGCACAGATGAACCCTTATTAAGTCCTGAAGAAATAAAAGTAGGGCGCTACGAACAAATTTTTTATGTGGCAGATTACTACAACAAACTAGGAACAAAACTGCCTAATCCGCCTTTTATTGACCAAGTTCCCTTGCGTTTTGCGATTTTTGATTCAACTCAGAGGTATCATGTTCCCTTACTATGTAAGCCTTGGAGCTACACCACCTATCGAGGAAGCTAATACTCATTCTCATCCAGTTGACGAGAGATGATAGTGAGGAGATCAATGTATTGCTTGATTGCGCAGAATTAGCATAAAAACGCGTTAATAGGCAATTTGTTTTTATTTTGTGTGTGAGGACTTCATTTATGAGTGTTTATCTGTTATTGACGACTTTTTTATCGAGTTTTTGTCTTTTTAGTACGAGCTTACTGTCACAGGAAACAACCTTAGCGCAATCGAGTGTGCCAAGACAAGTGAGGATAGATCAGTTAAAATCTCAGGGATTTCAAACAGTAAATGCGCCTATGTCCCAAATTCCCTCTGTTTTTCAATTGAGGGATGTTCAGCCGAGTGAGTGGGCGTTTGAGGCTTTGCGATCGCTAGTGGAACGCTATGGGTGCATTGTCGGATATCCTGATCAAACCTTTCGGGGCGATCGTGCCGTAACCCGTTGGGAATTTGCCGCCGGATTAAATGCGTGTTTGAACACGATAGAAAGGCTATTACGAGAGAACGTCGCAGTTTCACAAGAAGATATTGATAAATTAAAGCGTTTAGCTGTAGAGTTTCAGTCGGAATTAGCGGCTTTAGGCACAAGAGCCGATAATTTGGAGTCACGGGTGGCTTATCTCGAAGACCATCAATTTTCTACTACCACCAAACTTTACGGTCAGGCGATTTTTGCCCTTGGGGGGGCATTTGGCGGCAATCAAGCGGTTTCTGGTCGTCCTGTCTTACCTGCGCTTCCGGGAGAATCAGGAGATGCCGGGGATAATACAACGCCTGTTACCAAAGATATTAGTAACAACGTCTTTTTATCTGATAGAGTGCGATTGGTGTTAGATACCAGCTTTAATGGCAAAGATTTACTCAGAATGCGGATGCAAGCCGGAAATACCCCCGATTTAGCTGAAACAACGGGAACGAGGATGGCGCGCTTATCCTTTACGTCTCCGACGGATAACGATGTGGTGATTAACAAATTAGAGTATCGCTTTCCAATTGGGGATAAAGGGATGGTTTTTGTAGAAGCCTTTGGATTTTTGGATTTATTTGCTCCAACCTTACACCCCCTTGATGGCGACTATGACACGGTATTAACAGGATTTAGTTTGCGGAGTCCTATTTATTTCCAAAGTGGGTTAACGGGCATCGGCGTCCATTATAATTTTACTGACTTCTTTAGCTTTAGTGGGGGCTATCTTGCGGGAGATGCGACGGCAGGAAACCCAGAAACGGGACCTTTTAACGGTTCTTACGGAGCGTTAGCGCAATTAACCTTTTATCCCACTGACGAATTGGCTTTTGCTTTTACTTATCTCAATGGTTACGATAATGGAACAGGCAATGCACCTGCTGGGGGCTTTTTTGGCAGTGAAAATGCAACATTTCCCTTTGGTTTTGTACCGACTTCTTATAATTCCTATGGCATTGAAGCCCAATATGAATTTAGTCCGAATTTTCTCTTAAGTGGTTGGGTGGGATGGACAAAAGCCACCAATGAAAGCCAAGAAAATAAAGGAGCAGATGCAGATTTGTTTTATTGGGCGGCCACTTTATCTTTTCCTGATTTGTGGCAGGAAGGCAATCTAGGCGGTATTATTGTTGGTCAACCTTCAACCGTAACCAGCAACGAATTACGGGATTTTCAAGACCCCGATAGTGCCATTATGATAGAAACCTTTTACCGTTATATGATCAATAACCACATCGGCGTTACTCCCGGTTTTGTTGTTATTTTCAACCCTGAAAGTAATAGTGCAAATAACACGATTTATTTAGGCGTTATTCGGACTCATTTTAAGTTTTAATTTTAAGGAGAGAACTTTCATGAAAACACACAAAAGCTTACAACCTTATTTATTGGCAATGCCACAAACCTTGATTTTTCTCTTGTTTTTGGTACTGCCTATTTTATTGTTATTGTTAGTTTCTGGAACTTTAATGGCTTTGCTATGTCCCCAGGATTTACCCTTGATAATTATTGGGGAATTTTTACCTCAAAGGTTTACTTTCTACTTATTTAAATACAATTAAATTTGCTTTTTTGGCTTGGTTAATTTGCCTTTTAATTAGTTATCCCGTTGCTTATTTTTTAGCGTTTCATGTTAAAAGTGCGAAATGGCAAACGTTATTATTCCTCATTTGTACTGTCCCTTTTCTGACCTCAAACATTATTCGTATGATTGCGTGGATTCCTTTTCTGGGTCGAGAAGGATTACTCAATCAAGCGTTAATGGGATTAGGTTTAATCAAGCAACCGATTGAAATGTTTTTATTCTCTGATTTTGCGGTTATTCTAGCAATGGTACAGCTTTATGTCCTATTTATGGTTGCTCCTATCTTTAATAGTATGGTACGTATTGATCGCGCTTTAGTATCAGCCGCCGAAGACTTAGGAGCATCGGGTTTTGACATTCAAAAAGACATTATCTTACCGTTATCTGCTCCCGGTATCGCCATTGGTTCAATTTTTGTGGTTACCTTAGTGATGGGTGAATTTGCTACGATGCGCCTGATGAGTGGAAAGAAAACGTCTTCAGTCGGATATTTAATTAAAAACCAAATTGATAGTCTGCAATATCCCTTAGCGGCGGCGAATGCCGTGGTTTTATTACTCCTTGCTTTACTGGTTGTTTCTGCAATTTTAAGAACGGTTAATATTCGAGAGCAAATTTAATAAAAAGTTGTCAGTAATTAGAAATAAATTCTCAACATCTGAACACCTTGTAACTCCTGTCATTTCCAACACTTATTTAAAAAGGAAAAAATTCATGAGTAATCGCAAAAAATCCCTATCCAGTTATCTTCTTGCCGGCTTTTTCGGTTTATTCGTTTTGTTTCTCTATGGTCCGATGTTTGCCATGTTTTTGTTGTCTCTTCAAGGACCAAAAGGAACGCTAACATTTCCGATGAAAGGGTTTAGTTTTTATTGGTTATTTTCGGTTTTTGGAGAACAACGAGTGGGTAATTTTGTTACTGCATTTCAACGCTCTTTTTCTTTAGCTATTATTGTGGCTTTAGTTACGGTTGTTTTTAGTGTCTTAGCAGGATTAGCTTTCCGCAAGCGTTTTAAAGGTTCAAATGGGATTTTTTATCTCACTATTTCGAGTTTAATTGTGCCAAGTATTTCAGTCTCTTTAGGCATTGGTATTTTATTTGGCTTAATTAATTTACCGATTCAATGGTTTACCACCGCTTTAGCCGGACATTTAACATGGACAATTCCCTTTGCTTTTTTGATTATGTTGGGCATTTTCAGCCGTTTTAATCCTTCCTATGAAGAGGCGGCGAGAGATTTAGGCGCAAGTGAAATAACGACCTTTTGGGAAGTGGTGTTTCCCCTGATTGCCGCTAGTGTGATTGGGGTGGGTTTACTCGGTTTTACTTTATCTTATGATGAATTTACTCGAACCTCTTTAATTTCGGGTGAAACAAATACCTTACCTTTAGAAATCTTTGGTATGACGACGAATGTAACTTCTCCCGCCCTCTATGCTTTGGGAACATTAACCACCCTATTTTCTTTTATTCTGATTGGGGTTGCTTTGTGGATTATTCAACGCTTAAACCCTCGTCAACCGGAGTAAATTTCATTTTTTAGCTTAATTGTTGGAAAAAAAAGACATTCTCTATGGAGAATGCCTCATTTGTGCATTTTGGATGCTTCAGAAACTTATTTAAACCCTACGGAGGCTTGCCAAACGAAAGCAAGTAGTAAAAAGAATAGGGGAATAATCGGCAGAACATCCACTAAGGGATCAAAAATTTGGTAAGCTTCTGGCAATTTTGCTAATAGAATGGCTAATTCCATCTTCCTTTTATCCTTCCCAACACAGTTTTTAATAGATTAAAGACATCCTACCATGATTTGCTCCTCGTCATCGGTCAAGTTTACAAGGGGAAATAGAGAGAAAAATGTTTTGACTCAATCGGATTAACCCCTACGCAATTGTACCCTTAACCTCAGCCAAATGCCTTCAAGCCTTGTCTCTTTAAAAGTTACGAGCGATAGATGTCAAAAAAGTTAAATTTATTTACAATAGCCTCAATCGCTAACATCCTCAATCACTATTTCAACATGAATCTTATTAAGCTGGCTGTCCGTTGGCGACATGGAACTGCTGTATTATTTTGTCTTTTAGCTTTATTTGGTATTTTATCCCTTTTTAACTTACCCCTAGAATTGCAACCGGGAGGCGATCGCCCAGAAATTACCATCAGCACATCTTACGCAGGAGCAAGTCCGGCAGAGGTAGAAGACATCATTACCCGTCCTATTGAGGAAGCCCTAGAAGAAGTCAAAGAAGTAACGGAAATTAGTAGCAGTAGCGCATCGGGGCGCAGTCGTATCACCTTAGAGTTTGATTGGAAAAGTAACGTAAATGAACGCTTATTGGATGTTATCACTCAACTACAACAGGTAGAAGCGTTACCGCCTGAAGCCGGAGAGTCAGAAGTGGAGGTAGTCAGTGGTAGCAGTCGCCCGATGATGTGGATAACATTGCTCCCTAAGGACGGTTACACTGCCGATGAGAACCACTATCGAGATATTGTAGATGATATTGTGGTGCCGTATTTTCGCCAAATTCCGGGGATTGGGGAGTTTAACATCTCTGGAGGGCGAGAAAGAGAGGTTGAAATCGTTGTAGATCCTAAAGCCTTATCCGATCGCCGTTTAACGATAACAGACGTGGTAACCACCTTACGCAATAATAACCGAGATATTCGTGGCGGACCTTTAGTGGTTGGACGACGGGAATACAGAGTGAGAACCTTGAGTCGTTCGACAGATATTCAACAATTAGAAAGCTTTATCTTGAGAAGAGATGAATCCGGAACAGTGTATCTCGGAGATGTTGCAAAAGCCAAAATTGGGCGTAAAATACAAGATCGTGCTTTAATTCGCAATGATATCCCTGCGGTAGGGGTAGGCATTGTACGACAAGTCGGCGGCAATACGCCTGCGATTTCGGCAGCGATTCGGGAAGCGATCAAGGAATTAGAAGAAAGACTTGATCAAGCAGGGGAAGGCATTGCCTTTGATATTACTTACGATGAAAATGATTATATTCAAGATTCTATTCGTTTTGTTCAAGGAAATTTAATTTTGGGGGCGATTCTCGCTTCTGTTATCCTACTCCTATTCTTGGGATCGTTGCGAACGGTGGCGGTCATTGCTATTACCATTCCGACAACGCTGATCACGGTTTTTATTGTTTTTAACCTATTGGGGCGATCGCTCAATGTCATTAGTTTAGCAGGATTAGCCTTTGCGGTGGGCATGGTGGTTGATAATGCGATTGTTGTGTTGGAAAATATCTTCACCCAGATGCAACAGGGCAAATCCCCCGTCAAAGCGGCGATTGAGGGAACACAAGAGGTTTGGGCGGCTATGTTGGCTTCTACTTTAACGACTGTTGCTGTTTTTGCGCCTATTATTCTCGTAACAGGGGAAGCAGGGCAATTATTCTTTGATATTGGCTTAGCACTCTCTACTTCGGTTCTGATCTCTCTTTTTGCTGCGATAACGCTTGTTCCGATGTTATCTGGCTTATTTCTTAAACAAGCAGAAGCACAACAGATGTTGGAAGACCCAGAAATTAGAGGTGGTAACATTTTAGAAAGAGCAATCGTTAGAACATCAACGGTTTTTCGTGTTTTTCAAGGTCGTGTAGAACAATTTATTTTAAGTACCGTGGCTTGGTCACTTGAGGCGACAACCCCGATTCGACGCTTAATTATCTTAATGATTCCCTTATTTTTGTTGGGAATTAGCATTTTATTACTTCCTCCTGCGGATTATCTACCGGAAGGTAATCGTAACGCCATTATGTGGTTAGCCGAACCCTTTCCAGGAACCAGTATTCCCGAAGCGATTAAATTGTCTGAAGCTCCCCGTCAGTTTGCCAAAGAGCTACCCTTAGCTCGTCGGATATTGTATGTGTATCGGACTGGATTTAAGGTGGTTCTGGTCTTTTTGGACTCAAAAGATGCAACAGGGAAGAATTTAGATAGCATGGTCGAACAAATGCGTTCGGTGAGTCAACAATTTCCGGGATATCGCTTCCTCATTCCTCGAAGAATGTCTATTTTCCGAAATCCGGGGAAAGAATTTGAAATTCAAGTGATTGGACAAGATTTAGAGCAATTAAATCAAATTGCTAACGACATCAGCAATAAAGTCAAAGAAAGCTCAGGTGTTCAAAATGTTCGTTCTGATTTTGTCACCGGCGCACCCGAATTGCAAGTTATCCCTAACCGTGAACGCTTAGCAGAGGTAGGATTATCGGAGCAAGACATCGGAGAAATGATAGAATCGGCGTTGGGCGGCTTAAGAGCTTCTAAATTCATTGATGGTAAGCGAGAATTGGATGTCACCGTTGAATTACAAGATATTTTTGTGGATACCCCTGAACAATTGCGTCAACTAGCCATGTATAATGGCAACAGCCAACGTATCCAACTAAGTGACGTTGCGGAAATAGTAGAATCAACAGGGCCAGACAGCATTAATCATGTAGATTTGAACCGTTCTATCACTTTAACCGCCGATGTGGCACGAGAAGCTTCGTTAGGCGGATTAGTTGAACAAGTAGAGACGGATATTCTGAAACCCTTGCGTTCGAGTTTACCTCCCGGTGTACGGGTAGAATTGGCGGGATCTGCGGATGTTTTAGGGGAAACGTTGGTTCAGTTGGGGTTGACTTTTATTTTGTCTTTAATTATTACCTATCTGCTCTTAGTTGCCCTTTATCGCTCTTTTGCTTATCCTTTAGTAATTATGGCTACCGTACCCATGGGCATCAGTGGGGCATTATTAAGCTTAGTCTTAGCCAATCTGATTCCCGGTGTGATTGTCCCTTTAGATATGATTACGGGATTAGGATTCGTGATTTTAACGGGAGTTGTGGTCAATAATGCTATTTTACTGGTAGATCGCGCCTTACAACTCCACAAAGAGGTCGGAAAAGACCTTGATTCTGCTCTCTATTATGCCGTTAGCGATCGCCTCCGTCCCATTTTTATGTCGGCTGGCACCAGTGTGTTAGGGATGTTACCGTTAGCCATCTTACCGGGTAAAGGAACTGAATTGTATCAAGGATTAGGAATTGTTTTAGTAGGAGGATTAGCCTTTTCAACCCTCTTAACACCGACTGTTGTTCCTGCTTTAATGCGACTGCTTGCTGATGTGAAAAAACAAATTCGTTAACGTCAGTCAATGATATTTAAAAAAGAATTTTCGTTAACTATTCATTAAAATGAGAGATGAATAATCACTTTAATTTGCATGATTTTGATGTTTAAATAAAATTATTTTATATTTCTGACTGCATAAAAAAATTATAATTCATATTTTTGTCCATAACATACAGCAAATTATGAGCTAACATCATACACCTTTGAGCGCAGGATTTGTACCCCTACGATTAATTTCCGAGCAAATTACCGTGCGACTCAAGTTTGTTCTTTGTTAATAGTGCCAGATTTGATTTCAAGCATTTTTCCCATTAGAAAGGGTCTCATGATTTTGCACAATTGCAATTTCACGCTGAGGAATACCTAAGGCAATGCCTGCCTGGGCAAAAGCCTCTTTTAAACGCAGACGAAATTCTCGACCCACTGCCCATTGTTGTAAAGGTTGCGTTTTAATAATAATGCGAATCAAAATTCCTTCATGAGACACTTCATCAATGCCTAAAATTTGCCCTGGTTCTAGAATTTTTTCTTGCCATTCTGCTTTTGATTGGAGTTGATCTAAGACCTCTTGCAACGTATTCATCGTTGTTTTAATATTGGTGTCCCATGCAACTCTAATGGCAAAGTTAACTTGCGCCCAGTTCTTACTTAAATTTCTAACTGCTGAGATTTTTCCATTGGGAATAACCGTTAATTCACCATCAATATTACGCAAGGAAGTCGTGTATAAATTCATATCTTCGACTGCCCCATCCCCAATATCAGGAACAATAATAACATCCCCAATGGCATAACGGTCTGTCCAGAGAATAAGTGCGCCATTTAGCATATCTTCGAGGACATTTCGAGATAGGAAAGCGACAATCACAGCAAAAGCCCCCGCCCCTGCTAAAACAGACGGGTTAATACCAATTAAAAGAATAGTTAGATAAACTGCAATGGCAACTAAGAGAACATTTTTTGCTCCCTTAAACGCTTTAGAATAGGTGTTAACCCGTAAACCGTAGCGATTCGAATTCGGATCAATTTTTTGCCCTTCAGTTGCCCAATTGTCAAGCCAATCATCAATGACAAAATCGAGAACTTTATTAATAATACTCGCCCCAACCCAAATTAAAGGAATGAGTTGTGCTTCTTGAAAAAAAGTATTGAGTAAAAAGCGAGTTTCTCGAAAAGTTAAGGCAATCAGACCTAAACCAATAAAAATCAGAAAACATTGCAAGAGAAAAATTAAACTCAAGAAAAGTTTGCTTAAATTGCGCTTTTGTTCAAGTAAGATTTGTTGTTTAAAAATCGGTTGAACTTCTGATAATCCCCTTGATAAAGCCAGATTGAGTCTAAGAACTTGCTGAAATAGAAAAAGAAAAAACTGCCGCTGAATCGGGTTACTTTTTTCAAAATCAGAGGGATTAGCTGAGTTTAATTCAATGTCTATCCCCGTTGAATTTTTATTGATATTGTCAACTGTCAAAGAAACATTTTTAGATCCTTGACTGCTTAAACTTTCAGGGTTCTGAGCAAGAGAGCGGGTGATTTGATCAGACTTTCCTTTCAGACGGTATTGCCAACGTTTTAGCGGTTTGCCGATAATATTTAATAACCAGATTAAAAAGACGGTTATTAAGATAATTATCCCTGCTAGAATAGGACGTAATAAAGGATATTGACGATCTAATTCTTGTCCCCATAAAAAAGAACTGTAGGTCAGACGAAGGGTATTTTGCCATTGTTGGGCGAGTTTTTTAACGGTCGTTCCATTGACGGTTGCATCCACCTCCGTTACAGTTACTATCGCTTGATTCGCTAATCCCAATGAAGGTTGAGACGGTGTATAAATAACCGTTTGCTCATTTTCAATTCCCACTTCAATTTTGGGGGTTAGAGGATGTAATGGCTTGGAATTGCTATTGAGCCAAAATAACCCGATGGGTTGTTCAGCCGCCGCCGGAATCGTATTCCATTCAACAATATTTTCCGCAATTTCATCGATAGTTCGTCTGACCAATTTACTTCGTTCTTTAATTTGAGATTCTGCTTCCTCAAAAGACTGATCTTGATTACGAGCAATCCCTAAGATTAAATCAGGTTCACTCACATTTTGATCTTTATAAAGATAGATTTCACTACACCAAAATTTACCACAAGGGTGGGCGCGATTGAGATTCCAAAGTACCGTCTGAGAGTCGTCGCTATTCGTCGTGGAAGGAAGCAAAAAAGGAAATTGGGCAACTGCGATAGTGGGATGATAAAAAGTTAAGATAAAGGATAAAGATACCAGAAAAAGCCAGCGAATAGGTTTGGGAAGTTTATACATGAATCTAAAAGCTTATATCTACAGTAATGGGCTTGAGTTAACGATATAAAATGGCCGGAGAAATTTATGTTAAGCTAATCCCGTTGTCAGTTCCGTGACATTGTAACGTTCTGTTCTAAACAACGCAACCGACGAGCAAAAGGCTCAATATTGTCTAACTTAAAATTCAAATAAAGTCATCTGCTAAATTGTAGATTCATTTATTTTTCAATTAAACGATAAAACATTATTAAAGCAATATTAATGATCAACAATGTTCAAGCAAATCTATTTAGTTTTAACGCTGTCTGTCGTGGGAACAATTACCCTCATTCAACCGTCTGTTGCTCAAAAACAAACCCCTCCTCCTACAAAAACGCTCAAAGTTGGCGTAGCCGGTTCGCCTCCCTTTGTTATTAAGACTTCAGACCAGATTCAAGGCATCAGCCTAGAACTTTGGCGAGAAATTGCTTACAAATCTCAGCTTAGCTATCAATTAGTGCCGCAAAGCAATGTTAGAGAGGGCATTAATGCTGTTAATCAAGGAAAACTAGATGTTTTGATTGGTCCGATTAGTGTAACAGCGCAACGTCTCGAAAAAGTTACCTTTACCCAACCCTATTTTCAGTCCAAGATTGGTTTATTGGTCAATAGCGAAAGTCCTACCCTTTGGAGTCGAGTCAGACCCCTTTTTCGCAATGCAATTCTTTCTTCTCTGGGTATTCTGCTGATTGCTCTATTTACCGTAGGAAATCTCCTTTGGTTAACCGAACATCGCCGCAACGATAGACAATTTCCTAAAGCCTATCTACCGGGGGTAGCGAATGGAATGTGGTTTGCCTTGGTGACGTTAACCACCGTGGGTTATGGAGATAAAGCTCCCATTACGAAATCCGGACGTACGATTACCAGTATCTGGATGTTAATTACAATGGTAGCGGCTTCCTCCCTCACCGCCGGTATTGCCGCCGCTTTAACCATTTTTCTGTCTGGGGAAACGACCGAGCGATTTAGTGACCCTGAAGCCATTGAAGATGCTAGAATTGCTATTATTGAAGGAACTACGGGTCAAATTTGGGCAGAAGACCATAATGCCCGTTTAGTCAAGACAGAAAACTTAAGCGAAGCCGTACAACAGGTGTTAACGGGAAAAGCAGAAGGAGTTGCGTTTGATGTTCCTGCTTTACAATATTATTTACATCAAAATCCTAAATTGCCTCTGAAAATTAGTAGCATTACCTTTGCCACCGAAGACTATGCCTTTGCCCTACCCATTGGGAACAGTTTACTGCATGAGTTAAATATAGACCTCGTTGCCCTTAGAGAACAAGGGGAACTTGACTATTTACGCAAAAAAGTCCTAAATTTAGCGAGTGAATAATGGAAATTGAGTTGATTGCCGATCAAGCGGCAGAACGACTTGATCGCTGGTTGGGAACGCAATTATCTAATATTTCTCGATCAAGAGTGCAAAAGTTAATTGAACAAGGCAATATGTCTTTAAATGGCGAAATTTGTCGTAATAAAAAAATAAAAATCCATTGTGGCGATCGCATTGCCTTAAAGATTCCGCCAGCGCAACCCCTCAATTTAACCCCCGAAGCCATTCCCCTTGATATCCTCTACGAAGATGAATATCTATTAATTGTCAATAAACCCGCCAATTTGGTCGTACATCCATCTCCTGGCCATACCTCTGGCACATTAGTCCATGCTTTACTTGCCCATTGTACCGATTTAGCGGGTATAGGTGGCATTGAACGACCGGGCATTGTGCATCGTTTAGACAAAGACACCACGGGAGCGATCATGATGGCAAAAACGGATTTTGCTCATCAACAATTACAAGCACAATTGAAGGCAAAAACAGCCTATAGAGAGTATTGGGGGGTTGTTTATGGCTGTCCGAAGGATGAATCGGGCAAAATTGACGAGCCTATTGGACGTAATCCTCTACAACGGCAAAAAATGGCGGTAGTTGTCCCTGAAAAAGGAGGAAAAGAAGCCGTTACCCATTGGCGAATCTTGGAACGATTGGGCAATTACACTTTAATGGAATTTCGCCTCGAAACAGGGAGAACCCATCAAATTCGCGTTCATGTCAGCCATATCGGTCATCCAATTGTAGGCGACCCTTTGTATGGAGCAGGAAAATCAGTTAAAGTGAATTTAACGGGGCAAGCTCTCCACGCCCGTCGCTTGAGATTGATTCATCCTGTAAGCCAAGAAATTTTAGACGTTACTGCGCCTTTACCAGATGAATTTGCGAAATTACTCTCTGTTTTAAGACAGAGAACTTAGGAAAAAAGCGAGAATCCTTGGACTAGGCTGTCTAAATCCAAGCTTTGTTGTTTTTAATTACCAGTATAAGTTTATAATTCATCTAGTTCTGCTATCACTCGGATGATTAATCTCATCTTCTTCATCTTCATAGGATTTCCCTGACCCCATTCACGACAGTTGTCGGAATCATCCTCTTTTCAACAAATCTTTCTCCCTTCTTCAATTTTGAATCAGCAACGCTCTGCTTAGAAACCAAAACTTAATCAAAAAAGAAAAGACTTGTAGAATTATTGAATATCCTTATGAGTTTTCCCTCTGATCCTCGAAATCCCAAAGTTAAACAGAGCATTCTGCCTCAACGAGAATCTCATTTCTCTTGGCTTCGCACCCGTCTTAGCGTTGAGCGAACACTGATGTCTTGGATTCGTACCGGAACAGCAATGATTGGGTTTGGCTTTACGATTTTTCAGTTTTTTGAACGATTTAAACAGCAAGATGCTACCCAGCCACTCGCACAGATTCCCTCTCGCATTATCAGTCTCGGTTTGATTGCGGCTGGAACGTTTGCCTTATTTATTGCCATTCGTGAATATCGTAGAACACTGCGCTATCTCTGGAGTGAAGAATTTAGAGATATTGCTGGGATGGAAACGAGACCAAGCTTTACACCCGCCTTAGCGGTTGCTATGTTGCTGACGCTGGTAGCTCTACAGTTGTAGATAGAATAAAGGAGTAAAAGTAAGCCCAGGAAGGGATGAAACAAGAATCTCTGAATTTGTTTCTTAGTGGAGAGGAGCTAGAAGCTCTGTGCCTATGGAGTAATAGCCTTAAATCATTCCAGCAA
>JBGTGT010000030.1:0-6710 GCA_041746575.1 Microcystaceae cyanobacterium
TGCTGGAATGATTTAAGGCTATTACTCCATAGGCACAGAGCTTCTAGCTCCTCTCCACTAAGAAACAAATTCAGAGATTCTTGTTTCATCCCTTCCTGGGCTTACTTTTACTCCTTTATTCTATCTACAACTGTAGAGATATAAGCGTTCTAAGCTAGTTCAGACTCATTACGAGCTGACGAGAAAAAATAGGGTGACATTTATATTACTTCTAGGGAACTCTGCAAAGGTGTGGCAGTCAGCAGTAATTAAGCTGTCATAGAACGAGACTAATAGGTTAATCTTGTAGTGAGCGTACATTGATCCTACTCGGATCAACCTATATAGGGTCAGCTTGAGGGTTAAAGAATGGCAAAACCAAAAACGGTTTATATTTGCAGTGCTTGCGGCATGGATTCCCCCCAATGGCTCGGCAAGTGTCCGGGTTGTGGGGTATATGGTACATTAGAAGAACAGGTAATAAGCTCAAATTCGATGGGAGTTGCAGGTGTCAGTCGAGGAGGATGGCAATCTCACAACAGAAGTCAATCAAAAGGAAATTCATCAGCTCAACCCCGTATTTCGGTTAAATTTTCTGAAATTACTCAAGAAGAACAAGCCCGTTTTCCGTCAGGGTATGAAGAATTTGATCGCGTCCTTGGCGGTGGATTAGTACCAGGATCATTAGTTCTGATTGGCGGAGATCCGGGCATTGGTAAGTCCACCCTATTATTGCAGACTGCGAACCAGTTATCGCAACGTTTACCGCGTATTCTCTACGTTTCTGCTGAAGAATCGGGTCAACAAATTAAGTTACGGGCGTCACGATTAGGAATGACGGATGTTCAAGCAACTGAAGAAGAAGAATTGAAGGAAACGAATGGTAATGGCGCAAAAAAGCATAAAGCGGCACATCAGTCTAATTTTGATCCCAATTCTCATTTATATGTTTTACCCGAAACCGATTTAGAAGAAATTTTACGGGAATTAGAAGCTTTGAAACCCCAAGTTGCTATTATTGACAGTATTCAAACCCTATATTTCGCGGCCTTAACCTCAGCTCCCGGTTCTGTTTCTCAGGTGCGAGAATGTACCTCTGCCTTAATGCAGGTGGCTAAACGAGAAAACATTACCCTTCTCATTGTCGGTCACGTGACCAAAGAAGGGGCGATCGCAGGGCCGAGGGTATTAGAACACTTAGTGGATACGGTACTCTATTTTGAGGGTGATCGCTACGCATCCCATCGTTTATTAAGATCAGTGAAAAATCGCTTTGGCGCAACCCATGAGATTGGTATCTTTGAGATGGCAGAACGAGGATTAGTGGAAGTTACCAATCCTTCTGAGCTTTTTTTGGGAAATCGAGACGAATTAGCCCCCGGAACAGCAACTGTGGTCGCTTGCGAAGGAACACGTCCTCTTGTGGTAGAGCTACAAGCGTTAGTGAGTCCCACCAGTTACGCTAGTCCTCGTCGTGCCACTACAGGGGTTGATTATAACCGTCTTCAGCAAATTTTAGCTGTTTTAGAGAAAAGAGTCGGTATTCCCTTATCCAAGCTCGATGCTTATGTAGCTTCTGCAGGAGGACTCAATGTGGAAGAACCGGCGGCGGATTTAGGGATTGCCATTGCTGTAGTGGCGAGTTTTCGCGATCGCATTGTTGATCCCCGTACGGTCTTAATTGGGGAAGTAGGATTGGGGGGACAAGTTCGTCTAGTTTCACAAATGGAACTGAGATTAAAGGAAGCGGCTAAATTAGGTTTTAAACGGGCAATTGTTCCCAAAGGTCAGAGTTTTGCGAATGATTTGGGCTTAGATATTATTCAGGTAGGGAAGGTCATTGATGCCATGGTAGCGGCGATTCCTGCCCAAAAATCCCTAGATGAAAGCACAACCATGATGATAGAAAATGAAGACGATGAGGACTTTTAAGAAGCTCAATTTTTTAGGATTGCGGATAAATACAGCAAATGGCGAGTTAATCTCACCTATCTGTGAGCGCAAACATACGTATTGATACAATCAGTAGTGTACCCGCTAAAGTTGCAAACTGCTGTAAATTGTAGACACAAAAATCAAAAGGATCAAGGGAAAAATGCCCTCAATCCTGATCAATGCGTTATTTTAACGTGAGTTCGACAATCAGAAAATCTACGAGCCTTCTTTATTTAATTTTTTTGTGCAGGGGGTGCGGGGGAGGCACTCCGTCCCCCGCTGGGGGGTTAGGGGGGCTAGTCCCCCATCAAGAATTTGTTTTTCTTTTCCTAATCCCAATGAGAATGGACAAAAGGATTGAGATAATTGCCCTCGTCGAACTCACGTTATTTTAAGTTAAGTCCATCAAAAAACATTAAACATAGGCAAAGTTTTTGCTAGTCAGATTAAAAGAATGCCCACTCAGTGTATTATCTTCCACGATACCCAGCAGTTCGTCCTCGTCCTGTTTCAATAAGAAAATTGCGATCCCATCGGATAACGTTTCTAAGCGATAATCCGATGCCTTTCCTTTGAGTTGAATCACATCTTTATTCTGTTCAAAACCTTGAATGACAGCATAATCCTTAGCACGATTATTATCGTAGTAAATTTCCGTCGCTGAGCCTAAGACTAGGGTATCCGCTTTATTCGTTGCCACCAGATAATCAACGGCGTTAACATTAATCCCGACACTACTTATTCCCGCCATTCCGTTTAATTGAGTCCCCGTCAATAATTGATTTCCTGCGAGGGCTAAGAAACCGATGTTTTCTTTGGCATGTTTCGTCTCATCATCAAGACTTTTATCTTCCTGCACGGCCAACTGAACAGATTTGGCCGTTAGATTTTGATAACGTAGTCCACTAGAATCAGAGCCGTTAAAAGTGGCCATACCGGCTAACAGATAGGGCGTTTTATTAAAGCGATTCCCCTCAAAGTTTTGGGATGAAAAACTATCGTCGCTCATCATCGTTCCCGCTTGATAGGGATTGCCATTCCATGTGCCAGAACCCGACTCTATGGCAAACCAACCCACTGTTTCAGTCGTATGACCACTGGGCAACCGAGCTTCTTCTTCCTGTAAAGCTAATTGAAACCCCTTATTGTTTAAATTTTGTTGACGAGTCATGGCAATATCGACCCGTGATTTCCCCGCCAAAGCCCCCTTCTCTAAGGTAAACGTGTCTTGAGGGGCAGTGTCACTATAGGTTTGGATTTGACTCAAAACAACGGGCGTATTTGAAAAATTAGTGCTGAAAGACACATTGCTAAAGTTATTACGGATACCTGTCCCTGCCATCGCATTAGTATTGGTCAAACCAACTTCTAAGATGGCACCGTTATCCAATTGCCAAACTCCTGCCTCAAAAACGACGTAACTAACCGTTTCAGGTTTATGAAGCGTATCAAGATAGCTCGCTTCTTGGAAAAAGGTTGTAAATTGGTTACTTTGGACATTAGCGACTCGTACAACCCCCATATCCACATCTTCATAGGAGGGAGGCATCACAAATACCACCGGATTATGGTAGAACTGTTGTAATTTGATTGTTTGGAAATTATGATCTAAATTACTAATCCGACCGACTTCCCCGATAATTGTATCATTATCGACAATGGTTACAGTGGTTTTGTTCTGTGTCCCTAAAGCAGTCCCTTTACTGGGATTGTTCAAAGTAATATTAAAAGTTTCATTCGCTTCAGTGATATCATCATTCGTAATGGGAACGCTGACGGTTTTTGTGGTTTCGTTCGCCTCAAAATGCACAGAATAGGCGTTAGGTGTATAGTCGTCTTTATTGGCTGAGCCATTAGCATAGCTCAAGGAAATCTCAGAAGCTTGGCCGAGGTAGCCACTGCGATTGAGAGTAATTAGCGCACTTTTCTCATTTTCGTTGATGCTATAGCTCGTTTTACCAAATTCTACCAAGGAAGTGATATCGTCATCCACAATGGTAACAGTCGTTTTATTTTTAGGACCAATTAGCGCATTATGACTAGGATTAGCCAAGCTAACGACGAAGGTTTCATCCCCTTCAAAAAGTTGATCGTTGATAATCGGAATACTGAGAGTTTTGAGAGTTTCATAGGGCATGAAGGTGACCCTTAACGGTTTAGGCGTATAATCAAGCTCGGTCGCTGTTTGATTGCTAAAAACAACATCAACCGATGAAGATTGATAAGAATAATTGCCAGAGCGATTCAGGCTAATCGTAACGTGTCCTCCCTGTTCGCTGACTTGATAATCCGTGTAAGCAAATTCAATGGAAGAATCGTTATCTATGATCTTAATCAACGCTTGATTTTGGGTGGAAATCAGGCTGCCATAACTGGGGCTAGCTAGACGAATATAAAAGGTTTCATGATCTTCAATTAGCTTATCGTCAATAATGGGAATATCGAGGGCTTTAATGTTTTCATAGACATTAAACGTAACATTGAGCAACGAAGGCGTATAATCTAGATTGCTGGCCGTTTGATTAATGTAAACGAAGTCAGCCGACGCCGATTGATACAGATTACCAAAGCGAGTTAGGAAAATTCTAATTGTACCTTTGTCTTCCTCGTCTAAGTAATACGATTGATCAAAGCCGATATAAGAAAGCGGATCATCATTGACAATTGTAACGGCGGTGCTTTGATGGGTGCCTAAGAGAGTGCCGTGACTGGGATTGGTTAAAGTGATGTTGAAGATTTCATCAGATTCATACACCCTATCATCCATAATCGGCACAGTGATCGTTTTGGTTGCTTCTCCTGCCGCAAAGCTAACAGAGAGGGGATTAGCCGTATAATCATTATTCGATGTCGTTTGATTCGTGTAGCTTAGATTAATGATTGACGATTGACTGAGATCCCCTGTCCGATTCAAAGTAATTAAAGCATTTCCGCTATTTTCATTAACCTTGTAGCTGGTTTGGGCAAATTCAACCGTCGTTGGTTCAGGCGAAGGAACATTCGCCATGCTGAGAACGGCATTGCCTAACGCAGTCATATCAACCCGTTTATAGCTTTTGCCCGTATTCGTCACGTTGTCATTTTCATCATCTCCATCCCTGATCGTGACACCTGTTGTGTAGAGAAGTTTTTCAATTTCATTAAAGGTCAAACGACGACCTAATTGTTGCTGTGCTAACTGTTGCGCTAAGACGACAACTCCGGCAATCTGCGGTGTGGCTTGACTTGTCCCCACCATGTAGCCTAAACCCCCGTTATGCGTTGCTCCTAAAATGGGCGCACCGGGCGCAAAAATCTCTGTTAAACTGTTTTTTAAGATTTCTCCAACGGTTGCTGCCTCTTTGATATGACGTTGGGAAAAGGGGGTAATTTGATCAGCCACTACGGAATAAGCTACCGCATTATTAAAACTTGCTCCTGAGTACCATGGATAACGAATATTGCTATCGTAGTATTGACTATCAAAAACTGCCCCTACTCCGATGGTATAAGGATCAGCCGCCGGATAAGACACTCCTTCAATGCCATTGAATTTCCAGAAATGATTTCCTGCCGCCGCCGCGACGATAACTTGATGTTGAGTGGCTAAACGATACAGTTCATCAGCAATACCATACTGAGTTTGAGGGGTATTAAAGTTATTGCCATCTCCGAGGGACATATTCACACTAGCAATATTATAGGTACTCACATTTTTTTCGACCCACTGTAAAGCTTGTTCTATATAACCGAAATTGCCTTCCCCGTTGTCTCCAAAGACCTTGAGGTGAATAATATTGACATTGGGAGCAATGCCTGAATATTCATACCATTTAACGCCGTCATAGGTGTAAGAGCCATGACCTCCAATAATACTGGACACATTTGAACCATGACCAGTATAATCGCTGGCATTTGCGTCTCCGTCGGCAAAATCATAAGAATAAACGATGCGATCGCCGAAAAAGGGATGATCTAAATCAATGCCGGTATCGAGAATCACTACATTAAAGCCCGTGCCGTCAATCCCCTTAAATCGATTATCAGCACGAAAGACATCCAAACCGATTAAGGCAGTGGATTCTGCATCTTGTGTGTAAATTTGTTCGCCAGAAAGTTGTGTCCTAACGGAGGTTGTGATTACATTTTCTAAGTTAAAATTGTCTAACGATAAGCTGGCAAAATAACGGGTGATTAGCTCAGAATCAGCTTGAATATTGCCGATGTCCTTTTCAGTTGTCCTATTTTGATTTAAGGCCTCAGGCGTTCCTTCTGGATAGACATTATTGATTTCGTTCACGGTATTGGATTGATTTAAATTATTCTTCCTACGTATTTGAAGACTGTCTGAATTGAGGTCGTTTGATTCTATAGAAATAAATTCTATAATCGGTAGCAAAACATCATCTTCACTTTTTGTTTCAACGTTATTAGATCGTTTCAAGAGTCCCCTATCGTCTTCTAAGTGAAGTTCATCTGAAAAGTTATTAAGATTAGAGTTCATAATGGCACCTTGCAATGTCAAGTTTGTTTAAAGTTGTTCAGAATATCTCATTTCATTTCTATTTTGCGCTCTTTAAATTCAAAAAATAAACCGTAAATTTACCGAAGATTTTTGGCAAATTTAATTAATTTTTAATAATAAATTTCTGTATTTTCAATGTGCTATTTTAGTCAACAATAGAAGTTTCGCATTGACAGAAAATAAAAATTATGCTGTCAAAGAAGTAGAGGAAGATAGTTGTTCTAAAATAAATTCTCGTGCTACTTTTAAAGAAAGTTCTCTTTGGAGAGAATACCAAGATTCTATAGTGGCT
>JBGTGT010000031.1:0-11701 GCA_041746575.1 Microcystaceae cyanobacterium
AGAAAAATTCTGTTTTCCTTGGGTTTCTACAGATTTTTGGAAGCCTTTAGCCATCAATGTATATCAATCAACTATTTAGGAAATTAGTCAAAGTTTTATCATACCATATTTTTGGGCTAAGTTAAGATGCGTTTACCCTGCTTAGATGGTACAATTTTGGATTACAAAACAGCCCAAAAAGATGACCTTTATTTAGCTCCTGAGCAATTTCTAGGCAAGAAAATTAAAGAAGTTTTACCGATTAAAGCGGCAACTTTACTCCAACAAGGTATTCAATCTGCTTTAGCTAAACATAAGATTGAAACGGTTGAATATTGTCTAATGATTAAGGAAGAAGATACCTATTTTGAAGCGAAAATTGTGCAGTTAAATGATCACGAAGTAATGTGCGTAACTCGCAATATAAGCGAACGAAAAAAAATCGAATTAGCGTTATCAGAAAGTGAAGAAAAATTTAGAAGTATTTTTGAAGATTCTGCCGCCGGAATGGCAATGTTGAATCTAGACTATCAATTCCTACAAGTCAATACCGCGCTATGTCGCGTTTTAGATTATCAACCGAGTGAATTAATGGGAATGCACATTGAAAAAGTAACGCATCCTGAAAGTAGTAAACGTCAAAAAAAGGCCTTTCAACAACTTTTAACAGGAGAAGAAAAATACGTTCAGTTTGAGAAACGCTGTCTGCCTAAGCATCACTTAGATCAATGGAGTCTAGTCTGTTTTTCTTTAGTCAGAGATAGTCAACAGCAACCGCTTTATTTTATCGTACAGGCACAGGATATCAATGACCGTAAACAAATGGAAAATGAATTAAAACAAGCTAAAAATACAGCGGAAAAAGCCTATCAAGTAAAAAGCACTTTTTTGGCTAATACGAGTCATGAATTAAGAACTCCTTTAAATGCCATTTTAGGATTTTCCCAGTTAATGAAGTTATCCCAAACATTAACCCCAGAAAATCAAGAAAATATTACCATAATTCATCAAAGTAGTGAGTATTTACTCTCTTTAATTAATAATATTCTGGATCTTTCTAAAATTGAAACTAATAATCTTGAAATTCATTGGCAAGAGGTAGATATTTATCGTCTCTTAGATGAGGTTAAAGCGTTGCTAATGCCGAAAATTCGGGAGAAAGGTCTAAAATTAAGCATTGATATTAGCGAAGACGTTCCTCATTTTGTTGAAGTAGATGATCTAAAACTTCGACAAATTTTACTCAATTTATTAAATAATGCGATTAAATTCACAGAAATAGGTCAAATAACTTTAAAAGTTTCTTCCTTAATTCGTTGTCAATCTTTGATGCACTATTCATCAGTTTATCAAACCCATTTCAAAGAAACTTGTAACTTGTACTTTACCCTCGAAGACACGGGGATAGGGATTCCTCCTGCAGAAATTCCGACGATTTTTCAAGCCTTTCGACAAACCCAAAAGGGAAAGCAACATCAAGAAGGTGTCGGTTTGGGGTTAGCCATTTCTCGACAATTTATTCAACGCATGGGGGGAGAAATTACGGTTAAAAGTGAAGTCGGGGTTGGCAGTCAATTTATCTTTGAAATCCCTGTGAGAGTAGTAACTAATCCCCCAAATCAATCGGAAGATTTTGCTAAGATAGTAATCGGTTTACAACCTCATCAACCAGCTGATCGAATTTTGGTAATAGATGACGATAAGATTAACCGACAATTGTTAGTAAAATGGTTAATAAAAGTTGGTTTTAAAACAAAAAAAGCACAAAATGTTCAAGAGGCAATTACCATTGTACGAGACTGGCAACCTGACTTGGTTTTCGTGAATCTTCAGATACCAGAAATGACCGAACGTGAAGCGATGCAACAGATTAAAAACTATAATAGTGACCATCGACCTATTATGATTGCAATTACGGCGAGCTTATCAGAAGCGAATCGCCAACAAGTGCTATCAATCGGATTTGACGATTTAATGAGTAAACCTTATGAAGCATTAGCGATTTTTAATAAGATTGCTCGGCATCTTAATGTGCGGTATAGTTATACTCAACCGCTATTACCGGCTTCTGCCGTCCTCCATAGGGAAGAAAATGAAATCTTAGCTGATTTGAAAAAAATGCCGATAGAATGGCGAAAAAAATCCTACTTTGCAGCGATTGAACTAGAAGATGATTTAATGCTTCAGTTAGTTAAGCAAATCCCTCCAGAGTATGCTGATTTATCATCTTTATTTACCCAATGGATTAATCATTTTCGTTTAGATAAAATTAGAATCATATTAGAAAAAATGTTAGATTAATTGAACTAATTTTTCCTTTTAAATTCCTAAATTATTCCTCCGTTTGCTTGATTTTATGACTGATTAATTATAAGAAATCAAAAATTTTGGCTTAAAAATTGCATATGAATACGGCAAGTTTATCGAACCAAAGGAATATTTTGATTGTAGATAATCAACTCGAAAATCTGCAAATTTTAACACAATTACTAACAGGAAAAGGTTATAAAGTTCGTAAAGCAATTAATGGAAAAACGGCAATTCTCGCGGCTCAATCAAAACCACCTAATCTAATTTTACTTGATATTTTAATGCCAGAAATCGATGGCTACGAAGTCTGTAATATTTTGAAAGCCAATAAAAAAACTCAGGAAATTCCCATTATTTTTGTGAGTGCTTTGGATGATATTGACAATAAAAAAAGAGGATTTGAAGCAGGATGTATTGACTATATTACAAAGCCATTTCAACCCGAAGAGGTATTAGCTAGAATTGAAGTTCACTTAGAATCACAACGTAATAAAATTATTTTAAAAAAACAGAATCAACGCCTTAAGCAAATTATTATTGAAAGACGGAAAGTAGAAGATAACTTACAACTCCTTCATCAAGCGATCGCCGCTTGTAGCAATGGCATTATTATTACTGATGCCCTAGTCCCAGATAATCCGATTATTTACGTCAATTCTACTTTTGAAAAAATTACAGGTTATGCAAAAAATGAAATTCTAGGTCAGAATCCGCGCTTTTTACAGAAAAAAGATCGCAATCAGCCCAATCTAGAAAATATTAGAAGAGCGATTATTCAGAAAAAATCTTGTCAAGTTAATCTCAGAAATTATCATAAAGACGGAAAATTATACTGGGTTGAAATCTATATTTCTCCTGTGACTAATACGAAGGGCATCGTCACCCATTTTGTTGGGGTACAAACTGATATTACAGACAGAAAAAAGATAGAAGAAGCCTTAATTCGATCTGAAGAAAAATTCGCCTCTGCCTTTCGGGCAAGTCCTGATCCGATTGCCATTACAACTTTGTCAGAAGGAAGATATATCGAAGTCAATCAAAGCTTTTGTAACATAACCGAATATGCTAAAGCAGAAGTGATTAACCATACCGTTTTCGACTTAAATCTTTGGGTAGATTGGCAACGTCGTGAAAAATTCATTCAACAACTTCAAGAAAACAAAGCCATTTACGATTGCGAAATGGCGGCTAGGACAAAATCTGGAGCCATTAAAACCCTGCTTGTATCTGCTGAATTACTAGAAATTGAAACAGAAAACTGTGTCTTATCTATTGCTAAAGATATTACGGAACGACAAAAAATTCAAGAAGCCTTAAAACAAGCCAATATTGAACTTTATCGTTTAGCGAATTCTGATGGTTTAACTCAAGTAGCCAATCGCCGTTGTTTTGACGATACGCTCCAGCGAGAATGGAAACGAAGCTTACGAGAACAACAATTTTTATCCCTTATCGTTTGTGATGTTGATGAATTTAAAAAATATAATGACTATTACGAACATCTAAAAGGGGATGATTGCCTCATTCAAATTGCCCAAACTATCCAAAAATCCGTTCATCGCCCAACCGATTTAGTGGCGCGCTATGGTGGAGAAGAATTCGCAATTATCTTACCCAATACGAATTTAACCGGGGCATTAACAGTAGCGAGTAATATTCAACAACATATTCACAACTTAGAAATTCCCCATAAACAATCCACCGTTGCTGATTACGTCACCCTTAGTATGGGGGTTGCCAGTCTAATTGCCGAAAAAGAGTCGGATGCAGACGAATTAATTAAATTAGCCGATAATGCTCTTTTCCAAGCTAAAAAAGAAGGACGGGATCGTATTGTAGTTTACGATTTAGAATAAAATTAAATTTATCTTTTTTAAAGTAATAATGACTTTACCGAACGTTAGTTTAATTCCTGCCCACTCTTACGAACTTAAACGACTACGCCACAATTTAGAAACCTTGCTCGAACCCTTAGGGGGGATTACTGCCTACGTCAACAGAGGCGATCGCGTTTTGCTCAAACCCAATTTACTTACCGGGAGTCGCCCCACGAAAGAATGTACTACCCGCCGCGAAATTGTCTATTGTGTGGCACAAATGGTCAAAGAAGCCGGAGGAAAGCCATTTTTAGGAGATAGCCCTGCCTTTGGAACGGCATTAGGGGTCGCTAAAAATAATGGATATTTACCCCTTATGGCAGAATTAGACATCCCCATCGTAGAATTCCAAGGAAAACGCTACCAAACTGACAATGACAACTTTAATCACCTCAGATTGTCCAAAGAAGCCATGGAAGCAGATGTCGTGATTAACTTACCTAAAGTGAAATCCCACGTCCAGTTAACCGTCACTTTGGGAGTCAAAAACCTATTTGGCTGTGTTCCGGGTAAAATGAAGGCTTGGTGGCACATGGAAGCGGGAAAAGAGTCCCATCGCTTTGGAGAGATGCTGGTAGCAACGGCTAACGCCATTAATCCTGATTTAACAATTATAGATGGAATTATCGGCCATGAAGGCAAAGGTCCGAGTGGGGGTGAACCCAGAGAATTAGGCGTTTTAGGAGCATCTGCTGATGTTTTTGCCTTAGATTGGGCAATTGCTCATATTTTACAGGCTGATCCTCATGCTGTCCCTACCTTGGTGGCGCAAAAGCGTTTAGGCTATACTAGCGACTTACAACAGATCGAATTTTCCCTATCTCATCCCTCTCAATTGCAAATATCCGACTGGAAATTTCCTGAAAATCTTATTCCCATTGACTTTGCCTTGCCAAGAGTCATTAAATCTACTTTTAAACATCTTTACATCCGTTTTATCAAAGAACCTGCTCTAAAAACTTAGGCAAGAAAAATTACGCTAGAATAAAGACAACAAACGATTTTAAGGAGGTTCAGTCGTTCTATGGACAATAATGACTGGATTAAGCAATTATTAATGGTGGGCATCGGCACAACGTCTCTTGTGGCGGACAAAATGCGAGAAGTGAGTGAACAATGGGTTAGAGAGGGCAAAATTAATCCTGAACAAGCGCAAGGCTTTGTTGATGACTTAATGTCTCAACTACAGTCAGAACAGTCCAATTTCAGTAGCACGATGGAACGCCAAATGCGCAATATTTTGCAAGACTTAGGAGTTCCCCGACAAGCAGAAATGGACGAATTACGGGGACGAATTGACCGCCTCGAACGCCAAGTCAGGGATTTAGAAAATAAACTTTGGAAATAATTAAACTATCAGCCAACTTTCGGATGACTTTATGGGCGCGAAGTTTGCGCCTTCTCCAAAATTGAGCCGAACTACTCTAAAAAGCGATTACGAACTTGTTGAGTGGCCTTTAATAATTGTTCAAGGGTTTCCCAATTTTCTTGTTCAATATAGGTGATAAATTGATCCAAACTTTGACGATACTGTTGTAGCGATCGCAATATCGCCCCTCGATTATACTGAGCCATCATCACTCCTAATTGAGGATTGCCACCGCCCACCCGACTGGTATCCCGAAACCCAGAACTGGCAAACCGTTGCGCCCATTGTAAGATAATCGCCTCCTGTTCACCCATACAAGCATCCACTAAACTGGCACTAATAAAGACGGGAAGATGGGAAATCCATGCTACCGCTTGATCATGGATATCAGGAGGACACACCTCAATCACTGCGCCAATTGAACGGGCAACTTCCTCAACTTTACGTAAAGCAAACAGAGGCGTTTCTTTAATAGGGGTAAAAACGTAGGAGTTTCCGACAAATAAGTCCCGTTGCGCCGCCTCAATACCTTGTTCGGCTGTACCCGCCATTGGATGCCCCCCGACAAAATTTCGCCAAAGTGGGGTGCATTGTTGAACAATAGGAGATTTAACCGAACCCACATCTGTTACCACGGTTGCCTTCTCAAGATAAGGGATAACTTGCTCTAGAATAGGCAAAATTAAACCGATAGGCGTACAAATAAAAACCACTTCAGCAGTACGTAATAAAGCGAAGTCTTGGCTGGCTTCATCCACAATTCCTCTCTCTAGGGCTTTTTCACAAGTAGAAGACTGACGCGAGACGCCTAGCACCCGAATTCCTCGATCTCGCAAATCTAAGCCTAACGATCCTCCAATAAGCCCTAGTCCAACAATACCAACTTCCATATCCGAAGATTAAGTTATTACATTATCTAGTGTGTTTTATTGTCGGATGCTTATTGAGTTTGTTGGCGAATTCTTTGTCAATGTTCACATTTCGTTAGTTTTTCTTCATAATATGATCATTTCATAATATGATCATAAAATCCACAAAACTAGGAGGATGACCTTGTCTAATTCTCAACCCCCTAATACAGGTCCAACTATTCTTCTCTATATTTTTGCCATTGCTCTCATTATTACGGCGGTTGTTATCGTTTTACGAGGCGTCGGTATTTTAAGTTTCATACCGGGTTACGTAATTTGGGCATTAGCATTGTTAACGATTGGTTTAGGAATTATTGGCGGATTAAGTCGTTTGAAAGACTAAAAGAGGGAAAGCTCCCCAAAATAAAGGTGAATCCCTCATTCATTCCTCAATAAGATGGACAAACAAGTCAAAGAAGGTACAGGGTGGCGTGTCGGCTGGAATCCCAGTGCTGAACAGTATCAAGGATTAATTGGCGGCGAAAACTGGGCTTTTGAATTAACAGCCTTAGAATTTAAAGAATTTTGCCGTTTATTTCAGCAATTGACCCATTCCATGACAATGATGGCAGAAGAGTTAATGGATGAAGAAAAAATAACCTGTGAAGTAGAAAGTGAAATAATTTGGCTAGAAGCAGAAGGCTATCCCGATGCCTATGAGATTCGGATCATTCTCCATCAAGGTCGTCGTTGTGAAGGATACTGGTCAGAAAACGCTATCCCAGACTTGATTCAAGCTGTTGCAGATGCCAATGTCAACCCTTTCATTTAAACCCTTAAAAAATCCCCCAACTCGTGGAGGATTCTTAGTCTGTCGGATAATAACTATTGGAAATGGAGGTAGGCGGCTTCCGCTTCTAGCTGACTGACAAGCTGATCATCTCCTCGCGAACGAGCTACTTCTAGACGATGCTGTAGATTTCTACGAAGGGTTTCACGATGGGCGGCGGCGGCTTTAGTCAAGCTTTTCTGACGTACTTTGTTCATAGTGGACATTCCCCTTTTGTTTTTTGTGCTTATCTCTTATTTTTAGCCTAGCATTTTCCCAAATATTTCGTATAAATTGTTACAAAAAATTTTACAGTGATCCTCATGAGTGCTAGACCCGTTTCCCGATTAATTGCTTTATTAACTGATTTTGGCTTGCAAGATGGCTATGTTGGCATCATGAAAGGTGTCATCGCTCAAATAAATTCCCAATCTCCGATTATTGATATCACCCATCAAATTTTGCCCCAAGATATCTCTGCCGGACAATTTTGTCTCATGAACGCCTATCCTTATTTTCCCCCAGAGACGGTTTATATCAGTGTTATTGATCCCGGTGTGGGTAGTAAACGACGAGCTATAGCCGTACAATTTCCCAGAGGGTACTATGTCGGCCCCGATAACGGGTTAGTCAGTGGGATTTTTCACAGAGAAAAAGCGATCGCGGCAGTAGAATTGACGAATCCCAACTATTGGCGAGTTTCCCATCCCAGTCTGACCTTTCAGGGACGAGATATTTTTGCCCCCGTTGGGGCTTATTTAGCGACAGGCGTTCAACTGAAAAAGTTAGGTAATACACTGCCCATCGAGCAGTTAATTCAATTCCCTTTATCTCCTCTACAACAAACAGAAACCGAGATCATTGGAGCCATTCAATATATTGATCATTTTGGTAATTTAATTGCAAATATCCCCCAAGAAAACATTCCTTTTGTCCCTTGGCAAGTCCAAATTAAGAACAGCTTAATTCCCCTTGGAAAAACCTATGCAACCGTTAATCAAGGAGAACTAATTGCCTTTATTGGTAGTCATGGATGGTTAGAAATTGCCGTTAATCGAGGCAACGCCCAAGACAAATTAGGGGTTACAATAGGGGATAACGTCATCATTCATCTATGACACTCCAACGTGCTTCTAGCCCGGGGATTCTTCCAGCTAAAGGCGATCGCCTAGATTCACACTCATCAGACTGTGAAGCCTTAGATGGGAGCGTTACAAATCGAATGGCACAAAATGGCAAAATCTTTTTCAACTAATAAGGTAATAATTTATGAATTAGGGGCATCGATAGCAAAACATAATCCATTTTTATTGCAGACCCGAACCTTAAAAAATTAAGCTGTCGTCCCGTTTTTTCACCCTATTTCAACCTCCGTTTTAACCATGGCACAAAATGATTCAGTTCAACGGCAAATTCTGCCTATCCCTGACCAAACTCGCTTTGGTCTGACTACTTATGATGCCAAAAACCCAGACACCCACTATCCCCCGATTCGTGATCTGCGTCCGCCAGCCGGTGCGCCCAATGTGCTAATTGTGTTACTCGACGACGCAGGCTTTGGTTCTAATAGTGCCTTCGGGGGACCTTGCCACACCCCAACTTTTGAGAAACTGGCGGCAGAGGGACTAAAATACATTCGCTTTCACACTACCGCCCTCTGTGCCCCCACCCGGCAAGCCATGCTGACCGGACGAAACCACCACTCCGTGGGCATGGGCAATATTACCGAAACCGCTACCGCCGCCCCCGGACAATGCTCAGTGCGCCCTAACAACAAAGCGCCCATCGGCTTGACTCTGAAGCTTAATGGCTACTCGACCGCTTATTTTGGCAAGTGTCACGAAGTTCCCGTTTGGCAAACTTCACCGATGGGACCGTTTGATGCTTGGCCCACAGGTGGCAGTGGCTTCGAGTACTTCTACGGCTTTATCGGTGGCGAAAACAATCAGTGGGACCCCGCCCTGTACGAAGGCACGATTCCTATTGAACCCCCTAAAACGCCAGAGGAAGGCTACCACCTGACCGAAGACCTAGCAGATAAGGCGATCGCCTGGGTCAGTCAGCAGAAAGCCCTCATGCCCGATAAACCCTTCTTCATGTACTTCGCCCCCGGTGCCACCCACGCCCCCCATCACGTGCCGAAGGAGTGGATCGAAAAATATAAAGGCAAGTTTGCCCACGGCTGGGACAGGCAGCGGGAGATCACCTTTGCCAAGCAGAAAGAACTGGGGGTGATTCCCCCAGAAGCCGAACTCACTGCACGCCATGCCGAAATTCCCGCCTGGGATGACATGGACCCCAAATTGAAGCCCGTATTGGAACGAGAGATGGAAGTGTATGCCGCGTTTCTGGAACATACCGACTACCACATCGGGCGGGTGATCGAGGCGTTGGAGAATTTGGAGATCCTCGACGATACGCTCATTTATGTGATTACGGGCGACAACGGCGCGTCTGCTGAAGGCACACTCCAGGGCGCATTCAACGAAATGGCCAACTTCAACGGCATGGCTTCTCTGGAAACCCCTGAGTTTCTGCTGTCAAAGCTGGATGACTTCGGTTCGCCAGAATCTTACAACCACTATGCCGTGGGCTGGGCATGGGCGATGGACACCCCCTACCAGTGGACTAAGCAGGTTGCCTCTCACTGGGGTGGCACCCGCAACGGGACTATTGTCCGCTATCCCAAGGCGATTCAGGAGAAGGGCGGCATTCGCCACCAGTTCAGTCATGTGATTGATGTCGCGCCGACATTGTTGGAGGTCGCAGGCATTTCTGAGCCGACGATGGTTAACGGCGTGCTGCAAAGCCCCTACGAAGGTACCAGTATGGTGTACAGCTTCAACGATGCCAGTGCTCTCGAACGGCACGACGTGCAGTACTTCGAGATGTTTGGCAATCGGGGCATCTACTACAAAGGCTGGAGCGCCATTACCAAGCACCGCACCCCTTGGGAGATGGTTGGTTATAAAATGCCGCCCTTTGATGACGATGTGTGGGAATTATACGACGGCAGTAAAGATTGGTCGCAGACTCATAACCTTGCGGAACAGATGCCAGAGAAATTGCACGAACTCCAACGTCAATTTCTGATCGAAGCGGTGAAGTACAACGTGCTGCCTTTGGACGATCGCCAGGCGGAGCGTGTGAACCCTGACATCGCTGGTCGTCCGACGTTGGTGAAGGGGGACTCGCAAATCTTCTTCCCTGGAATGGGTCGACTGTCGGAAAACAGCGTGGTCAATATCAAAAACAAGTCCTTCTCTATCACCGCCGAGATCGAGGTGAACGAACAACCCGCTAACGGAGTGATTATCGCCCAAGGGGGACGCTTCGGCGGCTGGAGCGTCTACGCCAAGGAGGGCAAGCTCAAGTTTACCTACAACGTGCTGGGCATTCAGGAGTTTCCCACCGAAGCTACGGCATCCATTTCCCAGGGTAAGCACCAGGTGCGCATGGAATTTGCCTACGATGGCGGCGGTCTAGCTAAAGGTGGCGACGTCACTCTGTACTATGATGGTCAATCCGTTGGTACGGGGCGCGTTGAAGCAACCCAACCGATGATTTTTTCGGCAGATGAAACTACCGACATCGGCTATGAATCGGGAACTCCCGTCAGCCCGGATTATACGAACCAAAGCAGCAAGTTTACTGGCAAAATCTACTGGGTGCAGCTCGACGTAGGTAAGGATAACCACGACCACTTAATTTCACCGGAAGAGCGGCTACGGGTAGCGATTGCAAGACAGTAGTGGTCTGTCAAGATAGTTTTGAGGGACTGGATAGGATAATTTTAGATTTTGGAGAATTATCCTATCCCTCATTTCAAAATTGACAGACCTGTAGGGCGATCGCTTGGGGAAGAATGAGGATTGGTTTGTTATCACCGTATTTATTGGCAGTGGACTTTTATTTCTGGCTATGCTGTTCGTCTTGGCGGCAATAGCGGGGAGTATCGTTTGGCTCTCTGCCAACCTAACCAACGATTTGCTAACGTCGGGCTATTACGATTTCGGCCGCACAATCGGCCATGAGATTTTTAATATCTATGCGCCCAAGATGGCAGGGGTATTTATGATTTCGACCTCCACGCTCTTCATCCGTACCAAGACGATTCCTCGTTGGATGGCGTTGTTGGGCTATGGTTTAGCCTTACTTATGTTGCTAAGAATCAACCATATCGACCGACTGGGTTGGGTTTCCCTAGCTTTTCCACTGTGGGTATTCCTGATTAGCATCAATATTCTATAGCAAGTCTAAATGAATTGAACAAAAGCATCGTACTTGGCGAAATTAGGAATCTTGAAAAGTTGGTAATCAAAGAAAAAGCGAAATAGCCTTTTGACGATTGAAAAGTTTCGACAAAGATAATGGAAACGTCGAATCAAGTTTTTAACTTGTAGCCAAATAGCTTCAACCGGATTTTCTTCAGGGGCATAAGGAGGAAGTAAACAACCAGTAATTAACCCGTCTTCGGGAGGTTTAC
>JBGTGT010000032.1:0-33289 GCA_041746575.1 Microcystaceae cyanobacterium
TGCAGGGGGTGCGGGGGACGGAGTGCCTCCCCCGCTGGGGGGCTTGGGGGGCTAGTCCCCCAATCAAGAATTTGTTTTTCTTTTCCTAATCCCAACGAGGATGGACAAAAAAATTGAGATAATTGCCCTCGTCGAACTCACATTAAAAATAAATATGTCACAAAAAGGGGTCAATCTTAGCAAACTTGCAAGTACGAAAAATTGTTTATTTCTACAAATTACTGTTCGTTATTTAAAGACCAATCGTAATTTAAATAAGTAATTTGGTACCCCCCAGAACTTAAGTATTTTTGATCTGTTTGATTAAGATGATTTTGGATAAAATTAATAAAAGCAGTTTCTTTAGGATTTAATCCTTTAAGATTTTGAGATTGTCCATAAGTCTTTTCAAAATCTTCACCAAACCATTTAAAAATAGAAGAAACATAAACTTTTTTATTTTGAGAATCTATGCGAAAATGTTCAGCATTAGATAGAAACCGTCGAGACTGTTGAGCGAGTTGCTTATCTAGTTTTTCCCCCGTATAAGGCTCCATTTTTAAAGGAGGACATCCAATAGAGGCACAAACCAACGCCATGTGAATTCTTGGTTCATTGAATTGTTTTCTGAGGACTTCGTGTTCAATTTGATCGAGGGTCATTTCTTGTGCCATAACGTTAAATTTCTGCCCTTTCCAAACCCCCGGAATATCTCGAATACTTTTGACAGGATAATTATTGATGATACTTTCTAACGTTAAAGAATTGTAAGCATTTAACCAAAAAGCAATTTTTTCTTCCTCTGTCCAAGTTTTATACATTTCAGGCGTTACAGCACCTAATCCTGCATTAAACTGATCAAGTTTTTGACGATTGTTCTTAAGTTTTTCATAGTTAACTTGTCCAGAAGAATTGACATATTTTTGTAAAGTATCTGCATAATACTTAAGATCAAATTCTTGCTCAATCTTGCCTTGTTTGAGGGAAGATAAATCATCCTTTGCATTAGAAGAAGTCGGATTAATTTGACTTGAACAACTGACTAAAAGGAAAATTAAAGGCAATAAAATTTTGATAGAATTAAACGGTTTCATGGATATCTCCTTCATATTTTTGGGGATTTTAATGAGATTAATCATTGATAGATAGTTTGATAAGAATTAATAAGTTGAATTTTCTGACTAACACTTTTGCGCTTCTGAATTATTTATTAAAATCCTAAATAACGCTCTTTAACCATCGGATAATCTGAGCTAGGTGCGGCAGACCATTCTAACATTGAACCTGCATAATTTTTAGCTGTAAAACCTGAATCTGTTAAAACGGAAGTAAACCAAGCAGAACGAACGCCTGCTGTACAATAAGCGACAATTGGACTCCTTTGCGAAATTCCCAATGCTTGGAATTTATTAACAATAACGTGACGGGGTAAAATATGCCCTTTACTATCTAACAAATTTCGGTAATAAAAATGAATCGCACTAGGAATATGTCCTTCTCTGGTTTCGCCATAAGGAGTTTTTCCCTTAAATTCTCGGTCTTCTCGTACGTCAATAATCACCCAATTAGGGTTACTTAATATCTTTTCGACTTCTTCTTTATTGATTGCCCATTTTTCACTACGCTTTGGGGTAAAATCTCCTAATTTAGAAGCATTATTTTCTGCTTTTCCAGTCGGTAAACCGGCTTTTATTAAAGCATCATAACCCCCATCTACTAAAACTGTTTTGGGGTGTCCTAATGTCCTTAACATCCACACCAGTCTGCCATCTTCTCCCCAACCGTAAAGAGAATCAGCAAACACAACAACAGGCTTATCTTGAGAAATACCCAATTTTCTAATTTTTTCTGCAAGAATCATTGAATTTTTCAAAAGTTTACCTTTTTCCGAGTCTGCTTCTTCAGAAAAATCTTGCCAATTGACTAGGATTGCACCTTTAATGCTTTCTCTCGGTAGCCATGTTGAACCACGGGCATCTAAAAGCGATGAGCCAGTGCTAATTAGAGATTTCGCCTGCTGGGGATTAATAATCCAATCAGAATTAGAAAAAAAGATGGATTCTATTAAATTTGTCTGTGAAACGGAATGAGGGTGATCAATAGAGAAAATAAGAGCAAAATTGATTAACAATAAACTCGTTAAAACAAACAAGCCTAAATTTTTCTTTTTTTTGCGTTTAAATTGACTTAATATCATGATTTTTTTTAATATTTAGCTAAATATTTAATTTACAAGCTAGAAATCAAGAAAATTTAGTTAAAAACTGCAATAAACGTTTAGTATTTTCAGTTAACAATGTCCGACGATACATATCCGCCGCTTTTCTAATTCCCTCTGCTTGGGTTGGGTAGGGGTGAATGACGCTAGAAAGACCATTTAACCCGATTTTATTCACCATCGCCGTTGTTACTTCCGAAATCATGTCACCTGCGTGTTTCGCCACAATTGTTGCGCCTAAAATTTGGTCTGAGCCTTTTTTATGGAGAATTTTAACAAATCCCTCCGTTTCTCCGTCAACTATTGCCCTATCTACATGACTTAAAGGAATTTTGATGGTATTAACCTTAAAACCCTTTTCTTGCGCTTCCTCTTCGTACAGTCCTACATGAGCAATTTCAGGCTCGGTATAAGTCACCCAAGGCATAATTAAGTCGCTTAATTTAGATTTTCCCAGACCAAAAGGGGAAAATAGGGTATTTTTAATGACAATTCTTGCCGCAGCGTCGGCGGCATGGGTAAACTTCCACTTCATGCAAATATCGCCTGCGGCATAGATATTCGGATTCGTGGTTTGCAAATAGTCATTGACGCTGACTCCTTTTCGGGTGTCGTAATTCACCCCTACGGCTTCCAAATTCAAACTTTCCACATTAGGCGCACGTCCTGCCCCCACCAGTATCTCGTCAACTGTAATATTAATTAATTTTCCCTGATTTTGACAATAAATGACTTTACCTTGCTCTGTCTTTTCTACCCGTTTAATCTGAGATTCTAAAATCAGGTGTATTCCCTCATTAATAAAAGTATTTTGCACAATTTCGGCAGCATCTGCGTCTTCTTTATTTAAAAGATCAGAATGATTATGAAATAAGGTCACATTTACCCCCAAACGGTGAAATGCTTGAGCCAGTTCACAGCCAATCGGCCCCCCGCCTATCACCCCTAGCCGCTTCGGAAACTGAGTCAAGGAAAAAACGGTCTCATTGGTTAAAAATCCAGCTTCTTTTAGCCCTTTAATCGTCGGATGAACAGCTCTCGCACCTGTCGCAATGACTGCTTTTTTGTAGTTTAAGCGGTGTTCGCCCACTTCGATGACAGTATTGCTTGAAAAATGAGCTTCTCCTAAAAAAACGTCAATTCCAAGGCTTTGAAAGCGTTTTGCTGAATCATGATGGCTAATTTCGGCTCTAACTTCCCGCATTCTTTCCATCACAGCTTCTGAGTCGATTTCGATTTCTTGAGGAATTTGAATACCTAATTTTGCTGAATTCCAGACTTCGCCAACGACGCGAGAAGAACGGATGAGACATTTTGAGGGAACACAACCATAGTTTAAGCAATCGCCCCCCATCAGGTGTTTTTCTACTATAGCGACTTTTAAGCCAATATCTAACCCTGCCGCTCCTGCGGCTACCACCAATCCGGCTGTACCTGCGCCAATGACGACTAAATCATAATAAGCTTTTGGTTTAGGATTAACCCAATCGGGAGGATGTACGGTGGAAATTAAGCGTTGATTGTGTTCATCCATTGGAGGAACGCTAAGTCTTGATGTTACTGACTTTTTCATTGATTTGAGACCTTAAGTTATTTATTATTCGTTATTTTTGGCAATAGAGCCGATTTTTTAATCCTTATTTAGTAATGTATTATTTATAGGTTACTAGATGAAAGAAAAGCTTTGCACATTTCTTCTACATGACGATAATCTGTCCCACAACATCCGCCAATAATATGCAAATTATTGAGTTTTTGCCGGATTTCAAGATAATGACGTCCTAATTCTACTGGATTACCGTCGTCAAGTTCAACTGATTCGTCTAGTTCAGCATGGCTTTTCATCGAAGCATTGGCTCGCAGTCCTTGAATTCGATTTAACCACAGTTGCGCTTCATCTGTTAATATCGTGGCAAAATGCAGGGGATGGGCGCAATTAATCATATAATAAAGCGGTGCATCATTAGTTTCTTGATCCACCTGTCTAATCGCTTCTTTTAGCGTTTGTCCCGTAGGTAAACATCCATCCGTTTCAACCGTAAACGAAATGACCACAGGCATTTCTGAAGACTGTGCGGCTAAGGTAATTCCAATGGCTTCTTCTGGGTAAGTTAAGGTCATTGCCGTAACCAAATCCGTTTTTGCCTTGGAAAACGCCTGAATCTGTAATGTATGGTAAGTGTGCGCTTCTGCGACTGACATCAAGGTACTCGGATGATAGCCATCGTCTCTGGGACCCAGACAACCACTAATAATAACAGGAAGGGTCTGACTTTGATATTCATGCCGAATGTCTTGTAACAAAACAATCGATTGGAGATTCATTTGAGTTAATTCTGCTTCAGAATAACCTAGCTTTGCTCCCCAGTCAGGATTCGCTCGCCAAGTCGGACTTTCTAGAATGATGCCAACTTGATATTTTTGAGCTAAATCAGCATAGGTACAATAATATTTACGCAAAATTTCCTGTCCAAGGGGATTTTTGAGCAAATCAAAGGCCGCAAAATAGGGGAGGTTAATACCTTCGTGGAAGATAAGGGTTGTTTCTAATCCACCATCTGTTAATAAAAGGTTACGAGAAAGTAGGGTCAAAAGAGAAGAATGTTGTTGCATTATTTTGGTTACTCCTAAGTTGTTTAGCGTTTGACTTCAGAACTTATTGATAAACCGACTTATTACGTCGGATACAAGGGAGAGGAAAGCTGACACTATTAACGAGATAACGAGAAAAATTTTAGACTTCACACTTTCCTATAATGAATCACCGGTTACTGATGACTGTTCGTTGTTGACGCTTTTTTCTAATGCTTGACGGGCAATCTTCGTTACATAAAGGGTAACGGCAACGGTGGCGATCAAGCCGATAATCCGGATTGTCCACTCTAAAGAAGGATTTGTCGGTTGAGAATCTGTGCCAATCGTAGCAAGACTTCCTGCCAGTGAGCCAAAATAGACATACATCACAGTTCCGGGTATCATACCGATTGAACCTAAAGCGTAGTCTTTGAGCGAAACCCCCGTTACGCCGTAAGCGTAATTGAGTAAATTAAAAGGAAAAATAGGCGATAGTCGAGTCAATAAAACAATTTTTAGTCCTTCTTTACCGACTGCTTCATCAATTGCTTTAAATTTATGGTTACCTTCAATTTTTTTGGAAACCCATCCCCTTGCTACATAGCGTCCGACGAGAAAGGCGGCAATCGCACCTAAGGTTGCCCCCACAAAAACGTACAATGACCCTAAAATGACGCCAAAAACCACCCCTGCGCCCAATGTTAAGATTGAACCGGGAAAGAAAGCAACTGTTGCCAAAATATAAATGATTATGAAGGCAATTGCTCCTACTGCTCCTAAACTATCCACCCATGCTAAAGCATTTTGTAAAAGGGTTTGCGGATTAAATCCCGTTGATTGGGTCAGTTCTTGGGCAAAGACAGGAACATTTACGGAAAAAACACCCAAAGTAGCCATCAATAACATAAATAGTATTTTTTGCAAAGGGAATCTAACTTTTAATTGATCGTTTGATCGGTGTCGCATTTTTTTAAATCTCCTTAAATAGATGAATATTAATAAACTTAAAATGAGGATAAAGTTTGAGAGGCCAATAATGAAAAGTGAATTGACGATTGATAATTTCTCACCCCTCTTTTTATTGATAAGATTTTAAGCGTTGATTGAGAATTTTCCGAGCCAGACGCGTCGTATAAATCGTAGTAACTAGGGTAGCGATTAGCCCTAAAAGATGAACCATCCATTTAATTTTTTGAGCTTCTAGGGATAAAACCATATCAGAGCCATCAAAACCCGTCAAATCTGTCACTAATGAACCTATATAAACATACATAAGGGTAGCAGGCAGAATTCCCAATGACCCTAAAATATAGTCTCGTAACGAAATTTGGGTGACACCAAAAACGTAATTAAGCAAATTAAAAGGAAAAAATGGACAAAGGCGGATTAATAAAACGATTTTCCAACCGTCTTCTTTTACTGCTTCAGAAATCGCTTTGAAATTTGGCGACTTTGCCATCTTTCGCGTGACCCAATCCCGTGAGAAATAACGTCCTATCAAAAAAGCAAAAATTGTCCCCAACAATGCTCCTATTAAGACATAAATTGAACCCCAAAAAAAGCCAAATAAACAGCCTCCCTTAATGGTCAGTAAAGAACCAGGAATAAATAACACAGTAGCAAGATTATATACTAAAATAAAGGCGATCGGTCCAAAGTTCCCTAATGCTTTAATTTGACGAAAAACTGAAGGTAGCCACGCGAGTAAGTTACTATTCCGTACGATAAAGATGGTCAGAATAATCAACCCACTTAATAAAAAACGCTTTAACCAACGATATATTCGACGTTGACGGGGGAAACTCATAATTTTTCCGCTTTTTCTAAATTAGCCAAAGAAACGTAAAGCAAAAAATGTAACTGTTATTTATCATAAAATTGAATTCTGAATTTTCTCTAAGACTTCTCTGAGAAAATCTTAAAGATTAATATTAATATAATGTAGATTGCTATAATCTGGCCAAGTGATGCCTTAATCGAAAATCGAGTATTTTCTTCATCTTCGGGTAATGCTTCGGCTGAGGCTCTAACATCAAAATTTTATTCTTCAATAACCATGACACAAAAAAATGAAACTCCCCTTTTGATTTTAACTCTTTTACTCACCTTTGGAATTTTAGCAGGGGGTCTTTGGTTTCTCAAAAAACAATTTTTTTCTAATTCTACATCCCCTAATTCTACCCAATCTCCGACGGCTCCCTTATTTTCTACTTCCTTAGGCTTAAGCCAAGGAGAAACCCTCCTTTTTACCAATGATATTAACCCTCAGAAAATGGCAGGAATTCAAGCATTTTCTCAAAATAATTATGAACCCGCGATCGCTTATTTTCAAGAATCTTTGAAGTTTCAGAAAAACGACCCAGAAACTTTGATTTACTTAAATAATGCCCAAGCTGAATTCCATAATCCTTTAAAAATTGCCGTCGTTGTTCCCATCGGTAAAAATGAAAATATTGCCAAAGAAATTCTAAGAGGAGTAGCACAAACTCAAAACAATATCAATAAAAATAGCGGTATTAATGGACGGTATTTACAAGTTACCATTGCTAACGATAATAACGATCCCCAACTAGCCAGTCAAGTTGCTCAGAAATTAGTACAAGATTCCACTATTTTGGCGGTTATCGGTCATAATTCCAGTGACGCAACCCTTGGAGCATCACCCATTTATCAACAGGGAGGATTAGTGATGATTTCTCCTACCAGTAACGCCAATAAAATTGCGAGTCAAGGGAATTATATTTTTCGGACAATTCCCAGTGTTCGCTTTGAAGCCAATGCCCTTTCTAATTACACTATTAACCAAGTAAAAAAGACAAAAGTTGGCATTTGTTTTGACTCTCAAGCTCAATATAGTGTCGCTTTTAAAGAGGATTTTACCACTGCTATTTTTACGGATGGAGGGCAAATTATTGAAGTAAATTGTGACCTAAGTTCACCCAATTTTAACGCTTTAAATATTATCAATCAAGCTAAAAAAGAAGGAGCAGATAGTCTTTTATTAATTCCTTCAGTTGATCGTCTATCAGTTGCAACAAGGGTGGCGCAAGGAAATCAGCAGGAGTTATTTTTATTGGGATCATCCGCTTTATATACCATTGAAACTTTACAGCAAGGTAAGCAATTTGTAGAGGGAATGGTAATTCCTGTAGCTTGGTATCCTACCGCTTTTACTGAAAGTTCTTTTTCTCAAGATGCTATTAAGCTATGGGGCGGAAATGTCAACTGGCGCAGTGCATTAGCTTATGATGCCGCCCAAACTTTAATGACTGCCTTGCCAAAAAATCCAACCCGCCAAGGGATTCAAAAAACCCTTTCTAATCCTGATTTTAGAACTGAAGGAGCAACTGGGACAATTCGCTTTTTACCCTCAGGCGATCGCAATAGTAAGCCGCTCTTTGTGACGATTAAAGCCCAAGCACAATCAACATCAAATACTGGTTTTGACTTTGTTTTATTGAAGTAATAAAAAAACTGCTATACGGTAATAAAGTTAGAGCATTTAGGGCGGCTTTTCAAGCTCTAAAAAATTAGAAACAGCAACAGTCTCTAAACTAAATGACTTCCCGTTAGAGGCTCTTGGGGGGTTATCTTCCTGAGATCCATTGGGTCAACTTCAACATAGTTATTTTTTGAGAACTTTTCGTTTCCCATCTGCTCTATTGGGAGTTTTAAAATCGATTGTCTTGTAGCTACAGAAAACAGGAGAGCGACTTTCTCTTGACAGGAGTTTGTATTTTTATTTAATAAAAATAAAAAATAATTCAGTAATTTTACGAAGCAAAAAAAAGGGGAAATTTGCTTAAATTAATTTAGTATAAATTAGGGAAAAAACTAACGGAACTTTCATAAAATCAAATTGTAATGCTAAAATTTTTAAGGAAAGTAAACAAAATTTAAAACTAAATTAAATAATTAATAAAAAACTATTAGTAAAAATAAAATTTATGAGTTTTGATGAAATACTAAAAGATATTCAGACTATAATCGACAAAGTTATGAAGTAAAAAAATACCAAGAACTTAGGCAAGACTGTCAAAATTTTTTAGAAGGCTTAATCCAAAAATTTCTAGATGACCCAACTCAAGAAAACTATGAAAATTGTAAAGAGTTTTTAGCAAAATATAGAAAACTAGAAATTGGAGGGTTTAACTCTCAACGACGAACATGGCCTCTTCGTACTAAAGATGAATTTATTGTAGAAATAAAAAGTGCTTTTCAAACTTATTTTGATAAAAATAGTGAGGATAATTATCAATATCTATTAAAAATAATGAAGGAATATATATTACTAAAAAAATCTTAGCGACTTAAACGTTGTGCTATCTCAAGAAAAGCGGGAAATACCCGCTTTTAAGGGTTTTCGATAAATTTAAAAAAAACAATAATATGTTAGAAGCAAAAAGTTTATACTTGGGAGGACAAATAATTCTTGCTAGTGAATGCGATTATTCATTCAGTAAAAAATTTGGATTGGCTTGTCCGTTTTGTTCTGAAGCGGTTTTTTTAAAGACGGCTTTTGAGCGAGAACAAACTCTTAGAAATCACCAGATAAAAATTCAAAGAGTTCCCGCTTGTTTTTCCCATTATAAAACCGGAGTATTATGTGAGAACAAAGCTTCAACAAGTGAAGGACAAGAAGAGTTACAAAAGTTACAAGCTATTGCTAAAAACCAAAGGCTTGAATTATATAACCAATATTTATGGCAAATGTTTGCCGAGGTTTACAGCCTAACTTCCCTCAACTCGATTAATAAAAATAATAGAATTAAAGAATTAGAAGACTTAATTCCCTACGTGCAAAAACAAATTAAAGAGCGTCTGCCTAAATACAAGTCACTGGTTAACGGTTATGAATCAGGATTTTCCCTTCATGTCAAACAAATAATAAATGCTTTAAAAGAAGAGGCTAAGGAAGATGTTTCTATAAGTCAAGACTATCTATATAAAATAGGACTCACTTACAATCAAAAAGTCTCTTTAGAAATCATTGAATTTCTTGCCTCTGCTACAGCCAAGCCTTTTTTGTATCAAGTTGCTGGTTTTGTTATAGGATGTCACTTAAGAAAAAAACAGTTATTTTTAACAACTTCAGATCAACTTACTGACTTTATTTGTTCTAGTATTCCTGCAATAAACTGGATTGATCTTATTCATGAAAAACTCAAGTCAAATAATTCAATAAGCAAGTTGAGAGCGTAGTTAAAGCTTTCCTCAAATATCAATAAACTGGCTAGATCCCTCATCAGGGTTAATGTGTAAATATTTTTCGGTTGTCTCTAATTTGCTATGACCTAAGCTTTGCTGTAACAGCCTCAGATTACAGCCAGCATTTACCGCATGGGAGGCGTGGGAATGTCTTAACCAATGACTAAAAGCCTTTTCACTAACTCCCGACAGTAGACAACATTCTTTAATCATCTTGTGAATATAAATCCGTTCTAACCGGTTCCCCCTTCGGCTGATAAAAACCGCTTCCCCGTCTCTTGGCAACTGCATTAATCTATCCCAGAGGTTAGGAGGAATGATAACAATACGAGTTTTAGCACCCTTACCAAAAACTGTAGCCTTACCGTTTTTTAAATCAGACCAATTTAACCCGCACACTTCAGACACTCTTAACCCGCAGCCGTACATCAAGGAAAGTAAAACGCTATCGCGCTCCCTTGGGGCAGCATTAATTAAACGCTTAACCTCAGCTTTCTCTAAAATCCGTTCAGCTAGAGTATCTTTGAGCTTAGGAGACTTAATGAAGCTTCCCACATTGACAGTTAAATAACCGACCCTAGTGGCGAAACTAAATAGACTTTTGACGGTCAGGATCTTATTCAGGATCTTATTAGCGACTGTCACCGGTTGATAGGTTAAGTTAAGGCGATTAACCCATAAAGATAAGTCATCAAGAGTAACATCCCTTAACGGCTTGCCGACAAACTCTAAAAACTGCTTGATGTGGCACTGATAACTAATTATGGTTGTTTTCGACTTCCCATTAAGCCAGAGGAGTATAATTTCCGTGTCAGAGGTAGCGCGGGTAATTGAGTTCATCGATACTAAAAATAGTCAACAGAATAGAGCATTTTGTTGAGTTAAAGGGTGGGCAGCGCCTACCCTTTAAGTCTGTCTTTCTTAGATGCGGTTTCCGCCTCTAATCAGCCATCCAATCAGACCTGATACCAATGAGGTAACACCAAGAATAAAAAACTGCTTCCAGTTTTTTAATTCTCCTACTTTCTCAGCTAAATCAGGGATTTTTTGAATCATTGGCTTCCATTCATCTAATCGAGCCTCAATAACTGCCAATCGTTTATCAATGCTGTTTAATTGTTCGCTTTGCTTAACAATTAACTCTTTTAGCTCTTTGATGTCTGCTTCGGTTACAGTAGTCATGGGTTATACTCGCTATACAAGAAGGATTTACCAGTCCCTAAGAGATGGCCGTCGCTTGGGGGCTAACTGTATTTTAATGTCAGGGGTGCGACTAGCTTTAAAGACGAGAAATTATAACTATCAACTCGACCCCGACAGTAACCGACAACTTACCCGACAAATAAACTTAACCCTGTCGGGTTATAAATTCTCAATGTACTCTTCTAAGTCTTTTCGTTTAACTCGCCACGCTTTCCCGACGATCTGCGCTTTGAGTTGGTTAGATGCTATCGCTTCTCGCAGAGTTTCACGACTTAAACCGGTGAGCGCTTGAACCTCTTTTAGGGTCAGCAGCAGTTTATTCTCAATGGGAACAGTGGGGCTAGTGCTTGGTAGTGACTTGAGACTTTGAATGGCTTCTGTCAATTGTTGAAGCTGGTTTGACAGGGGAAGGATAAGTTTTTCGACTAACCCCGACAGCCCGACATTGGACGCGGCGATCTCTGTCGTGGATGGGTCAGAAGGGGCGATCGCCACTGTATCAAAAAAAGGTGTCCCCTTTCTTAAGCCCCCGTTAACGGGTTAGACAACCTACAAAGCTTAAAACAAGCGATTACAAGAGATAACATTTATATTGAGAAAAAGGGTCAAGATGTTGTCTCTTTAACCCTTTCCTGTCCCTTGATATTCAATACTAATAAACCCCCAAAGAGGGGAAAGGAATTAGAAGCCATTAAATCCCGTCATAAAAATGGGTACTGGGTTTGATTAATCTTTACGACGATGAGAACCAAAGCCTAAAGCACCCCCAACGACTAATAACCCCAGAATAGAGGTTGGTTCAGGAACAGAGTTGGACATAAAGATTAATTGACCCCCTTCTACCAATCCTTGCGTTCCAATAACGCCATCTCTGAGACTATGGGCTTGAGTATCTAAGATAAAGAGTTTTTCGCCTTTTTTCGTCGTAAAAAGCTCAGTAACATCTAAAATACCAGAACTTTCCCAGTTTCCACAATTTGCCGCCGCCGGATCGGTGACACCTGCAGGAACGACCACACTGCGATCCATCTGAGCAATGCGCTTTGAATTGCCTGTTGTGGGGTTAATTCGCCAAATAGAGGCTTCTTCGCCACTGGTTTGACAAAAAGCACTAATAGCGCGATCTTCTTGAACATAGATAAGACCATTATCTGCCCAGTCTAGGTTATCTGGACTGCGTAAACCAAAATCTCGATTTCCCGCATCATCTCCATCATAGAGAATCGAAACAGTCGCCGTCAGATTCGCTAAATCACTATCAATGATGTAAGTCGTCCCCCAGATATCGTTAGGGAATGCCCCATTTCCGGTAGAAGCCAAAACCGCTTGAGAACCGTTTAAAGGGTTCGTTGAAACGTCTTCAGGACGAGAGAACTGAAAAGCCCCTACAGCAGCAGTCCGAGCATCTAACTCCGCTTGAGTAGCAAAACCGTTGGGATCTGAACCCATATTATCCACTGCTACCCAATTTCCGGTACGAGAATTTCCGGTTCCGTTGAAGGTATTTGAACTAAGATCCCCATTCACCCCTTCTTGCCAAACATAGAGTGTTCCCTGAGCTAAGCCATTGCGATCTAAGAAGCTATTGTCACCGACTGCGTTCTTTTCTCCCAAATAGAGATAAAGCGGCGCGCCAGAGCGGTCATCTCCGATCAGCAAAGCGATTTGATCTGCATTAACCGGCTCTAACGCAGTTACATTTTCCCATGCAGCGCGACCGAGGGCAGGGGCGGCGTATAACGCACCTCCTTGGGGACTGCCGATGGAATCAAAGTCTAAGACAAACTGAGTTCCTCCGCTCGTTTCTTCCCCTGCAAAGTACACATTATCTACAAAACCATAGCTTCCCGCATTAAAGTGTTGACCAGAGCAGAAACGACTTAAGGATGCCCCAGAGGGAAACTGGCTCACATCCGTAATGAGGTTGCCTCCACGGTCAAAAATGCGGTCAAAAGCCAATCCGGCATCTTTAACGGTGCGGTTATTCACATCAATATCAAAGTAATGGATTCTTGCGCCGCCATTGACGGTTAGACTTCCATTATTGAGAGTGTACGGTGCGCCGAGAGGAACTCCCTGACTATCCACGGGCGCAATCTCACTATTGACGACCACCCGAACCGTATCGTTATTGATTTTAATGGCGCCGATACCATCCAGAATGCCAGTGGGGGTATAACCCTCTACAGTTTCTCCCACCGTAAAAATAGCTTCGGTTTCCCAAATACCTAACCCTTGCATCTGAGCTTGGGGATAATTGGTCGTGAATTGTGCCTGAGCCACTTTTGCGCTCAAGGTTAAGAGGCTTGCAACCGTCGTTAAACTGGCAGCAATATTTAATAAAGTTTTCATGTTTTTGCGCAGTAGATAGTGTTACGCAATGAGGGATTTTCTTAAAGAAAATTGATATAACAATTTCGTTTTCCTCACGCTTATTTAGTATGGTGAAGTAAGAATAAGGCTAGATTTTTATTGGGTTAAATCTTGTTTAATTAAGAAACCTAAAGACCGGAGAATCCTTAAATTAACTTAATATTTAAGATCAAAAGTTCACAAGGGCAGCATTAATGAGAGAATCCGGCTTAATTTTGTAGAATAATGAAGGTTAAAAATTTTCTCCCTGTTTCCCATTTCTGAATGAAGCCTTCATCCTGATACGGTAAACTTGACCGCTGATCAGGTGTTAAGAAACTCTGATCAATTGGCAACAACGAGAAGATTTCTACCATGATAAAAATAGAGATAAAATGAGGTGCAATTAAAGCGCAATGGTTAAAGAGACTAAAAATAAGCAACTCCTGAAAATCCTAATTGGTACGGCTTGGATTGATGGGACGATTCAAGGAGAAGAACGACAATTTTTGCACCGGATGGCTGAAAAATATGGATTAGAAAGCGATCCAGAAATTAAACCGCTCTTATCTGAGCTTAGACCGATTCAACCGAACGAATGCTATCGATATCTGGCAACCTATTTGGGTGATAACCCCGGCGAGCAAGACTATCAAGATTTGTTAGCCAACCTCAGCGGATTAATTTATAGTGATGGGGATGTGCAAATGCAAGAAGCTAAACTCTTGACCAAGTTACAGGATTTAGATCCAGCTTTATCCGCTCAGAAACCTCCTTTTGATAAAATTATGCGGAGAATTCAACAACTTTATAAAAAAGCCGTCGATCAACAAGTTTGAATTTTTATCCCTATCAAAAAACTTAACCCCTATCTGATCGCTCTAGACAGGGGTTTTTGAGTTGTTTGTTGCCTATTTCTAGATTAAATTGGCAATCACCGCCTCTAATCGATTAGCCGCCTCATCAATTTCCGACGCTGAAACAATTAAAGGTGGCACAAATCGTAAGACTTTTGGCCCGGCGGGGGCTACTAATAATCCTTGTTGCATCGCCGCTTTAACGATCTCAATCGAGGTTAAAGACGCATCTTCGCTAATTTCCATGCCGTTAATTAAGCCCCATCCCCGCACATCTACGAATAATTGAGGATATTGATGGGCGATCGCTCTTAAACGGGTTCTCAGTTGTTCTCCTCTGGATTGGACGTTGTTTAAGATGTTTTCTTGCTCAATGGTTTGTAGCACTCTTAATCCTGCCGCACAAACAAGAGGATTGCCACCAAAGGTACTGGCGTGATTACCCGGTTCAAAGACATTACAAAACTCTTTACACATCATTGCACCGATAGGAATCCCCCCAGCTAGCCCTTTTGCTGAGGTAAAGATATCGGGTTCAACCCCCAGATTTTCGTAACCCCAGAGCTTTCCAGTGCGTCCGACGCCGACTTGCACTTCATCAAACAAAAGAAGAATGTCATTTTCGTCGCAAATCTTGCGTAATCTCAAGAAATAATCTATATCTCCGGGACGAACACCCCCTTCTCCCTGTAGCGGTTCTAACATAATTGCCGCTACCCGACGATTGCCTTCATCAATATCAGCGATCGCATTTTCTACCGCCTTGATGTCATTGTAAGGAATATATTCAAAGCCTGGTACGAGGGGATCGAAATTCTTTTGGTATTTCGGTTGACCCGTTGCGGTAAGGGTGGCAAGCGTACGGCCATGAAAACTGGCTTTAGCCGTTAAAATAACGGGTTGTTCAAGGAAATCTAAAACTGTGTGGGCATATTTACGCACTAATTTGATGGCTGCTTCGTTTGCTTCTGCCCCAGAATTGCAGAAGAAGACCTTATCCGCACAGGAATGGTCGACAATCCACTTGGCGAGTTCTCCCTGTTCGGGAATGTAGTAAAAGTTAGAAACATGGTGTAATTTTTGAATTTGCTCTGTCACCACGTCAATTAGGGCAGGATGGGCATGACCCAAGGTACATGTGGCAATTCCTGCCACAAAATCAAGATATTCCTTGCCTTCTGTATCCCACAGGCAACATCCTTGACCTTTGCTAATCGCAATGGGGAAGCGGCCATAGGTATTCATCACGTAGGATTGGAATTCCTCTGAATCAAAAGGTTCTGAGGCTGTGGCGGTATTTTTCGGGGGATCAGCAATCATTTCGGGACTCACTATTGATTCCTCAATTCTGCACAATAAGGTCTTTATGACATTCTAAGGCAGTCTTGGCAGATAGGGCGATGAAGATGTTTGGATTTAATGATATGGGATGATAGAAACCCATAAAGATGCGAGGGACGTCCGTTTTTTTCTGAAAACCCTAGAAACAAATGGGACTTTATCCTAAAGAATGATTTCCGATTTGGCACGTTTATTAATAATCTTTCTAATGAATGATCACAAAACTTTTGATAAAACACCTCTATTATCCGGTTAACTCCTCTAATAATGAATTCGCCCTTTTAACGCTTTGCGAAAGTTACGACGATAAGATGAATTGCTGAGAATTAACACCGGCCATAAAGAGGTTAGTAGCAATCGAGTGGGTAAACGGCGACTAAAATTTGTTTGTTCATATCCTGTCCAAAATTTCCAACTCCCACCGATATAGACAACGATTAAACCCAATATCAGTAAATCTGCCATCTAAATTGACCTCATCTAAATCCTATACTGCTTTGCAAAAGTCGAAAGTTAAAAATCAAACGTCAAAAGAATTAGAGGTAAAGCTTTTGGCTCAATGATCCGTACTTTGTTAACCTGCAAATTGTACTTATTTTATTTTAAAACGAGGAACAGGATAGTGTCATCCCACTCCTCGGTACTATAATCTTTACGCTCGGTTAATTGGGTTAACCTGTCGTTACTTGGGAAGCATCAACATCGGTTGCCCCTTCTACCCTTTCAGCAATACTAATAGCGCGATTGAGGGCGTCTGCACTGGGAACTTGCCCTTTTAGCACCACTGTGCCCCCTGTTTGGGCAACGTACAGGGTAGGAATGTCGTCTAATTGAGCATCATTATCAAAAGCGGCGGCTACTCGTTTAGCAAGCCCACTTTGGTCATATTCTCCGTTTAATCCCACTCTTTCTGGGGCAATGGTTTCCCCTTCAGGGGTCTTTGCGCCTGCAACTTTTGGCGGAGTAGGGGCTTTTTTATTACCGGGAAACAGTCTACTTAACCAACCCATGGTTTTTTTCTCCTAAATGACAGTTAATTTTGTTAAAAAGATTAAATTTCTAAAGCGGCTTTCAATTTAGCCAAGGTGGCGGCTTCTTTGGTACTGACTTTTTCACCCGAACCAAAAAGTCCATCTCCGGCGGCTTGAGCAACTTTTTCAGCACAAGCATAGAGAAATTGCTTATATTCAGCGACTTCTTCTGGCGTGCCTTTGGCTTCGATAGTGCTGATAGCGGAATGAGCAACTGTAATGGCTTTATCCACTAAACCTCCTGATTTGACTTCCTCAGCAGTAACATCAGGCTTTTCTGGACGTGCCACACCACTTTTTAGGGCTTCTTCTGAGAAAACAGCTTGAATTGGCCCATTATTAGGGTATTTATTGGCCGCTTTTACCAATTCGCCCGATAAGGCTGCTGCTTCGATGGCGGTTGAAATCAAGCCTAAATCAGCCATCGCGACGGACATACCCACCATCATGGGGGCATTGGCAATGGACTTTAACTCATCTGGGGTGTAAGTTGCGCTCATTGTGCCTCAACTGCGTAATTTAATCGAGATTTGCTGTCTAATGTATCAAATGTATCAATAGACGGGAAGATTTTAGCTTTTCTTTAGGAAGATTTTTGATTTAGTTGTTTTATGCTAAATTTACCAGTAAAAAACCGTATTCTGAAGCCCTAACGACAAAACAAAGTATCACGAGTATTTCTGCCTGTTATCGGATTTCTTCCCGTGGCCATTTCACAGAGTTTCTCTTCAGTATCTGGTCGTAATAAAATATCGGTAAAGTCTGCTCCGTCAATATTAGCCCCGTTAAAAATAGTATTGGTGGCAAATGCCCCCTCTAAGTTGGCATTGTGAAAATTAACACGGGTGAGTCGAGTGGATTCCAAATCTGCCGCCCGCAAATCTGCCCCTTCAAAGTTGGCATTGGTTAAATTAGAGGAGAAAAAACGCACGCCTTGTAGATTGGCATGGCTAAAATCCGCTTCTCTTAAGTTGGCATGGTCAAACTGGGAATCTCGTAAGTCTTGCCCCGAAAAGTCGTGGCCGACGAGGTTTTGTCTGCCATAATCTAAAGACCAACTGGGGACAATAAACAGGGTAAAAGCAAAGAAATTGGCTAACAAAAAAGTGATAACGATCTTAATCAGGAAAGTTTGACCATTATTCTGCAAATTGTTTTTCATATCTCGCCCCTATGATTTTTAATCTTTTGTTAAGCTAAAAGGGGATTCGGTACTGGATTTAACCCCCTTTGCTTTTTTTACTCTAGCATTTGCGATCGCCCTATTCGTCTGTCAAACTGAAAGTTGTATGTGTAATCGACGGCTTCAACGATGACAAATTTGGGTCAATTAGGGGAACAGTTTGTTTGTTCTTATCTACAATCTCAAGGATGGAAAATCTTACACCAACGCTGGCGATGTCGTTTGGGAGAAATCGATATTATTGCCCTTGCCGCTTCTGTTATTTTCGTAGAAGTTAAAACCCGTAGTCTAAGCAACTGGGATCAAAATGGTTTATTAACCATTAATCTACAAAAGCAAGCGAAAATCTGGGGAACAGCCTTATCTTTTCTGGCAGAATTCCCTGAATGGAGTGAATATCCTTGTCGTTTTGACGTCGCTCTTGTGAGCGGTCAAAAGATTGATTCTGCTGTTTCTTGTTTTCAAGCATTACCGAAGGAGATTGAACTTCATCAAACTATTTGTTGGCAAGGATACGAATTAACCCTCATTGAGTATTTAATGGCTGCTTTTGAGGTTTCATCCTGAATTTTGTTTTTCTTAAACGGATTAGGCATTATCAACCAGTTTTGGGCGAAAACGATTAATTTCTTGGTCTTTTGCTGGGTATTATCCTTTGCGTTTGTTGTCTTAGACTATTTTAATTGCATAACCACTAACGTCATATCATCGCTAGCGGCGTTACTATCCCCCACAAATCGCTGTATTTTCTCAAAAAGATAATCGAGAATCCCTTGAGGCTCTAATCCTTTTTCGCAGGCCCATTTGAACGCTTTCAGGAGATTATCTTCATCAAAGCGATCGCCATTCGGACTCACTGCATCCGTCATGCCATCGGTATAATAAAGAATTGTGTCTCCTATATCGAGTTGAATTTGTCCATTTTCATAATCAGAATCAGGATATAACCCAATCAACATCCCCACAGTATCAATTCGTTCCATGGAATGACTTTCCCGCTTCCACAGCAACGGAGGATTGTGAGCCGCATTACTATAAAACAAACAACGAGTCGTCGGATCGTATTCCGAATAGAATAAAGTAACAAAACGCCGAGAGTTTTCCAAATCCGCGTACATCACTCGGTTGAGATGCTGTAAAATTTCTGCTGGAGAATGACGATTTAGGACTTCAGCCCGTAACATTCCGCGCGTCATTGTCATGATCAAACCGGCGGGTACCCCTTTACCCATAACATCCCCGATCACAATACTCCACGGCACACCCCCTTGTTCACCTTTTTCGGTCAGTTGATCGTAATTGGTGGGAATAAAGTCATAATAATCGCCCCCTACTCGATTAGCATTGTGACACTTTGCCGCTAGTTGTACTCCTTCAATGAAGGGACATTTACGAGGTAAGAGTCTCAGCTGAATTTCGGAGGCAATTTCTAATTCGCGATCTTGCCGTTCTTTGGCACGTAACTCCACCGTTAACTCACTATTAGCAATCGCGACCGATGTTTGATCGGCTACTAATTGTAAAAGACGACGACGGGTTTGCGTCCAGATGTATTCTTGGTCTTGGCTAAAAACGTATAATCGTCCCCGTTCTTGATTTTTGACGAGAATAGGGGTGTTGTACAAACGAAAGTGCGCCCCTAAGGCTTGACGGATTTCCCCATCTAATAAAGCTAAAGATCGCTCCTCTGTCGGTAAATCGTTAAGATGACGAATCAAATCTTCGATAATCGGTTGAGGCGCAGGGGTGGTTTGGGGATCTTGACAGTGCAGTTGTTCTAAAACAATTAATCCTTTGGCATTAATCAGCATTAAAGCACTACCGTCAGCATCCGTAACCCTAGAAGCCATCAGTGGGGTTAATTCCAAAAATTGATTGAGATTATTAAAACTTCTGAGCGCAAATCCTAAAGAACTGAGTAAATTTTGGATCTTATTTTGTTCACGGTGTAAGGTGGCCACCAACTCTTTCAAAACAAGAACAGGGGTTGACTCTGTTCCATAGTTTGATGGGACTGAATGGGTGGAGGCGGAGATTATTTCAAAGTCTGGGCGCATTAAATTCCCCATGAACGGTATTTAGGGACTAACGTAAGGATAATTCGACGATATTAAGCTGACAAAACTACAAATTTTCTAACTTAAACAGTAAGTATAATAGAAATAAAGCGGATTGATCATCATCAATTTTGACAGAGTTACTTTGACCTAGCCCAAAAGGTTAAGATTTTTATAACTTTCATCCCTAAGACAGATAGACAATCGGAAGACATTTTTGGACTTTCCTGAAAGAGTCGCTAAGATGAAAAAGTAAATTTTTCGATGACCGATTAATTATTGCTCCTCAATCTTTATTTATGACCCAAATTTATGACCCAAGATCATCTGCCTACCGATTATACAACCCCCGTTCCTCTTAACGGCAATGGTACTGCTCCTGAGGTGGCTTCTGATAGGGTAATGGAAGAGGCTTGCCCAGTCGATCCTAAAATCAAAAAAATTGTTAGGAAGCTAGAAAAAACCCTAGAAAGCCATCAAGGTGAACATCATATCATTGTGATTCAAGACTTCCCCGATCCCGACGCGCTCTCCAGTGCTTGGGTTTATAAGCTGATCGGTGATGCTTACCAAATTAATTGTGATATTGTCTATTCAGGGACGTTATCCCATCAAGAAAATATTGCCTTAGTGAAGTTAACGGGACTTCCGGCGAAACGTTGGGGGATAAACACCTTAAAAGATCGGGATTTATCGATTTATCAGGGATATATCCTCATCGATAACCAAGGAAACACCAGTCAATTAACCGACTGGGTACGCCAAGCTCAAATTCCGCTGATTGCCGTGATCGATCACCATGCTCAACAAGGGGAAATTGAGGCAGAATTTGTCGATTTGCGTCCCGAAATCCGCGCAACCGCCACTGTGTTAACTCAATACCTCCAAGCCGGGCTTTTATCTCTTAACAGCAGCAATCCAACTCACATTAAATGTGCCACAGCTTTGATGCACGGACTACGATCTGATACAAATGGACTGCTTCAGGCTCAAGAAGCTGAATTGATGGCGGCGGCTTATCTAAGTCGTTTTTATGACTCTCAACTGTTGAATTCAGTGTTACAGTCAGCGCGTTCGCGTCGGGTGATGGATGTGATTGAGCGATCGCTACAAAACCGCATGATTAAGAATAATTTTTCTATTGCAGGGGTGGGATATCTTCGTTACGATGATCGAGATGCCATTCCCCAAGCGGCAGACTTTCTGGTAACTGAAGAAAATATTCATACGGCGGTGGTTTACGGAATTGTCCACGATGAAGCCAATGAAATTGAGTTAGTGATTGGTTCCCTCAGAACGAATAAGCTAACCCTTGATCCTGACGAATTTCTCAAGGAAACCCTCGGACAAGATGGCCATGGACGCTTTTTTGGTGGAGGACGAGATATGGCTGGTGGATTTGAAATCTCCGTCGGGTTTTTAGGGGGATTTAATGACAACGGGGATTACACCAAACTGAAGTGGGAAGTTTTTGACTGCCAAATTAAGCAAAAATTGCTTTGTCTGATCAATCCTGACGCCAAAGTGATCCATAGTTAGCATTACTTTACAAAGTCAAGTTTAAAAAGGGAAATAGGAAATTTTCAAGTATTTTTTGGAGAATTACCCTGTTTTTCCTTATTTCTGTCCCTGAAACTTAGCTGGTAAAACTCCGAAAAATATAGCCTAAAATAAACCCAATAATCAATGCCCACAACTGTCCTGATTTAATAAAATTCTGGTAAGCCGCTTGCATTTTTTCCAAAACTTGAGGATCTTCTATTTTTTGCGCTAGGATCGTCCCTATTTCTAGAGATTGCTCTTTAACTAAATGAAAGGTGTCCTGAATCGATAAGGTTGTCAAGATATCAAGGGGAAGAGACGAAGGATCTGCAAGTAACATGGGTTAATCACTCCATTAATTTAGACTTTACTAGGCAATAATAGCGAGTTAATTGACTTCAATCGGAAAAATAATGTTTCTTGATTAACGTTGCTCACTTTGCGTTACAATATGTAACCATTCTTGCGTTAATCGTCTTTTCGATGAAACCCTTTGCTCTTAATCTTAAAGCCTATCCTTGGTTACCCTTTTTCCTTGGCAGTTTTTTCATTTTATTACTATCTAGTTTAAGTCGCCATTTTTTATTTCAATCCAATGCGCTTGATTTGGGATGGTTTGATCAGGCGGTTTATCTGATCAGTCAAGGTAAATCTCCGATTGTTTCTTTTTCGGGATTTCATATTTTAGGAGATCACGCGGCTTTTATTTATTACTTTATCGCTTTATTTTATAAAATTTATCCTTCTATTATTTGGTTATTAATTATTCAAGCGATCGCTTTATCAATCGGCGTGATTCCCCTTTATCAGTTATCTTTACAAGCTGGACTAAAGCAAAGTCAAGCGGTTAATATAATGTGGGTTTATTTACTCTACCCTTTGATTTTTAATGTCAATCTTTTCGATTTTCACTCAGAGGTTATTGCCCTTCCCGCTTTATTGTGGGCAGTTTATACAGCTAGATGTCAACATTTATGGGGTTTTATTGGCTCAGTTATTGTGGTTTTAAGTTGTAAGGCGGTCTTATCTTTAACTGTCTCAGCGATGGGCTTATGGTTGTTCTTTTTTGAGAAAAAACGGGTGCTTGGATTACTAGCATTAGGCTTAGGAACGTTTTGGTTTTTATTCAGCACTCAGGTGATTATTCCTCTCTTTAGTGGAGCAGAGGCGGCTGCCGTTAACCGTTATGAATTTTTAGGTCATTCTGTCTTAGAAATTATGACGAATGTGATTTTAAAACCACAAATTATTTTAAGTCATCTTTTCACAGGCGCAAATTTAGAATATCTTGTGTTTTTATTAATTCCTTTAATTTGGGGCTTATCTCCTCGTTATTTATCTCCTCTCATTGCTGCCCTTCCCGCCTTAGGTTTAAATTTAATTACGGAATATCGTCCTCAAAAAGATTTGGTTCATCAATATTCTTTACCGATTTTACCCTTTTTACTATTAATTGTAATTGTAACAATTGCCAATCAAAAAGCGTGGCTCAAGCAACGATGGCAAATTCTTTTGTGGGCAACAATTGCCTTTTTAGCGTTCGCAAAATATGGTTATTTTACTTCTCGTTATTTAGAACAAATAGACACTTTATCCGCAATGCGAGAGGCGGTAAATTTAGTCTCTCCTCAAGAAAGTGTGTTAACCACTGCCCAGATTGCTCCTCATTTAACCCATCGCTCTCTTATCCATATTGCCATTAAAGATCAAACTCCTTTTAATCTTAATCAATATCAAGTTATTCTCTTGAATCAAAAATATCCTAGTTGGCCGGATTCAGAACAAACAGTGCGGGATTTAGTTCAACAATTGCAATCCTTAGACTCGTTTGACTTACCGTATCAAAAAGATGACGTTTTTCTATTTAGACAGCGTTAACGGATGTTAAGATCGTCCTTTATTTTTTACAAGGTTTAACAGTCATTATTGTTAGTGGGTTTTAGAATTTAAATCCTTCAATTTAATGAAAAATTTCGAGATGAAGGACATAATGTCCTAAATAAACGTCTCCTGTCCATAATTCATATTCAATTCTCAGAAATTCGGGCAAATTTTTCCCTTCTAATTTTAAGTTACGGGTGTAATTGCGTAAACGAAACGAACAATTGGCATGGGAGGGATGATGATCATTAAACCAATAACGGCTAATGCCATAAACGCCTTGTTCCCAAAAATGACGATAGGCAAACTGTCCTTGACTTTGCATCGTCATAATCACTCTATAAGGTGATATTTCTAGCCAGATTAACTGCTTTTCAATTTTTCCCTCTTTTTCTTTTTCTTCTGTTTTAAAGCCAGAGACGGAGTAAGGAATATCCGATTGACTCAGCAGGAGATGGAAACGTTGATCTTCCTTTTGATAAAGGGTGGCGGCGGTTTCAATAGTTGATAAGATGGGTAAATCGGTAGAGAGGAGAGATAAAGCAACAGGGCGACGATGATAGGTGAGCATGGGGAACATCTTTCGTAAACCTATTTCTATGCTATCAAGTTTCAAGGTTTTCCGACGACGTACCCTACTGACCTAAAGAATTTTCTCTAACCCATAAATTAAAGCGGTTAACTGCGTCACTTTACGAATCGCTAAGAGAACACCGGCCATATAGCAAGTGCGATCGCTGGTATCGTGTCTAAGGGTATAAATTTCTCCTTGTGCGCCAAAAATTACTTCTTGATGGGCAATCAAACCGGGGAGGCGAACACTATGAATCCGAATATTTTCGGCACTTAAAGCACCCCTTGCTCCCTGCATCGTCTCTTTTTCTTCAACTAAAGCAGGATTGTAGGTTTTTCCCATTTCTGCTAGCATTTCGGCCGTTTTAATGGCTGTCCCACTAGGGGCATCCGCTTTTTGATTATGATGGAGTTCAATGATTTCTACATGGTCAAAATATTGAGAGGCTTGTAAAGCTGCTTGTTGCAGTAAGACCATGCCAATTGAAAAATTTGGCATAATTAAACAGCCTGTACTTGCTTTTTCGGCAAATTCTCCTAAATCTTTAATTTGATTTGCTGTCAAGCCTGTTGTTCCCACTACTGGACGCACCCCGTAGGCGATCGCTGACCGCACATTTTCATAAACCCCGCTAGGATGGGTGAAATCCACCATCACCCCTTGGATTTTTTCTTGGGTTGCCAAGACCAAAACACTTTGTAAATCGTCTAAAATGGGAATTTCGATGGCACCGCATCCGGCGACTTCTCCGGCATCTTGACCCCTTAGGTCGGGATTGCGGTCAACTGCGCCTACAATCATTAGATCGGGAGCTTGGGCAACCGCTTTCACCACTTCTCGCCCCATTTTGCCCCCTGCGCCATTAATCACCACTGGAATCCGCGATTCATTATTCATAAGCGTTTAACGATTAATATTATCAATTCAGTTTACCGAGTTTAAGTTATATGTTCAAAGCGTTTTAGGGTAGCTCAACAGAAGTCGGTTTAGCAATATGAGGCAAGCCCCAACCCAGTTTTTCCCGCAAGATGCGAAAGAATTCGGGGGATTGTAGGCGAATAAAGCGGGCAGTATAGGGAGATTTTTCGATATGAATGCAATCGTCGGGCAACACAGAGCATCCACCATTGCCATCTACTACCATTACCATCGGATTCGGCGTCGCGGGATAAATATTGACAGGTTCATTATCGGAGAAAACCAACGCCCTAGAAGCGAGAGAATGGGGGCAAATGGGGGCTAGTTGCAAAACGGGAACGTCTGGTGTTACAACTGGCCCTCCTGCGCTAAGAGAGTAGGCGGTTGAACCCGTGGGTGTGGAAATAATCACTCCGTCGGCGGCAATATCTACGGCCGCATGATGACCAATTTGAATTTCAAAATGACACATACTGGTTAAGGGTTCGCGATGAACGACCATTTCGTTGAGAGAAAGGGCTTCCCACAATAAGCGTTTCTCTCTAATGAGTTGTACCGTCAACATGGTACGGTCTTCGATTTGATAGTCCCCTCTTAAAACCTGCTCTAGGGCGAGAGATAACTGATTGAGGTATAATTCTGTTAAGAACCCCATGTGTCCCGTATTGACTGTTAATAAGGGAATGCCACACGGGGCAAGTTGGCGGCAGGCGGATAAAACAGTGCCATCTCCCCCTAAAACGATCGCAAAAACAATACTAGGGTCAAAATGGGGAGGAACTAATTGTTCGATTCGGGTGTGACAGATGGGGCGATTCGGTTGAGAATAACCCAATAATCCCCCCGAACCCGTTTCAAGAATCACGTCCCAACCCTGAGAGGTTAGCTTCTCGGCTAAGTCTTGGGCGACCTGACGAGCAATGGGTTTTATATCGTTATAAATAATGCCGACTTTGGGCATCGATCATCATATCCTATTATTTTGGGTGGACTTAAATGGGCTTACTTAAAAAAGCTATTGCTCTTTCTACGCGTTTTTTGTTTTTCGTAGTCCAGTTCTTTAAGCTTTTTCAACATACGGCCAAAATATTCTTGTAAATAGGATTCTAAGGTAGTTGTTTGCTTGGGATCAAGGCCAAAGGTCTGGTAAACGCTATCCATGTTCGCTGTCATCCCTTGGCCACTCGCTAGAACTTCGGCAAAGGCTAAACGGTCAGAAATATTATACGTCCATTGAAACAAACGAGTGATTTTGCGGAAGAATTGCAATACTCCTAGGGGGATACGGGATGTTTTTGCTGTTTTATCTGATAATTTTTCGCAAAGGGCGATAATTTCTTCTGAATTCCAACCTCTAACCCCCGCCAGTGGGTAACGCTGTTGTTCGGTTTCGGGGACTTCTAAGGCGCGGATGGCAAATTTGGCTGCATCTTGGGTATCCATAAAAGCGATGGGGGTATTTTGTCCTGTAATCCAAACGGCTTGGTCGTCTAGAATAGGGACAGCATATTGACTGATTAGTCCCTGCATGAAACCACAAGGACGTAAAATCGTATATTTTAAGCCCGATTCTGCTAAATACTCTTCAGTACATCGTTTGATTTCCATCAAGGGAACATTCGGATATTTTTCTGCGTTTAAAATTGAAAAGAAGAGGTAACGCTCTACGCCGGCGGTCTTCGTTGCTTGAATAAGGTTAATTTTGCCGTCCCAATCGACTTTTTTGATGGAATCGGTTGGTCTAGCGGAGGCGACGTCTATCACAGCGTCTATTCCTTCCAATGCTTTGGGCAATGTCTCTGGCTGGCATAAATCTCCTTTGAGCAGTTCTGCGCCCCATTCCCGCAAAAATGACGCTTTTGAAAGACTTCTGACTAAACAGCGCACTTCATGTTTTTTATCCAGTGCCTGACGAGCGATTTGTCGCCCTAGTGTTCCGGTTGCCCCAACGATTAAAACTTTCATCTATATAAAACTTAATTTGTAACATTTGTTAACGTTTCTCTAAGAATATCAGAAAATTGTGAGTCGTCACTGCTAACTTTGGGTAAACGAGAAGCGGAAGTCGGACGTCGATAATTAGAGGTGCAATCGAGTGAAAAAGGAAGAAAGTAAGGAAACTCCTCGTTTTATTACCTTATTTCCTCCTCTTTTGACCGTAAATATTTACTTTTTGCTGTTGACTGGATTATTTGACGTCGATTAATTCCACATCAAAAATCAAGGTTGCATTGGGGGGAATCACGCCCCCTGCGCCTCTTGAACCATACCCTAATTCTGGGGGAATAATTAATTTACGTTGTCCCCCTTCTTTCATGGTCATTACGCCTTCATCCCAACCTTTGATGACTTGTCCCACTCCGATTTTAAAGGCAAACGGTTGATTGCGATCGCGAGAACTATCGAATTTTTGACCGTTTTCTAGGGTTCCGGTATAGTGAACGACAACGGTTTTTCCTTTACTGGGAGATTCGCCTTCTCCTTCCTTAATATCGATGTATTTTAAGCCAGAAGGGGTGGTGACAGCATTATCTAAATCCATGGTGATCTCCGAGATGTTTTCAGCAATTTGAACGGCAGTTTGTTGAGAGGCATTGGCGGCAGGTTGTTGAGGAATATTAAACACCCATGAAAAGATGAGTAATAAAAAACACAAAGCGACAATGCTAAAACTAATTAAGATTTCTCGCATAAAGCATTCCCAATGAATCTGAACGAACTTTTCTTATTTTCCCTCACGATAGCTTTTCAAACAATGCCGTTAACACAACGTTAGAAAAGAGAAATCCTTCGGGACGGGTTAATGCTATATGGCTTGATTCGTTGAAATTAAGTTTATCGGGCGTCATTATAACCCATTTTTGCTCAATATAAGGTTTTAAAATCTCTAATATCTTTTTAGGCATATTTTCGCCAAATTGTTCTTTAATTTTTGTTAAGGCAATTCCTTCTTTTAAGCGTAATCCTAACATTAAGGTTTCTAATAAAAAATCAGTTGAGGTCAAGGGAGGCGTATCGATTACACTCTGATTTTGTACCCATTCTGCATAGCTTTGACGAGTATGAGGACGTTTGAAGCGACTGCCGTTAATATAGCTCGTTGCGCCCATTCCAAAGCCATAAAACGGTTTATTTTGCCAATATATCCGATTATGACGACACTGATAACTGGGTTTAGCGTAGTTAGAAATTTCATAATGTTCGTATCCAGCCTCCTGCAAGATTTGAGAAGCAAGACGGTACATATCGGCAGTGGTATCATCGTCAGGAAGAGGGGTATTTCCGGGTTGATATTGTTTGCCGAAAACGGTGACGGGTTCTAGCACTAAATCGTAGCAGGAAAGATGAACAGGAGATAAAGCGATCGCCTGTTTTAAGGAATCTTCCCAATGGCTTAACGTTTGGTGGGGTAAACCCGAAATTAAATCTAAACTAAAGTTAGTAATATTTAATTGATGCAGGGTATCGACGGCGGCGAAAATATCGTGAGCTTGATGCCAACGACCACACATTTTTAAGAGTTCATCTTGAAAAGCTTGTGCACCTAAACTAAAGCGATTAACGCCTAAGTGATCATAGCCTTTTAGTTGTTCAAAAGTAAAGGTTGCGGGATCAATTTCCATTGAAATTTCAGCATTTTTGTCAATTTCAAACGTTTTCTCAAGGGTCTCTAAAATTTTATCCAATGCTTTAACGGGCAATAATGAGGGTGTACCTCCACCAAAGAATAGGGTTTTTAAGGGGGTTGACGATGGGGATGTTAAACGGATTTCTTGACAGAGAATTTCAACATAATCTTTAATCATTGTTGAGGTATTAATATCGGTTTTACCGCCTAATACAGCAATAGGAAAGTCACAATAAAAACAGCGACGGCGACAAAAGGGGATATGAATATAGACGGCAGTCGGAAGGGAAATATTCAACATTTTTATGGGTTTAAAAGATAAAGCGATAAGTTATGATTTAGAATTCACTTTTTTGTAATATTTTTAATGCGATGATTTGAATTGATTTCTATAATTAAATCTGTCTGAGGATGGTGCGTTAAAGGGGTAATAAACAATTCAGGATGTAAGGATTGCCAAAAATAAGCTACGAATTGCTCAATTTCTACCTCGCTCATGCCTTGTTTCCCCTTCGATTTCATTTCTTCTTCTGCTCGTTGACGCCATTGTTTACTCCAATGATAATCAGTAGGATACAGCACCATTAATGAATCCAACGCTTGCCAAAGGGGAAGATATTCCTGTAAATCCTCGTTGATTTTTATGGCATAATCTAGATTAATTTCTTTTAAAATCGCTTTGGGAAGATGATTAAATTGATCACGATGAATCGGACGAACCCCGACAAACCATCCTTCAAATAATAATATATCGAGATTTTCTACAATTTGTGGCTCAATCTGTTGTCCTTGCCCCCTATTCTGAGATTTATCGAAGCGAGGAATCAATAGAGGTTTTTGATTGTTTTTGATTTGTTCGAGTAAGTCAATTCCTTTTTCGATATTATGGGTTTTGGGTGCGCCTCTGTAATGATAACGGGGATCATTGGGGGGAAATTTGGCTTGTCTCTCTTCAGGATTTAAGTAAAGATCATCAATAGACAAACTTAGCGCAGAATAGCCTAAATGTTGTAAAATAAGAATGAGAATTGAGCATAATGTTGTTTTGCCGACGCCTTGTCCTCCTAAAATTCCTTGAATAAAAGGACGATTAATTTCTGAGCGTTTTTCTGCCAATTGTAATCCCAAAGGTAACCATAATTGCCATAAGGTGATTAAATTGTCTTGGGAATTATTCAACCCTTGTTTCTGGCATTCTTGACTGACGATTGGATAAAGAGATTGAAATAATGCTAAATGTTGTTGTCGTTTTTGTATTTCCTCGTCCTCGTTAATTCCCAAAGGATAGATTGAATCCGATTCGAGTTCTAAGCGTAATAATTTGGCAATTTCGTCAGTTTTAGGCAGTTTTCCTTGACTCCATTGACTGAGAATTTCTAAACGACTCATGGCTTTTCAAAAAAAAATAATAATACGTGATTAGTTATTCTGACGCTTGATTTTTTTTATATTTTGAGTTTGTCTAGATATCTCTCCTTTAAAATTAAATTAAAATCCTTCCTTCTTCTTTGATAATAATGAAAAATTCTGCAACGATGTCAGATCCCTTGAATCAAATCTTACGACTAAGTATCGCTGACTTTAGTAAAATTAACCCTTGGCGAGGATTCTTGCGCTTTTCTTTATTAGGATTACTCTTTATCGGTTTAATTAGTTCTGCTTGGTTAATTCCTCATTTTCTCACCTTTATTTTATTGACGCTCTTGGCAGGAATGGTCTATGCGTTTTGGTTAGTCTGTACCCACGATATGACCCATCATACCTTAACAGGTTGGGTATGGTTTGATGAATTTTTTGCTCGTTTAATTTCATGGCCGATGTTTTGGCCATACGGAACTTACTCAGAGCTACACTTACTACACCATGCTTGGAATGGCATTGATTTACGAGATCCGGAGCGGGTACAATGGACGGCCGATGACTATGATCAAGGGAATCGTTGGTTACGTTGGTATATTCGTCATCAAGGGTTAATCGATATTTTTCTTTGGGGGGGATCAGGGTTAATCCTTAAAACTTTGAGGAAGGGATTTCAGTTACGTTCTTTTCGTCGCCATCTTCCTTTACAAATGGTTTTAGATATAACAGGAATGATGGTCATTCATAGTGTTTTTTTGATAGTAGCTCTTTATTGTCACGTCTTTTGGCAATATTTATTATTTTGGTTTTTATTAGAGAGAATGATTGGTATAATTATTCAAGTCAGAGATCACTTAGAGCATTATGGAAAATGGCAAGAATCCCAAGGATATTTATTGACTCAACTCTATGCTACTCGTAATTTAAAGGTCAATTTCCTTATGCAGTGGTTAATGGGAGGATTACCCTATCATAGTGTGCATCACGCTTTTCCCCATCTACCTTTCTATCAATTACCGCTTGCTTTCCATTCTATTCAAACTATCTTAAAAAACCATCAATTACCGTTAATGGAAATGGGTCAAGGATATTTCAAAGAAACGCTCATTTTGTGTCAAAATTATACCCTCATTGAGTCAATTGACGAGACTTCCTAACTTACTTAAACTCGCTTAAACTAGAAATAATTACCCTCACCAAAACTTAAAATAATGACTGATTCTGCTGTGAATACCGCTTCAAAGGATGTTTCTTATTCCCACTCCCACGGCGATAACCACACCCATTCTCATGTTCACAGTGACGCCTCCTTGAAACAAATCGTTAACCGATTATCTCGCATAGAAGGACATATTCGAGGGATTAAAACGATGGTTACGGAAAGTCGTCCTTGTCCTGAGGTTTTGATTCAAATTGCGGCAGTTAGGGGTGCGATAGACCGAGTGGCACGCTTAATTTTAGATGAACACTTAAATGAATGTGTGGCTAGAGCCGCTCAAGAGGGTAATATTGAGGAGGAACTCGCAGAATTAAAAGCGGCCTTAGACCGTTTTTTGCCTTAGACTTGTACTAGCTTCTTCTTAAGCCAAATGTCTTCCTTGGCGTGGAGATAAAGGGGATCTCGTTCTAAAGCGATCGCTTTGCCATAGGATTCGATAGCATTACCATAAGCTCCCATTTCAGCAAACAAAAGACCCCGATTGAACCACGCTTGATGGTATTCGGGTTTTAGGGTTACGGCGCGCTCATAAGCTCCTAATGCTTCTGCGTAGCGTTGCATCATACTAAAAACATTACCCCGATGATTCCATGCTGGGGGATAATGAGGATCAATGGCAATGGCTTGATCTAAAGCTACCATCGCTTCACCATAATTTTCTTGTTCGCAATGTTGACAGGCAAGCGTAACTAAAGATTCGGGGTTAGAAGAGTCTTTCATAGAATTAGTGGGATGTATTGTAACTTTTTCATTGTCTCTTGGGGTTTAAGGAAACGACAAGGGAGATTTCTTCACCTTTTAAGGTTCGGTTTGAAGGGAGTATAAACGGGGTTAATCCAAGGTACCTTAAGCGATTTAAGGATAAAAAGGGGTTAAAGCGATCGCTAATTTTAAATATTTAGTGGTAAAGGCGTTTATTGAGCAATATTTTCGAGAAATTCTCATTGCTTATTACGTTCTGTTAAATCCTAAAACTTATCCCTTTGTTCATCGAACAACGAGGGCATACTAAAAAGATATTTGCACCTTTGTTCAATAATCCTCATGTTAGCAAAAATTCCCGAAAAAACGATGCACTTCGTCCGTTGGTGTCTCACTGTCGGTTGGTTACTCCTAATTTTCTCCCTCTTTTATGATCCTATTTCTCCGATTTTTACCCATCCTGACAGTACATGGAGTCCTTTTCGGGTTAATCCAGACGTTTGTATTTTGGTGCAAGGGGAATGCGTCTCTCCTCAAGCGTACCCGATGGGAGCATCTTTATTTTGGGGTTTCATTATCCCCATGGGGATTTTTGTCTTATTGGTCTTTTGCCACGAATTTTGGCGAAGAATCTGTCCTCTGAGCTTTTTATCGCAAATTCCCCGCGCTTTAGGCAAGCAAAGACAAATTAAACACACCCATCCTAAAACCGGCCAAGTTAGAACGGAATTAGCCAAAGTTAAGAATGATTCTTGGTTAGGAATCAATCACACCTATTTACAGTTTGGGTTACTTTATATAGGTGTCAGCGGGCGACTGTTATTTTATGATTCTCATCGTTTGGTTTTAGGGTGTTTTTTGTTATTTACCATTGCTTCTGCTATATTTATCGGTTATTTCTGTGCAGGGAAGTCTTGGTGTCAATATTTCTTGTCCAATGGCGCCGGTACAGTTATTTTATGCTGAGCCAAGAGGATTAATCACCAGTATTGCGCATCAAGGGGACAAAGCAACGATTACTCAATCGATGTGTCGTCGGATGACACCCGAAGGCAAAGAGCAAAGTGCTTGTGTCGCTTGTCAGAGTCCTTGTGTGGATATTGACGCAGAACAGTCTTATTAGGAGCATTTAAAGCGAAAAGATTACCGTTTTCTCTATTAAGGTTATGCGGGATTAGCGATCGGTCATTTTCTCTGTTATTATCTCTATGCAGGAAACTGGGATCGTTTACTTTCAGGTGCATGGTCAAGACAAGAAAATCAGTTAAATTACACTACCATAAAGAGAATTCCCGAAAAGACCCTGAAACAATTGAAAAAAGAAAGAAAGAAATAGCTGAGATGTTAAGTAGAATGAAACCGCTAATTTAATTGAGTCAGGAGAATGGGTAGCGTATGTTTTAGATGAATGTCATCTTCAAGGAGATGAGATTTGTGGATACCTTTGGGGAGATACCCAGAAT
>JBGTGT010000033.1:0-20720 GCA_041746575.1 Microcystaceae cyanobacterium
TAATTGCGCGTGTGGATGCAGTCTTGGCCGTGACCACAACGCGGCGATAAATATAATGAATAGGGCGACGGGTCAACTCGTCCTTAAAGCCAAGAGCCTCCTATGCGATAGCAGGATTGTCTTGGAAGCCCACACTGTACTTGGTACTCCAAGTCAGTGATGGGAGTTGTCACTGCAGACACTTACTTTGGTGCTAACGCTTTGACTTGCTGTTGTGTCCAACCCTAGAAATCTTTGTGGTACAAAGGGTTTTTGGCACAATTTTCCATAAGGGTTTGCCGGAAATAAGTACCTCGCTTTTTGATATTATAAATGGGGTTAACTTTCGATTTTCAGAAATTTCTATGAATCTTAATTCTTCAACGACAGGCGCAGATGCAGTGGATGAGGCGATCGCACAAGGTCTTGATTTAGATGGTACTCCCATTCCGCCCAAAAAGCTCGATCTTTATAACGAAGTGATGGCATTAGAGGGAGAACGTCAACGAAGCGGCGTTACCAATACCATGCGTTCTCGTATTGTGCGAATTGGTGCCAAACATCTTTCCCAAGACGAATTAAATCAACGTCTGATGGAGGCGGATTTTGTTCCGTTAAAAGAAAAAGAAATTGCTTTTTATTATGGTGGAAAATAAATTCAAGACTCGGAATTTAAAAATTTGAGCCCAAAACAGAAAGGGAAACAGGGAACAAAATTGAGGAAAATTTAATCCTTAGAAAGGTCTAAATTAGGCAACTTAGCGATAACCCATTATCTATGACCCCATAGCTGATTGCGATAGTTTGCTTTTAAGTGATACAGTGAGGACTTAAATGGGTTGAAATCCTTAATGCCTTAATAATAGGCAATTACTATGGAAAAATTGCAGAATGCGTTCACACTCTTTCTCAGTCTCTTGATAGAGGCAACACCCTTTCTGTTGCTAGGAGTTATTTTATCTAGTGCTTTGCTCATCTTAATCGATGAACGGAAATTAATCGCCGCCCTACCCCGTAATCCCTTTTTAGGGTCATTTGTGGGAAGTTGTATCGGTTTTCTGTTTCCTGTCTGTGAATGTGGCAATATTCCTGTCGCTAGGCGTTTATTATTGCAAGGTTTGCCGACATCAGTAGCTATTGGGTTTTTATTAGCCGCACCTACGATTAATCCAATCGTGATATGGTCGACGTGGGTGGCCTTTCGCGATCAACCGCAAATCGTCGTTCTAAGAATTATTTTTTCCCTTTTGATTGCTACAACAATTGGCTTTATTTTTAGCTTTCAAAAAGATGTTCGTCCCCTGCTTCATCCCCTTTTAGAAAAACGGTTACAATACCTAAAAATTGAACCACAAGCTGAATTGTCCACCGAATTTCCATTACTGCGTTCAGGCACGTTCATCCTGAATAAAAATCAAAGTTCCCTCGCTTTAGATGAATCTATCATAACCACTTTGACCTTAAAAAAAGATCCTCAAGTTATTAAAGCCGAAAAACTTAAAGCTTTTTTGGAAAATGTTTTTCAAGAATTCCGAGAATTAGGGGGAATTTTAATCTTAGGAAGTGCGATCGCGGCTGCAATTCAAGTTTTTGTGCCACGGGAAATTATCTTAAATTTAGGACAGGGAACAATCAGTTCAATTGTTGCTATGATGTTGTTAGCGGTAATTGTTTCTATTTGTTCAACGGTTGATTCCTTTTTTGCTTTGTCTTTTGCGCCGACTTTTACCAGCAGTTCACTATTAGCTTTCTTGGTTTTTGGTCCAATGATTGATCTCAAGAGTATTGGTTTAATGTTATCTATTTTTAAACCCAGAATGATTTTTTATTTATTTGTAATTGCCGCTCAATTAACCTTTATTTTGACTCTTAGTTATGCTTATTGGTTTTAAGAATTGAAATTTTGATAAGAAAAACGATAAACTAATTAGGGATCGCTGTTTACTCAATATGTTTCAAGTTTCTTTGAAAAAAAATACGTTAGCCAAACCGATATTAGATATCTTAGCCATTTTGGGATGGGGAGGACTTCTCCTTCGTTACTGGATAGGAGGAGAGTTAAAATTACTAATCCACCCTAACTATTTTTGGTTGGTTTTTCTAACCGGATTAAGCTTAATGGGATTAGGCATCATAAAAATCTGGTTTTTAATCCAAGAATATCCTAAAAAATCGGTCAATAAAGACAACAATCTCAATCATATAACTGTTTTGCCTAATTATTTGGGAAGCAGTTTACTTTTAGTGACGGCTTTGATGGGTTTACTTTTTCAACCTTCGCCTCTCACCAGTCAAATGGCTTTACAGAGGGGAATTAGTGAAAACCTGCCGACGACACAATTACAAACCCAATCCTTCCGCGCCACCTTGAAACCAGAACAGCGATCGCTGATAGACTGGGTTAGAACGATAAATGCCTATCCTGAGCCGGATGCTTATACAGGACAAAAAGTAAAGGTAAGTGGATTTGTCGTGGATTTACCCAGTTTGCCGGAAAATTACCGATTAATTAGCCGTTTTATTCTAACTTGCTGTGCAGTCGATGCTTATCCTGTCGGTCTTCCTGTCAAAATGGATCAATCCAATAGCGTTTATCCGGCTGATACATGGTTAGAGATTGAAGGAGAAATGATCACAGAAACATTACCGATGGCTCATCAAACCGTAACAATAGAGATTCAAGCAGCAGAGAAAAATTCTACTCCTAAACGACAATTAGTGATTTTGGCGAAATCGATTAAACTTATTCCTACTCCTACTGATCCCTATGGATATTATTGATAAAGCATTGCCAACTTTTAATGTAGTTCATCTCTGATTCCCCCAAAAACCATGCCCGATAAAAAGACCTTTTATCCGATTGATCAAATTTCTTTATCTGTGATTGGCATCCTTAGTAGCATCATTTTGGGATGGGTAATCAGTGATAAAAGTTGTGGCGATCGCTGTTTTTTCAAAAAAGGAGCGCAAGTCGAACAATTTAGCTGGCAAAATAAAACGATTGGCAAGGAAGATCAAGGGTTTATCTTAGTATTTAACCGTCCGATAGATCAAGAAAGTGTTGAAAAAAATTTAGTCATTGATCCCCCTTTGCTGGGTAAAATGAGTTGGTCTGGCCGTAGAATGGCTTATACTTTAAAAACACCTATTCCCTACGGCGAAACCTACCAAATACAGCTATCAGAAGCCAAAGAAAAATTCAGAGGAACACAAAAATCGGGTCAAGAAATACAACCTTTTGCGGCAGAATTTCAGAGTCGAGATCGAGCCTTAGCTTATATTGGCACTCAAGCAGAAGAGCAAGGTCGTCTAATTTACTATAACTTAACTCAGCAAAAAAAGATTGTTTTAACTCCTCCTGAATTAGTGATTGTTGACTTTAAGTTTACCCATCAGGGCAACCAAATTATTTTTTCTGCATTCCCTCAAAAAAGAGGTATATCAGGGTTAGGAGAATTAGCTATTTATCGGGTGAATACGAATTTTACTTCTAACGAGAGAACTCCCACTATTGAACAAATTCTAGATAGCAAAAACTATCAAAATCATCAATTTGATGTAACTCCAGATGGAGAAACTTTAATAGTGCAACGAGTGAATCGACAGAATCCTGCTGATTTTGACCTTTGGATGGTTAAAAAATCAGAAAAACCCTTTAAATTGAATATTGCAGGGGGTCAATTTTTAATTGCGCCGGATGGACAAACTTTAGCTGTCGCCAGGGGAGAAGGAATTAGTTTACTTCCTTTGCAACCCAATGCAGAGCCGCTTGATTTTTTGCCTAAATTTGGTGAATTATTAAGCTTTTCTCCTGATGGTTCAGCGGCCGCTATGGTGGATTTTAACACCAATGATCCCAATTTGCGATATACTCGTTCACTTTTTTATGTTAATAGTCAAGGCGTACAAAAGAAGTTATTGAATACGGAAGGATCAATTTTAGATTGTCAGTTTAATACCACTGGAAAAGAAATTTATTGTCTCATCACTCGCTTGCTTAAAGGAGAAGAATATCAAGAAGAACCTTACTTTGCTAAAATTGAGATTGCTACTGCCAAAATGACCCCCTTGATGACGTTACCTAATTTTAGAGAGGTTCATTTAAGTTTATCCCCTGATAGTTTAGCTATCTTATTTGATCAGGTGGTCACTGACAATCGTCTAAATAGCAATAACGCTTTAACTACCAATGCAGGGGAATCAATTGTTGGTGGAAAATTGTGGCTATTAATTCCACCCACTCAAACCATTTCTCAGGACAATCAACCTGAATTAAAAGAGTTAGGATTATTAGGCATTCGTCCCCAATGGTCACCTTAATTTTATACTAATATCTATGTCTTTTTTAAAGTGTCTTTGGCAATTTTCTCGTCCTCACACAATTATTGGTACGAGTTTAAGTGTTTTGTCTTTATATTTATTGACTATTGCCTTTACAGATAAAACAGTTGAAGTTTCTAACCTGATAATTTTGCTGGAAACTGCCATCACCTGTCTATTAGGAAATCTTTATATTGTCGGGTTAAATCAGTTAACAGATGTTGAAATAGATAAAATTAATAAGCCAAATTTACCCCTTGCTTCTGGAAAATTGACAATGAAGAAAGGGAAAATAATTGTGGCTCTCTCAGGAATACTTTCACTTATTTTAGCCTTTTTGTTTGGCGTTTGGCTGTTGGCAACGGTTATGATTAGTCTTATAATTGGTACTGCTTATTCCTTGCCTCCTATCAGATTGAAACGCTTTCCTTTTTTAGCAAGTATTTGTATTTTTACGGTTAGGGGAATTGTCGTTAACTTTGGATTATTTCTTCATTTCACTCAAAAACTAACTCCCCAAAGTTTTATTAATCTTCCGATTTATATATTGACCCTTTTTGTGATGTTATTTACCATAGCGATCGCTATCTTTAAAGATGTGCCAGATCAAGAAGGAGACCAGAAATATAAAATCATGACCTTTACAATTCTAATGGGAAAAGAAAGAATTTTTGACTTAGCACGGGGGATTATTAGCTTATGCTATTTAGGGATTATCTTTAGTGAAATAATTTTAAGATTTACCTCAAATTCTATCAGTTTGATTATAATTCACTTAGGATTGTTAATTGGGTTGTGGTGGCGATCTAGATCGATTAACTTAGAAAGTAATACTGAAATTGCTAGTTTTTATCAATTCATTTGGAAGCTTTTCTTCTTAGAATATTTAATTTTTCCTAGTTTTTTCTTGCTTTAATATTCAAAAGACCATGTTAAACTTGCAAAGAAATCAATTAAATCCTCATACTTATTTTAGAGAGACTCCCCATAGCGGTTATCACTGGCAAGGGCATAAAAGAAGATTTTTTGAAGGGTGGTATTTTCGAGTGACACTCCCTAAAATTCAAGAAAACTTTGCTTTTATGTACTCAATTGATGACCCTTTCGGCAATCAAAAACACAGTGGCGGTGCAGTGCAAATTTTAGGAATTGATGAAGCATATTTATGGCGAACTTTTCCGAATGTTGCTCAATTTTGGTCAGCTAGAAATTACCTTGCTTTAACCCATTGGCGTAAATCCTCGTTCTCAGATAAGCCGACGCTTCTTAATACTAATGAGTTTAATCATTATATCCAAGAAGGCTATCAAGCAACCCTGTATTTTAATCAAGGTTTAATCACCAATCCTAGTAACCATCAATATTGTCGTTGGCAATATACCGTTAAACCAATTTATGGTTGGGGGGATAGTCATAAATTTCCGAAATCTACCGCCGGATTATTTTCTTTTTTCCCTATTTTTGAACCCGGTTGGCAAATCTTGATGGCTTATGGTTTAGCTACAGGAGAAATTGATTGGAATGGCACAATTTATCCATTTGAAAATGCAACGGCGTATAGTGAAAAAAATTGGGGTCATTCTTTTCCTGAAAAATGGTTTTGGCTCAATTGTAATTATTTTAGTAATGCCAAAGATTTAGCGATAACCGCCGCAGGGGGAAAAAGAAAAGTGCTAAAGTGGAACGAAGAAGTAGCCATGATTGGCATCCATTATCAAGGAAAATTTTATGATTTTTCTCCTTGGAATAGTTTGATTGAGGCAGAAATTCAACCTTGGGGAGAGTGGAAAATGGAAGCTTATAATGATCAATTTATGGTTAAACTAATTGGCATCACACATTTGGCAGGTACGCAAGTTCGTATCCCAACGGAAAACGGTTTAGTCTTTGCTTGTCGAGATACGTTAAAGGGTCATTTGACGCTAGAATTAAGACAGCGAAATCGTTCAATTATCGTCCAAGCAAAAAGCCATCTTTGTGGCTTGGAAATAGGAGGTTCACCTTGGGATAAATCTTGGAAAATTTACCACTCATCTTAGGAGCTTGTCCTAATTTGGGTTACTCTATTTAGAACAAACACCTTAAGCTTTGTGAAAATGGGGTTTAAACCGATTCCATTTGTTCTTTTTCGATCAGTTCAAATAAGGTTTGAAAATTCCCTTCACCAAATCCTTGCGCTTGTTTTCGGCGTTCTATAAATTCAAAGAAAAAAGTGGGTTTATTAAACATAACTTGCGTAAAAATCTGCATTAATAATGAGTCAGGAATTTGTTGATCAAAATCTACTAGAATTTTTTGCTTTTCAATCGCTTGCCACTCCTGTTGAGATAAATGGGGAATAAATCCCTGTCTTTTTCCTTGTTTTAAGTGAATATAGTAATGAGGAGAAACGGGTAAAAAGGCTAATCCTCGCCGGCGCATTTGTGTCACTGTATTGATAATATTTGTAGAGGTTAAAGCAATGTGCTGAAGACCAGAACCCCCATTGTAGTCGATAAATTGTTGAATTTGAGAATTAGCTGATGTGGGTTCATTGATATTAAAATAAAAGTGATTCTGAGGAGAGCGAAAAACTTCGCTATAAAGTCCAGAGTAAGGGGTTTTAATCTTAAAATTCTCTTGATATTCAAAGCCAAACACTGTATTATAAAATTGCGCCGCTTGGGTTAATTCTCCTTTAGCAACATTTAACACTAGATGATCGATAGTTGCTAAGTTATTGTACCAGAGCGGTTTAATGTTTGATTGAGTCTCTTCTTTTTCCGGATTAATAATATTAGGAAAATAGGGTACAATTTCTAAATGTGGAAACAGTAAACAAGAAGGAAGATTTGTCGTATTTTCCACCAAAGTATGTTCAAGGGAGTGCCAACCCTTCACTTTAGCAATTTTGATCTTTTCTGCGTTTAGCCAATAAGTTTTAGGTGCATCAAGAATCGTCAATTTTTCTCTTGAACTTTGCTGAAGAATTTTATCAATAGAGTTAACTTGAAAAGCAATATCAATAACTCCCGATGCGTGGTCTTTAAGGTAACGATAGACTGGACTTAAAGAACTGAGTGGCGATGAGATGACGAAAAAAATATAATCATGATTCGTCATAACTTCGCTATAAGTATCAGCATTTCGTTTTTGACTTAAAGATTGAAAACCCATTTTTTGCTCTAAAAAACGACAGGTTTTTCTAGCATCTTTAACGTAAAAGTGAATATGATCAATTAACATAGTATCTAACTTTATTTCTGAGCAGAAAGAACGGCAAAACGAATTAAGCCACTTTCATAACCTTGACGCATTAAAGGCATCGCTAAAGCCGCTTCTATGGTTCGCCAACCTGATGTTAAAAGTCCGAAAATTGCTTGGGGGGAAATCGCAGCATTAATCACTTCATCCCAAAAAGGTGCAACCGCCATCGACCAGTCATCTACTTTAATGTTTTGAAAACCACATTGAGTGGCAATGTCTTGATATTCTGGTAAAGCAACCCAAGAAGGTAAAGCGTAAATTTGACTAATCTTTTCTAACTGTTTTTGTTCACGGTGGGTTAATTCTCCTGCTAAAGAAGTTGTCGGACGATGACACCAAGTCGCCATAATAAACGTTCCCTGAGGTTCTAATACTCGATAGCATTCTTGTAAAAATTTTCGCTTGTCTGGTATATGTTCTGCGCTTTCTAAACTCCAGACTAAATCATAGACATTATCGGCAAAAGGCATTTCTAAAGCATTCGCACCTAAAAATTGAATTTGTTCGCTTAAATCTGCCTGTATAGCCCTTTCTTTTGCCCTAGCAACTTGCACTGAGGATAATGTAATTCCCGTTCCTTTTGCCTTAAACTTCTGCCCTAAATATAATGTACTTCCTCCAACGCCACAACCTATATCTAAAATATGTTTAACCTCCTTAACTTGAGCATAACTTAATAGTTCTTCAATGAGGTCAATTTGAGCTTGACGACGATTCATTTTGTAGCTACCGTTTCGACCATAATAACCGTGGTGCATATGCTCTCCCCATATTGTTTCCCACAGTCGACTCGAATGATCATAAAAAGTGGCAATTTGCTGATTTAAAGAATAGGTCATCGTTGTGTTTAGTCAATAAAATGGGTAATTAATTGCTTTGGTTCTCCTCCAAAAATAAATTAATTCTTAATTTTTTTCCTCTTTCTTTAGTAAGAACTCAACTTATATTTATCATACATAATGTTAATTTTTGGGACTCAAAAACAATTAATCGTCTGTGATATCCAAGATGTTTCGATTTCGGATTAAACAAGATGAGACTTAACTTAATTGCCATTAATTAAGGGTAAGACCATTAGAAAATCCTACCCTCAATTCTTCAAGTTCAATGTGTGACAGAAACAACTTCCCTTTTGACCTTTATCCTATAACTTTGCGCCACAGGAAGGACAGAAATTGTTAAGCGTTGAATTAATCGTACCGCAATGATAACAGGGCAAACTTTCAGGTTGATTGTTGTCTGCTTGCCGCTCAGGAATTCCAATCATTTGGGCATTACTTTTACCCGGTGCCACCATCGGATAACAGTTTTCATTGCGAGTGACATGGACGTCCAAAATCGCGGCTCCATCGTAGGCTAACATTTGCGCAATTGCCTCCGCTAATTCTGAGCGATGATGTACCGTAATGCCTTTAATGCCATAAGCTTGAGCCAATAATTCAATATTAGGCATTCCCACTTCCATGTTGGAAGACGAATAGCGTTTATCGTAGAAGGTTTCTTGCCATTGCCGCACCATGCCCTGCCAACCATTGTTAATGATCACCGTTTTGGCTGCAATTTTATATTGAGCAAGCGTCGCTAACTCCTGTAAAGTCATCTGGAAACTGGCATCTCCGCTAATGCAAATTACCTCTTCGTGGGGTAAAGCCACTTTTGCTCCCATTGCCGCCGGAACACCAAATCCCATCGTACCTAAACCTGCACTGGAAATCCAACGACGAGGCCCATTTTTCAAGAATTGCGCCGCCCACATTTGATGTTGTCCGACATCAGTCGTATAGTAGGCATGGGGAGCTTGACGTCCCACTTCCACAATCACTTCTTGAGGGGATAGCGCACCTTCGGGATGGGGAACAATGAGGGGATACTCTTCACGCCAACGAGCAATGCGCTGTAACCAAGGAACCGTGCGTTCTAAATAGGTAGGATAATTGAGTTCCTGCATACGATGGAGCAGTTGTTCAAGGACACAACGCACATCCCCCACAATCGGCACCTCTGGCACCCGATTTTTACCTACCTCCGCGGGGTCGATGTCAATATGAATCACTTTTGCTGAGGACGCAAATTCATCCAGTTTCCCTGTTACTCGGTCATCGAATCTCGCTCCCACGGCAATTAGTAAATCACATTCACTCACCGCAAAGTTAGCATAAGCCGTTCCGTGCATTCCTAACATGCCAACCGACAAGGGATGATGTTCGTCAAATGCCCCAATCCCCATTAACGTTGTTGTCACCGGCAGTTGAAACCGTTCAGCGAGTTCGGCGACTTGGGTGTGAGCGTTAGCGGCGATCGCTCCTCCTCCGACGTAAAGCAAGGGACGTTCCGCTTGTTCAATCAATTCTAAGGCGGCGTTAATTTGACGAGGATTTCCCTTAACTGTCGGACGATAACCCGTTAATTTGACTGTTCCGGGTTCAACGGGCATATAATCGCATTCTTCGGCTCCAACATCTTTGGGAATATCAATTAACACCGGTCCTGGCCGTCCGGTACTGGCAATATGAAAAGCTTCTGCCACAATGTGCGCCATATCCGAGGCGGAACGCACCACATAGGAATGTTTGACAATCGGTAGCGTAATGCCAAAAATATCGGTTTCTTGGAACGCATCACTGCCGATAACATGGCGAGGCACTTGACCTGTAATCACCAACATCGGAATCGAATCCATATGAGCCGTGGCAATCCCCGTGACTAAATTGGTCGCACCGGGGCCGGATGTGCCAAAGCAAACCCCCACTTTGCCGGTGGCACGGGCGTAACCATCTGCCGCATGAGAGGCACCCTGTTCATGCCTAACTAAGATGTGTTGGATGTTGCCCTTGGCTTCTGCCCGATACAGTTCGTCATAAATCGGGAGAATAGCCCCCCCCGGATAACCAAAAATATGCTGAACCCCATGACGGACTAAGCTGTCAATTAAAACATAGGCACCTGTCTGCCTTTGGGGGGTTGTTGTTAAAGCTAGGGTCGGTTTGGATATTGAAGAAACCACTTGTATAATACCGTCCAAATAATCGCTACTACTTAGAATTGTAATTTTGTTGTCTATGATGCAACAAAAAAAATTACAAAATTGATAAACTATCAGATTATTTAGTTTAAACGATTTGGCAAACTGAAAGAGATAAAAGCTTAAAAAAAAGACTTTTCAGAAAATTCAGCTTATTGAACTGGTTTTTAAGGGTTTATTGCCTTCAATTGTTAAGCTCATTGACGAAAAGACACCCTTAGAACAATTTTCGCCAAAAAGCAAATTTCAAGGTTTACACACATTTTTCAGCGGTCGGTTAGGGGGATATTTTACGAATTAACGGGTGTTCGTAATAAAATAATCATTTGTTGACCAACTACGGGACTGCGCGCCACTAGTTGACCGTCTTTATCTCGCAAATCTAGCTTTTGGAAGTCTAAATTCTGGGCTTTTTGCCAAATTCCTTTAGCAACATCATTCTGTCGTGCTACTCGTAACTGATACCAATCATCCCCCAATACTACGATTAAATAATTTTCCGCAAAATTCGCTTCAATCGAATCAATCAATCCCTCTGGATAACGACTGGTAATATCGGCAATATCGGCTTGAACGGCTTGAATTAAGCGTTGTTCAGGAGAAACTTGCGGTTCAGGGGGCGGTTCCAATAAAATCGCTTGCGGTGGTTCGGGCGATTCTAGTTCTGCCGGGGTTTCAATTTCAGTTTGTGTTTCACCTTCAGGGGAAGGTATCGGTAAAACCTCGGCCATTTCCTGCCGATTCGGCGCAATTAGCAACACTGCCCAGATAATCACCCCAGCTATAATCCCGCCGACAATAGTGGTCAAAACGCCATCTGATAGTTTCTGGTTAATCCCTGTCGGTAAAATACCTCGTATTGGCGTCAAAATCTTTTGAAATAAGCTTTTTTCCTTATCTTTTCTTTTTCCTATCGGTTGCGTTATCGGAATTTCCGTATCTTCTAAAACCGGCGGAGAAGAGGCACGGGAAGGTTCTGTGGGAATTTCAGCCGCATCTTCAATAAACTCATCAAATTCGGCATAAGCTTTGTCTAAATTTTCTCGTAATTCTGTTTCTTTATCCGTTTTTAGGCCGGACAATGAGGGATTAAGGGACAGATTAAGATGGGTCACCGTTTCCTGTAACCGTTGCAAGTAAGTTACAGACGGTAAGGTTTCTATCGGTTCACGGTTGAGCTTAACGACTAATTGCTGTAATTGTTCGATGGTTTGCTGAAGTTGTTCAGCAAAGGCTTGTGGTGATAACGATTCGTCTGACATGAATTTTTAACCTTATAGTCCCCCTTTCAACCCCTCATTTTACCGCAAAACCTCCCTATGACATGAGTTGATCAAGGCGTTCTAAGACCTTTACACTGTGAATAGCCGGTCGTACCGCCAGAAATCGTTCTCTTAAAATACCATCAGGATCAATAAGATAGGTATGGCGAAGTGACATTACCCCCAACCATGAACGGTAAGCTCTACTCACTTCTCCCGTTGTATCAGCCAATAAGGGAAATTTCAACCCCTCAGAATCGCAAAATTCGGCATGAGAATCCACATCATCTACACTAACCCCCAGAATCTGCGCATTTCTGGCTTGGTATTTTGCCAAATCCTGCTGAAAACGTTTCGCTTCAAGAGTGCAACCTGATGTAAAGTCCTGCGGATAGAAATATAAAACCACCCACTGACCCCGATAGTCAGATAAGCTAATCTTACCGTCTCCTGTATTGGTAGGAAGCGTAAATTCGGGTGCAGGCTCATTCAAGGGCAATTGTATCCCACCTAACGCTAAAACAGGCGCAATTCTCCCTAATCCTTGTACAAAAGTTAAAGCGATCGCTAAAATTAGACTGAGTAAATAACGACGAGAAACCATAACCGTAAACTGTAAACCATAACCAGTTATTAGTTTAACAGTGACCTGTTTCCCTAAAGGATAAAAAATTTTCCTGAAATTAATGAATTTGTGTCTCTAAGATACCTGTCAATCCCTCTTAAGGCTTAAATCTTGCTTTTTCATTCTTACTTTCCCAACCCGTTATCAGTAAACCCGAACTGACGTAAAATAAAAATACCTAGGCTAAAAATGGACATCAATGCAAATTTATCTTGATTATAGTGCCACCACCCCCCCTCGCCCTGAAGTGATTGCGACGGTTGAAACCCATCTCAGGAAACAGTGGGGCAATCCATCCAGCCTGCACGCTTGGGGAGAAAGAGCGGCGATTGCGCTTGAAACAGCACGATTTCAAGTTGCCCGTCTAATTAATGCTCCTAACCCTGATACCCTCTTTTTTACCTCTGGGGGAACAGAAGCCGATAATTGGGCAATTATGGGGATTGCTCGTCAATATACTACGCCTCAGCATCTCATTATCTCTCAGGTCGAACATTCAGCCATTAGTGAACCGGTTCACCAATTAGAAAGGGAAGGATGGAAAATTACGCGCCTACCCGTTAATTCTCAAGGCAGAGTGAATCCGTTAGATCTAAAAACAGCGATTCGATCCAATACCGTTTTAATTTCTATTATTTACGGGCAAAGTGAAGTAGGAACGCTTCAACCCATCGAAAAACTAGGGATGATTGCCCAATCCTATGGTATTCCTTTTCATACCGATGCCGTACAAGTAGCCGGACGCCTACCTCTCGATGTCCAACAACTGCCGATTGATTTGCTTTCCCTATCCAGTCACAAAATTTATGGTATTCAAGGGGCGGGGGCGTTATATGTGCGAGAAGGAGTCAATTTATTGCCTTTGCTCGCTGGGGGAGGACAAGAACGACAATTACGCTCTGGAACTCAAGCAGTTGCTCCTATTGCCGGCTTTGGAGTGGCCGCCGAATGGGCATTACGAGAAATGGCTACCGAAGGACAACGTTTAAGAGACTTAAGAGATCGTTTGTTTGCTCAATTGAGGGATTGCCCCTATTTACAACCCACAGGGGACAGAATTTATCGCTTGCCCCATCATGTCAGTTTCATCGTTCGTCATCCTCAGTATGTAGGCTTTAAATCTACAATTACCGGAAAAACACTGGTTCGTCAGTTAAATTTAGCTGGAATTGGCATCAGTGCAGGATCGGCCTGTCATAGTGGTCAACTCAGTCCTAGTTCCATACTACAAGCAATGGGCTATGGGGATAATGAAGCATTAGGAGGAATTCGACTCACTTTAGGACGAGATACTACGCTAGAAGATATAGATTGGACAGCAATGGTCTTAAAACAAATATTAAACCGATTATTTACTTATTCTAAAACAGCGATCGCCCTTTCTTGACCGTAAATTTTGACGCCCTATCTTATCATTACTTCACGTGACTTTAAGGAACTTTACAAAAAAAGACGGTTAGAGAGTTCCTGATCGGGGTTTTCACAAATTCTTTACTAAAGTTCACCAAGATTTTTAATAATTGCTTAAGAATATTGTCAATGGCGTTTAAAAAGACCTGATAGATTTATCCTAGAAATAGGAAAAACCTAGTTTTGCAATTAACAAGGAGAAGACCGTTGTGTCTAACTTGTCGCGGTCACTTTTATTTAGTCTTGTTGTCTGTTTTGTTATTCCCTTATTGGGGATCATAACGCTTTGGATAATGCTATGGGGAATGGCCTGTTTGCCGGGCGTTGAATTCATTGGGCAAATGGGAATAGATGGACTGAAAAATGTCCTAACCGTTTTTGGCGGTGGCTATCCTTTGCAGGGTTTAACTATTATTGGGATTACCTGTAGCACTGTTGGATGCTTATTTGATCTATATAATTTTTATCTCTATCAAGGGTAAAAATAATGGAGCTAAGCGGACTCGAACCGCTGACTTTCACAATGCCATTGTGACACTCTACCAACTGAGTTATAGCCCCGTATAGTGCATATACCATCCTATCTCATTATTTAACCCATGTCAAGCTCAAAAATGAGCGATCGCTTAGTTGCCTTTAGTCATGCCCGTGTTGTCCCAAAGCTCTCAATCAAAACGAAAGATAGGGGCATAATTCATAGACATACCCCTAAAATTCTGAGAATTTAAACCGTTGTTGTTCCGTGATAAGGACGAGTTAACTTGTCTAATTGCTGACTCAACAAACTGAGGAATAACCCGACATCCGTTACCACGCCAACGGATTCCACAGAACCGCGATCGCTTAACTTGGTCACAACGGCAGGATTGATGTCGACACAAACCATTTTCACGCCGGCAGGTGTCATATTTCCGACCCCAATTGAGTGTAACATGGTGGATAGCATCAAAATCATATCTGCGCCTTGAATTAAGTCTGCATAATGCGCTTGTGCTTTCAATAAGTCCATTTCTGTATCCGGCAAGGGGCCATCATCCCGAATCGAACCCGCTAAAGCGAAAGGAACGTTATTTTTCACGCATTCATACATCACCCCTTTAGTAATTGCTCCCGCCTCAACAGCCTTGGTAATACTACCGTAACGACGGACGATATTAATCACCTTAAGATGATGACGATGACCGCCCCGAACCGGAATCCCTCGCTGCATATCTACCCCCAAAGACGTTCCCATTAACGCTTGCTCAATATCGTGAACTGCAATGGCATTCCCCCCTAAGAGTCCGTGGACGTAACCTTCTCGGACTAAACGGGAAAGATGTTGCGCTCCACCCGTATGAATGACTACTGGACCTGCTGTTACGAGAACTTTGCCGGATTGATCTCGAATTTTGCGCATTTCCCAAGCAATTTGTTCGACGATGAGTTCGACGCGCCGCTCACTGGATACGCCTGCCCCCATAAAGGTGAATTCTTGGGGACTATTACGTTGTTCTCGCGACTCCGCCTGACGAACCGTCCGAATTCCTTCCACTCCTACCATGATGCGATCGCCTTGTTGAAGGTCTCGCAGTAAGCAACAGGTTGCGGTGATTCCTTGAGGGGCATCTTTAACCACAATTGCCCCATCCATGCGTTGGTTCTGCACTTTTACCCATTCGCAGTTAACGCGCACTTCTGTGGGATAAATAGTCGTCACATAAAAGTCATCAGGAGCAACCCCGTCTTGAACGACCACTTCGGTATTGACATCACAAATCTCCTGCGGACGTGCCACCGCACCGAGATCAATCAATTCAATCATAATCTCTTCCATCACCGCATGAGAGGGTGCAGACACTCGTATTTCTGCGGATGAGGTACTTTGTCGTTCAATGCCGAGATTAAAGTTAAGGACGCGGAAACTGCCCCCATTGTCCGCAACTAAATCAAGGGCTTTATTCATGATCCCCGCATCTAAGAGATGACCTTGCATTTGTACGACCCGACTTTCAACAGGAATATTAGCGTGGACATCTTCTACAACCGGTTCAGTCACCCGCAAGGTTAAGCATTTTGCGGCCCCACCTGCTTTGAGAAATTCCGTGAGGGGGGTTTCAACCACTTCAAAGCCCGCTTGAGAAAGTTTTTCCCGCAAACCATCGCTAATTTGATTCATGACGATGATTTTATCAATGTTAACGGCATTACACGCAAAGACAATTGCGTCGGGTTCATCTACGGTAATACGCTTTTCGGGGGGAACTTTCAGTTCGATCAGACGATTAGAATAAGCGTCAAAAGCAGGAGGATAATAAAGTAAATATCCATCTTTTAGGGGACAAAAGCAGGTATCAAGATGATAGAAGCGTTCATCAATTAATCGGAGGGATAATACTTCAACATCTAACCATTTTGCGATATAATTATGAGAATCTAATTCGGAACGAAAGCCATATCCCGCCCATAACCATCTCCCTTCTCGGTCAAAAAGCGCATCTCCTGCTCCTTCAAAGGGCAAATCTTTGGGTAATTCATAAACATTAAATCCATTCTCGGCAAACCACTCTTTGAAGTAGGGTTCTTCTCCCTGACGTTCTTTATGGTAAAAACGACTGAGGACAACGTTATCGCCCAGGACTAACCCCGCATTGGCCGTAAACACCATATCTGGCCACCCTTTTTGAGGGGGAACTAAATTAATGATCGCTCGGTCTTTGATGGCATAGTATAGTTTTTGCCATTGTTCCACCGCTTGCGTCTGAGAGGATTTGTGAATATTGCCTTCCATCCACGGGTTAATCACATAGTCCACGTCATAGTGGTCGGGAGCGCACATCAGAAAACGAATTGATTCAGTCATAACTAGGCTAAATTAGGTCACTAAACAATCTACGGCAATTTAAGGGTTTAACTTCTTATTGCTTGGGTCTCTCTCATCTAGGAATTTTGGGTTTATCAAGCCAACACTACATTATATCAGTTTTTTAAAATATTCAATAAGGGATAATGAAGAAAAAGTAATGAATAATTTACCCTCAGTCATGACTGATTCTTTTTCCTTTGGTAATCCCCTTAGTGTTGCGCCAATGATGGATCGAACAGATCGTCATTTCCGCTATTTTGTCCGTCAAATCACACAAGATACTTTACTTTATACAGAAATGATTACCACGGCCGCTATTATACACGGCGATCGCCCTAAATTATTAGATTTCTCTTTAGCAGAAAAACCCTTATCTTTACAAATCGGTGGCGATAATCCACAAGAATTGGCTGAATGTGCCAAAATCGGAGAAGATTGGGGTTACGACGAGATTAACTTAAATGTGGGTTGTCCTAGTGCGAGAGTGCAAAGTGGCAATTTTGGTGCGTGTTTGATGGCACATCCTGACTTAGTGGCGCGAGCAGTTCAAGCGATGCAGAAAGCTGTGAGAATACCAGTAACCGTTAAGCATCGTATTGGCATTGATGACCAAGATTCTTATGGAGATTTAGCCAATTTTGTGCAAATTGTCTCGGAAGCAGGTTGTCAACGGTTTACCGTTCATGCGCGCAAAGCATGGTTGCAAGGGTTAAGTCCTAAAGAAAATCGAACCATTCCTCCCCTTCGTTACGAGGATGTCTATCGACTGAAAAGAAACTTTTCTCAGTTATTTATTGAGATTAATGGGGAAATTACAACACTAGAAGCAATTAGAAATCATTTATCTCAAGTAGATGGAGTCATGATTGGCCGTGCGGCTTATGATAACCCCTATTTGTTGGCAACTGTAGATCAAGCTATTTATGGAAAAGGGATTGCTAAACCGACTCGTCATGAGGTCGTTGAACGAATGTTGCCCTATATTGAGCATTGGGTGAGTCAAGGAGGAAGATTAAACAGCGTGACGCGTCACATTTTGGAGATTTTTGCAGGACAGCAAGGAACAAAGGCATGGAAGCGTTATATTAGTGAAAATGGACATAAATCTAACGCAGGGGTTGAAGTCATCGCTAAGGCGTTAAGCTTAGTACCCCGTTGACTCTGTCTCTAAATCGCTTAAACTAATAATATTGAAAAAATCCTTATTACAACTTGATTTTTTATTATTTGCACCCGAATGTCTAAATCTCGTTTTCAATTTAACCGACAGCTTTGGTATCGTTTTATTGAGTCAGCGCAACCCTATTTTTTCCCTATAGAACGCCGTCAAACGTGGATTTTTTTGGGATTAATTTTTACACTTTTAGTGAGCGTCATTTCCTTGACTTTTTTTGCTGTCGTTGGCTTAACATTATTAGGAAAAGGGGTGTTTCCTGAATTTTTTGAACAAGTTGCCAAAGAACTCATTACGAATATTAGCAGTTTATTAGCTTCTCCTACCCCTTATATATTTTTAGCTTTATTATTGGGATGTAGCTTGATTTTTGCCTCTCAATATCGAAAGTTAAGAGAGCGTTGGAGACAGTGGTTATTATTAGGCTTTCTCTTATTTCTTCTTTTTACAGTCAATGGCTTGAATGTAATTTTAAGTTATACGTTCAGATTGGTTGATAACTCCCTTATTGCCAAAGATAGTAATCTTTTTTGGCAAACAATGATCATCTATGGAATTGTTTTAGTCGTCGCCATTCCAATTATTGTTGCTTATTTCTATGTTCGACAGAAATTAGGTTTATTATGGCGAGAATGGTTAACCAAACACTTTTTGAATCGCTATTTTAGTCAACGATCTTACTATGAGCTAGATTCCAATTCACTGAATACAGAAATTGATAATCCCGATCAACGGATCACGCAGGATATTAAAGCATTTACCAGTGTCACCCTTGATTTTCTCCTAGATATTTTAGACTCTATCCTAACATTATTTTCGTTTACCGCTATTTTATACAGTATTTCCCGTCAGTTAACCTTGGGTTTAATTGGTTATGCGGCCTTTGGCACGGCGGTAGCCGTTTGGGTGGGGAATCGCCTAATTGGTATTAATTATGAACAATTAAGATTAGAAGCCAATTTTCGTTACAACATGGTAAGAGTGCGGGATAATGCTGAATCTATTGCGTTTTACCGAGGTGAAAGATTAGAAAAACGACAAGTGATTGAACGCTTAATGGAAGCCATTAGAAACTTTGATTTATTAATTATTTGGCAATCTATTATTGTTTTATTTCAAAGAGGATATAACTTTTTTACCCGATTAATTCCTTATCTTGTGATGGCTCCTTTATTCTTTGCAGGAAATATAGATTTTGGCGCAATTGGACAAGCGGCGTTTGCTTTTTCGATGGTGTTGGGTGCTCTTTCTTTAATTACGAATCAGATTCAAGGGATTACCGAATTTGCAGCTAGCATTAACCGTTTAGGGGAGTTTTATGAATCGTTAGATGATCCATCTGGCAAACGGACACATCCCCAAGCCAGTGCTATTTTAACCCAATTAGATGATTATATTCATTTAGAAAATATCACCTTACAACCCCCTAACTCTCAGCGTATTTTAGTAGAAGATTTATCAGCAGAAGTGAATCCTCATAACAATTTGCTAATTATGGGGGCAAGTGGCAGTGGCAAAAGTTCTTTATTAAGGGCAATTGCCGGTTTGTGGAATTCGGGACAAGGAACGATTTATCGACCTGAATTACAGGATATGCTATTTTTACCCCAACGTCCTTACATGATTTTAGGCACTCTCAGAGAACAATTACTGTATCCAACTCCCGACAATGAAGTCAACGACGATTATTTACAACATATCTTAGAAACTGTGAATTTACCTGATTTAGTAAAGCGATTTGAAATAGGATTTGATGCTCAACAAAATTGGGAAAATGTTCTCTCTTTGGGGGAACAACAACGGGTTGCTTTTGCGAGAATTCTAATTACTCAACCCCGCTATGCTATTTTAGATGAAGCGACCAGTGCTTTAGATGTTAAAAATGAAGCTTATCTTTATGAAAAATTAGCCAATCAAGGAACAACTTATATTAGTGTTGGTCATCGTCCTACTTTAATTCAATATCATCAACAATTATTAGAAATTTTGCAAGGAGGACAGTGGCAATTAAATTTAATTAATCAGTAGTTAATTGTTATTTAGGAAAGTAAAAATTATGACTCCGAAAATAGCCACCCCTGACTTTAATTCAATCTTAGATCAAGCGGTTGATAGTGTTCTGCAAAACAAAAAAGAAAAACCGTCCAATGAAACCTTGATTTATGCCTTATTAGAAGCGGAAAAATACAGTAAAAAAACTAAAACACCGATTTTTTTAGTCAATTTCTGGGTAAATGGCGATTATGTTTTATTACAGGGACGAAAAAAGCACGAGAAAAAACGGGTATTATGCTAGGTAAGGGGCGATATTTAACACAATGGTTATCTATTTACTTAACCTATGATTCTTCTCCGCTTAACGCTTCCCCTTCTCCCCTTTCTGAACGAGAATATGGACAAATTATCAATCAAATACAAATGGCGGCATTAAAGATTACTTTAACAGGGCCAGCGCAACTTTTTATTTCTAAGCGAATTTTAGCGTTTGATTTTACTCGAATTAACGTCAGTATCGGAACATTCAATTTATATTCAGGAGAAATTCGAGGCGGAAAAGAAACAGAAACCGACTTTTATGGCAATCAGGTTAATAAACAAGCATTCTTTGCTTATTTTCTGGTTAAAGATAATTTAATAGCGGCAAGAGGGAAAGGCGGTGGATTAGCATTGTGGGGAAAAATTGAAGACTGTTAATCAAACGTGAGTTCGGCGAGGGCAATTATCTCAATTTTTTTGTTCATTCTGATTGGGATTGGGAAAGGAAAAACAAATTCTTGATTGGGGGACTAGCCCCCCAAACCCCCCAACGGGGGACGGAGTGCCTCCCCCGCACCCCC
>JBGTGT010000034.1:0-32653 GCA_041746575.1 Microcystaceae cyanobacterium
ACAAACTCTTGTAGTTGGGCAATCGCTTCTAACTTGAATAGCTGAGAGTCTTCCATTTTTCTTTTTTCTCCAAGATGGTGAATCTTTTTTGGATTTTATCATCTCATTCTCATTTATCTAAATGATTTAGACTTGCTATATTGGACCGAAAATTTGGGTACAAGCCCCGTCCTTTAGCGTAGCGGAGAACGGCTTTTTTTAGGATGAGGTTGTTAATTTAATTAATTCTGTGTTAGTATTTCGATACTGATTTAAGCAGTGTCAAAGTGTTTGTACTCGAATATAAAGTCAAGCCAAAGCCATACCAAATAGAAGCCATCAATGAGACTATACGGACAGCCCAATTTGTCCGTAACAAAGTGCTTCGTTATTGGATAGACAATTCTGGAGTTGGTAAGGTCGAGTTATTTCGGTACAACACGGCACTAAGAAAAGAGTTTAAATTTGTGAACGATTTAAACTCTCACGCTTGTCAAACAGCCGTTGAGAGAACGTTACGAGCAATTACTCGCTTTTACGATAACTGCCGTAATAAGATTAAAGGAAAGAAAGGTTATCCCAAGTTCAAAAAACACTCTCGGTCAGTAGAATATAAAGTCTCTGGCTGGAAACTATCGGAAGACAAACGCCACATAACCTTTACTGATAAAAAAGGAATAGGCAAGTTTAAACTGATAGGTTCTAGAGATATTAACTACTACCAACCTAAACAAATTAAACGGGTCAGGATTCTCAAACGTGCAGATGGATTTTACGTTCAATTCTGCCTCAAATTAGAGCCGAGAGATACCGTCAAACCTTTAACTCCTTCTCAACAAGCCACAGGAATTGATGTAGGTTTAAAATTCTTCTTAGTTGATACACAAGGTAATCAAGTTGATTCGCCTAAGTATTATCGCAAATCAGAAAAGAGACTTAACCGACTCAACAGAAAAAAATCCAAGAAATACCGTAAAGGTAAAAAGCGGAGCGACCCAGCGTCTTTACAAGATGCTAGGGAACGCGCTCCAAGACAGCAATCCCGTAATTATCACAAAGCTAGACAACGATATGCCAAAAAGCATTTAAGAGTAAGCAGACAGCGAGAAGAGTTTGTCAAGAGCGTGGCACTCCGTTTAATCCAATCTAACGATTTGGTGGTTTGTGAAGACTTAAATATTCGAGGCATGGTTAAAAATCGCCGTTTAGCTAAGTCGATAACAGATGCAGGATGGGCTACTTTTAGACGATGGTTAGAATATTTTGGGGATAAGTATAGTAAGTTAGTTATCGCAGTTCCCCCTCATAATACTAGCCAGAATTGTTCTAATTGTGGTCAAAAAGTAGAGAAGTCGTTATCCACTCGCACTCACGTATGTCAATATTGTAATTTTGTTGAGTGTAGAGATCGCAACACTGCATTAAACATTTTGCAGAAAAGATTAAGTATGGTGGGGCGCACCAAATCTCAACGGACAACTCAAGCGGGACGGGAAACCCGTCCCGACGTGTCCTCAGCTTTAGGAGATTTGCCCTCTAGTTTAGTTGGAGAAACCCTGCTAAATTATGGCGAGTCTGTGAATAAAGAATCTCCGTTGCTTTAGCACGGAGAGCGTCAAATGAAAGTGTATCTTCAAGACAATATTCTCTATATTCATAAAGACGATTTACCTCAATATAAAAAAGGCGGTTCAGTCGTACGGAATAGTTATTTTTGGGCTTTAAAATCTATTGCTTGTTATACTGCAAAAGAAAAAGATTGGGAATTTGATGCAGATGTTTGGATTGCCTTAAGTCGTATGTTACTTGCCTTTACAGAATCGGGTTATTTAGGCTTTTCGGAAACGGTTTTAGAATTTGATTCAGAAAGCCCTATTCCTGCGGTTTTAAGGTCTGTTTCTACACGACTTTAAAGGGTTAGGGGGTTAGGATGGGTATCTGCGAAAACGGACTGATAAAGACGTTTAACGACAGTTGGGGACATTACCGCGAACCGATACAATACAAAAATGTGATTAAAATTACCATTGACGGATTTCCCATGACTTCAACCATTCAAGACACCCATCGCCACATTCCTGCCCAATTGGATGTCCCTCCCCGCCTCCTTTTGGGGCCAGGGCCTTGTAATGCCCATCCGCGCGTTCTTTCTACCCTCAGTTTACCCCTCGTCGGACACCTTGACCCCTATTTTCTCAAACGGATGGAAGAAACCCAAACCCTGTTACGTTACGCTTGGCAAACGGACAATCAAATGACAATTCCTGTAAGCGGAACAGGTAGTGCGGCGATGGAAGCCACCCTTGCTAACACGGTGGAGCCGGGAGATGTAGTTTTAGTCGCTGTTAAAGGTTATTTTGGCAATCGTCTAGTCGATATGGCCGGTCGTTATGGGGCAGATGTCCGAACCCTCACTAAACCTTGGGGAGAAGTCTTTTCTGAAGAAGAAATCAAAACAGCCATCGAAACCCACAAACCAGCTATTTTTGCGATTGTTCACGCTGAAACCTCCACAGGCGTTCGCCAACCGTTAGAAAACCTCGGACATCTGTGTCATCAACATAATTGTTTATTCTTAGTAGATACGGTGACTAGCTTAGGGGGAGTTCCCCTATTTATTGATGATTGGGGTATTGATTTGGCTTATAGTTGCTCTCAAAAAGGGTTAGGTTGTCCTCCCGGTATTGCCCCTTTCACGATGAGTTCTCGCGCCGTGGAAAAGTTGCAAAATCGCCAAACCCCCGTTAAGAATTGGTATTTGGATATGACTTTATTGTGTCGCTATTGGGGACAAGAACGTACTTATCATCATACCGCCCCTATTAATATGAATTATGCCCTATGGGAAGCGTTACGTTTAGTGGCAGAAGAAGGCTTAGAACAACGGTGGCAACGTCATCAAAAGAATGCAGAATTATTATGGCAAGGGTTAGAAGAATTAGGCTTAACTTGTCATGTTCCCCTCGAATTTCGTTTACCGACTTTAACCACCGTCCGCATTCCTGAAGGAGTAGAGGGTAAAGCCGTTTTCCTCAAGTTACTCAACACTTATAATATTGAAATTGGCAACGGTTTAGGGGCATTGGCGGGCAAAGTTTGGCGCATTGGTTTAATGGGTTTCAATAGTCGCCCTGAAAATGTGCTGCTATTACTCGGAGCGTTAGAAAAAGTCTTAAAAGACTATCGTTAAGATTCGCGCAAAAGTCGCTATCATCATAAAAAAGTTAGGGAGCGATTTTAAAGTCATCTTCCCTAACGATAATCATAAATATGGAATTGAAGAAATTAACCCAATGCTAACTTGCGGCCATATATTCCTTGACGTTATTACGTCTTCTGCGTAAGTGAGCTAACGCTTGATGTTCGAGCTGACGGACTCGCTCGCGGCTAATATTCATTCTTTGCCCGATTTTCGCCAAGGAAAGTTCTTTTCCATCTTCTAGACCAAATCGTAGGGTTAATACTTTACGTTGTTGCTCGGTTAGCTCAGACATCAGGGTTTGTAAGTCCTGCTTTAGCAACTCTTGGGTAATGAAATGATCGGGCGAAACGCCTTGATCTTCCAATAGTTCGGATAATTCCGTATCCTGATTATCCCCCACTCGCACATCCAAAGAGATCGGCTGACGCGCCACACTGAGATATTCCCGAATTTGGGACGGCTCTAGCTCAAGGGTTTCGGCAATTTCGGCAGGGGTTGCACTACGTCCCAGTTTTTGCGCCAATTCTCGCTGGGTTTTCTTAATTTTATTGAGTTTTTCGGTAATATGAATAGGCAAACGGATCGTACGAGCTTGCTGAGCGATCGCGCGGGTGATGGCTTGACGAATCCACCAGTAAGCATAGGTCGAAAATTTGTACCCTTTGGTCGGATCAAATTTTTCTACGCCTCGTTCTAACCCTAAGCTTCCTTCTTGAATCAAGTCAAGAAATTCCATGTTGCGTTTTTGGTATTTTTTGGCAATTGCTACCACTAAACGCAGGTTCGCCTCGATCATTTTCTGTTTAGCGCGATTTCCCAACTTGAGGGCTTTTTGCAGTTCTTCTTCCTTCAGTTGGACGGTCGTCGCCCACTCAGCTAAATGAGGATCTCTTCCCAATTCTTGCGCTAGGTTTTCTTTTTTTTCGAGAAGACTCATCATTTTTTGGACTTGTTTCCCAAAGACAATCTCTTGCTCATGGGTTAGCAGGGGAACTCGCCCGATTTCATGCAGATAAGTCCGTACCATATCAGCAGAGTAGGTCGGCGGTTTGGTTTTGGTTTTGGCATTGACGTTGGCAGTGGGCATGGGTGCTTTCTCGACTCCTTTCGGCAAACGGAACGTCTCTCGGTATCTCTATACTTCCCAAAAAAGGTTAAGAGATATACAGGTAGCAAGGGATTCGTTTCAACACGAAGTCATTATGAGTTTACTTATCTCTAGGTTAACGTATTCTTTGAGACGATAACAACCTTCAAAAAGTTCACTTTTCCCAACAAAGGAAATCCGTTGCGAGGTAAGGGATTGAAGGGCTATAGCGACGCTGAGGTTTAGAAAACGCTCTGAATATACTTTCATCATGACTCAAAATTGTCTAAGATGAAAGGTTAGTAAACAGGGCAATCTCCGAACCCCCAAGGTGAGAGAATACGAAATCGAGGGGCTAATCTGGCGTTTCGACAGAAAATTTTTGGAGCGAACGCTCGTTCTCAAAATGGGGTTTAATTTTTATCATAAGCAGTACTAATTTTTATCATCAACATTTCTCTAACGGCAGAAACAAGACACAATCATTAAGAAATGTTAAGATCAACGCCAGAGTAACCTATTAAGGACATGACAGCGATTGTGTTTGGTAGTCTTCCCTTCCCCAGCCAAAGTGGCGACCAACTGGTTAGCAAAGCCGTTACCACCGCTATTGCAGCCCTATTCAAGCGTACAGAGAAGCTAGAAGCCACCGTAAAGGCCGAACCGGTTGCCAAATTATTGCAAGGCAGTGTCGATGGGTTTGATCTCATCGGCCAAGGAATGCTAATGTACAACGGTTTGCGCATTGAAGCGATGGAATTGTATTTGCAGGCCGTTTCCCTTGATTTTGGGGCAATTTTTAGCGGTCAGATTAAATTACGGCAACCGACGCAAGCCTCCATGCGGGTGGCATTAACAGAAGAGGATTTAACCAATTCTTTTAATACTCCGTTTGTGGTAGAGAAATTGCAACAACTTCAGTACGAAGGGGTATCTTTACGGTGCAACAATACGAAAATGCTTATTCATGAGGATCAATCTTTGCAAATTCAATCCATAGTCTGTCTAGGGGAACAATCTGACGAGATTGCTCTGGATATTACGGCACAATTACAGGTAGAGGAACGTCGTAAGTTACAATTTGTCAATGCGGTTTATCAAGGGACAGAAGAAGCACAGAATTTAGGGAAAGCGTTGATTGATCATGTGAATCGATTGCTCGATCTCGATAAATTTGCCCTTGAGGGAACGCAATTACGGGTCGATCAGGCTCGAATCCGTAAAAAACAGTTGATTTTCTATGGAATTGCTCAAATCAATCAATTTCCCAACCGTAAAAAATAAGCTCCCAAAACGATGATAAAGCTAAGTCTGTGTATGATCGTCAAAAATGAAGAAGCCCGTCTTCCAACTTGTTTAGAAAGCGTAAAAGATGGGGTGGATGAGATGGTCGTGTTAGATACGGGATCAAGCGATAAAACCATTGAAATTGCTCAACAATTGGGGGCAAAGGTTTTTTCCCTAGATTGGCCTAATGACTTTGCAGTAGCTCGTAATGAAGCGTTAAAGTATGTGCAGGGAGAATGGATTTTGGTATTAGATGCAGATGAGGTTTTAAACCCTAATATTCTGCCAAAAATGAAAACAGCGATTGAGGATAAAGACACCCTAGTCGTGAATTTAATTCGTCGGGAGGTGGGGGCTATTCAGTCTCCTTATTCTTTAGTTTCTCGTTTATTTCGTCGTCATCCTCAGCTTTATTTTTCTCGTCCTTATCATGCGATTATTGATGATTCTGTTAAAGAATTATTGAAGGTAGAATCTCACTGGAAAATTGTCGATTTACCCCAAATTGCCCTGCTTCATTATGGTTACCAAGCACAAGCCATTACTGCGCTAAATAAGATTAATCGAGCCAGAGAAGCGATGGAAAGTTATCTGCGGCAACACCCTAATGATTCTTACACTTGTAATAAATTGGGTGCATTGTATTTACAAACCGGACAGAAAAAAGAAGGCATCAAATTACTCAAACAAGGGCTAAAACAAAATACTGCAGAGACGATGGTTTTATTTGAATTACACTATCATTTAGCGAATGCCTATCGCAGTGATAAAAATATTGCTTTAGCCGTTAAGCATTATCAAAAAGCCATTGATCAACCGATTTTGCCGAGTTTAAAATTAGGCGCATACAATAATTTAGGCGGCTTATTTCAGTCAATTGGCGACTGGCAAAATGCCCAAAAAGTCTATGAATTCACGATTAAAATCGACCCGACTTTTGCCACAGGCTATTACAATTTAGGAATGAATTTGAAAGCACGGGGACAACTAAAATCTGCGATCGCTGCTTATCAACAGGCGATTAAACATAATCCAAATTATGCAGAAGCTTATCAAAATTTAGGGGTTGCTTTATTTAAGCTTGGAGAAATTGTCCAGAGTCAAGAAGCGTTTGAAAGAGCGATCATTTTACATGATAAAGTCAATCCTCAAGCGGCAGAAGCATTACGCCAAGGACTAAAAGAAATTGGTTTACAAGAAGTTGGATAAATTAATCAACGAGATACATTGACGTGGTATAACTGTTTAATTAATTCCTTGAATAATTAGTGTCAAATAACTTCAAGACGTTATTTTGACCTAATTAAAATAGCATAAGAAACAAAAAAATTAAAGAAAATAACCCAATGATCCCACAAAAAACGACTAGATTTATTGAAAATACACAATCCCGTATCCGACGTCTCTTTCCCAGAACATTTCAAGCCTATTGTGTCGGTGCGCCTAAAACGGGTTCAACCTCTATCGTCGCAATGTTTAGTTCGTCTTATCGCTCTGCTCATGAACCCTTTCCCCGAAAAACAAATCAGTTAATTATTGATTGGTTAGACCAAAAAATTGACCGCTCTCAATTACAAAAACAATTAGTCGAACGAGATCATAAGCTTTATCTAGAATTAGAATCCGCTCATCCTTTAGGTTATATAAGTGATATTTTAGCAGATACTTTTCCCAGAGCAAAATTTATTATTACGCTGAGAGAACCTTATTCTTGGTTAAGATCGCGCCTTAACTATCAACTTAAAGGGAAAGGCAATCCTCCTGCTTGGAAAGCCTATCGCGACTATTTCTTGGCATCACGTCACGTCAATTATGCTGAGGAAGAAAAAATATTAGAGACGCTGGGATTATGCTCCCTTGATACTTTTTTGAATCAATATGCTGATCATTATCATCGTGTTTTAACGCAAATTCCAGAACAAAGATTTCTCCTGATCAAAACTTCAGACTTAAACGCTTCTATACCAATTCTGGCTGACTTTTTAGGCATTAAACCTAATAAACTTGAGATAGCTCACCGCAAAAAAACGGGCCAAAAAATTGAACCTCTAAAAGAAATTAATCCAGACTTTACTAACGCTAGGATATGGTATCATTGCCATGATTTAATTACTCAATATTTTCCCGAAACACTCCCCAATTATCAGTCAGTAAAGAAGCGAAGTTTTTAAGAGATGATGTCATTTTATTTAGGTTGTGCAGTTTGGTCTTATGGAAGATGGGTGGGAGCACTTTATCCCCCCAAAACACCGTCGAAGGACTTTTTAAAACTTTATAGTCAGCGTCTGACGACGGTTGAAGGAAATACGACTTTTTATGCAGTTCCTTCTGAAGAAACGATTCAACGTTGGCGCAATCAAACCTCTTCTTATTTCCGATTTTGTCTCAAATTTCCGAAAATTATTAGCCATCGAGGGTTATTATTACCCCAATTACCAGAAGCGATCGCTTTTCTAGAACGGGTGAAGGGGTTAAATTCTCGTTTGGGGGCTGTTTTTGCTCAATTGCCACCGAAATATAGCCCTGATTATTGGGATGATTTACGCTTTTTTTTAGAAAGTGTAGCCAATTCTTCAATTTGTTTGGCGTTAGAAGTTCGTCATTTAGATTGGTTTAGCGAACCCTATCAATCGCAATTAAATGAATTTTTGACAGCTTTAAATATCGCCTGTGTGTTATTAGATACGCGTCCGATTTATAATTGTCCTGATGATCCCCAAATTACCTCAGAAAGACGCAAACCGAATGTTCCTTTAATCTATAAAACAACCGCTAATTTTACCCTTATTCGTTTTATTAGTCATCCTCAACAACAATGGAATGAAAAGTATTTACAAGAATGGGTTAATTCAATCAATCAATGGATAAATCAGGGGGTGACGGTTTATTTTTTTGTGCATTGTCCTATTGAAGATTATTCTCCTTTAACAGCGCGTTATTTTCAACAGATCTTAGAAAAGCAGAAAGTCAATATCCCTCCTTTACCTTGGAATCAATTACCGAATAATCCCCAACAATTAAGTTTATTTTAGGTAGAGAATTGTCTGCTCTTCTAGAACATAATGTGATAAATTTACATTTTTTTGAGTATAATTAATGAACATAGGTCTATCTTCTTATTCCTTTACGTTCTTACCTTTTCACGGTCATCCCTAACCCCCCTCAAGCAAAATTAATATTACCTTAACGCGTCGAAAAGAATAAAACTGTGTAAAGTATATATACATCACTTCCTATTTGGATGCGTTGTCGTTTATTTAATAAGATTGGTAAAGGAAAGGAATGTCCATCACAGTATCCCCAGAACAAGTTAACCAAATTATCTATAATCTGCATCATGATCCGTTTGAAGTTTTAGGTTCTCATCCTTTAGAATCAAACGGTCAAGGTCAAAAATGGGTTGTTAGAGCTTATTTGCCGCAAGCAGATTCGGCTTTCGTCATTATCCCCTCGGAAAGACAAGAATACGCCATGCAAATGGTGCATCATCCTCATTTTTTTGAATGTATTATTGAAACAACTGAATTAGCGAATTATCAATTAAAATTAAAGAAAGATAGCCATGAATGGGTGATTCATGACCCTTATGCTTTTCGTTCTGCCAAATTAACGGATTTTGATATTCAGCTGTTTGGAGAAGGAAATCATCATCGGATCTACGAAAAGTTAGGGGCGCATTTAACAGAAGTTGAAGGGATTAAAGGGGTTTATTTTGCCCTTTGGGCACCCAATGCCCGTAACGTCTCAATTTTAGGCGATTTTAATCAATGGGATGGTCGTTTTCATCAAATGCGGAAACGTAGTAACATGATTTGGGAATTGTTTATCCCCGAAATTGGTGTAGGAACACAGTATAAATACGAAATTAAGAACTGGGAAGGACATATTTACGAAAAATCTGACCCCTATGGCTTTCAGCAAGAAGTTCGCCCGAAAACGGCTTCAATTGTGGCTGATTTAAGTACCTATCAGTGGCAAGATAGGGTATGGATGGAACAACGCCGTAACACTGAGCCCCTATCAAAACCCATCTCGGTTTATGAGGTACACTTAGGATCGTGGATTCATGCTTCATCTCAAGAAAAGCCTCAGTTATTGTCAGGGGAAGGAGCATCGGTAGAAGTTTCGGAATGGAACACCGACGCTCGTTTTTTGAGCTATTATGAGTTAGCCCACAAGTTGATTCCTTACGTTAAAGAATTAGGCTACACTCATATTGAATTATTGCCCATCGCCGAACACCCTTTTGATGGATCATGGGGATATCAAGTCACGGGGTATTATGCACCGACTTCCCGCTATGGTAATCCTGAAGATTTTATGTACTTTGTTGATAAATGCCACGAAAATGGGATAGGGGTACTGGTTGATTGGGTTCCCGGTCATTTTCCAAAAGATGGTCATGGTTTAGCCTTTTTTGATGGAACACATCTGTATGAACATGAAGATCCCCGCAAGGGAGAACATAAGGAATGGGGAACGTTAGTTTTTAATTATGGTCGCAATGAAGTGCGCAATTTCCTTGTTGCCAATGTTCTCTTTTGGTTTGACAAATACCACATCGATGGCATTCGCGTGGATGCAGTGGCGTCGATGCTTTACCTCGATTATTGCCGTAAAGAAGGGGAATGGGTCAGAAATCAGTATGGAGGACGGGAAAACCTTGAAGCGGCGGATTTTCTGCGTCAAGTCAACAGTGTCTTATTTAGTTACTACCCCGGGGTTTTATCAATTGCTGAAGAATCTACCGATTGGCCGATGGTGTCTTGGCCGACTTATGTAGGGGGATTAGGCTTTAATTTGAAGTGGAATATGGGATGGATGCACGATATGCTGGATTATTTTGGCATTGACCCTTGGTTTCGCCAATTTCATCAAAATAACGTCACCTTTAGTATGTGGTATAACCACAGTGAAAATTATATGTTAGCGCTCTCCCACGATGAAATCGTACATGGCAAAAGCAATATGTTAGGCAAAATGCCGGGGGATGAATGGCAGAAATACGCTAATGTCAGAGCATTATTTACCTATATGTTCACCCATCCGGGCAAGAAAACCATGTTTATGAGTATGGAATTTGGCCAATGGAGTGAATGGAATGTTTGGGGAGATTTAGATTGGCGTTTATTGCAATATCCATCCCATCAACAGTTGAAGGAATTTTTTACTGAATTAAATGGGTTGTATCAAACACAACCTGCTTTGTATGAGCGGGATTTTGAGACAGAAGGCTTTACTTGGATTGACTGTAGCGATAACCGTCATAGCGTCGTGTCTTTTATTCGTCGCAGTAAAGATCCCTCTGAGTTTGTTGTGGTGGTTTGTAATTTTACTCCCCAACCCCATAGTCATTATCGGGTAGGTGTACCGGAAACAGGGTTTTATACCGAATTATTTAACAGTGATGCGGGACAATTTGGCGGTAGTAATATGGGGAATTTAGGCGGTAAATGGACAGAAGAATGGTCTTTCCATCGTTATCCTTATTCTCTCGATTTATGTTTGCCACCCTTAGCAGTACTGGTGTTAAAGTTAGATCGAGAAAAGACGACTCAAGTATTAAGGGGTCAGACAGAAAAAGCTTAGGTTTAATTTATTTGTCTATCATAATGGAGTGGGTAAGTTGCCCACTTTTTTATTAAGATTGTTTAGATGAGTCGGGCAAAATACTAGGAATCGCCATAAAAATCAGCATAATCAAATTAAGTAACCAGAAAGCTAGCACTAATCCATATCCGATAATCGCTATCCACCCTGAAGAGAGTAGGGAAATTCCTGTCACTAGATGCCATAATCGAAACGTTGTGTAAAGAAAACCAATCAAAACAACGACACTGGGAACAAACCAACGACTAAAACGGGCCTCGCTTACGACTTGAATGGTGACAAAGAACAAGTAGATTCCCCAGAATTGTCGAGATGGGGGGTTTTGCCAAGTCATTACTAAAAATATCATGGGAATAAGGACACCAATCCCTAATGCAACTTTAACCCATGCGTTCATAAACGTCCATTGTGGTTCGCTAAATTCCATCGTCGGTTTGAAAGGAAGTTGTTGATTTTTGACTCCCCAACCATACCCAATGCTCAAGGTAGTCGCTAAAATGATAAAGACGAGGAATATTAATCCGTTGTTAGCTGGCATCCTTTTTCTAGCATGAAGTTTAGATTAATTGTAACAATATTTTTTTTTTCAGTAGTGATCGGTTCTTTTTTGAAAGTAAATATGATATCTTCTTTAAAACCTTCTCAAATTGTTCGTTCCAGTAGCCAAAATTATCAATTTTATGGGGAAGTTATTGCCGTTCTTCCTGCGCGAGAATCTTGTTGGGTACGCCCGTTAATCTTGCTCGAAAAAAAGAGGTCATTCGTCAATAATTGGATTGATTTGCGTCAAGCATCAGATTTAATTTTCCCAATGCGCTACTTTGAACCAGCTTTAGACACTGAAATAATGCCGTTGTTTACGCTTTTAGTTAAGGGAGATAGTGAATCTCATTCCTTTGTAGCTAATCATCCCCAATTAACCCTTTTCCTCAAAGAGTTACTTATAAATAACCCAAAAACCAAGGATGTAACCACCAAAACAACAACGTAAAAGCAACTACGCCAAGATAAGCAGGTTTGATGAATTCTTTTAAATTAAAGGTTTGACGATTTTCTAAAATGGCTAAAAAAGGAATAAGAGAAGTTCGTTCTTTCACTTTTAAAAAGGCATCTCCGTAGCGTTTTTCTAAACGGCGATCGCCATGCCAAACCGCAAATAGATGATGACCAATTAACCCTAGAGATGTGACAATCATAAAGCTGCTACCGACCCATAAAGTATGAGCAAAACACCAAAGAATTTGCCCTACCATTTGGGGATGACGACAAACTCGAATAATTCCTGTTTCATATAAATGCACTTGGGGTTTTTGAATGGCCGCTACTTCTAATAAATTAAAGGTGGCAGGATAAAGAAAAAGAAATGAAATAAAAGAGAGAACCCAAATAAAAGTTTCAAGGCCTTGTATTTCTCTTAAGTTCCATAAGATTAAACCATCATAGCGATGGGGAATAAAATAAGCCAGTAAAATTACCGCAAAAGGAATGCTCACTAGGGCAAATAAGATACGATATGGCCTGGCACCGATTTTGCTTTCTGCCCAAGGTCGTAGGGCTGCTAAGCCACTATGGGTAATAGCAAATAATAACAGTAAACCGAACATGATGCCGTGACTAGAGGTTAACCACTGAAGAGCCATAGAGAATGGAAGTAAAATAAATATCTTTTGCCACAATCGTCTTATTTTATCATGGTTTTATTTTCTAATTTACTGATCTTTTACTAAAAGATTAACCAATGTATCCACTAAGCGATCGCTTTCCATCGGTACAATCTCTTTACCCTTTAATAATTCCTGAAGAATTACAAAATTAACCAACGTGCCGATAAAAATTCGTACCATTGCTTCGGTATCATTTTCGGAATGTTCATCTTGTGCGGTCATATATTGACTTAACTTCTCCATCCCTGGTTTAGCAATACAATGAATATAGGTTTGGGCAAGGTGAGGAAAACGCCCTGACTCGCCAATAATAATCCGAATAAATCCATGAAACTGCTGATCATTGATGGCATTAGTTAACATCTTCGTCGCTAAATGTCGCAGTACAATCTTTGGTTCTTCCTGCCTTAATTCGGGTTGTTGAGGATCAAAAATTGTCTGAAATTTTTCCTGCGCCAAGTGCTGAATAATCGCGGTGAATAAGCTGTCTTTATCCTGAAAATGACTGTAAACCGTTGCTTTAGAAACGCCTGCTGTTTCCGCAATCCGATCCATCGTTGTCGCCGCATAACCGTGGGTTAAAAATTCTTTAACTGCACTATCTAAAATGGCTTCTGCTTTTTTAGCTGACTTTTGACGGTCGTTTTTGCTGTTTACTGGTTTTTTCATGCTTTTTTTCCGATCTTGTCCTTTACTTGACATTACTGAATGGTTTGGTTTAGTCTAATTATAGAACAAATTAAACTAAACAGTTTAGTTTTCTCACAACGAGAGGAAGCGATCTATGCAAGAGGTAACGGCAAATTACCTAAAATCCCCTAAATCTTGGCAACGTCCTATGACGGTTGTGGCGATACTTATCCTCTTAGGAATAGGGGGAATCAGCGTTTATCATCTTCGCTCATCATCTCCGCCCAACAGCGAAACCCCTCCCCTTGACAGTATTCCCCAAATTCAGACTGTAACCGCCTTAGGACGATTAGAACCGAGGGGTGAAGTCGTTGCCATTTCTGCGGCCACAACGACGCCAAGCGATCGCCTCAAAGAATTATTCGTCAAAGAAGGGGATACCGTGACAAAAGGGCAAAAAATCGCTCTTTTAGAGAGTTACGATTCGGCATCTGCTACCCTTAAACAAGCACAAGAGAAAGTCAATGTTGCTCAAGCTAAATTATCGCAAATTCAAGCAGGCGCAAAACAAGGTGAAATAAACGCCCAGAAAGCGACGATTGAACAATTAAAAGCCGAATTACAAGGCTCTAAAATCACCGATCAAGCCAAAATTACTCGTTTGGCAGCACAACTGCAGGGCGAAAAAGCCGAACAAATAGCGACGATTGAGCGATTAAAAGCCGAATTAAGCAATGCCGAGCGAGAATTCCAACGTTATCAACAATTAGCACAGAATGGGGCTATTTCTGAATCTGATTTAGATGCACGCCGCTTAACCTTAGATCGCTCGAAAACACAACTGAGTGAAGCAAAAGCCACCTTTAACAAAACGATTGCCACCTTAACCCAAGAAATCCGCGAAAATCAAGCCCAAGCGAATGAAACCGTTAATACACTCACTCAACAAATTCAATCCGCTATGGCCGAATTAAATCGTATTGCGGAAGTTCGTCCCGTGGATGTGGCTGTTGCAGAAGCAGAATTAAAAGAAGCAGAGTCAGCTGTAGTCAAAGCAAAAGCGGATTTAGACCTTAGTATTATCAATTCTCCTCAAGATGGTCAAATTTTAGATATTTTAACCCTTGAAGGCGAAAAAGTAGCTAATGATGGTATTATGACAATAGGGCAAACCCATCAAATGGATGTTGTTGCGGAAGTGTATGAAAGCGATATCCAAAAGATCAAAATAGGTCAACAGGCAAAAATTACCAGTAATGCGATTAACGAAACGCTAGAAGGCACAGTCGAGAAGATTGGGCTAGAAATTCAACGACAACAAGTAATTAACACCGATCCTACCGCCAATATTGACGCTAAGGTGGTTGAAGTCCGCATTAATCTCGACGAATCCTCTCGTCAGAAAGTAACCGACTTAACCAATCTTTTAGTAACTGTAACCATCAATTTGTAATTTTTTGCAATATTTCAGGGCATTTACATTTTTCTTGCCTTAAATTTACTGCCTTAAAAAAATACCATGAAAAATATCCTCAAAATCCTACAAGATCGAACCCCTTTAGGCTTCCTTCAGCTTAAACACGATAAAACAAGGTTAATTACCGCTATTTCAGGAATTGCCTTTGCAGACATCTTAATTTTTATGCAATTAGGGTTTCTAGGTGCTTTATTTGACAGTAGCGTCCTTTTTCATCGGAGTTTAAAGGCCGATCTCGTAATGATGAATCCTCAAGCCCTAAATTGGACGTCCTTATCCACCTTTCCCCGACGACGACTTTATCAAGCGATGGATGTACCGGGGGTGGCTTCGGCAGAAGCGTTGTATATTAATTCTGTTCAGTGGAAAAATCCCCAAACACAGCAACCTACCTCAATTATGGTGCTTGGCATGGATTTAGATCGTCCTGCCTTTAATTTGCCCGAAATTAATTCCCATTTGAACGCGCTTAAACTTCCTGATACCTTCCTTTTTGATCGTAAATCCAGAGGGGAATATCAAAAGGCGATCGCCGCCTATGAAGAAGGACAAACGGTGACAACTGAAATCGAAAGACGTACGATTAGAATTGCGGGATTGTTTGAAGGAGGAGCTTCTTTTGGAGCAGATGCAACCTTAATTGGCAGTGGTCAAAATTTCTTGCGATTATTTCCCAAAAAACAAGCAGGAACAGTCAGTTTGGGACTAATACAGTTACAATCTGATGCCGAGATCAATCAAGTCAAAGAGAAACTAAATCGCTATTTTGCTGATTTAAAAGATGTCCAGATTCTGACATTAAAAGAGTTTATAGCCTTTGAAAAAACCTATTGGGGCAAAAATCGTCCTGTAGGTGTTGTTTTTGGCTTTGGCATGGTGATAGGATTCATTGTCGGCGTGGTGATTGTCTATCAAATTCTGTCGACAGATGTCAGCGATCATTTAGCAGAATATGCAACCTTTAAGGCGATGGGGTATCGTCACGCTTATTTACTCGGCATTGTTTTTGAAGAAGCCTTGATTCTAGCCGTTTGTGGTTTTTTGCCCGGTTTAGGGGTTTCTTGGGGATTATATCAACTAGCCCGCAAAGCCACTGCCTTACCCCTTTATATCACCCTTGGACGAGCCATCGCTATCTTTTTATTAACCTTAGTCATGTGTACGCTTTCGGGGATGATTGCTACCCGTAAACTACAATCAGCAGATCCAGCCGATATTTTTTAAAAATCGTTAAATAACGCCATTTCTACCGAATAAATGAATTAAAAATGAAAAGGCGTTAAGGGCTTAATCGTTATCATTCATCATTTCTATGAACACCTTTCCTCAACAAGAAGTCGTCATTTCGATTCATGATCTTAACCATTATTTTGGTCAAGGAGAACTAAAAAAACAAGTCCTATTTGAAATTAATTTAGAGATTAAAGCCGGAGAAATTGTCTTAATGACTGGACCTTCAGGTTCAGGAAAAACCACCCTTTTAACCCTTGTTGGCGCATTGCGATCGCCCCAATCCGGTAGTTTATGTCTTTTGGGTAAAGAACTTTGTGGGGCAACCACCGAACAATTAGTACAAGCCAGACGACACAATGGTTACATCTTTCAAGCCCATAATTTACATCGCAGTTTAACCGCCTTACAAAATGTTCAAATGGGATTAGAAGTACAAGGAAAATTCTCTCGGGTTGAGCGCGTAGAACGAGCAACGCTAATGTTAGAAAAGGTGGGTTTAGAGGAGCATCTTCACTATTACCCTGATAACCTTTCGGGGGGACAAAAACAACGAGTGGCTATTGCTAGAGCATTGGTATCCCATCCAGCGATCGTCTTAGCTGATGAACCAACGGCGGCACTAGATAGTCATTCAGGACGAAATATCGTTGATTTAATGCAAAAACTAGCAAAAGAGCAAAAAAGCACCATTTTATTAGTTACCCACGATAATCGTATTTTAGATGTTGCCGATCGCATTGTACACATGGAAGATGGCAAATTAGTCATCGGTACGCCGGCTTGAAAAGTCGGAGCCTGCGATGACTGCATCTCCGCAATGAATAATGCAACGGTTAAATAAACTTTCGTCGTTTATCTAAGATAGAGTCGGGAAAACTCCTTTTTTGTAAAATTTTAGACATTTATCTGGGGAGATTACTCTAAAATTGGGGAACATGAATCAAATCACCACTATCAGCATGATTCGGGTTAATTCCCCCTTCCTCCTAACGTAACCGACTTATGGAACTTAAACTGAAAACCGACGATTTGTCTAAATCTCCTCTTGTGCTGATTGCGCCCTTTTTCTTCCTCGCGACAGCAATGGTAGTGATGAAATACATTATGCCCGACACTACCCCCCTCTTTTTAGCATCTTTTCGCTTAGTTCCTGCCGGAATCCTGTTAATTTTACTGTCAAGTGTTTTTAAAGTCCCCCAACCACAAGGATGGAAAGCATGGCTTTGGATTTTGCTCTTTGCTATTATTGACGGTGCCATGTTTCAAGGATTTTTAACCACTGGGTTAGTGCATACAGGCGCAGGATTAGGAGCAGTTTTAATTGATGCTCAACCGTTAGTGGTTGCCCTACTCGCTAACTGGATTTTTGGCGATATCATCGGTTTATGGGGCTGGTTAGGATTAGCGATCGGATTAATCGGGATTTGTCTGTGTGGATTGCCGACAGAATGGATTACTAGTCTTTTGCAAGGGAATGGCTTGCCTATTTCTGCTTCCAGTTTTACCCTCGAAAATTTTCTCACTAGCGGTGAATTGTTGATGATTTGCGCGGCCTTATATATGTCTTTTGGAACGATTATTATCCGTATTGTTAAAAAATATGCCGACCCTGTCATGGCAACGGGATGGCACTTGTTTTTAGGAGGAATTCCTCTACTTATCCTATCTTTTGTTTGGGAATCAAACCAATGGCAAAACCTTTCTCCTGAGGGATGGTTGGGTATGGGGTATGCCACTATATTTGGTACTGCCGTCACCTACGGGTTATTTTTCTTCTTGGCGGCGAATGGCAATTTAACCAGTGTGAGTGCATTGATTTTTTTGGCCCCTGTTTTTGCGCTTTTATTTAGCAATATCTTCCTCCATGAGCAATTAACGACCTTTCAATGGATAGGAGTGAGTTTAACCCTTGTTAGCGTCTATTTAGTTAATCAACGAGTAGAAATCGCTCAACGGTTATCATTACTGGCATCTCAAGCCGAAAAAGTGACCTTAGAATCCCAAAAACCCGAATCTAAAACCACTCCCTAAAAAAACCTCAATTTTGGTCGTCAGAGCGCAAACTTTACACCTTACGATAAGCGTCAAAGGATTGATGACTTGATCGCTTAATTTTCCTCTCTTTTAGGAGTCGGAATTTCTTTGGCACCCAAATTGTAAGCCTTCGCTAAATAATTACTCAGTTTAATCAATCTTGCCGCATTCCAAGCATTATCCTGCGAAATCGCTGATTCTGACGAGCGAGTGAAGTAATTTAACTGATAAGGGAGATACATTTGAGGAGAATCTGCTAGGGATTGTTGTTTTTCTGTATCTATCTCTGAATCACGCTGGTTATCTATGACCCACTTCCAGTTACCTTTAGCAGACGGCTTTTCGAGAAAAAATCGGAAAACGGGCTGAAGCTTGCGATAAATTTTGGTAAACATTAGGGACTATCCTCCTTGCGGTATCAATTTATACGGCATTGCATTTAATTTTATTGTAACAGCTAATCCTTTCTGAATTTCAATAGGGTTATCCCCCCTAGAGAATTGCTCAAATCAGAGAACGCTTAAAATATTTCGGAAGTTTGACCCATTTTTTGAAAGAAGTTGTAGAGTGTATAAAGTAATAACTAATTAGGAGTATGACCCAGTGAATATTCGTATTTTTATTGGATTGATTTTAAGTCTTTTTTTGACCTTGACAATGATACCTAATATAGCTATCGCCGCCTCACAAAATTCTCAATATTTTGCTCAAGCAAATCAAGCTTTTCAGCAATCAGAACAGCAATACACTTCGGGTGTTAATCAAGCAAAACAAGGATTTTCTCAAGCACAGGAACAGCATAAACAAGGGTTAGAGCAAATCAATGGAAGTTTAAAACAAGCACAAGATCAATATGAGCAAACCCTAAAGCAACTCTCTGAAGGATTTCAACAAGCCCAAGACGCCTTCAAGCAAAAATTTCAAAAGTTTGATCAAAGCTAATTCAGTCTATTTTGCGGTAAATTGCTAATAAGAATTGCAGCAGTTTATCCTATGAATCAGGATTATTTTAAGTGAATAGTAGGGTAACTTTTGATGAAATCTTTCCCCTATTTTACTTGGCAATCTCTCTTTTTATTTTTTGTTCTGTACTGAGCAAAACCTCACCTTTTCGATTTAGATTGAAACGGCGAATCTTCATTTTCTTCCTGTTCATTAATGCGAACAGCGTGTTTATTGGGAACAATTTTTGAGCCATATCGCTTGGCATAAACTTGAGTAAATTCTGCACCGAAAAAGAGAATTTGTGTTGAATAATAAACCCAAACTAAAATAACAATTAAAGATCCTGCCGCCCCGTAAGCTGAGCCAAAACTTCCTCGACCAATATAAAGCCCCAGTGCAAATTTGCCAATTGTAAAAAGCAAAGCCGTCATAGCCGCTCCCATCATCACATCACGCCAGCTTATTTTCACATCTGGAAGATACTTGTACATCAATGCAAAAAGGAGGGTAATAACCCCAAAAGAAAGAACAAAGTTGAGGATTTGCCATAAGAAATCAATCCCCGGTACAAGGCTGCTTAAGTAGACATTTAAGGCCGATAAAACTGCACTAATTACTAAAGAAACCAGTAATAAAAAACCGATACCTAAAACCGCCGAAAAAGATAAAAGTCGCTTACGAATAAAATTACCCATTCCCTGTCCCGGTTTTGCTTTGACTTCCCAAATTATGTTGAGCGCAGCTTGTAGTTCTGCAAAAACACCTGATGCCCCAAACAATAAAACAATAATACTAATAATCGAGGCAATGCTACTAATTTTTGGTTTATTTGCGCTTTCGATAGCTGTTTCTATGACTTTTGCGCCATCTATACCTACTAATCCTTGAATTTGACTGACAATCTCACCCCTTGCTGCTTCCTCTCCAAAAATTGCTCCTGCGATCGCTAAGACAATAATGAGCAAAGGCGCTAAGGAAACACTGGTATAATAAGCTAAAGAGGCAGCTAAACGGGAAGCCTCATCTGTTTGCCATTCTCGAAAAGTTTCAATTAGTAGTTTTATTAAAGTTTTGCGGCTCATTTTGTAAACGTCTTGAGAAAAAAATTCGCAGTTGGTCGAATTAAACTCATCTTGCAGAATCCTTTCGCTTATAGTAACTATCTACAGAATGAAGCCATGCCTATTTTTTGCCTTATTATCTCTTTCTAAAGAGTGATACCTTGAATTTATGCCAATTAGTTAAATTTTAGAGATTTTATTCCTATCGCTGTGTATACATTGACCCAACTCAAGGGAAATCGTCGTTAGCAGAGGGATAAATAGGGAAGAACTGCTTTGCGTAAAAGTATTACCATTTGGCAAAAACCTTAAGTTAATTCAGTTGAAAATATAAAAATCAAGAATATTATTAAAATTTCAAACCAACCATTGATATAATAAGAAACTGTCACCTTAATGCGAATTCAATGCCGACTCTCACGTCACAACCCTTAAATTTCCCCCTTACTGCTGTTGTTGGTCAAGAGGCGATCAAACTAGCCTTATTACTGGTGGCGGTTGACCCTGCTTTAGGCGGTGTGGTCATTGCAGGCCGTAGAGGAACCGCAAAATCCGTCTTAGCAAGGGGAATTCATGCACTATTGCCGCCGATTGAGGTTATTAAGGATAATTCCTTTAATTGTGATCCCAGCAACCCCAACACATGGGATGATGCCACAAAGGAACAATATTTGAATCATGCTGATATTCCAACCGAGGTGATTCCTGCGCCTTTTGTGCAAATTCCGTTAGGCGTGACCGAAGATCGCCTTTTGGGGTCAGTAGATGTAGAGGAATCCGTTAAGCAAGGTGAACCTATTTTCCAACCCGGATTACTGGCAAAAGCACACCGAGGCGTATTATATATTGACGAAATTAATCTTTTAGATGATCAAATTGCGAATCAATTATTAACCGTCATCAGTGACGGGAAAAATCAAATTGAGCGGGAAGGTATTAGTTTTCAACATCCCTGCCAATCCTTACTCATTGCCACTTATAACCCCGAAGAAGGCGATTTAAGACCTCACTTATTAGATCGAATTGCCATTGCCTTATCTGCCGATGGTGTTTTATCTTTAGATCAAAGGGTTCATGCTGTTGATCAAGCGATTAATTATGCACTTTCTCCTCAACAATTTATCAGTCAATATGGTGAAGAATTAGACCAATTGAAAACTGATATTATTTTAGCCAGAGAATGGTTAAAAGAAGTACAAATTACCCCCGATCAAATTCACTATTTAGTCGAAGAAGCAATTCGAGGAGGAGTAGAAGGCCATCGCGCTGAAATTTTTGCTGTTAAAGTTGCAAAAGTGGTCGCCGCTTTAGAGGGAAGAGAGCGGGTAAACGCGGACGATTTGCGAAAAGCCGTTGAATTTGTCATTGTTCCTCGGTCTATCTTGATGCCGCCGCCTCCTGATGAGATGCAACCTCCACCCCCTCCTCCCCCTCAACAACCCCAAGACGAAAATCAACAAGATCAAGAGGAAGAACAGGAAGACGAAGAAAAACCTGAAGATCAACAGCAAGATCCTCCCAGCTTACCTGAAGAATTTGTTTTTGATGTAGAAGGGGTTATTTTAGACCCTAATGTTCTTTATTTTGCTCAAATGGCTCAACGTCAAGGCAAATCGGGAGCGCGCAGTCTCATCTTTTCGGCAGACAGAGGCCGTTATATAAAACCCATGTTACCTAAAGGCAAAGTCACCCGTATTGCTGTCGATGCGACTTTAAGGGCAGCCGCACCCTACCAAAAAGCCCGTCGTTTGCGCCATCCGGGGCGGAATGTCATCGTCGAACAGGGGGATTTACGGTCAAAACGTCTCGCGAGAAAAGCAGGGGCATTAATTGTCTTTGTCGTGGATGCGTCGGGTTCAATGGCTTTGAATCGAATGCAGTCGGCAAAAGGTGCAGTGATGCGCTTATTGACGGAAGCCTACGAAAATCGAGACCAAGTGTCGCTAATTCCCTTTAGAGGCGAAAAAGCGGACGTTTTACTGCCGCCTACCCGTTCAATTGCCTTGGCGAAAAAACGCTTGGAAACTTTACCCTGTGGTGGGGGTTCACCGTTAGCCCATGGCTTAACACAGGCAGTTCATGTGGGGATGAATGCAAAACTGTCGGGGGATATCGGGCAAGTGGTGATTGTGGCGATTACGGATGGACGGGGAAATATCCCATTGGGGCGATCTTTGGGGGAACCTTTGCCTGAAGAAAAACCTGATATTAAGGCAGAATTACTGGAAATTGCGGCAAAAATTCGAGGAGTGGGGATGCAATTGTTGGTGATTGATACAGAGAAAAAGTTTGTTTCGACGGGGTTTGGCAAGGAATTGGCGCAAAGAGCAGGAGGTACCTATTATCAGCTGCCGAAAGCGACGGACCAGTCCATTGCGGCTATGGCAAGAAGTGCGATCGCTGATATGAAGTAACCCTTTAGTCATTTATCAATTACACAAAAAACCCCTTGCTTTGCGGATAGTTTAGCAAGGAGTCTGAGAGATTCTGGCTACTTCTTGACAACAACGGAGGGAATTAGGTTAATGAGTAAATTACATGATTCCTAATTGAGCGAGGATGCCTTTACCTGTTAAAAGCTCGGTCACAATACCGATTACGAAGCCTAACATCGCTAAGCGGCCATTCCAATTTTCAGCAAAGTGGGTAAAGCCAAATTTGGCGCCTTTGGTTTCCATGGGATTTTCTCCTTATTACAATGAGTGCAGTGAAGTCAAGTACTCTGAACTAAATGTAACAATTTTTAGCAAAGATTGCAACATTTCTTTACGTTAAATCAGCCAAAAGACTGAAACGCTTGTGCCATAAGGAATATAGCGCACTATGTTTATCAAGAGATTGATTGATTATTTTTCTCCCGTTTGAACGCGCCATAAATTGCCATAAATCTGATTATTTTGGACTAATTGTGCATGGGTACCTTGTTCAACCACGGTGCCGTTTTCTAAGACATAAATCCAATCGGCATGGCGAATACTGGAGAGACGATGAGCGATCGCAATAGTGGTACGATTGTGGGTAATTAAATCTAAAGAGCGGGCAATTGCCGCTTCTGTTTCATTATCTACGGCGGACGTGGCTTCATCCAAAATTAAGATAGGCGGATTTTTCAGTAAAGCACGAGCGATGGCTAACCGTTGTCGCTGTCCTCCTGATAATTTTTGACCCCTCTCTCCGACAATCGTATCGTAACCCTGAGGTAACGTTTCAATAAAAGTGTGCGCTGCAGCTAATTTTGCAACCCGTACAATCTCCATAAAATTGGCATTCGGTGTACCATAAGCAATATTTTCTCTGACTGTGCCATGAAAAAGATAGACATCTTGACTCACTAAACCGATCCCTTGACGTAAATCCGCTAAGACAATATTGCGTAAATCTAGACCATCAAGCGTAATCGAACCGTCTTGAATTTCATACAAACGTAACAATAATTTAACTAAAGTACTTTTCCCTGCTCCCGTTGAACCTACAATTGCAATGGTTTGACCGGCAGGAATTTTTAGGGATAAATGGCGTAAGATAGGAGAACGATTTGGATAGGCAAACGTAACATTGTCAAAAATAATTTCACCTCTAATTTCGTAAGAAAGTAAAGGAATAGAACCCACATAAGTTTTAACGGGTGTATCCAGTAACTTAAACACGCGTTTACTCGAAGCCATTGCTCGCTGATAAAGGTCTAAAGTTTGTCCTAATCCCGTTAACGGCCAAAGTAATCTTTGTGTCAAAAAGACTAAAACGCTATATGTTCCTACTGCCAATTGTCCATTGACAACTTTCATGCCGCCAAAAAGTAAAATGGCAGTAAATCCCAACAAAATAACAATACGAATAAGGGGAACGAAAGCCGCACTAAGTTTAATAGCCTGTTGATTACTGCGACGATAGGCTTCACTTCTCTGTCTAATTTGTTCAATTTCATATTGTTCTGAAGTAAAGCTTTTAATCGTTACAATTCCACCCAAATTGTTACTGAGTTGACTATTAAGTTCACTTACTTTTTCCCTAACATTGCCGTAAAAAGGCGCAAGTTTTTTCTGAAAATAGACTGATCCCCATAAAATGAAGGGAATGGGTAAAATAGACATCCAAGCAATATCAGGGGTTAGGATAAAAAATGCTCCTCCAATTACCAAAACAGTCGTTAAAACTTGTAATATTTCATTTGCGCCCACATCTAAAAAGCGTTCGAGCTGATTAATATCATCATTTAAAATAGATAATAATTCCCCTGTACTTTTTTCCTCAAAATAAGAGAGTTCCAAATTTTGGATATGTGTATAAGCATCTATTCTTAGATGATGTTGGAGATTTTGGGCTAAATTACGCCACAATTGAGCATATAAATATTCAAAAAGAGATTCCAAACCCCAAATAATAAACGATAGAAACGTTAAGATTAAAAGTTGTGAAAAAACGTCTTTAACACCCCATCGAGCAATCAAAGAATCTTGTTGTTTGACCACTACATCCACCGCCGCTCCAATTAAAGCCGGTGGCGCCAGATCAAAAATTTTATTAAGAATCGAACAAAGACCTGCTAAATAGAATTTGTTACGATAATCTTGTCCATATTCTAAAAGTCTTTTTAGGGGAACAGAGGACGTCTTTCTAGAAGTTGCTTGAATCATCGCAATAAGTAAGCGTACTGTACTGTGGCACATTATATGACATAATGACAAGTTGGTGTTGCCCTTTAAAAGTCTCGCTAACCATAGCTTATCGCAATTTTAGAAGCCTTTCTACCATTTGAATTCGCTCAAATTAAACCTCGTCTTTTGGATATCATTCTCCGCAAGTTGATCAATATTGAGCCATTACCGATGACCTATAATTAGTCACTGTACATTTAAAGATAATCGGGATGACAGGATTTGAACCTGCGACATCCTGCTCCCAAAGCAGGCGCGCTACCAAGCTGCGCTACATCCCGTAATGTTCGACTAATAGTATAACCTAAAATTAACGACAATTGTAGATGTCGAATTTGGCAGTAAGAATCTACAATTTTGTGTCGGAGTCGCCTTGTTGTTGTAAAAATTGAGCAACAATTCGATTGAATTCTGCGGAATGTTCTAGAAATACCCAATGATTTCCAGAAACTTCCAGAATTTGTAGGTTTTTAAAATATTGGCAAAAGGATCTTAATTGCCATGCTGTGCGATTGAGTCCTTGCTCAGGTTTAATCAACAAGGTAGGGATTGTTATTTCTTCCGTTAATCCATCGTATAACATCACTTCATTAAAAATTTCGTTCCGAGCGGCAATCGTAAATTTGCTACCCCATGTTCCCTCTTTTTTTCGTTCTATTCCCGCTTTAAAGACTTGTTCTTGTAAAGGACTCCATCCCCGATATTGTTTTAATCGACGAGCAAACTTTTCAGCCGTTTCATAACGATTAAACGGCCCCATTGCCCGCAAAAAAGGCAGTCCCTTATAAAAGATAGGAAAAGTGATCTTAAACCATCGGGGAAACCGTTGAATAAAAACAGGATCAACGAATATTAAACTCTTAAACAATTGAGGACTTTGCTTAATCCAAAGAGTGAGAATTTTGACCGCCCAAGAATGACCGAGAAAATGAGCAGATGTCCAACCTAAATGCGCCATTAATGCCGTCAAATCTTCGATATAATCCTCAAAACGATAGCCACTTTCCGGCTTACTACTGTCTCCATGACCCCGTAAATCTGGGGCAATAATATGATATTGGGATTGTAAATCGTCTCCCAAATTAGACCAAACTAGGGCATGATCCGCCATGCCGTGTAATAATAACAAGGGTTCACTTCCTTGGTTCCATTCTAAATAAGATAAGTTAAGGGAAGCGCGTTGAAAATTTTGACGGGTAACCATAAAAAAGTTTGAAAAAACAATTTTTTTCTTGATTCTAAGTTAACTTCCTCGGCCGAAAGCGGCATTTTAAGATAGGATATGTCAAAATGTAAAAATACAGAGATGTTAACTTTAGAATGTCTATGATTCATTTGACAGTAAATAATCTTTATTTGGGAGCATTTTTGCCAATAGATAGCCTTTTTTCGACGCAAGGGATCATGGTAATGCTCTTGGGGGCTTATGCTTTAGCCATGTGGATGTTTTTAACCAGTGCGCCTAAGGTTTATACGATTATGGTATCGGATTTAGAAGTCGCTAAACAATTCTATGAAGGATTGTTGAATCTAGCGATCGCAGATGTTCCCCTGCAATATTATTACAACTATGAACAAAGTCTGGGAACAGCCGGAGTTGATCCTTTATATTATTCCAATCTAAGCCCAACGGGAACAACTCCCTTACAAGGAACAGAGGGTTTATGGTATCAATTGAAGAAAAATACTCAATTACACATCATTTCGGGGGCTAAATATGGACAAAAAAATGTACAACGCCATGTTTGTTTTGATCACGACTGCTTAGAAGAAATTTTATTACGAGTCCAGTCAAGACGCTTAAAATATAAAATCCGGCGCAGTAAACCCCTCAATTTCTTGGTAAAAGATATTGATAATCGGGTGATTGAATTAACAGAAGCGCAAAGTTAAGCGGGAAACAAGCAAAGGTGGGCAACATTGCTCATCTTACGCCTTTAGTGGGAGAAGAACCCCGCTAACAATAAGGGAATTAGCAAAAGTGCGATAATAATCACCAAAGCCGTTTGAGGACTCACAGGAATAATGTTTTTTTCTTCAGGTTCTGCCATAAGACCCGTTTTACCATACAGCAACAATAGATCTCCATTTTAAGCAAATAAAGATCGATCTGGCCACCCATTGCACTGACTTCTTAATTTTAATGATTAATCCGACTTAAGAAGGCTTTTAGGCGATCGCTTTTCGGATTATAAAAAACCGTTTCAGGGTGACCGTCTTCTTCGATAATCCCCTCATTAAAGAATAAGACTCGATTAGATACCTCACGGGCGAACTGCATCTCATGGGTAACCACAACCATGGTCATGCCTTCTTCAGCTAACTGTTTCATTACGCTTAAGACTTCTCCGACCAATTCTGGATCTAAGGCACTGGTGGGTTCATCAAATAAAATCGCTTCCGGTTTCATGCAGAGACTTCGGGCGATCGCTACTCGTTGTTTTTGTCCTCCTGAAAGCTGATCGGGGTAAAAATCCGCTTTAGCTCCTAATCCTACTTTTTCTAAGTAATTTATGCCCCGTTCTCTCGATTCCGCTTCAGATAGATGTAAGACTTTACAGGGAGCTAACATTAAATTCTGTAAGACTGTCAGATGGGGAAACAAGTTAAAATGCTGAAACACCATGCTGACCTTACTGCGCATTTTTCTTAACGCCGTCTGACTGAGTTTCGGGGCAGACATATCCATGCCCATCACCGTCAATTTGCCACCGCTAATAGCTTCTAAACGATTCAAACAACGAATAAAAGTCGTTTTTCCACAACCCGATGGGCCAATGACCGAAACCACGTCTCCCTTATGAAGTGTTCCTGTCACACCCTTGAGAACTTTGAGAGATCCAAAATTTTTCTGTAAATTGTCACAGACAATGATGGGGTCAGACATAGCTTAAATTCACGAGATTTTTTAGTTTTCCATCAAGTTATTCTAATTTTTTAAAGTTTATTGTATCGCCTACTACATTTCACCTTAGCTTTACCCTTGATACTTAAACAAAATAATTTATTGCTTGTTACACAAAGGTGAGGAGTACAATTTACGGTGATTTTAGCTAAATTACGACGTTTTAGAGGATTCAGTCTGCTCAGTTTAGCCCTAATTAGTTTTTGGTTTATCTTATCCCTTGGGGCAATCCCCGTTAACTCTCAAACCCCCACTGTGGCGGTGTGGAAAGTGGCAACTGAACCGACCTTTCCCCCTTTTGAAATGCAATCAGATGACGGTAGTGGCCTGCAAGGGTTTGATATTGACGTAATGAACGCTATTGGCAAAGCCGCCGGGGTTACAGTAGAATTTGAAGGATTACCCTTTGATGGCATTATTCCTGCTCTTCAGTCCAATACAATTGATGCGGCTATCAGCGGCATAACCATTACCTCAGAACGCGCTCAATCGGTGGGTTTTTCCAGTCCCTATTTTAAAGCCGGTTTAGCGATCGCTGTTCGGGAAGATAATACTACCATTGAAAGTTTTGAAGATCTTAAAAATAAGAAAATTGCCGTACAAATCGGCACAACGGGGGCAATTGAAGCAAAAAAAATCCCCAGTGCCGCAATTACTGAATTTGACTCTGCGGTTCTTGCACTTCAAGAATTAGTCAACGGCAAGGTTGATGCGGTAGTCAATGACGGGCCGGTAACGCTTTACGCTATTAAAGAGGCAGGACTAAAAGGGGTAAAAGTGGTTGGGGAATTGGTGACCGAAGAATTCTACGGTATTGCCTTACCTCAAAGTTCCGAAAATCGGCAATTGATTAACTATGGTTTATTCAAAATCTTAGAAAGTGGGCAATATAAATCCATTTATCAGAAATGGTTCGCTGGTGAGCCGCCTCAGTTGCCTTTAATTGCCCCTGCAATGGAAGGGTTAACCAGTAGCTTTATTAAAGAGTCTGGCGCAGTAACCGCAACCCCAAATGGTCAGACAGAATCCGTATTCGTCCAACTGCTTCGCCGTTTACCTCAAGGAGCGTTATTAACCGTACTTCTAACGGCATTTTCCGTGTTTTTTGGGATGATCGGTGGATCTTTGGTGGCGTTGGCTTTGATTTCATCCAATAAAATTCTCAGCACAATTTGCCGTTTTTATGTGGAATTTTTCCGTGGCACACCGATGTTGGTGCAGTTATTTATCATTTATTTCGGCTTACCGGCTTTATTTCAGCAGTTGGGCATACAATGGAGCTTAGATCGCTTTCCTGCCGCCATTATCGCCTTAAGTCTCAACGTTGCCGCCTATTTAGCGGAAATTATTCGAGGGGGGATTCAATCAATTGACAGAGGGCAATGGGAAGCCTGTGAATCGCTGGGAATGAGTCCCCTACAAACGATGAAAGAAGTCGTCTTTCCCCAAGCTTTTCGCCGTATTTTACCCCCTTTGGGCAATGAATTCATTACTTTGATCAAAGATACGAGTTTGACGGCAGTTATCGGTTTTGTGGAGTTATTCCGTCAAGGACAGCTGATTGTAGCGAGTACTTATCAAGCGTTTGAGGTTTATATTGTGGTTGCCTTGTTTTACCTTATTTTAACCAGTTTGTCCTCCCTATTGTTTAAATACTTAGAGAGACAAATGGATCCTTTAAGTAGAGCAAAAAAAGCCGCTTGATCTGAGAGATGAGGGATAAGGTTAATGATGATTTTCCATTCCCTCTTGCCTTTCTAGATGAATGCGTCAAAGCAAGTTAGTACCGAGTTTTTAGGGTTTATTCGGCGATATTTGGGGCTAATTCTCATTTAAGTAGGTGATAGCGAGTTATCGCTTCTGATAAAAGGGACAATCTTCACAGGGGCCACTCGGATTAACAGCACAGCGAAGATAGGCAGAATGAGCATTGTAACAACAAGTAGTATCTCCGATCGCTTTTTGATATCTATCCAATGAGGATAAAGGGGGATTTACCGGCTGATAATATTGATACCGTCGTCGGATTCGCCTCATTCTTTCGTTAAACCGTTGTTTTTCACGACGGACTAAAATAAAAGCGACTAAGGAAGGGACTAACGCCAATAAAAAGATAAAAATCAACCATTCCACGATTTTACAAGCTTGTTAGCAACTATTTAGCAAAAAATTTTTAGTTATTCTCTAATCTAGTATAGACACAAAATATTTAAAGGGAAATTAAAGCTTTCAGGATTTTATGAATTTTTCCCCCTTAGAGGTCTCTGTCTCCTCCTCTTCTTATGATACCTATCAGAATTCAGAACAGGTACAGCAGTTACTACGCAAGGCAATGATAATCTTAAACAAGGGATTCGTCGTTAGGCGGGAGGCATTGAGTATCTTACGTTTGATTAGGAGTCCTAAAATAAGATAATTCTTGATAAAAATAAAAGATGAATTTACCGACTTGGATCACCTTTTCTCGTTTAATGGTACTGCCTTTTTTGTTTGTTTTACTGCAAAATCCTACTTTTAATCATCGCTGGATCAGCGTTATCCTCTTTCTCGTCGCTTGTTTGACAGATTGGTTAGATGGATACTTAGCGCGCAAACTCAATCAAGTAACTGACTTAGGAAAATTTCTAGATCCTTTGGTGGATAAACTCTTAATTCTAGCTCCTCTTTTGATTTTAATTCAGTTAAAACAAGTTCCTGCTTGGGGGGTTTTCTTAATTCTTCTGCGGGAATTAGCGATCGCCGGTTGGCGAGTTAATCCGCAATTAAGTGGAGAGTCAACCATTCAGGGCGCAAACATCTGGGGAAAAGCCAAAACCGTCAGTCAAATGGCCGCTATTGCTTTATTAATTGCCCCCCTTACTTCTCAGTGGAATTTACTCACTTTAATAAGCTTCTGGTTATCGGTCATTTTAACCCTTGTTTCTGGATTAATTTATGTTTTACCTCAGCCCAAATCTGAGTAAACTTTAAATACCTTTTACTTTCAAAGTGCTAAAGCGTACTGAATTGCCGAGAAAGCATGACAATTTGATCTGACTTTTTACTGACTTTTTACCGACTGACAAAGCAAGGTCGTCGTAGTTAATCTATATATATTCTCTAGATGACACACAATTCTGCTTAGTCTTCAAAGATTTAAACCCAAACTAAAGGTCAAATCTTTTAGCTTTATCAATTGTACAATTTCAAGACTCACTGTTGATAGTAATTTCCAACGTGAGGGATTAAAATGCCAATTGAAAACGAAAAAACTAATTTTCCTATCAATCCTTATCTTCTGGAATTTGTTGTGTCTGAAGAGGATGTCAACCATGATGGCATTAATAACAACATACCTGTAAGAGAGAAATGATCATGTTTGTGAAGCAACCTGTAGTGATTGATTATTTGGATTGGACAAAGTTGATGCCAAATCCACCTATGCTAAGCAGTTTTCAAGCAAATTGGAGTAACATTCAGCTAGCCCATTACCGTCTCCCCACTCTCGATTTTTCGGAAATATCTAACTCTCAAAACCTTATCATCATTCCGCTGGGGCATCAGACGGTTGATTTTGACTTGGTTGCAGATGGTTGTGCGCAGACGGTTTCTTATCAAGAAAAAGATTTTGCCAGTGGCTGCATTGAAATCTATCCTGCTGACTTATCGATTAGCCTCCATTCCCATCCAACTGTTAAAGCAATGGAATTGATTCAGTGCTATCTTGAACCGACCTTTCTCGCTCAAATTGCCCATGAATCGGTGAACCCTGATCGCATTGAACTATTACTAACACCGAAAAAAGTCGATGGATTAATCTGCCAAATGGGTTTAGCACTCAAGTTAAGTTTAGAAATGGATGGAGTTGGCAGTCGCTTCTACGCCGATTCGATTGCAACGGCACTGTCGGCTCATCTACTACGTTATTATTCTACTCGCAAGCATCATTTTCAAGACTATGAAGATGGCTTATCCAAACAAAAGTTAAAACAAGCTCTGGAGTATATACAGGAGCATTTAGGTGAAGATTTATCTTTGAATGACATCGCCACCGAACTGAAAATGAGTCAATATTATTTCTGTCATTTATTTAAACGCTCTACTGGATTATCTCCCCATCAATACTTAATTCGTCAACGAATAGAACAAGCCAAACACTTACTAAAAAACCCAGAACGAACCATTACTTTCGTCGCGATGGAGTGTGGTTTTGCTAATCCGAGTCATTTTGCCAAGTGTTTTCGCCAAGTCACGAGGATGAACCCTAAACAGTTTCGTAAGTCATAGCAAGATTTTGTTCAAAGTCGCAAGAATATAGGCGACTGAATAGAAAAGGTCGGCTAGAGTAAGAGGATATCGAGGCAGTGTATTTACTGATCTTTATCGTAACTCATATAACTTTTTGGGGGACTTTTTATCATGTATGATCCCTTAACGGAAGGGGGACTAAATCCCGCTAACTTGCAGAAAATTTCCAGCTTTTCAAGAAGTTTTGTTTTAGGCTCTCAGTTCGTTCGATTGCCAGAAGATCCCGTCTTACCAACTATTCCCAACATTGGCAGTTTCGTCTTAGGCTCTCAGTTTGTTCGATTGCCAGGAGATCCCGTCTTACCAACTACACCTAACGGCTTTGATTTTTAAGTAGTTTGATTGGGTAAGTACATCAAGAAAATTTTAATTATAAATTAATGTGGATTAGGGCTAAATAATAAGACTTGAATGACAAGACTTTTAGGAGCAAAACCCATCTCTACAATTTTTTAGATAATTAGTTTTTGTACTTATTTATCCAAAATTAACTTTTGTGATACTTAGCAGTTAAAAATAATATCTACAAAGAGGTAGTAACATGACCCCTAAAAACGCCAGAATCAATACCCATATTAACGCTTATCTTCTTGAAGT
>JBGTGT010000035.1:0-41467 GCA_041746575.1 Microcystaceae cyanobacterium
GCGATAGCAGGCAGTGACTACACGGCTACCAATGGCACTCTTACCTTTGCGGCTGGCACCACCAGTCAGACAATCACTGTACCCATTATCAATGATACGGTTTCAGAAGGACAAGAAACCTTTAACCTCAACCTTTCTAACGCTATCGGGGCGAATATTGGCGATGGAGTAGCCACAGGAACGATTCTTGATAATGATCCTCCCCCCACTATCTCTATCAATGATGTAACAGTTAATGAAAACGACGGTACCGCCACTTTTGGCGTGGCCTTATCGGCACTCAGTAGCTTTCCAGTTAGCGTGGACTTTGCTACCAGCAATGGTACAGCTGTCAGTGGGAGTGACTACACTGCTACTAATGGCACTTTAACCTTCGCGGCTGGCACAACGACGAAAACCGTCACCGTGGCGATTGTCAATGATACGGTTTCAGAAGGACAAGAAACCTTCAACCTCAACCTATCCAACCCCACTGGGGCAACGCTTGCCGATGGAGTAGGGGTCGCAACGATTATCGATGATGATCTTTCTTCTGCTCTCTCTATCAATGATGTGACGGTTAATGAAAACGCCGGCACTGCCACTTTTACGGTTAGCTTGTCATCCGCCAGCAGTTCCCCTGTTAGCGTGAACTATGCCACCGCCGATGGTACGGCTTCAACCACGAGTAATTTTTTCCCCAGTGCCTTGGATTACGTTAAGACGACTGGAACGTTGACCTTTGCCCCTAACGAAGTCAGCAAAACCATCAGTATCTCTATCAATGACGACATTGCCATCGAAGGAAATGAAACCTTCACCGTCAATTTATCGAACGCTTCTGGGGCAAGCATCGCTGATGCAACCGGTTTGGGGACAATCGTTGAGAATGATGGCACGCAATTGTCAAATGGTTTAATTACCTACACCTTTAATGGCGCCACTCAGCGAGCCGCATCCTTGAATTTTTCAGGTATTGATCCCCTAACAGGCAGTCCAGTCGGGATTCTTGTTACTGCCAGCGAAGAAGGGGTGGCTAAAGATGTCATGCGCTCCAACCTTGGTCTCGGCGTGGCAGGTGAAGCTAATCCCAGCGATCCATTTAACATTGAAATTGATGGCAAAGGACCTGGTGGCGACAATACAGGTACAGGTGGTCTTGAAGAACTCTTACTCACTTTTGATCGGCCGGTTAAACTTGAGACGATGACCTTCAAATCTTCTAACAACGACGATGATTATGCTATTCGCATTGATGGGATGAATTGGATTGCGCGAAATGGTTTAACCAGTCCTAAGTTTCTGCCCTTAGATGTGTCTTCTTTTAATGGTATCGGCACTGAGTTTACTTTTACAGTCCAATCCAATATTGGCTCTGATGATTATGTGTTGAACAAAATTCAAGTGTCATCCATCGTCTAAATCTTCCCCTTGTCCTTCCTTTAGCTCACAGATCCTGACCCTAAGGCGGTAGTATTTCTACCGTCTTATTTTTTACTGTTATTAAAAATCTTGTTGTTGATTCTGGAGATCACACTCTTATGGTGCATCCTCGTACCCCTCTCACGCCTTCCGATCGCGAACATCAGGTTTTTCCTCAAAATAAAAGCCCAAAAATGCCAAAAATCACTGTTTCCCGCCATCAGTTCCCCCAAGTCAAGATCCTGAATACTGTCATTGACAATCTTTCTTGGCCAGAATTTTTACATCGCTTAGATTATGGTATTGTTTTCACCCCTAATGTTGATCATTTAATGCTGCTACGCAAAGATCCTGAATTAGTGTCTGCCTACCGACAGGCCGATTATCGAGTCTGTGATAGTCAGATTCTTGTCTATGCTTCCCGTTTTCTGGGTACACCCCTTAAGGCTAAAATTGCTGGCTCTGATCTACTGCCGACCTTTTGTAAATACCATCGCCATAATGAAGCCATTAAGATTTTCCTCTTAGGAGGGGATCAGGGCATTCCGCAACAAGCCCAAGCCAACATTAACACCCGCGTTGGCCGAAAGATTGTCGTGGATGCTCACTCTCCTTCCTTTGGTTTTGAGCGGGATGAAGAAGAGTGTCAGTTTATTATCGACAAAATTCGTCATTCTACTGCCACCGTCTTAGTGGTAGGGCTAGGCTGTCCAAAACAGGAAAAGTGGATCGTTAAGTATCGCCATCAGCTCCCGAATATTCGTATTTTTATGGCATTAGGAGCGGCTATTGATTTTGAAGCCGGCCATAAACCCCGATCTCCTCGCCTATTAAGTAAAATCGGACTAGAATGGCTTTATCGTTTGCTTTCAGAACCCAAACGTCTTTGGCGACGTTATCTTATTAGAGATATGTATTTCCTGTGGTTATTATTGGGACAGAAACTGATTTGGAAACAATAAAAAAAATGGTCTCTTCCTTTATTGATCCTGAATCTCGGCTAAAAACAAGAAAAATGTCCCTTGGTATTCCCCCTTACATTCAAATTGTCGGTCATGGCCGCTCTGGAACAAATTGGTTGCTGGATATCTTAGATGCCAGTGAGTTCTCCCATTGCCGTAATGAACCCGATGAAGTCCCCGAATCCTGCCTCGCCTATCTTCATCGTTTATGGTACTCAGACAAAGCCCTAGAATCGGTGACAGAGCAATGGGATAGCCAAATTCGTCAAGCGAAATTGTGTATGAGTAAACGGGATCATCACGTTGAAACCCCGAAAAAACATATTTATCCCTTCGCTCAAAAATCGGGACTTGCCACCTTGCCCACCCGTGCTAAAGCCCGACAAGTGCTACAAGCTTTTTTCCCTGAATTGCGTCGAGGGGAATGGAAAGTTCCTCGGTGGATAGCCGATGAAGACCGTCTCGCCCAAGCCTGTGCCGTGTTTAAAATTAATATGTTAGTGGCTTGGTTTGTCAGTTGGTTACTCAATGAACGTCCTCAAATCCCCGTCATCCACATCGTACGCCATCCGGGGGGCTATTTTAACTCTTCTCTCCAACGATTTTTCTCGAAACGCACCGACGCTGAATTAGCGGCAGAATCTCAGTTTTATAAAACCCTTCTTCGCACAGCAGTTCAAGTCTATCCTCAATGGGCTAACCGAATCGGTGATATCGATGCCCTGAGCTTAAAAGAGGCAGTTCTTTGGTTTTGGTGTCTCAATAACGAGATGATTTACCGAGAGGGCAAAGAAAAACCGAATTATCGCCTCCTGATTTACGAGGACATGGTAGCAAATTCCCAAGAAAATTGCCGCAAAATTTACGATTTCTGTCGCTTGCCTTGGAATCATACCGTAGAGCAACAAATCGCTCACGGATTGGGTCAATCGGTCTGGGGAAATTTAAAAGCCAGTCCAACGGAAGTTGCCCAAGCTTGGCATAAACAATTAGAACCAGAAGATCAAGCTTTAGTACAGCAAATTTTAGCGAAAAGTTTGATGCAATCGTGGTGGCCTTAGTTCGTTTTTTCCTTTACAATACTCAATGATAAAGCGGAACATCTGCTTTCCTCGATACCCGTCCTCATTTTCGCCACCTCTCGGCTAGCATCATCCTCATTCCATTCCTTGTAATCTATCATTGATATGTTTATGGCTAAAGTTGGAATCGTTACCATCGGCAGAAACGAAGGACAAAGGCTTATCAACGCTTTAACCTCCATCAAACACAATGCACCAGAGGGTACACCTGTCATTTATGTTGATTCAGGCTCAACCGATCAGAGCTGCGAAAAAGCCCGAACATTAGGGGCAGAAGTTGTCCACTTAGACTTGTCCATCCCCTTTACGGCGGCTAGAGGACGCAACGCCGGTTTTGCCAGACTCCTAGAATTACATCCAGCAATAGAATTTGTCCAATTTATGGATGGAGATTGCGAATTAGTAGAAAATTGGCTAGAAAACGCCATTGAAGCCTTTGCTCAACACCCTGATGTAGTCGCCATTTGTGGTTGGCGTCGCGAAAAATACCCCGAAAGCAGTCCCTATAATCGGGTTTGTGATATGGAATGGCAAATGGGCAATGTGGGAGAGATATCTTGCTTTGGGGGAGAAGTGATGATTAAAACGACGGCTTTTCAACAAGTCAACGGCTACGATAATACCGTCATTGCGGCCGAAGATGATGAACTATCCGTCAGATTGCGTCAGCAAACCCAAGGGAAACTAATGAGAATTGACCATAATTGCAGTCTTCATGATGCGGATATCCATAGCGTCTTTCAGTGGTGGAAACGCCTCAAACGCTCAGGCTATGCCTACGCTCAAGTTGCTCAAATGCACGGCGCCCCTCCCGAATACAAGTTTGTCAAAGAACTCAAACGGGTTTTCTTGTGGGGCTTAATCGTTCCTTTTGTGAGCTTAGCCCTAGCGATCTTTAGCCAAGGATTATCCCTACTGATTTTTTTCCGTTACCCGTTATCTGCGGCGATGGTCGCTTATAGAAGTCGTAACAAACAGTTCACTTGGGCTGAAAGCTTATTTTGGGGGCTTTCTTGTGCTTTTTCTCCTTTTCCCGGCGTTTCAGGTGCGCTCAAATATTACCTAGACCGTTGGCGCAACAAAGAATATGCCATCATTGAGTATAAAAAAGCTTAAGATCCTTCCTGAAGGTAACCCAATTTTGATTAATTTATGGCAAAGGACTAAAATTTATGACAAATCTTAATCTAAGCAGTCAATCCGTTAAAGTGGGCCTAGTGGGAACCGGATATATTGCCGATCCCCATTATAAAGGTTTACGCTTATTAGCACCTCAAGTCGAGATCGTCTCCGTTTGCGATTTAAACACGGCGCTGGCTCAACAATTTGCCCAAGCCCGACAAATTCCCAAAGTTTATACCAACCTTCAGGAGATGCTCACCGCAGAATCTCTCGATGTCGTTCATATTTTAACCCCGCCTCCCCTGCACTATCCCCTTGCTGCTCAAGCACTAGAGGCAGGTGTCGATGTTTTTATTGAAAAACCCTTTTGTCACAGAGTCGTCGATTGTCAAGACTTAAGAAAAAAAGCCCAAGTCGCCAATCGAGTCATTGGCATTAGCCACAATTTTCTCTATGCTAGCCCTTATGAACGCTTATTAACTGATATTCAAAAGGGTTATCTAGGTAAAATTGATCAAATTGACATTGTTTGGAATCGTAATCTGGGTCTCGTCAAAAATGGTCCTTTTACCAATTGGATGTTACAACACCCTCAAAACATTCTCTTTGAAGTTGCCCCTCATTCCTTTGCTCATGTCATGCACCTCTTGGGTAAGCTCGATACTATCCACGTCGAAGCTAAAGATAAAGTCGATTTACCCCGCGGCTTAGAATTCTATCAACGGTGGGAAATATCGGGCTGGAAAGGCAATACAAGTATCAATATGAGATTTTCCTTTATCGAAGCCTATTCAGAATATTATATTCATGTTCGCGGTAGTAATGGTGCCGCTTTCGTTGATTTTGAAAACAATAATTATACTCTCCAAGAAAAAACGTCTGATCAACTCGATATAGATCGGTATTTTAATACGCTCAAGATGGCTAAAGAGCGTTTCCTACAAGCTCATGAGACGATGAGCAGTACCATTTTGGCTAAAGTGGGCCTCGCTAAAGGAGGCGCACCCTTTGAAGATAGTATTGCCCGCACCATTGCCAACTTTTACCAAACCCGAGAAACGGGGCTAGATGAGCGAATATCTCCTCAATTGGCAGAAGATGCCGTCGCTTTAGCGGAATGGATAGCGCAGGAAGCCTATTTACCTGAGCCAAAGCCCCTAAACCTGACGGAATTGACTTTCCCCACCCCAACTGAAAAATCAACGGTCTTAGTGACAGGCGGCACAGGGTTTATCGGTAAAGCCCTTGTCAAGTCTCTTCGTAAAGAAGGCTATGGTGTCAGATTAATCACACGAGATCCGAATAATTGTCCTCAAGAACTTCTGGAATTAGGCATAGAAGTGGCTAAAGGGGACTTCAGAAACCCAGAAACGCTTGACGAGGCACTAGAGGGCATTGAATATGTTTATCATTTAGCGCGTCACTTGGGCAAAAATTGGCCGGAGTTTTTGAGCCTTGACGTACAGCCAACCATTGAAATGGCCAAATTGTGTATGAAGCACAAGGTTAAACGATTTTTTTACACTTCTTCTATTGCTATTTATGATGTCGGACAAAAAGAGGCAACCATTACAGAAAAAACACCGCCTCATCATGGAGTTCTCCGAGCGATTCCCTATGCTCATGCTAAAGCTGAAAATGAGCGAATACTCTTAGAAATGCACAAAAATGAAGGCTTACCTGTGGTTATTTTCCGCCCTGCCGTGGTATTAGGCTCTGGTGGTGATCCCTGCCATCTGGGTATTGCCAGTTGGCCAAGTAAGTCGGTCTGTTCAATCTGGGGCGATGGCGATCGCCTGTTACCGATTGTCTTGGTGGATGATGTCGCCGGTGCGATGACCAAAGCCATTACAGTTAAAGAGATTGAAGGAGAAGATTTTAATCTGAGTAGTGTTTCTTCTATCACGATCAATGAGTATTTGGATGAGTTAGAAAAATATGCTAACCTTAAGCTTCGTCGCTTAAATATCCCTCCCGTAAATTACTATTTATCGGGTTTGGCAAAATGGCTTATTAAAACATTAGGGAAAGATAAAACGGCGATTTTTCCCAGTTACACAGAAGCAACAAGTCGGGGATTCGGCTCAGTATTTGACTGTTCTAAGGCGGAAAAAATGCTGGATTGGCATCCCATCCAAGATCGAGAAGAATTAATCGTCAGAGCCATTAAACTACCCGCCGAAGAATTCTACGCCAGTTAGGTGTAGGCATTTGGGAAAACATCCCGTCATTTTCCGGCGTTCAATTTAACCCTCAAAATCGCGTATCTCACGTTGCTTCCCTCAGTCTCCCCCAGCAAAAGGAGTTTAATATTAATGTCAAAAGTATTACGCACAGGCGTTATTGGTACAGGGGCGATTTCTAAGGAGCATCTGACGTTTTTACAGGCTTCTGAGAAAAGTCATCTCGTCGGCGTCTGTGATCTATCCCCTGCGGCGGCTCATTATGCAGCTCAACGATTTCAAGCCGATGCCGCCTATACAGATTACCCAAAAATGTTGGCAGAAGCACAGCCCGATGTTGTGCATATCCTGACACCGCCCAATACTCATCAATGGATTGCCACCGATTGCCTGAAAGCAGGATCTCATGTGATTTGTGAAAAACCGATCACCCCCACTTATCATGAATTTAAGGATCTGTGGGAAATCGCTCAAGCTTGCGATCGCCATCTCATTGAAGACTATAATTATCTTTTCAATGAACCCATTCTCGCCATCAACGATAAGATCCAGTCGGGAGAATTAGGCGACATCCAAGAAGTAGAAATTCGAGTCGCCTTAGATGTGCGTAGCGGGGGGCGTTTTGCCGATGAAAACTTACCCAATCCTGTTCACCGTTTGCCGGCGGGCGTCATTCATGACGTAATTACTCACATTTGCTACCTTGCCCTACAATACCTTCCTAGCATTGATCGGGTAGCGGCCGCTTGGAGTAATCATGGCGGAGGCGATTTATTCAAATACGATGATCTCGATGCCTTAATTATTGGTGACTCGGTTCATGCTCGTCTGCGTTTTAGTAGCCATACTTGGCCGGAATGCTTTGAGGTGCGGGTACGGGGCAATAAAGGTTATATCGAAACCGACCTCTTTCAGCCCTATCTCAGATGTGTCGTTCCCCGTTCGGGGGGGAAACAGTTAACCCCCTTAATTAATCATTTTGCCACGGGTGTTTCCTTTGCGACAGCGAGTTTCAAGAATTTTCGTAATAAAATTATGCAAAAAACTTCCTATGAAGGATTACACCGCTTTTTAGACTTAACCTATACGGCTTTAATTGATCATGAGCCGCTTCCCGTCACCTTTGACATGATGGAGCGCACTAATCGTCTCATTGATATCTTATTACAGGAGAAACATTATCTATGAAACTCTTAATTACTGGAGCATCGGGTTTCTTAGGCAAATATGTGGTGGCTGAAGCCCTGCGTCAAGGTTACGAAGTGCAAGCGGTTGTGCGACCAATGACAGATGTTAGCCAATTCTCTTGGTTTCAAGATCCTCGCATCGAGTGGGTTCGTTTGGATCTTAGAAGTCAACAAGGATGGATCGAAACGCTCCAGACAACTGACGCAGTCATTCACCTCGCTGCCGTTAAAGCGGGGGATTTTTATGATCAATTTGCAGGGACTGTGGTGGCGACGGAAAATCTCTTGGCTGCAATGGCTCAAGCTCATGTTTTTAAGTTAATCGTTACCAGTACGTTTTCGGTGTATGACTATCTACAGATGAAAGCGGGAACCATACTGGATGAACAAGCTCCTCTCGAACAGTGTCCTGATGATCGCGATGAATATGCCCGCACCAAACTGATTCAAGAAGATTTAATTCGGCAATTTGAGCAGAAATACCAAGCTCAGGTCACGATTTTGCGTCCGGGTATGATTTATGGTCGAGAATGTCTCTGGCACGCCCTATTAGGGGCTGAATTAGGAGAAAATCGCTGGCTAAAAATTGGCGGCAATGCTACCTTACCGATGACTTATGTGGAAAACTGTGCTGAAGCGATCATGACAGCAGTGACTGCCGAAGCCGCCATCGGACAAACCATTAATATTGTCGATGATGAATTACCTACGCAAAATGAATACATTCAAGGTTTGCTGAAGCGAACGGATTCTCCCCCTAAATTGATTCCCGTTAGCTGGTTTGCAATGAAAAGCATCAGTCACCTTGCTTGGTGGGTTCGGGAGACTTGGCTAGGCGGTAAAGCTCGCTTACCCGGAATTTTAGTTCCTGCCAAACTGTATGCTCGTTTTAATCCCCTAAAATATAGTAATGCCCTTGCCCACGAATTACTGCAATGGCAACCCCGTTATTGCTTTGAAACCTCTTTAGATCGCAGTTATAGTGCCGAGGATTTGCTACAGGTTGAATAATGATTGGTGCTATGTCTAATCTGTTTTGAGAAATATCAATTATCAGCAATCTATCATAAAGAGGCTTCACTTAGACTACTAGCAATTTCTTAATCCCTCTATCATAAAAAGACTTACTTAAACTACTAGCAGTTTTTTGATAATTTGAGGAGATCGAAACATGACCCTTCCTAATGTCTTTATTGTTGGCGCAATGAAAGCTGGGACAACGTGGCTTTCCTACAATTTGTCCAGCCATCCTCAAGTTTTTATTCCTAAACGTGAATTACATTACTTTAATAATCCCAAAATCGTTGGAAGGAATGAGAAGTGGTACAAAAGACAGTTTGCCAAGGCTGGAGAAGCTAAAGCCATTGGGGAAAAAACCGCCGGCTATCTTCTGGGTGAGGAAATTCCTAAACGCATCTCCGATATTCTCCCCGATGCAAAGATTATTATAGTTTTGAGAGATCCGGTGAAAAGGGCGATTTCGCAGATCAACCATCATATTCGTTATGCTAACATCCCTTTCTATCTTGATCCTAATAATTTCATCAATTCAGATTTTTTTTTGCAATTTGATCAAGAGTATGCGATCTTGGAGCGAGGGCGTTACTTACCGCAAATTCAGCGTTACTATAATTTCTTTGCTCCTGCTCAAGTTTTGATTTTGATTAATGAGCTTGATATTAAGAAAAATGCCAAGGAAACGCTAGTCAAAATCTGTCATTTTCTTGAAATAGACCCCAGTTACGATTTTCCTCTAAAAGATCAAAAGATCCATGCGAATCGCAGTTCTAAAATGGGGGCTTTTTTAGCTTATCACATATCTATGATTCGACCCCTCATTACTAAAGTTGATAGATTTATTCCAGGTAACAAAGTTCCTCCTTTTACAACCCAGTCCCTCAGAAATCAAAAAAATGTATCGGATTTATGAGAACGACAATCAAGAATTGTGTAATTTCCTGCAGATGAATCTTCTCGATATCTGGATCTGGGAGTAAGATAGCCATTATCCTGCTTTAATAGCCTAACCCATCGTCAAAGCTATTAAAGCTAAAAGCTTACTCAATTGCTCAGAATACGTAAATTGTCACCATTTCACGCCATTACCTTACACTTATGCAAATTGGTTATCTAACCGGACAATATCCTAGGGCAACAGATACATTTATTCAGCGAGAAATTGCAGCGTTACGTCAACTCGGATTTAACATTCAAACGTTTTCTGTGCGTCAACCGAGCGTAGATCACTTGGTGGGAGAAGAACAGAAATCTGAACATGGGCAAACCTTCTATCTATTACCCCCTGATATTTTCCTTTTGCTCATTTCCCACCTAAAGCTCTTATCGACGGGCTTCTTCCGCTATTTTAAAGCCCTAAGATTAGCATTTCAGACCAGTCAACTTGGGTTAAAAGGATTGATTTACCAGCTATTTTATTTTGCTGAGGCGGGCATTCTCGCCAGACAACTTCAAACCTATAATATTCAACATCTTCACAATCATATTGCCGATTCCAGTTGCACGGTAGCGATGCTGGCTGCAGAATTGGGGGGTATCTCTTTTAGTTTTACCATTCACGGCCCCTATATCTTTTTTGAACCCCATCGTTGGTCTTTAGGTGAAAAAATTAAACGGGCTTTATTTGTCGCCTGTATTAGTGATTTTTGTCGCAGTCAGTGTATGTTATTCTCTCCCATGGACTGTTGGGCAAAGCTATATATCGTACATTGTGGGATTAATCCCGATTTATTTCAACCCGTTAACCACACAGTCCGTGGCAATCGCTTGCTGTATGTGGGACGGTTGGCAACAGCGAAGGGCTTACCGATTCTCTTTGAAAGCTTGACTCAGTTAAAGGCGGTTTATCCTGACTTATGCTTAACAGTGGTGGGAGACGGCGAAGATCGACCAGCATTAGAGCAGTTTGTTAGGGAACAAGGATTAAGCCAAAATGTTAAGTTTGTGGGCTATAAATCCCAAACAGAGGTGCGGCAGTATCTCAAAGAAACGGATATCTTTGTATTACCCAGTTTTGCCGAAGGTGTTCCTGTTTCCCTGATGGAGGCGATGGCGACAGGTGTACCCGTTATTGCAACCCGAATTGCGGGCATCAGTGAATTAGTCGAAGATGGTCAAAGCGGCTATCTGATCGCACCGGGCAATATTGAACAGCTATCTGCTAAGATTGGTCACTTATATAATGATGCTGATTTAAGACAAAGATTCGGACAAGCAGGTCGTCGTTGGGTTTTACAAGCCTTCAACATCAACCATGAATCTCATTGGTTATCAGAAATTCTTCATGCTACCCTTAACGGAGATTCCTTAGCCCCGCGTCCTTCTCTACCCCAATCTGAATCATTGTCTGTATTATGACCTCTTCCCTTAAGAATCTCGCCGTTAAAGGTACGGCTTGGACAATTCTAGGCTATGGCGGTAGTCAATTACTGCGCTTTGGCGGTAATATCATTCTCACTCGCTTACTTGTGCCGGAATACTTCGGTTTGATGGCGATTGTTAATGCCATTCGCATGGGATTAGAGTTATTTTCGGATATCGGTATTGCCCAAAATGTGATTCGCAGTAAGCGAGGCGATGACCCTGATTTTTTGAATACAGCATGGAGTATTTCCATTTTACGAGGATTCGCCCTGTGGATTGCTCTGCTCCTACTCGCTTGGCCGATCGCTCGTTTTTACCAAGAACCCACTCTGTTTCAAATTCTTTTGGTCGTCAGTATTGCGACGCCGATCAATGGGGCTGTTTCAACCAAGCTTTATACCCTCAATCGCCACATGAAGCTAGGAAAGCTCACCTTAATCGAATTTTTATCCCAAACTCTAGGATTGGTTACGATGATTGCCATTGCCTTTTTCTATCCCAGTATTTGGTCTCTGGTAATTGGCATTCTGGTTGGTCAGATCTTCCGAACGGTGGTCAGTTATGTGGCATTACCCGGTCATCACCATCAATTTATCATTGAATCTAAGGCTAAACAAGAGATTATCGCCTTTGGACGTTGGCTTTTTCTGAGTAGTATTGTTGTATTCCTATCAGAGCAATCTGATCGCTTAATTTTGGGAAAACTCGTTCCTTTAGAAATTTTAGGGGTTTATACCGTTGCTTATACTTTTGCGGGTATTCCTCAACAAATTATGAAGAAAATGAGTTTCAAAGTCATTTTTCCCCTTATTTCTAAACGAATTGACTTACCCCGGCGACAATTAAGGCAAAAATTAAATCATCAATGGTGGAAACTTCACAGCATCTTACTGTCTATTTTAGTGGTACTCGGTGGTTTTGGTGATATTATTATTCGTTTTCTCTACGATAGTCGCTACGATCAAGCCGCTTGGATGATGCCCATTTTGGCTTTAGGGGGGTGGTTCTCCGCCTTATTTTTTATGGCTGATTCTTGTGTTTTAGCCCTTGGTAAATCATTTTATAGCGCACAAAGCCGAATTTTTCGACTGTTAGCCGTAACCTTTGGTTTGGTTATAGGATTTAGGATGGGAGGAATTTTAGGGGCAATTATTGTAATTGCCTTAGGCGATGTACCCGCTTATCTAGCCATTCAATATCGTATGCACAAAGAAGGATTAGGGTGTTTTTGGCAGGATATTCGTTCTACCTTGGTTTTTGTGCTTTTATTAGGCATTGTTTTTCTGATTCGCTCCTATTTAGGTCTAGGGTTACCTTTTGATTTTTTATCGTCTCCTTCGTAAGGAAGTCCTCACACACTGATTACTGACGACATGAGTTACCGAATCCTCTGGGCTGTAGTTGCTTTTCTGTTTGCGATTATCCTGCCGAGTTGTACTACAGTTTACGGCTCTTGGCTTCACCTAGCGACGGTTATATCCTCTGAAGCCTCTTCTCTGACACCCATCACCCACCTTTATACCGTTTCGCCTAATCTTATTGCCCTTCAAATTCGAGTCGGAGAAATCACCAGAGGGCAACAAATGCCCTATCAACCGCTTCCGCAAGACCGTATCAACGAAAAAGGCTGGATTCAGCGTAAAGGTCAATTTATTGGCTATTTAGTGGATGCAGATCGTTCAATCATGCGGACGTTAGATCAATTTCAGGGCGTTGATCTCGCCGATGAATGGTTAGAAACGCCCTCTAATTATCAAATCATCTCCCCTAAAGATCCCACCTATGACCAAGCTAAATCCCCTATCACCATTCGGCACAAAGTCAAGCCGCTAGGAATCGCTGAAATAAATCCTTATCAGTTTAAATCTCCAGAAAATCACACAATTTACTTACAATTGCCCTATCCTTTAAAGCAAGGATATCCCTATCAACTAAAATTTCAAGGCAATGTTCTTCAAAATACCGCTTTTATCTATGATCCAGCCAAAATTCGTAGCGAAGCTGTTCACGTCTCTCAATTAGGTTTTCATCCCCATGATCCGGCCAAAGTTGCTTTTCTTTCCACATGGATGGGGATTGACGCCGGGGTTAATTATAAAGAAACGAAGAAATTCTGGTTAATTGATAGCGCAACGGGTCAAAAAGTCTATCAAGGAGATATTCAATTATCTAAAGTTCAGTATGAAAACGAAGATAAGCGCAAACGCAACTATAACGGTACAGATGTTTATCTCATGGATTTCAGTGACTTCCAGCAAATGGGGAAATATCAAGTATTGGTTGAGGGAGTAGGTACATCTTTTCCCTTTGAAATTGGACAGAAAACGTGGGAAAAAGCCTTTTATACGTCTGTGCGAGGATTTTATCATCAACGCAGTGGCATTGCCCTACAAAAACCCTATACCGATTATGAGCGGCCACGCACCTTTCATCCCGATGATGGGGTCAAGGTTTATCAATCAACGATTCCCTTGATGGACACCAATATGGGGTTAAATTTGGCAAATGTTTCCGCCTTTGAGGGACTAATTGCCACCCGAACCAATGTAACTGTTCCAGAGGCGTGGGGAGGCTGGTTTGATGCCGGAGATTGGGATCGCCGTATTCAGCACTTAAACGCTAGTCGCTTATTACTGGAATTAGTGGCGAGTGATCCAGACTATTTTAAAAAGTTGAACCTTAATCTGCCCGAATCTCAGAATTCAATTCCCGACGAAGTAGATGAAGCGTTATGGGGATTGGCGGTATTTAAACGGTTACAAACCCCAGAAGGAGGTATTCGCGGTGGCATTGAGTCTGCCGGCCATCCCAAAAAGTTTGCTGCCAGTTGGCAAGAATCCCAAACGGTGATGGTGTACGGCCCCGGTATTTGGTCAAGTTATATTTATGCGGGGGTGGCGGCGCGGGCGGCTGATGTTCTCAGATCCTATGAGCCAAAATTAGCCAAAGAATACGCTAAAAGTGCAGAAAAAGCGATGAAATGGGCAGAAAAAGAGTATGCTGCTTATACAGGTCGCTTGAGTGTCGAGATTGATAACGAACGCAATTTGGCGGCGGCTGAATTATATCGCCTAACGGGGGCAAAGCAATGGCATCAGATTTTTCTAGATACAACGATTTTCACCAAGCCAGGCGTTAAACTCTTCCAATCCCCGAAAACCCGACAGGAAAATGCCGCTTTTGTCTATGTGCAAACCCGTCAACCTTCTGTAGATTCTGTTATTCAAGATAATGCCCGACAGGCCATTTTACGGGAAGCGAATACCCAAATCGCTTGGCTAGAGCAAACGGGCTTCAAGTGGTACAAACATCCCAATGCGCCTTTAGGATGGGGAAACTCTCTAGGGAAACCCGAAGCAATTACCCTGATCCGCGCTCATCAGCTAACAGGAGACGCGGTGTATCTGAGAGCGATTATTTTAGCGACCCAGTTTTCTGCTGGGGCTAATCCTGATAATCTCGTTTATACCACGGGATTGGGGCAACGGTCTCCCCAAGAACCCCTGATGGCCGATGTGCAAGCGATGGGGATCAACCCTCCGCCCGGTATTACGGTTTATGGACCTCTAGATAATCCTCATCAATGGAAGCGCGTTTTTAATTTGTTTGCTGAGTCGGTGTCTCCTTGGCCGTCACTTTGGCCGACAACGGAGGGTTATTTTGATGTCTCTCGGTATGTTCCTGCGACGGAATTTACGATTTATCAAACCCTTGCGCCAACAGCTTATGCTTGGGGTTATTTAGCGGCAGTCAATCGTCATTAGTTTTAACTTTTTTGGAGTTTTTGATTGGGTATTCAAGTCACGTTATGTCCAACTAGTTTGTTGTTTTTTGACCGATTATTTCACAAATAAATAGGGGTTGACTAAACAAAAAATGTCAGTATAATTAGCGATTAGAGAAATAGCATTTTTAGATCAAGGCTAAGTAAACAAAAGCTAATAAAGACATAAAGTCGCCAATTCTATTGCTATTAAATTCTGTTGAAAATCTATTACACATATTAACTCTAATTGTTATGATGACACTAGAACCCAAAATTGCTGAAAAATATGCCTTGATTGTCGGCAATGGCCGCTCAGGCAGCAACTGGCTCGTCGATATTTTTGATGCCAGTCCTTTCACTCATTGTCGTCTTTCACCTTGGCTGGTTTCTAATTCTTCCTATCATCAATTATTAACCCCAACCGAACTTGCCCAAGATGATTCAGCAATGGCTCAGAAATGGGAAGAATTTATTAGCTCAAGTCGGATTCGTAGAGGGGCCAGAGATCAGATGATTGAAACTCCCAAGCATCATATTCATCCCATTGCTCAAAATTTAGGAATTTCTTATCATTTGATGCGTCCCAAAGTGCGCAAAATTCTGAGTGTGATGTTTCCAGAACTCGTCGAAGACGAATGGGTAATGCCTGACTGGATGGGAGACTTAGAAAAACTAAAACAAGCTTATGCCATCATTAAAATTGACTCCCCAGAGATTTCATGGATTACCCAATGGGTGGTTGAAAACCGTCCTCAAGTTCCTATTCTACATCTTATTCGGCACCCAGGCGGTTTCTTGAATTCAGGAATTTCGCGTTTTTTTTCCCAACTTGATACGGCTAAAACTGAATCTGAAATACGACTCTATAAAGGAACACTCAGAACCGCCGTGTCGTTAGAGCCAGAATGGTCTAGTATTATTGGCGATATTGAAGCCATGAGCTTGATAGAAAGTGTGATGTGGTTTTGGCGTTACAGTAACGAAAAAATTTATCTAGCGGGCCAAGGGAAACCGTCTTATATGCGTATTGTTTACGAGAATCTAGCAGAAAATATCTTATCACAGGCAAAAGAAATTTATGCGTTTTGTGGGTTACCTTGGGACAAAATGACAGAAAACCGAATTATTGAAGGCTCAAAGGAAACTCGTTGGGAAAAACTATCCGGTACTTCCATTGACGTTTCTAAAGCTTGGGAGAAGAAACTGACGCCAGAGCATAAGTTACTGGTAGAGAAGGTTTTAGCCGGTAGCGTTATGCAAGATTGGTGGGATTAAAATCAAGGTCAGTTTGCAACTTGAGGAATGATCGATTGAACTATTTTTCTGAAGAAGAAGATCGATCAGTCCGTACCCAAATGGCCTGCGGTTTTACTAAAAATTTGAGATAAAGAGGAATTTTACCAAGCATATAGCCAACAACGGAGAGCAAGTGGCGTAAAGGCACCTCAATGCGAGCAAACCGCCACCAAGCTAATCCTATCGCCAAAAAAAGAAGTCCGCCTGATACTAAGACTAAAGTTAAACTGATGCTTCCTAATCCGATTAAATGAGCGCAGAAAGTAACAAATAGGGCGATCAGCCACAGCATAACGAGTAAAGATAAGGGCGGAATAGATAAATCAAGGGCAAGGGCGAGTAAATCCCCGCGACCCTGTTTTAAGGCTTGTCCTAATAAACGGGGCCAATAACTTCGGAGAACTTGCAGATGGCCATGTTCCCAGCGAGTCCGTTGACTGACGGTTGCATCTTGACTTTGGGGTAATTGGCCGATTACCCGTACTTGGGGGCAAAGCAGAGGAGGATACCCAGCAATAGCAAGGTCAAAGCCTAACTTCATATCTTCGACAATGTGTCCACTGGCAAGATCAACCTTATTGATGACTGACCAAGGAAAAGCCATACCAGTGCCAAATAAGAGACTGGGAAGACCTAATTTGAGTAATCCGAGGGGGCGAATCCAATTTTTGAGTTTAATGGCGAACGCTGAAACTAACGATTTTGAGGTAGGGGGGTTAGGGGTTTCAAAGAGATAAACCGCTTGGCTGGGTCGTCCTGTTTGTAAGGATTGGGCGGCCAGTTGTTGTAAAGATCCTTCGGTAACGTAGCCATCGGCATCCATCATAACAAGGATATTAGGGGGATGAGCGGCTAAGGCTTGCAGACCAAAATCGAGGGCGTAACCTTTACCCCGTCGTTGTTCGTCCTGACGTTCTATCACTTCTGCGCCCTCTTGTCGGGCGATCGCTGCGGTTTCATCGGTGCAGTTATCGGCAATCACCAGTAGCCGGTCTTGGGGACGTAATTGAGCTTGAAGACTTCGGAGAACGGGGGCAATGCCCTCTGCTTCATTATGGGCAGGGATAAGCACGGCTAAAGAAGAAGATTCTGCTAAAACAGCTTGGGAACGGGGCGGTAAGGGGGTTAGACTGGCCATGGCACTTTCAACGAAGAGAATTCCCATCGGAATTAATAAGGCGATCGCCACCATCAATAATAATTTTGATAAACTGAATAGGAGAATTGCATCCATTTTCACTTAACCTAACGATGACATTTTTCTAGGCGTATTGTATCATGACATACTCATAAAAAAGATGTTAAAGTGGAGTATTTCTCACATTTTTTATGAAAAAGCTAATCTTAAAGAAGGGAACAATCAGACAATTAGAGTTTATCTTAGCCGTTATTGGCTTGATGTTTTATACCGGTGCTTTAACTTATTTTTTTCAAGTTATTGTAAAGCTAAGAATTCTCAATACGCTTATTCGATACTCGATTCTTCTGGTTTCCCTGCTAGGTATTGTTTTAAACCTCAAAGAAGCGAAAAAAGTTTGTTCGAGGGGATGGGTTGTGTTTCCTCTTATTATTTTATCGGTTCTTTCTTTTTTATGGTCTGCTAATCCGGGAGTTACGATTCAAAGTCTTCGTTCTGATTTTATTCCGATTAACTTATTTGCGATTTATTTGACCGTTCGTTTTTCGAGAGCATCTTGTTTTAAGCTTTTTTATCTTTCTGTTTTAATTATTTCTTTAATCTCCTTATTCTATGGTTTTTTCCTGCCCTCTATTGGCAGGCATCCGATCAATGATATTGCCTATCCTGGGGCGTGGAGAGGAATATTTGGCCACAAAAATGGTTTTGGTTATAACTTAACCTTAACAAACGTTTTTTTGGGGATTCAGTTTCTGGATTATCGTCATAAAAAACCGTGGATTAATTGGTTAATCTCAGGAATCCTGATGGCGGGAACGTTAGCCTCCGAATCCCTGTCTGCACTGGTTATTTCTGGTTTTGCGCTAGGAGTAACTTGGATCTATTGCCGAAACTATCGCTGGCAAGGCAAACCCACCCTGCTCTTTTTGCAAATTTTTTTGATGTCCGTTGTTGCGATCAGTGTGATGATCTCTGTCTTCTGGAATCCCTTATTCACCGCCCTCGGCAAAGATCCCACCCTGTCGTCTCGTACCTTGATTTGGGACTATGTTCTGAGTAAAGTGGCGCAAAGTCCAATTCTGGGTTTTGGTAAATCGGCCTTTTGGAAAGTTCCCTATCTTTTTGTTGATATATGGCGAACGGCTCACCATGTTCCCCCCCATGCTCACAATGGCTATGTGGATCTGTTGGCGGAACTGGGTTATGTGGGCTTATTTTGCTTTCTGATTGCGCTTATTCCCGTATTAATTAAGGTTTTGCGCCTAGCTTACGGCGCAGTTAATATTTATGATATTTGGCCGCTCTCGTTTATGGTGGTTTTCTTGGTGGGCAACTATGTCGAAAGTGTTCTTCTGAGAGGGGCGAGTTTTTCTTGGTTAATTTTTGTCGTGATTGCCTGTTCGGATTTCAGTCGTCCTACCAATTTGTCAAGTTCAAAATGATGGGGAGAAGGGAAGAGTGGCTGATGAGTAATTTTCCGCTTTTGGGAAAAGTTACGTTAGCTTATAGTAATAGATTTTGTTGATTGTTTATTCTTTAATCATCTATGAATTCTGATAACTCGAAAGATTATAAAGATTATGTTGAAGAAATTGACTTACAGCGTTATTGGCTGGTTCTTAAACGGCAATGGTTACCTGCATTACTGATACCTGCCGTTTGTCTATCGGGAGCGTTAGTATGGCTTCTGCTTTCGTCTCAAGAAGCAATTTATCAAGCCACGGGTAAACTGTTGCTTGTCGTTGATCGCTCGACGTATTTGACAGGGGTAGGTCAGGAAATTGGGGAATTGCAAACAGTAGGACGGTCAGATCCCTTACAAAATCAGGCAATTATTGTCGAATCAAGCTCCGTTTTAGAACAAGTTATCCAATCCCTAGACCTTAAAGATGAAGACGGTTATCCCCTTTCTGTTGATGGGTTAAGAGACAATTTTGATGTAGACCGGCAAAATGATACGGATGTTCTGATCGTTGCTTATGAGTCTTCTGATCCCCAATTATCCGCAAAAGTGGTCAATGAGGCGATGAAAACGTATGTAAAGTACAATATTGCCCTTAATCGCTCTGAGGCAACCGTCGCTCGTAAATTTGTGCAACAAGAAATTCCGCAAGCGAAAGCTGAATTAGATCAACACTCCGAAGCCCTCCGGCAGTTTCAACTGCAGTATCAGATTGTTGACTTAGACAGTGAATCTAAGGCGGCAATGGGTTTGGTGGCTAATTTAGATCAACAAATCACGACCTTAAGTAGTCAACTTGCTCAGTTGAACACCCAAGCTTATGAACAACAGCAACAGTTAGGAATGTCTGTGACTCAAGCCCGACAGATGGAATTGCTCGGTAGCTCTTCTGTCGTACAAGATACCTTAAAAGAGTTATTGACGGTGCAAACGGCACTAGAGAGTGAACGGAGTCAATATACGACCAATTTCCCAACGGTTCGAGATTTAGAAGAGAAAGAAGCCGCCCTCAAGACGTTGCTGACGCAAAGAATTAAGGCGGTTTTACAACAGAATAACCTAACCAGTGGTGCGCCTCAGATAACACTAGGCAATCTGCAGATTAGTGAGCTTGATCGCCAATTAATGACCCAATTAGTCGGAACAGAGTCCAATCGCCTCAGTTTAGCCAGCCAGATTGCCAGTTTACAAGCTCAACGGCAGGAGATTTACCAGCGATTGGGCAATATTCCGACCCTCACAAAACAACAAAGAGAACTCCAGCAACGAGTCACGATCGCCGAAAATAATTACTTGAAATTATTAGAAAGACGACAAGAATCCCTCTTAGCGGAAAATCAAGTTTTGGGCAGTGCAGAAATTATTGAACGAGCGCAAGTCCCCTTGATGCCGATTGCATCGGAGCAAAGTCGTCTGAAGTATTTATTAGCCGCAGGTGTCGGGGGTGTTTTTCTCGGTGTTGCTACCGCCTTCTTTTTAGATCTTATTGATCGAAGCATTAAAACGGTGAAAGATGGCGAAGCTCTATTAGAATATCCTATAAGAGGCGTTATTCCTCACTTTAAACTAGAAAAATCTCAAGATTGGCAAATTTTAGCTGAAAAACAAAAAGGAATTCCGTCTTCTCGTATTATTACATTAGCCCAACCCCAATCGGTAGCGGCCGCCGCCTATCAGCGTCTTTATGGCAATCTTCAATTGATTCATGCGGAGCCGTTTCACGCTGAACCCTTACAGCGGAGGCTAGTGGTGACAAGTGCGGTCGACCAAGAAGGAAAATCTGAGGTTTGTGCGAATTTAGCGGTTATTATGGCACAAACAGGCAAACGAACGGTGTTAGTTGATGCGAATTTGCGATCGCCTACTCAGCACCTTCTTTGGAATGTTGACAATGAGATAGGTTTGAGTCATTTATTATTAGGAAAAGCCGACTTATCTGAAGCAGTCACCGTTCTAGACGACAATTTAGCCCTAATTCCGGCTGGAGCTATCCCCATGAACCCCTTAACCTTCATAGATTCAGATGGGATGGAACAATTACTTAAGTTATTGCTGACTCAGTATGACTATGTGCTGTTGGATACACCCTCTTTAAGGACAGCCACTGACGGGGTGATGATTGGCAAGCTTTCTGACGGGATTTTATGGGTTTTACAGCCTAGAAAAGCAGATATGTCCAGTGCTTTGTCAGCTAAATCATTGTTAGTGCGCTCAGGGACAAAAATTCTGGGCATTGTGGCTAATAATGTCAATATTCAGGATGAACACGAGGATCATGTCTCTAATCTCCAATGAGCGCGGGGCTTATTCCGTTATTATTTTAAATTGATTAACATTTCCTCTACTTAGTTATTTGGTTATGCAACGTCATCTTGTTTTTACGAATGGACGCAGTGGCAGTAATTATCTGGCGGGTTTAATTAACCGTCATCCGCAATTAGTCAATTATGGAGAGGTACTGGGGGAGTGGACCATTCCTTACCGAATTTATGAAAAACTAATGATTAATAAACTTTCTATGGCAGACTATCTGAATTATCTTTATTCAAGTCGGTCTTTTTTTTATTTGTCACAAATTTATTCAGCTTTTGCCCATCTGCAAAAATCCAAAAAGGTTAACCTCAAACGATGGCGAGCAATTCAAAGTTTGGGAATTAAAGATTTCTCTATGAACTTTACCCGTCGAGGATTGAGAAATTATCTTCGTGAACAACCTGATATTAAAGTGATTTGTTTATATCGAGAAAATCATCTCGAAAGATATATTTCCTACCTTAATTTACAACAATCAGGGGTTGTCTCTCTAGAAAAAGGATCTTCTGAGGGGAATTCTCCCCCAAATTTTAAGGTAAACGTGCCGATAGATATCTTAATTCGTGAATTAGAAACGATTGAACGGGAAACTCTAGAACAGTTAGAAATTGTCCGAGAACTTTCTCCAGAGAGGGTGTATAAAATTCGCTATGAAGACTTGTTTTCTTCAGCAGAAAAAAGAATATTGATTCAATCAGAAATGTTTGATTTTTTAGAAGTTGAAACTTTAGATATTCAAGGCTCTAGCAGAAAAATCTTGAGCAAGCAAATGGCAGATATTATCGAAAATTATGACGACTTTTATCAAGCCCTTAAACAGACTAAATACGAAAAATTTCTTAATCACTAAGCTCCTCGCTTGATTAGAAAAAGAATAAAAACGCTTTAAAGGAAAATCTTGTTTTTCTATACCTTTTTATAGAGAGATGAATAAGAAATCATCCTAAAGATGGAGGCTTAAATTCCTAAATCTTTTAAGCTATCATGTAAACTAAATTTCAGTAGAACGATTCCTTTTTAAATCCATTATTTGGAAATTAATTTGGCTGTTTTGCTGGCTTATTACTGTTGTTTTTTTACCACTTTTTAAGGATAAAACCTCCATGAAAAAGTTCGCTATCAGCGTTGCAACTACCTCCATTATTGCTGGAAGTATCCTTGCTGGATTACCAGCTAAAGCGTCCGCAAATCCCTTAATCTCTAGTTCTCCGGTTTTGGCTCAAACGGGTATTAGGCAGGAAATCGCTAGCTTAAGGGCCCTGATGGCTCAGCTCCTTGAGCGATTCAATCAGCTTCTAGCGCAACTAGAACAAGAGTCTAATAACAATAGCAACCCCGGCAATGGGGGTGGCACGACTAAAGTCCCTGAACCTTTAACCATTCTTAGTACTGGCGTTGTCTTAGGCGTCCTTCCTATCCTGAAAAAAGAATACGCCAAAAGACAAGACAAAGAGGATTAAATGGCTGAGCGCAGAATGAAGAAGGCAATAAAAAATGGCAGTCTGTGCGATAGTTTGCTCTGAAATAGTCAATTTGCTAAATCTTTTAATGCGCAGTGCTATGGCATTTATCTGATTTTGAATTGATGCTTGCTTAAAAAATCAAGAACCTCGTAATCTATTCAATATTCCCCGTTGCAATTTCAATTTTTTCCATTCGTTTGTAGTGGACTAGGAAGTATTTATAAGACGAATAGGTTGTGATTCTCCTTGTCTTTTTCTGGGGAATCACTCTTTTTTATGTTAACTTGTTCGGTAAAAATCTCTTTTCCAAGATAAACTCAACATGAAAACCCTCAACATTCGTTCTTTCCATTGGTTATCTCAATCTAAGTTTTGGCTTTTGAGCTTGACTGTGAGTTTGGCAGTCATTTATTTGACGGTTCTTTTGCGTTCTAAGGATATCGCTCATTTTGGTATGAGTGTTTTATTTTTCTTAGTGGTTATTTCTCTGTTTAGGGAAAAACCCGAGCGCCTTAATTTCAAGAGTTCTTTTTGGGCTAAAGTGATGGGGGGGCTGATTATTCTGATTTTTTTAGTGAATTTTCCCTTTGTCGTTAATAAAAATCAATTAAGTCCTATTTTACGGAGTGCGCCGTTTGCATGGGGGTTAGGGTTAAGTTTAATCGCTTTTGGTTTGCAAAGAACTAAGCAATATTGGCGAGAACTGCTCATCCTTTTCTGTTTGGGGATTCCTAGCTTGATGCTCTCAAAGTTACTGGATTTGTCAGTGTTTGCCGCTCAATTTTCGGGATTTATTCTGCAATGGATTCATAAAGATGTGGTGCGCGAAGGGGTTTATCTCTATTTCCCGAATGCCACGATAGAGGTCAATAAAGGGTGTTCAGGATTAGAAGCTATCACTTATCTCTTGGGAATTGCCGTTATTTTGTTAATTCTTTTTCCTTTAAAGCAAATTCATAATCTTATTGTGCCAATTATCGCTGTTAGTCTAGCGTTTGTGGTCAATGGATTGCGGGTGGTGCTAATGTCTTTGTTAGTGGCTGATAATCGGATGGATGCTTTTAAATATTGGCATGAAGGGGAGGGGTCGCTGGTAGTAGGAATGATCGCTGTTGTCATTTTTGTGGCTTTCTACTGGCAATTAATTCGGCGAAATCCTGTTTAAGAAGGGTAATGATGGCAAAAGGGCGATTAGAGCTAGAAAAGATGATAATTTTTTGTTTTGCCTCAATTTTATTATTATCAATAACGATCTGGGGCTTGTTTAATTGACAAAACCCTATCCTATCCTTGTTATTCATAGGTAACAACTTGTGTTAACCTATTTTGTAGCCATTCTAGAGATAGAACAAGCATGAAAACAGTGATCCTCTGTGGCGGTTTCGGTACACGCATTCGAGATGTAGCGGACAACATTCCTAAGCCAATGATTCCCCTCGGCGATAAGCCCATTATCTGGCACATTATGAAGTATTATGCTTGCTGGGGACACAAAGAGTTTATCTTGTGTTTAGGGTACAAAGGACAATCCATCAAAGATTTTTTTCTTAACTATGAGGCAAGTACCAGTGATTTCACCCTAACATTAGGCAAACAGGGTCAGGTTGAGTATCATAGCAGTCCTGCTGAAACCGAATGGCGAATTACGCTAGCGGAAACAGGATTAAATACCTTAACCGGTTCTCGCCTCAAACGAGTCCAAAAATATCTCGCCGACGAAGACCATTTCATGCTGACTTACGGTGACGGAGTGGGTTCAATTAATATTGACCAATTAATCGACTTTCATCGTTCCCACGGCAAAATTATGACGGTGAGTGGGGTTCGTCCTCCCGGTCGTTTCGGGGAACTGGAAATCGGCGAAGATAAGGCGGTTAAGGGGTTTAATGAAAAACCACAAGCCACTGGGGGTCGAATTTCGGGGGGGTACTTTGTTTGTCGTCAGGAGATATTTAAGTACCTTGACGATCATGACAACCAAACCTTAGAACGAGAACCGATGCAAAATTTGGCCCAAGCAGGTCAAATGATGGTGTATGAACATGACGACTTTTGGCAACCGATGGACACCTATCGGGATTATACACTTCTAAATGGATTAATCGAGAAAGGAGAAGCCCCTTGGATGATTTGGTGATGCGTAAACCCTTGGTGGATGAACTAGGCATTTTTTCGGGCAAACGAGTCTTTTTAACGGGAGATACTGGCTTTAAGGGATCTTGGTTGGCTTTGTGGTTACACGAATTAGGCGCAGAGGTTTTGGGTTACGCCTTACCTCCTCCGCAACGGATTGATCATTTTTGCGCCATCGGACTTGAGCGTCTAATTCAGCATATTGACGGTGATATCCGAGATTCAGAGCAATTATTGGGCGTTGTCAAGGATTTTCAGCCTGAATTTGTCTTCCACTTAGCGGCGCAACCCCTAGTCCGTCTTTCTTATATTGACCCAAAATTGACCTTTTCTACCAATGTGGAGGGATCGGTTAATGTTTTGGAAGCCGTCCGCTTAACCCCTTCTATTCGTTCGTTAATCTATGTGACCTCAGATAAGTGTTACAAAAACAATGAATGGATTTGGGGATATCGAGAAAATGACGAATTAGGCGGTCATGACCCCTATAGTGCCTCAAAAGCGGCGGCGGAATTGGTGTTTTCTTCCTACACCGATTCTTTTTTTAAGTCCGTTGATACCTTAGGGGTGGCCAGTGTCCGCGCAGGGAATGTGATTGGGGGGGGTGATTGGTCAGAAAATCGCATTATTCCGGATTGTATTCGGGCTTTGCAGGCCAAAGAACCGATTATCTTGCGTAATCCGTCTTCGACTCGTCCGTGGCAACACGTCCTAGAACCCGTGTTTGGCTATCTTGCCTTGGCGGCCAAACTTTATACGTCCCCGAAAGCTTACTCTGGTGCGTGGAATTTTGGACCTCGTATTGATTCGATTCAATCGGTGCAAACCCTAGCAACTCAGGTCATTAAAATTTGGGGAGAAGGGGAATTAACGACTAATATTGAGCAGAATGCCCCCCATGAGGCTCGTTTGTTGCAGTTAAACTGTGATAAGGCTCATCAATGTCTGGGTTGGTCACCTTGTTGGGATTTTGGGCAAACCATTGAGGAAACGGTACGCTGGTATCAGCACGTTTTGAAAGGTCATGACGCGATCGCTATGACACAAAAACAAATACAAGATTACAGGAGGTCACAAACCAATGATTGAAGGGGTTAAAATTACGCCGTTACGGCAGATTCCCGATGAACGGGGCAAAATTATGCACATGATGCGCTGTGACAGCGATGTCTTTCAAGGATTTGGCGAAATTTATTTTTCTTGTGTTTATCCTGGTGCGATTAAAGGATGGCATATTCATACGGAAATGACCTTGAATTATGCAGTGCCTCACGGACAGATCAAATTTGTTTTGTATGATGATCGCTCGGATAGTTCTACAAAAGGGGAATTACAGGAAATTTTCATGGGAACGGACAATTACTGTCTGGTGACTGTACCTAAGTTGGTTTGGAATGGGTTTAAGGGCATTGGCACGGAAATGGCGATTGTGGCCAACTGTACCGATATTCCCCATACCCCCGACGAAATCAAGCGCAAAGATCCCTTCGATCCCTCTATTCCCTACGATTGGAGTCTAAAACACCGATGAAACAGCGAATCCTCATTACAGGCGGCTTAGGATACGTTGGAGGTCGCATTGCCGCCGCTTTGGCGACCCATCCCCAGTATGAGGTGGGGGTGACCACTCGTTCATCCTTGCCCTCTCAACCGCGTTGGTTACCCCAAGGAAAGGTGATCGCCTTGGATTTACTGAACGGGGAAGACTGCGATCGCGTGTGTCAAAATATAGATACGGTGATTCATTTAGCAGCCCTTAACGAGATTGAGAGCGGCCAAGATCCAGAGAAAGCCCTTCTGGTCACGGGATTAGGCTCGTTGAAACTGTTAAAAGCCGCCCAAAAAGCCGGCGTAAAGCAATTTATCTACTTTTCCACAGCCCATGTCTATCGCGCGCCCTTGGTGGGGACGATTAGCGAAGATGATATTCCCCGTCCGGCGCATCCTTACGCTATTACCCATAAAACGGCAGAAGATTTTATTTTAGCAGAAGGCGATCGCTCATCTTTACGTACCTTGGTCTTACGTCTTTCTAATGGCTTGGGCGCACCTACTCATCCGGATGTCAATCGTTGGACGTTGGTGGCTAATGATCTCTGTCGTCAGGCCGTTGTGCAGAAAACCCTCACTTTGCATTCATCAGGGCTACAATGGCGGGATTTTATCACGTTAGAAGACGTCGAACGGGCGGTTGAGCATTTATTAAAGCCTGAAATCGATTGGGGCAATGGCATCTTTAATTTGGGGGGAGAAATGCCTCTACGGATTCTCGATGTTGCCGAAATTATTCAACAACGGTGTCAAAAAAACCTCGGATTTAAGCCAAATCTAGTGCGACCTGAACCCAAAGCTGGAGAAACTCATAAAACCCTCGATTACCGCATTGATAAACTCAAAGCCATAGGATTTAGTCCTAAAGGTAACATTGACCAAGAAATTGACGCAACGCTAAATATTTGTCAGAAAGCTTTTGGTAATTCTTGATTTAGTTGCAAATAAGCGTGAATTTGCCTTCCGCAATTTTTGTTAAGAACCTTTACAATCAAATATCATAATTTGTATTACATACAGCTATGTCTCTTTATATACTCTCGCAACGAGGAATCTTTGAAGGCTCTGCTTTTGGATTTCTCTATGAGTTAGAAAATCTGCTGGTTCGGACTTGTGATGCTCATCTTCTCATTCCCAGAGGAAATGCCTTAACCCAATGGTTACATCAGCAACAAGTCTCTCGCACACTGACTAAAAAGGTGATGCAAAATACAGTCGGTTTATACGACTCTCTTAAGATTACCTTAGCGCATGACAAAAGTCCAAACGTGTTGCTAGTCTTTTGTCTCAATCCTCCCCAATTAAATATGCTAACCGCTATTCCCGATTGGCGTAAGCAATTTGATATCGTGGCGGCTTATGTGGTGGATGCGTGGGATTTGCAGACCTATCCTGCTCAAGTCTATGATCTCGATCATCTTTTTGTGCCGGTAGTCGAATCGGTGGCTGAATTAAACCAAGTGTTCCAAGTCCCTGTTTCCCTCTTGCCGTTTGGCGCAGATGTAGTGACTTATGGGTCGAATACCCAAGATCGACCGATAGATATCATGAGTTTTGGCAGAAATCCCGTTGAATTTCATCGTCAATTGTCTCAAACTTTAAATCATCCCGATAGTAATCGGGTTTATTATCGTCATCCCGGTTTAGAGGGAAATTGGTTACCCCGAAGTTCCTGTTATGAAGGCAGACCTGATCACGAATTACGTATGCTATTCCATAGAATGATTCAACGATCTAAAATCGTACTCGCTTTTGACCCTTTATACCAAACTGACCAAATTTACGAATCCCAAAAGGTCAATTCAAGGCCATGGAAATTTAGCCATTCTGTTCTTTCTCTCCGTTGGTTTGAAGGATGTGCGGCCGGATCTGTTATCTTAGGTAAACGTCCTACCACCTCTCTATTTGACCAGTTAATGGGTTGGGAAGATTCAGCGATTGAATTACCCAATAATGAACGAGAATGGCTGTCTTTTACCCTAGACTTATTGGCAGATACCACTCGTCTTAAGGCTATCCACCAACGAAACTATCAAGAAAGTTTGGCGCATCACGATTGGCGATATCGCATGAGAGATGTTTTCAATGTCTTAAATTTGGATATTCCCGCCGGATTGGCTAATGAATTAAGTCAAATTATTCGTTTGTTGCCAGAAACAGCCGTTAATCCACCCTAAACGCTAGGATTCATCCCTTTCAGCTAAGCCTAACCAACGTTCTGTTGCACTGTTAATTTCCCTATCTAAATCTGCCAGTTGTTGCGTCAGTTGATATAAAATTTCATAATCTGTTGGCGGATTTTCAGCAAGAGTCTGCTCTATTTCTGCTTTTTTCGCTTCAAGTTTAGAAATATTTTTTTCCAAGGTTTCATACTCTTTTTTCTCTTTAAAAGAAAGCTTTTTCGGCTTGGATTCCGTTTGACTCTTGGGTTTGTCCGATTTTGGACGAGTCGGTTTATCGGCTACTGCTTCGGTTTCTTTCTCTTGCGCTTGTTTATAATCTAAATAAAGGGAATAATTGCCGGGATAGGATTGAATATGTCCCCCTTCTTCTAAAGCAAAAATGGTGTCAACGGTACGGTCTAAAAAATAACGATCATGGGAAACCACGATAACACAACCATTAAAATCTTCTAAGTATTCCTCTAAAATTCCCAAGGTTTGCACGTCTAAATCGTTGGTGGGTTCATCTAAGATTAAGACATTGGGCGCACTGATTAAGACTCGTAAAAGAAATAACCGTCGTCTTTCGCCGCCTGAGAGTTTATGGATCGGAGAATACTGTTGATTCGGTGCAAACAAAAAACGCTCTAACATCTGAGAGGCGGTAATTAAGCTTCCATCTACCGTTTTGACCAATTCTGCCACATCTTTAAGATAATCGATCACTCTTTGGTTTTCATTGAGATTTAAATCCTCGGAATGTTGGTCAAAATACCCGATATGGATGGTAATACCGATTTCCACTGTCCCCTGATCGGGGGGAACTCGTCCTGTGATAATATCCATTAAAGTGGATTTTCCTGCCCCATTTGCCCCAATAATACCAATTCTGTCGTCTGGCTGAAAAATATAGCTGAAATCCTTAATCAGCGTTCTCTCTGCATAGGATTTACAGATATCCGTTAATTCGATCACCTTTTTGCCAATGCGACGACTGGCGGTGGTAATCTCCACTTTTCCCGTTTGCGATCGCACTTCTTCGCTTTGCATCGCCTTAATACGGTCAATTCTGGCTTTTTGTTTGGTACTGCGGGCTTTAGGTCCTTGTTTTAGCCACTCTAATTCTCTTCTGAGTCTTCCCTTTTGTTTGTGCTGACTACTCAGTTCTGAGTCTTCTGCTTCGGTCTTTTTTTGCAAAAAATAAGCGTAATTGCCAGAATAATTAGATATTCCTGCCCTATCTATTTCGATAATACGATTCGTCACTTGATCAAGAAAATAACGGTCGTGCGTTACCAGTAGTAATGCGCCTTGATAGCGTTTAAGATAACTTTGCAACCATTCTACCGACAAAGCATCTAAATGGTTAGTGGGTTCATCCATTAATAATACATCAGGTTCTGATAACAAGACAGAGGCTAAGGCCACTCGTTTGCGATATCCCCCCGATAAATCGGCAATTTTTTGAGAAAAGTTAGTAATACCCAGTTTGGTTAGGATAATTTTGGCGTTTGTCTCTAATTCCCATCCTTTCACTTGCTCAATCTGTTGTGTAAGCTGGGATAGGCGAGATAACTGTTGGTCGCTTTCAGCCGCCTCTTGGGTAAGTTGGTGGGATAGTTCTTCATATTCCTGTAATAAGGTCATTATTTCATGACTATCAGAAAAAACCTGTTCGATGACGCTTAATTCTTCATTTAATTGCGGTTGTTGTGGCAAATAGATGATTTTAGCGGCAGAATTGACCCAAATTTCCCCTTCATCAATCGGTTCGACTCCAGTGATCATTTGGAGAAGGGTGGATTTGCCGGAGCCGTTTGTGCCAATCAAGCCAACCTTATCGCCTTCATCGAGACTAAAACTAGCCTCTTTGAGGATTTCTTTAATGCCAAAGTCTTTCTTAACGGATTTTAAGGTAAATAAAGTCAAAGCGATTGTAGATGTTTAAGTGTTAAAAGGTTCTCTTCTTGAAACAAGAGACTAAGACTGATCAATCGGGAAAAAAGGCAACATTTATCTTTATTCTTCTACATTGTTAACTTCCTTATTTTCTGTTTGATTTTCTAAGTCTTGTTCGGATTCTTCAAGTTTAAGAGTATTATCTTGCTCAATTGCCTCTATTTCAGCCGAGGGAGCTTTATTTTCCCATGAAATAGACTTAATATCTTTGGGTTGATAGGCTTCAATAATGGTTTCTGCGTCTTCATCAGCGATAAAGGCTTCAAATTCAAGGTCTTCACTCTCTTTTATTTCATTTTCTGTAATGCTTTGCTCAATTTCCTTATTTTGTGCTGTTTCAACAGATTCTGGAGCTAAAATTTCAGCTTTCTTTGCTTCTACTGTCGGTGCCTTAACGATAGGGGGAATCGGGGATTCTACAGCAGGCTCAGAAGAGGGTGCAGATTTTGCGGAAGAAGAAGTAACTGGCTTTTTAGATCCCGAAACGCGATTTTGTAGCCAACTGACTGCAGAAAACTGATCTAAGTTTGTTTTCTCATTAGGATGAGCGATCGCTCGACGTAAGCGCACGGTTTGCCAACCAAACATCAAAACCAAAGTCACCGCCGCACCTTGCCCTAAAAGAACGCTTCCCGTGATGTGCCCGGCACATATCCAGAGAATAAGGGCGTAAAATAAGCCGACACCACTCCAAAGGAAGTCATCTTTACGATGGATTTCGGGGATAAAAAAGGCGGATAGGTAAAGAGATAGACTCGCAACGGCAAGGGCGATCGCTAAAAAGTAAGGCAACATTCTGGGATCTCCTAGGTATTCCTTTTCTATTGTGAATCAAGTTGCTCATTCTGGCTGACTTTTTTCTGGAACGCTGTTCTTTGAAACGTTTCTAGTTGGCTTCTTTGGAAAAATTGGCAATTTTGGCAAATCAAGTCAAAAGCGGCTTCTTTACTTAAAGGACGAGCAAAAAAGTATCCTTGTCCTAATTTGCATCCTAATGATTGTAATTGCTGTTTCTGTTTTTCCGTTTCAATGCCCTCTGCGACGAGATCCATCTTCAATGTTTGTGCTAAAGTGATGATGGCCTTGACAATTTCCCAATTGCCTTCGCTGTCATCGATTTGTTGGACAAAAGAACGGTCAATTTTCAGCGTATCAACGGGAAAACGATGAAGGTAGCTCAACGAAGAGTATCCTGTCCCAAAATCATCAATAGATATCTGAATACTTCGCTTTCTCAGTTCTTGCAGAATATAGGTTGCTGATTGAGCATTATCCATGATGGCACTTTCCGTAATTTCTAGCTTTAAATATTGACTATCTAAACCTGTTTTACTAAGAATTTGGTCAATATCGTCGATAAAATTGGGTTGAGAAAATTGAGAAACAGAAAGATTAACGCTGATCGTTAGATTTCTCTCAAAATTTGGATTGATTGAGGCAATTTGCTTTTTCCAAGCGCACAACTGCAAGCAGGCTTCTTCTAGCACCCATAATCCTAAAGGCAAAATTAATCCCGTCTCTTCTGCCGAGGGAATAAATTCAGCAGGGGAAACCCGGCCTCGCTTGGGATGATCCCAACGAACTAATGCTTCAAATGAAACTAATTCTCCTGATTTTAGAGCAATAATGGGCTGATATTCCAGTAAAAATTCCTGTTGTTTCATGGCACGGCGTAAATCCATATCCAGTTGCATTGTTTGCTGAATATGGAGGTGCATTTGGGGTGTAAATATTTCAGATCGTGCTTTTCCACCCAATTTTGCCCGATAAAGGGCAATATCTGCATCTCTTAATAGATGTTCTGGTTGTTTGTACTGATGATCGCCCCAGACAATCCCAATACTGACACTCAGAAAAATTTCATGTTCTTGTAAAATAAAAGGCAATGTTAAAGCCGTATGAATGGTTTTTGCCAGATTAATAACGGTTTCAGTGTGGGAAACTTCAGAAACTAAAATGGTAAATTCATCCCCTCCGAAACGAGCAATTAAGTCGTCTTCCCTAAGACAATTCGCAATTCGTTGAGAAACTAAAATTAATAATTTATCTCCGACTAAATGCCCTAAAGAATCATTAACCATTTTGAAGCGATCGCAGTCTAAAAACATCACTGCAAAGTGGTAATTAGAATTTGTTTGGGTCTGAGCTAAGGCGTTGCTCAATTCTCTCATAAATAGGGTACGATTCGGCAAGTCAATTAACGAGTCATGTAAGGCCATATATTCCAGTTCAATGGTACGTTCTTTGACCCGTTCTTCTAAATGATGATTGAGGGTTTGCAGTTCTTTTTGTAATTGCCGTAAATTGAGTTGATTTTCAATACGAACTAAGACTTCTTCTATCTGAAATGGTTTACAAATATAATCTACTCCCCCCACTTTAAAGGCTTTTACTTTATCCAACACTTCATCTAAAGCACTTAAAAAGATAACAGGAATATCTTTGGTACGAGGGGAAGACTTTAGCTGTTGACAAACAGCATAACCATCCATTTCCGGCATTTTAATATCCAATAAAATCAAATCGGGCAAACAATTTTCTACTCCCATTAAAGCAATTTTGCCACTGATGGCTTTCCGTACTTTGTATCCTTGACGCGTCAGAATGATCGCCAGAAGATTTAAGTTTTCTAACGTGTCATCTACAATTAAAATCTGTGCGTTTTTCCCAGATGAATGAGCCATTATCGTTAAGATTTATCACTTAATTAATTCAATTAATTGATCAAAGCGCAATTTTTGACTGAGCGATCGCAAACCGTTGATGAGATGGATTTCTTGAGGAGGAATTGCCTCGATGAGTTGTAAAATAGCATCTTCGTCCAGTTCACAGGCGGCTCGATGGAGTTTTCTTAACCAAGAGCGAGGCATTTGCTGAAAGTCGGCGGCTGTTAGATCAGAAATTATGGGCTTCAGGACTTCTTGATGGAGGTTAGTCAACGTATCTGAACGATAAATATACTTAACTCCCAGATAGTGCGCCATTGTGTTATAAATCAGGGGAATCTGCAACGGTTTGCGAATGACCTCATTACAACCGGCCGCTAAAATCCGATTTCGTTCTTCCTCAAAGGCACTCGCTGTTAAAGCGACGATAATGGTCTTTTTGCCTTGAGCATAAGAGCGAATTTGCCGTGTAGCCGTATAACCATCCATCACAGGCATCGAAATATCCATCCAGATCAAATGAGGCTGCCATTCTTGCCAAGTCCGAACCGCTTCTTCCCCATTTTCGACGGCTTTGACCGTAAAATCAACACGGCTCAGGACTTCCACCAATAAACGACGATTTTCTGCGTTGTCTTCCACCACTAGAATGCGATAGGTGGGTTGATGGGAGGCAAGACCAACGACTCGCTTAATGGGCTGAGGTGAACACTCTAAGCAAACAGTCATGAGCTTAACTGGGATATTAAACTTAAAACGCACTCCTTGCTGCAAATTTATGTCAATAGGGGAGGTAAATAGCAATTCTCCCCCCATCAGTTGCACAAATTTTTGACTAATAGGTAATCCTAACCCTGTGCCTTGTTGCATTTGACGACCAATTTCCGTTTGCCCAAATGGATCAAACAACATTTCTGCTTCATGGGGATTGATGCCTGGACCGGTATCTTCTACTGAGAATACAAGGAAGCGTATGTTTAACGCACTTATCTCGTCTCCTAAGGCAACTGTTAAGGTAATTTTTCCTGTTTCGGTAAATTTAATGGCATTGCTCAGTAAATTAATTAAAACCTGCCGCAGTTTACTTTCGTCAGTGGTAATACATTGTGGTAACCCATTGGGACAATTAAAAATCAAATCCAACCCTTTGCTGGCGGCTTTGAGGGCAAACATTTCTTTTAGGGTATAAAGTAAATGATACAGGTCAAAAGCAGTTTCTTTTAAAGCCACACGCCCTGCTTCAATCTTAGACATTTCTAAAATATCGTTAATTAATCCCAGTAAATGCTCTCCAGAGTTATTAATAATCTGTAAATAGTCTTGTTGCGTTTCAGTCAGATCTTCATTATTCATTAAAATTTGAGCAAAACCCAGAATCGCATTGAGCGGTGTGCGTAATTCGTGGCTCATTTTTGCTAAAAACTCACTTTTAGCCTGATTTGCACTATCAGCCGCTTCTTTAGCCTGACGCATTTGGCTCTCTGCTTGAATGGCGGCGATTAATTCTTGGGATTTTTGCTGAATTTGCAGAACGTACTCCGCTTGCTGGAGTGCAATGCCTAATTGATCTCCTAATCGTACTATTGCGTCGATTTCCCACTGTTCCCACTGGCGAGGTTGCTCAATCTCATAGGCCGCTAGCAATCCCCACAATTCCCCTCCTTGAATGACCGGAGAAATTAAATAAGCTCTAACGCAATATTGTTCTAAAACCTGAAGATAACAAGGAGAAAATCCCATTTCATAGATATCGTGCGCCATAAAATAGGCTTTTTGTCTAATTTTCTGCCCTTTTTTTGTATTGAGGTAGGGATCATCAAAATTTTGTTGGCTTAAATGCTGGGAACTGCCGACTTGGATATTGAGCTTTTTTAGATGACATTCACTGATATTATTACTAAAGGAAGGATAGTTTTTTTGGGCTTTAACAAGAGAATTAAGCTCTTTTTTGCGAGATTCTGCCAAAAATTGCCCTGTCCAATCGCTATTAAATTGATAGACCACTACTCGATCTACATTGAGCAAATTTCTGGCTTCACGGGTTGCTGTATCAAAGATCGTCCTGACGTCCAATACTTCTCGGATTTTGTCCACAACAGTATCTACTGCTTTTGCTGTCTTCGACTGTTGCTTTAATTGACGACGAATCTCCGCTTCAACTGAGGCTGATGTTTTGAGTAACGCTTGGGACGTTTCTTTAATTTTCTCCAATAATTCACCTTGTTGAATAGCTATGCCTAGTTGTGTGGCAATTTGGCTAATAATTTGTAATTCTTCTTCTTCCCACTGCCGCACACCTCTAATTTCATAGGCAGATAGTAGTCCCCATTGGGTTTCCCCCACGAAAACAGGCGTCATCAAATACGCTCTTGCTGGAAATTGTTCTAGTCTGCTTAAATAACGGGGTTGACGAGGGGATGTATAAATATCCGCTACGCTATAGGTTTGATGATCTCGACAGAGATCACCTAAGAATTCTAGCGAATGGACGTCGTAAATGGGGTCAATCGCTTTATTTAGCCCGACACTCCCTTCTTCATCCTTAGATTCGGCAATCGATAAGCCCCTCCCCTCAGGGTTGAAGCGGTAAATGACCACGCAATTGCAGTGCAGTAATTGACGAAGCTCTTGGGTTGTTATCTTAAAAATATAGGATAAATCAAGGGTTCTGCGAATATTGTCGATAATTTTAGCGGTCTGATTCTGGCGGATGAGGTATTTCTGCAAATTTTCTTCAATCTGTTTTTGCTCGTGAATATCCTCAATCACGCCAATAAAATAAGGATTATTGCGTAAGTCTGAAGCAAGAGAAACCGCCATATTCACCCAACGAATTGAACCATCGGGTTTGATTAATCGTTTTTCTTGAGAAAATGTTTTGATTTTTCCGGTAAAAAGGTCGCTTAGCTTTTCTTCTTCTTTTCTACGATCCTCAGGATAAGTCATCTCCCAAATATTTTGGCTTAGTAATTCTGCTTTGTTATAGCCAATAATGCTACACAGTCGTTGATTGACTTCAATGAGTTGACCATGTGCTTGAATTAAGGCAAGTCCCACTGCCGCTTGCTGAAAAACGGCTTGTAATTGCTCTTTATGCGCTTTTAGGTCAAAGGCGGTACGCTGTCGCTCGGTTATGTCTCGAATTGACACAATATGAACAGGTTGGCCTTCCCATTCCGTTTCGGCGACACTCATTTCCCCGATGCCAATTTCCGATTCTCTGTGAATAATTTCAATTTCAGCCGTTTGATTGATGACAATGGGCAGTCCGAAATGATAATTAATGAGATCTTCTAACGGTTGATTGAGTAAATAAGCGGCACTGGGATTAGCAAAGCGCACAATCCCTTGATGATCCACGATTAATAAGCCATCTGTGGTGGTGTTAACGATGGTTTGCAGTTGAACGGTACTTTGACGGAGCGATCGCTCAATTTGCTTAGGCTGGGTAATATCAATCATCACGCCATAAACTCTCGAAAAGTTAGGATTAACTGCTTTTTGAACTGTCCAATTAAAAATAACTTCAATGAGCAACTGATTACGACTTATAACTTGATAGGAAAACGGTTGTGTTTCTTTGTCTTGAAAAATTAGAGGTAAATCCACTTTTTCAAAATAAAACCGTGATTTGGGGCTAAGAAATGCGCTTAGTCGCTGTCCGATCACCTCTTCTCTTTGATAGCCTAATGTCGTTAACCAATAATCACTGACTGCTTGAATCTTGCCCTGCAGATCGAGGCAATGGGACATAATGGGGGTATAGTGATAAAAATGGGCGTAAATTTCGGCATTATTTCTCAATTCTGTACCCATATCTTGAGCGTTAAGGAGAAGTTGACTTTTGATGCGCTGTCTAACTTCATGGGGATGTAAGGGGACGGTTAAATAGCCGGTACAGCCGACGGCGAAAGCTTGGTCTTTATTCCAGCGATTTAAGTCCGAATTAATGAAAATAACAGGTATATGAGCAACTTTAGGATTTTTTTTGATACTTTGACAAAGTTCATAGGCATTCCCTTGAGATAACTGAAGATTGATCACAATGAGATTAGGCGGATTCGCCTCAAGATATTCTACAAGTGAAGGATGAGGGGGGATCTGTTGTAATACATAGGCTTCCTTGGATAAAATCGCTGCAAATTGCTCCCGAAAATCGGGCTTATCGTCAATAATTAAGATTGATCCTGTATTTATAGGGGGTAGTCTCTGTGTCATCTGACTTAATCGCCTTGCTCAAAGAAGGTTCTCTGTCTGTAGATTTCCCACTTTTTAAGCTTAACTTAACGATCCCCTTCCTGATAAGTCTATTAAGTTAAGATTAAGATAAGAGAGGAGAAGCAGAAGCATTAATAGAATACAGTCCTTCCCATGGATATAATAATAAAAATACCCTTTCCAGCGACCCAAAATATAGATAGAATGAGTGATTCCCAACCGACAAAAATACCTCAGTCTGAGCCAAAACGGAAAGTAACTCCTCTCAATTGCCTATTTGGTGCCACAATCTCTGCGTCATTTGCATTCGCTTTATACAATCTGACTTCAGCGATCGCTCACAGTTTTGCGACGAACCCTATCGTTTCTCAAAAACCAATTGTTTTACGCATTTCTTCCCTTGTTCGTAGTTTAGTAATCGGAATTTCTTCATTGGGTACGTTTATCTTTGTGTTTGTTGCTTTTGGTTTAATATTATTAGCCATTCAATTACTGATACAGAAAAAACCGTCAGAGGGATGAGACGCAAAAAACGAGGTGATAAAGATTAAAATAAAGATAAGCGTCAATAAATAACCGATTTTTAATTCTTAATAACGATTGATTATTTTACTGAAATGATGAAAGTCTCTCTAAAAACTGCCCTCAATAATCCTCATCTTGACGCCAAACAAAGCCAAAGCCAGCGTCAACTCTCTTTATCTATTGCCGCCGTAAGTGAAGCCAGCGATATCTCCTTACCGATTAATCTCTGCTTGGTGATTGATCGCAGTGGCTCCATGGCGGGTAAAGCCTTAGAAACGGTAAAATCAGCCGCTATTCAATTAGTCAGCAAGTTAAACTCGAAAGATCGTCTTTCGGTGGTTGTTTTTGACCATAATGTTGATGTAATTGTTCCCAATCAAGCGGTTAGCGATATTCAGTCTATCCAAAAGCGTATTGAAAAATTAATGGCGAGTGGGGGAACGTGTATTGATGAAGGGATTAAAGTCGGGATTCGAGAAATAGGAGCAGATAGAAAAGATCGGGTTTGTCAGATTTTTGTGTTAACCGATGGCGAAAATGAGCACGGGGATAATAATCGTTGTCTAAAACTGGCAGAATTAGCATCAGAACACAATATTACCATTCATACCCTCGGATTTGGTACGTTTTGGAATCAAAATGTCTTAGAAGCGATCGCCGATAAAGCGGGGGGAACACTATCTTATATTGAATACCCCGAACAAGCGGTTAACATTTTTCAGCAACTCTTTAGGCGGATGCAATCTGTCGGGTTAACCAATGCTTATTTGCGCCTTGAATTGATGCCTCAGGTTAGTTTTGCTCAGTTTAAGCCCCTTGCTCAAGTTGAACCAGAAACGATCGAATTAGAGACTAAGGTGGGAAGTTCCTACTATGAAGTCCGCTTAGGGGATTTGATGAGAGATCAAGCAAAGGTGATTCTGGCTAACTTATACATAGATTCTTTGCCATTAGGTCAGCAAACCATTGCTAAGGTGCAAATTCGCTATGATAATCTTGCGAGTGGTCAAATGGAATTGTTATCAGAGTCGGTGCCAATTTCAGTGAATGTACAGGACAATTATCAACCCCTTGCGGATGCCACAGTTGAACACGCTATCCTCAGGTTAGCTAAATATCGTCAAACCCAAATTGCGGAAGAAAAATTGAGTCAAGGCGATCGCAAAGGGGCGGCAACTTTATTACAAACGGCGGCTAAAACGGCTTTACAATTAGGAGATAAAAGCGCGGCTACGGTGCTACAAGCCAGTGCTACCCAATTACAAGCTGGTCAAGATTTGAGCGAAGCACAACGCAAAAAGACACGAATGGTATCCAAAACAATTTTACAGAGCAATGATGATGATTAACCCAATCAGAATACTAGGGTGAGAAAATCAAAAAATAGTCTTTCTGGTTGATAGGTTAAATCTCTTAGAGTGGGTTGCCCAGAAGAGAAGGCGTGACAACTTACCGTAAAAAGTAACGTGAAAGCATACAAAATTAAGCGTCTGATGATCTATTATTGGCGATCGCTGATTAATTGTCCATTCTGAATCAGTTCGATGGTTTCACCTGGTTTTGGCACAATAATTTGGGTTGATAATTGATTTTCTTGAAGCATTCGACGAAAATTGTCCACTGTTCCATTTTCTCGCAATAATGCCGTTAACATGCCTTCGTATTCGGTATCTTCTGCCCTCGCCGTCGGAAGAATCATCTGCGGTTTTAACCACTGACACAGTTCTAAGGTCGTTTGTTGCCCTTTAAGAAGCGGCACAAGATTCAAGAGGGATTGGCCAAGAATGGGAGTTAAAACCACGTCAATGGGGGCAATTTTTTTGAGTTCGGGGGAATGGTTGCCATGGGGTTCATAATAAAAGGTGCGTTGGTTGGTTAAATCTTTGATCACATAAGCATTTTCTACTAGAGTTGCCCCGACTAAAGACCCCGGAAAGGCCGTGATTTCAATCTTTTCGTTGAAGCGGTAGGTATCTCCGTGATTGAGTGAGGTGACTTGTTGATAACCTAAATTCTGCACGACTTTCGCTCCATTTGGAGAAGCAATGACGGGAAGGGTGTGATCTAATTGTTTGAGGGTTGGGGGATGGGCGTGATCTTCTAAGCCTTGAGAGAGCAAAATAAGATCAATGGAGTCGGGAATTGGATATTTTTGTTGTTTAATGCCGTGAAATAACCATTCTTGTCCACTAAATATTAAATCTCCTGTTAACCAAGGATCTAAAAGGACGGTTTGTCCGGCTATCTCAAACAACCACGAATTATTATCGAGCCATGTGACTTTCATATTTGAATGTCGGTGATAAATTGACACTTTTATTTTATTGTAACGGTTTTGTTACATTGTGCGGCGAGGTTGACTTCTGCTTTATTTGGGGCGATACGAATCTTTTAAGGATTGAGTTTAAAAAGATAATCAGGCGCATGATACGCACATTTTTGCCCGCTTTTGGGGATGGAATATTTTTCTACAGTATGATCGCTCCTTAAAATAGAGTGCATCACCTCAAAAATGACACACCCTACCGACTAAAACTCCTTACGCCGCATCATCATCGTGAGCAAAGCGATTATAGAGGAAATCTAAGGCATAGTTGCGTAAATCGTAGTATTTTGGGTCTTCCATAATGCGATCGCGATCGCGAGGACGAGGAAAAGGAATATTCATAATTTCCCCAATATTAGCATGGGGTCCATTGGTCATCATAACCAGACGATCCGCAAGGAATAACGCTTCATCAATATCATGCGTAATCATTAAGACGGTACAACGGTGATCATTCCAGATTTTCAGCAATTCTTCCTGTAATTCCTCTTTGGTAATCGCATCTAACGCGCCAAAGGGTTCATCTAAGATCAGTACCGCCGGGCGAATCGCCAAAGCGCGGGCAATTGATACCCTCTGCTTCATTCCCCCAGAGATTTGCATCGGTTTTTTCTCGGTTGCTTCCGTTAATCCCACTAAGGCTAGATGTTCGTGGACAATTGAGCGTTTCTCTCGTTCTGGCAGGTTGGGAGAAACGGCATCTACGGCTAAATAGACATTTTCAAACACTGTCAGCCAAGGTAAGAGGGCATAATTTTGAAATACTACCATGCGATCAGGTCCAGGTTCTGTGATGGGGTTGCCACGTAGCAAAACTAAGCCATCGGTCGGCTGAGCGAAACCCGATACCATATTCAATAGCGTAGACTTACCACAGCCTGAGTGACCAATGAGGCAGATAAATTCCCCTTTCCTGACGGTTAGATTGATATTGTCTAAAACGGTATAGGGGCCTTTGGCCGTGGGATAAACTTTAGAGACATTTTCTAAAGTTAGAAAGGTTCTGTCCGTCTCAGGGTGAGACTTATGGGAAACAAGTTGAGTCGTCGTCGTTTGCATAAGTGTTGTTATTGGGTGAGATAAAAGGATTGGGAACAAGGGAAAAGGAAAAATTTTCAGTAGAGACGTTGTATGCAACGTCTCTACGTTATTGGGTGCAAGAAATCTACTT
>JBGTGT010000036.1:0-19563 GCA_041746575.1 Microcystaceae cyanobacterium
CAAACTCTTGTAGTTGGGCAATCGCTTCTAACTTGAATAGCTGAGAGTCTTCCATTTTTCTTTTTTCTCCAAGATGGTGAATCTTTTTTTGATTTTATCATCTCATTCTCATTTATCTAAATGATTTAGACTTGCTATATACGATTTAGACGCTTAACAGTTTATCAGGGTGGTGGGATAGGGGACTTCTAATAATAAAGGTAATTCGCCAAAGTATTGTCCTACCTCGAAGGTAAAAAGATGCTGACTAATTTTTTGATTTTCGTAAATGGCTTTAATTTCCCCTGCTAACACAATACAGAAATGATGACCATATTCTCCTTGTTGAATTAAAATTTCTCCTGCCGTTAAATGGCGACGTTTTCCCATTTTAATAACTGTTCTTACTTGAAGATCATTGAGAGAGCCAAAACAGCTAAACTATTGTAATAATTCTTTTAAGGTGGGAGAATTCCGCGATTGATCTTTCGATGATGTATTAAGTTGTTATCCTTTGATCAAAGTGGCGATTTCTTCGAGGTTGCGAATGGAAATTTCTCGCTGAGGAAAAGGAATTTTAATTTGTCGTTGGCGTAGATGATACTCAATCATGAAGTTAAGGGAACTTTTAATCAATTGACGACGGTCTATGCGATCTACCCATACCCAAAGTTCAAAACCGAGATCACTCTCATTGAACCCTTGAAAAATAACCTTAGGAGAGGGATTAGTCAAAACTTCTGGTTCCATTGCGGCAGATTCTAGTAAAATCTCAGTAATTAGCAAGGGGTCACTGCCATAATCTACAAAGATAGGAATTTCAATGCGTCCTTGACAGTTTTCATAATTCCAGTTTTCCACCGCGTTACTGGTTAAATCCGTATTGGGAACAACTAACTCTGACCCTTTAAATGTGCGTATAACCGTTGAACGAATAGAAATCTCCTGAATAAATCCTAAATTATCATTAAATTCAATTAAATCTCCAATTTTTAGCTTATTTTCGGCTAATAATGTTAATCCACTGACCAGATTTTTTGTCAATTCTTGTAAACCAAATCCAATCCCAATTCCTAATCCGCCGATAATAACGGCTAAAAAAGCAAAATCTAAACCTATTCCTTGTAAAACAAGAATATAACCTAGTGTTGCTAATCCTAATCCGCTTAATGTTCCAATAACTTCTCGATTTCCTTCACCAATGCCTAATTTTAACAACAAATAATACTTCAAAAATCGCTTAATTGCCCTTGAAATCAGCGTGACCAGTAACAAAAGCCCAATAACTTGTAGAATCCAGATAAGGGAAATATCGTCTCTTCCTAGCTTAAAAAGAGGAGAGGTTAGGGTCTCTTGTATCCATTGTTGTAAATGCGACCCAGTAAAGGTCATAAGTAAATTGCCTTTCAATGAAAAAAATAGTCATTAGAATTATAAAATAATCTTTGATTGACTGAAGCATTAAGCGGATTTATCAAAAGTGAAGTTTGAGAGATTAAAGATGAGAATAATTTTCTATTTGTTTCGCGGTTATCATCAATTTGCTTATTGATTTTTCTACTCTACTTCACTATTAAAAGAAAAATAAGGACCCCATTGGGAAATGAACCTGCTACCCGATTAAAGTAAAAGTGTTAACCTAGAGCGAGTTATAATTACTATACTATGAATCAATTTGCCTCCTTGCCTCAGATAACGGTGGAAGAACTCGCCAAACGTCTTGCTAACCCAGAATCTGCCCTGCAATTGATTGATGTCCGAGAACCTGAAGAAGTTTCCCTTGCTTATGTTGAAGGGTTTGAAATCTTGCCTTTAAGTCAGTATGAACAATGGTCATCGGAAATTCATGCCCGCTTTGATGCAACGGTCGAAACCCTCGTTATGTGTCATCATGGGATACGATCTGCCCAAATGTGTCAGTGGTTACGACAACAAGGCTTTAGTAATGTTAAAAATATTATAGGAGGAATTGATGCTTATGCCCTTCTCGTTGATGAGCGGATTCCCCGTTATTAGAGCAAAATTTCCTGTAAAATACGGATAAAAAGCCCTTAAAAACTCTAATTTTAGTAGCTAAATTTTAAAAAAACGCCAATGCAAACGAATCTATCTGAGCGGTCACAAAAAATTCTCCAAACTACGATTAAACACTATATCGCGACGGCTGAACCTGTAGGGTCAAAAACCCTAGTCGATGAGTATGATTTTCAAGTCAGTTCGGCAACCGTTCGCAATATTTTAGGACGATTAGAAAAGGCCGGGTTTCTCTATCAACCTCACATTTCAGCAGGGCGAATTCCTTCGGATTTTGGTTATCGAACCTATGTTGATCGATTACTCATTTTAGATCGTCAATGGGAACGTAAAATTGAGCAAGAAGTCTCTAAAAACTTGCAGCAGGAAACCAATAATTTTGATGTTTTATTGCAACGAGCAACCCAATTTTTGGCGGATATCAGTGGCTATATTGCCTTAATTACCTTACCCCAACCCCACACTACTCAGTTGCGCCATATTCATCTGGTGCAAATTTCGGTAACACAGGTAATGTTAATCGTGGTAACAGATAGCTATCAAACCCAATCTATTTTGATGAATATTTCCCTTCCTTTAACGACAGAAGAAGAAACAGAAATGGCAGATGAATTACAAATTTTAGCGAATTTTCTTAATGCCAAACTACACGGAAAAACCCTCGCAGAAATTGTTAAATTAGATTGGCAAGAAATAGATCGAGATTTTACTAATTATACCCATTTTTTACAAACGTTACTGAAACAATTAAGACGGTGTTTACACACTTCTGCAACCCCTCAAGTGATCATCTATGGTCTTTCTGAAGTCTTGAGGCAACCAGAATTTTCCCAATTACAGCAAGTCAAAATGTTAATTCATCTATTAGAGCAACAAAGAGATCAACTGATTCCCTTAGTTTTTGATCTCTCTGAAATAGAAGAAGAAACCACCAAAGTTAATGTAAAAATTGGCTCAGAAAATCCCTTAGATTCGATGCGGCCTTGTACCCTTATTTCGGCAACCTATCGCCAGAAAAATATTCCTGTTGGTAGTGTTGGATTGATTGGTCCGACTCGAATGCTGTACGAATATACAATTCCCTTAGTTGAATCAACGGCCGATTATTTATCGGACGCTTTAAGTTAACCTAAGTTAATCTGATTGATGATTTACTCTTATATGCTTTACTTTCAGGGTATTGTAAAAGAAATGACTGGCTTTCTATCCTAATTATAGATATTTTCCCAGAAATTTCATCTTATCGAAAGACGCAAATCGGGGAACAATCGTGGTAGGTTTTTAGATGAAACCCATTTAGATGAAACCCATAAGGATAAGATTTATGCCATTTACCATCGATTCCGCTCGTGGAATTTTTCCGAATACCCTAGCGGCTGATGTCGTTCCTGCAACCACTGCCCGGTTTAATCAGCTGAGTGCTGAAGACCAATTGGCGCTGATTTGGTTTGCTTATCTCGAGATGGGCAAAACCATCACCATTGCCGCCCCAGGAGCCGCCAGCATGGTGTTAGCTGAAAATACCTTAAAAGAAATTCAAAGCATGTCTCCCATGCAACAAAGCCAAACCATGTGTGACTTGGCTAACCGCGCTGATACCCCGACTGGTCGCGCCTATGCGAGTTGGTCTCGCAACGTTAAACTCGGATTCTGGTATCAACTGGGAGAAGGCATGGAAAAAGGGGTTATTGCACCGATTCCTGAAGATTACCGACTTTCTGCCAATGCTAACGCCGTATTGTCCACCATTCAAGGACTAGATCCCGGCCAACAAATTACCGTTTTACGGAACTGCGTCGTAGATATGGGCTTTGATTCAGGTAAATTAGCGGGTTCTCAGCGTGTAACAGAGACAGTCGCCCCTCCTCAAGAGATGTCTAAGCGAATGAACGTCACGATTGAAGGGGTAACGAATCCTACGGTGTTGGAATACATGAATAATTTGAATGCCAATGATTTTGAGAGTCTGATTGAGTTATTTGTACCCGATGGGGCTTTGCAACCGCCTTTTCAACGGCCAATTGTTGGCAAAGAGAATATATTACGATTTTTCCAAGAAGAGTGCCAAAATCTGAAGTTAGTCCCCGAACGAGGTGTTTCTGATCCGGCTGATGACGGCTATACTCAGGTTAAAGTAACGGGTAAGGTACAAACGCCTTGGTTTGGTGGCAATGTGGGCATGAATATCGCTTGGCGTTTCTTGCTAAACCCAGACGGTAAAATTTTCTTTGTCGCCATTGATTTATTGGCTTCTCCAAAGGAATTATTGAACTTTGCTCGCTAAAATTAAGTACAGCTAGGTAGGGGATTAAGCTGAATTTTGAGCCTTTTAAAGCATAATTTAGCGCACTCACCTAGACATATAAATATTATGAAGGGGCGTTTTCTTGCAAAAGTCGCCTCTTTTATTTTATAATATGAGAGCAAATTAACAAATCTTAATCATTAAGCGGTGAGTGACATTAATTGGTCTGAAACAGAAAAACAAGCGGCACATGAAGCGTTCAAAAAAGCTTATGAACGAGAAATAAACAGTCTTATTCAAGAAGTTCAGCAAAAAATGAGCCACGTGACCGAGATTGATAAAGTCTGGCAACTACACGACTTCTTAAGTGCCAAGAGACATGAAATTGAGGGAAAATATGATGATCGTTATGAGGTTCTTACCTTCGTTTTCGCAGGATTGCTAAAGGAAGGATGGCTAAACTTAGAAGAATTAAAGTTTCTGGCATCGGACAAGTTAGCTAAAATTACGGCTCTTTCTCGAATGTAACCAACGAAAATCACCTCATACATCCATTGCAAACTTAACTTAGGTTAAACTTAATTTTCTGTCGGGTTTTCAAAAGCCCAAAATCGGGATCCGTAAAGAGGGTATTGATCTGGTATATTATATTGTTTACTTAAATAGTACTTTACCTCAATATCCTCTTAACCAATGAAAGTTAACTCGAATTGGATAAAGCGAGAACAGTTACGAGAAAAAGGACAATTTTGGACACCTGACTGGGTAGCTGAAGCAATGGTTGCTTATGTCTTAAAAGGAAAATCCCCAGCGATTTTTGACCCATCTGTCGGTGAAGGCGCATTTATCCAAGCCATTAAAAGGGTTGCCTTGGAATTTAATCATAACGTTGAGATTTTAGGACGTGAAATTGATAACACCGTTTTAGAAAAAGCAAGAGAAAAAAAGATTATTAATTCTGCTGATAAGATTGAATTAAAGGATTTCTTATTTGACGAAACGATTTCCTCTCTTTCCGCTATTGTTGCCAATCCGCCTTATATTCGACATCACCGTTTAGACGAAAATCTTAAGAAAAAAATAAAGCATTTAGCGAAGGAAATCATCGGTAAACCTCTAGATGGACGCACAGGATATCATGTCTATTTTTTAATACGCGCACTTTCCTTACTAGAAAAAGGAGGAAGACTAGCTTTTATTGTACCATCTGATACCGTAGAAGGCATATTTGCCAAAGATTTATGGTATTGGATAGTTCATCATTTTTACCTAGATGGAATTGTTACTTTCACGCCCGAAGCGACTCCTTTTCCGACTGTTGATATCAATCCGATTATTTTACTGATTCGCAATGATATTTCTTCCTCTTGTTTTAGGTGGGGGAGATGTAAAAAAGCAGAAACGCCTCAATTAAAGCAGTGGTTAGGAAGTGATTTAAAAGAGTCTTTAAAATTGGATATTGAGATTTTTGAAAGAGAAATTGAAGAAGCACTACGGTCAGGTTTAAGTCATCCACCGTCTAAAATTAACGAGGATTGTCACACGCTTGCCGATTTTGCCTTTACTCAGCGCGGCATTGCCACAGGAAACAATGATTTTTTCTTATTTACCCCAGAAGAAGCACAACAAGTCGAATTATCCTTAGACTATTTTCGACCCTTTATTGGCCGGACTCGTGACGTTAGTGATGATGAGATTACCTTAGAAACAATACAACACCTTCAAGCCAAAAAACGCCCCACTTTACTTTTATATTTAGGCAAGGAATCAACAGAAACATTTCCCATTTCTTTACAGCAATACTTAAAAAAAGGAGAAGAATTAGGACTTCCTCTAAAGCCTTTAATCTCTCAACGAAAACCGTGGTACAAAATGGAAAAACGAAATCCGCCTCCTATTCTTTTTGCTTATTTAGGACGGCGAAATATTCGCTTTATTAGAAATCGCGTTGATGTCGTTCCCTTAACGGGTTTTTTATGTATTTATCCTTACAATAAAGAGCCAGCTTTTGCAGATAAACTATGGCAAGCCTTAAATCATCCTGATACTTCAGCGAATCTTTCTCGTGTAGCTAAATCCTATGGGGGGGGTGCTATGAAAGTTGAACCCCGTGCTTTAGAAAAATTAGTGATACCCACCCATGTTTTGCAATTATTCAATATAAAAATGATGATTGAATAACCTTTTTATTATAACCCTTAAATCGTCAGCGATCGCTTTTTGAATTCTCAGGAAACGAATAACTTATCTTACGCCTAAATATTTATGAGTTTGTAAACTAATGCGCCATTGAGGATACTTTAATACATAATCAAAAACAATTTGTTGACTTTCTGCTTTATTCCATTCAGGTTGCAAGTATTTTAGCGCATTTGAGGGAACGAGACGGGCTTGTTCTTCTGCCCATTTTAAGTCATTTGCGGATGCTATCACCACTTTTAACTCATCAGCATGAGCATAAATGCTAGAATGGGGTAATTTATAAGGTTTTGGCGAAAAAGTGACCCAATCAAATATTCCGCTTAAGGCATAAGCCCCAGATGTTTCTAAATGTACTCTTAATCCCTGTTGCTGTAAAACTTGGGTCAAATCGCTTAAATCATGCATTAATGGTTCTCCACCTGTAATAATCACCACAGCAGGCTTAACGTGCTTGGCTTGTTGCCCTAATTCATCACTAGAATAATAGGGATAACGAGAAGCATTCCATGTTTCTTTTTGATCACACCACGGACAATGTACCTCACACCCTCCTAAACGGATAAAAAAAGCATTGGCACCCATCCATGCCCCTTCCCCTTGGATAGAATGAAAGGTTTCAACGATAGGGTAACGATCTGTTTTCATAGGAGTTTTGACGATTAACTTTATTCTATTTTTTCAGTTTACCATTACAAAACTGATGAGGTACATGATTAATTAAATTGTAGAAATGCAAGGTTCGCGCTCAAAGATATATAATATTAACTCGCAATTTGCTGTAATTTTAGACTGCTATATTGAGCTAATTTAACTCAAAATCCATTCAATATGTTGAGGTAGTAAGGTAGCTAAATCGTACTTTTTCTGGATAGTTTCCCTTGCCTTTTGACGAATATTGTGCATTGCGGCAGGACTATCTAGGGCTTCTTCTACCCTATCGGCAATTTTTTCAGGGGAAAAGAAATCCACTAATAACCCATTAACGCCATCTTCGATAACTTCTTGAACAGGAGATGTATTCGAGGCCACCAATAAACAACCAACAGACATAGCTTCTAACATCGACCATGATAAAACAAAAGGACGAGTGAGATAAATATGCACAGAAGACGCTTGCAAAACTTTTAAATATTGACTATGGGGAAGCAGCCCCGTAAAATGTAAACGAGATAAATCTAACGGTAAAGTTTCTAACATTAGTTGCTTGTAAGTTTTGCTATTAGGTAGGGTCCTACCATAGGCAACTCTGTCTTCTCCAACCACAACAACATGACAATTTGGTCGTCTTTTTTGTAAGAGTGAAACGGCTTCCATGAATTGGGGAAATCCACGATAGGGTTCCATTCCTCTGCCGACGTAAGTAATAATTTCCTTGATTTCTGATAAATTCAAATTTAGCGAAGGCAACACCAATTTAGCGTTAGATTTCGGTTTGAAATATTCTGTATCTATACCATCGTGGTGAACGCGTATTTTTCCATAATATTCAGAGGGAAATTGTTGCCGTTGCCATTGCGTCGGCGATAATCCTTGATCACAACTGTATAAATCGAGTAAAATGGGGGCGTTTTTAAGGCGAATTCTGGCTTCATCGTCGGCATTTAAAGGCTCTTTGGGATCGAAATCGGCGTCAGTTCCACGGGCGTGATAAAACCATTCAAAATAACACAATAACTTAGCTTTGGGAAAGATATCTTTAATAAATAAAGTCGGTCCCCATCCAGAATGACCATAGACAATATCAGGCATAAATCCTTGAGATTTTAAGGCATCTGCTAGACGATAAACTGCCTGTCCTTGTAACACTGCATTTTCTAATGTTCTAACATAATGATGGGTTTCAGGCCTTGCTTCTCGTGACGAAATATAGAGTATCTTAATGATGCCTTTGAGTTCACCATCTTGGCGTTTTGTGCCGAATACCACTTTATTGCTAGAATTTTGTGCTAGGATAACTGCTAAATGACGAAATTGTGCCGGAAAGTTAGGATGAAGAAAAAGAATATTCATCAGGGTATTGAAATAATTTATTACTAATTATTTATACTTGGAGTTGAATGAAAATACTCATAAATTTGCTGCGCTAATTGTTGACCAATTCCTGAGATTTCCATCAATTGCTCAATAGACGCTTCTCGAATATAATCAACTGAGTGAAAATGCGCTAGTAATAATTTTTGCCGATGAAACCCTAAGCCTGGAATTTCTTCAAGTCTGGAACGACGATTTTGTTTTAAACGTTGTTGACGATGAAAAGTAATGGCAAAACGATGGGCTTCATCCCTAACTCTTCTTAATAATTGTACGCCTGATTGTTCCTTCTCCGTAACCAAAGGATGGGATTGATAAGGCAGAAAAATTTCTTCCCGTTGTTTGGCTAAACTGACAACACTAAGATGTTGCAGGAGGTTCATTTCTTCTAAAACCGTTACGACTGAGGATAATTGACCTTTACCCCCATCAATCATAATTAAGTCGGGGAAATCTTCGCTATTATTGATTGCTGTTTCATTATCTGCATAAAGACGAAAACGACGACGAATCACTTCTGCTAAACTGGCAAAATCATCAGAATGACCAATTTTTACGTCAGGATTTTGGATTTTATAGTGCCGATAATGCTGTTTCGCTGGCACCCCTTCAATAAACACGACTTGAGAAGCCACTGCGTTTGAACCTTGGATGTGGGAGATGTCATAGCCTTCTATGCGACGAGGACTGTCTAAAAGATCAAGAATTTCGCTTAAATCATTCAATGCTTGTAAATTTTGCTCGCTGACTCGTTGTGTTCGTTCAAGTTCATATTGAGCGTTTCTTTGAACCATTGTAATTAATTCTGCTTTATTTTGGCGTTGAGGTACAGTTATCGTCACTTTTCGCCCTTTTTTCTCCCCTAGCCACGCTTCTAAGATTTCCTTTTCAGGTAAAGCATGCTGTACTAAAATTTCGTTGGGAATCTCAACACTTTCAACCATTTGATAGTGTTCTTCTAAGACTCGCTGTAAAATACTACCTAAGTCTCCGGATTTTGCTTCTACAAAAAATCCTAATCTTCCCACTAAACGGCCAGCGCGAATCTGAAATAATTGAATACAAATATATTTAGGATCATCAGCTAGAGCGATCGCATCTCTGGATAAGGTATCATCGGGTAAGGTGACTTTTTGGTCAGCGTTGAGGGTTTTAATAGCGTAAATCTGGTCACGAAGCCGTGCTGCTTGTTCAAACTGTAGATTTTCGGCGGCGTTATTCATTTGAGATTGCAAGGTTTCGAGCAGTTCACTCGTTCGACCTTGAAAAATCATCGCAATTTTTTTGACAATTTGATGATAGTCTTCAGAGGAAACTAATTGTTGACAAACACCAGGACAACGACCAATATCATAATTTAAACAGGGGCGATCTTTAAAGAGCGGTTTCGGCCGCTGTCTTAGCGGAAAAATGCGCTTAATTAATTTTAACGTAAAGCGAAGGGTACGAGTATCCACATAAGGTCCGTAATAGCGATCTTTTTCATTGCTTAATCTTCGTTTGCGGGTAATAAAAATGCGAGGATAATTTTCTGACCATGTGATACAAACATAGGGATATTTTTTATCGTCTTTGAGGAGAACATTAAAGTGGGGTTGATGTTGTTTAATTAAATTCGATTCTAATGCTAAGGCTTCCGCTTCAGTGTCGGTGACAATAAACTCAATGTCACAAACCTGTTGTACCATTAAAGCGATACGGGGACTGAGAAGTTGGGAAGCTCGAAAATAAGAGCGAATTCGAGACCTCAGCCTTTTTGATTTACCAATATAAAGAATTTCTCCCAACTTATCCCGCATTAAATAAACCCCTGCTTCAGTGGGTAGGGATTTCAGCTTTTCTGCTAATTTTTCAGGTATTTTGAGGAGTGGAGTTGCCTTTTCAGTCATTTTTATAATATTTAACTATCAATCGGTAAGGGTTAATTAACAAAAAAGTAAAGTCAGCATTTTCGTCCCCCTTTATTACTCATTTTATCTAACAACTTATCATTAATTACTGATTCGAGGATAATTGAGAATAAGAATGAGATTTAGCGAATGAAGGATTAAGCTTAATCATTTCACCCCCTTTAAGCAAATAAAAGGTTTCCCCACGCCAAATAACCGTATTGTTAAACAGTCCGTAAAACCACATAATAAACCCAAATATATCCCGCAGAAAAATCAACCAAAACCCTTGTTTAACCACTGGATCTTTAAAGTAATAGATCCCCACTAACCACGCTAAAAATAAACGCAGCGTTAAAGTGAATCCTAAAACACTCCAACCGATAAGAGAACCTTGATTTACCATTAAAAAGATTAAACTTAAACAAGTTCCGTAAGTAATAATTAAACCCAAATAACTGCTAAATCGTTCGACTCGAATGCACCTCAGCCAACGACTTTGGCGTTGAATTAATTCCCTTAAACTATGAGTATCTAAGGAATGTTCCACAATGTAATTTGAGAGTCTCACTCGATAACCCGCTTGATAGACAAGATTAACTAACTTGTAATCGTCCGCCAAACAATTCGCCACCGAATTAAGTCCTCCAATAGACTCTAAAATGCTTTTACGAATGACAATAGTTGAGCCAAATCCATACTGCAATTCTTCTACCAATCTAGCGACCAAAACACTGGGATGAAAATGGGTTGAAATACCGATTGCTTCAAAAAGAGATATTAAGTTTTTTATTTTAGATCGATATAAACAAGTAACTACTCCAATTTTGTCATCTTTAAAAGGTTGAACAATTTCCTTTAAATAATTCTGATCAACCTTGATATCACTGTCTGCCAAAACTAAGATGTCATATTTAACCTTACTGATACCATTGGCCAAATTACTGATTTTTAAATTACTGCCAATTAAGCGATCGCTGATGACTAGCTCAATATCTACATTGGGGAAATTTTGCTGTAACTTTTTAACGACCGCAATGCTAGGATCCGTGCTAGTATGAGCCGTAAAAATAATTTGATATGTCGGGTAATCCTGTTGACAACAGGTTGCTAAGGTTTCGTCCATATCCGCATCTAACCCACACAACGGCTTAAGCAAGGTAAGGGGAGGTAAAAAGGTTAAATCTACATTAGAATTAGAATGAAAAAAAGCGATCGCCGCATAAATTGCATAGCCATAATAGCCCATTGAAGCTAAACATAAGAGAAAAATAAATCCGTTCAAAAGATCAAACAATAACACCATTAATCCCTCGAATGCGTTTCACGATGAGCTAATTTATCAATTAAATCTTAAAGCATAAAATAAAGGATTAACGGCAACGGCTCACCGCACCCTTTTTCCTGTGTTATGCTAAAGAACACCCAATCGTCTCTTGATTGCTTTAGTCTGAATGTACTCGTTAATGGCGTTTAATAGTTAAGTGAACCGTCTTTATGGGTAAACCCTTATCGACAAATCGTGATTCTCAACTGCAACTGTCCTGTCTTCCCTATGGTGTCGGTCACCACCCAGAAGGGATTTGCTTGTTGATGAACATTGGAAAATACCATCTCTTATTGGATTGTGGTATCGATAATATCGCAGAAATTGCCCCCCAACTGCCCCCGATTGACGCGGTTTTGTGTAGTCATGCTCATTTCGATCATGCTAGGGGATTGCCCGACTTTCAGCATATTTTTCCAGATGTTCCCATTTACGCCAGCGAAGTCACGGTTCGACTCTTACCGCTGAACTGGACAGACTCAGACAAGGCAAAATCGTTAAACTGCCAAGGTATTCCATGGCGATCGCCCTTTTCCTTATCTCAAGACCTAACCATTGAATTATACCCCTCTGGACACTTACCGGGGGCGGCAGTCACTGCCATTACCTATCAAACGCCTCAGCGAGTCTATAAACTGCTTTATACGGGGGATTTTTCCCTTTCTAATCTGCAATTGGTAGAGGGGTTATCGGTCGAATCTTTAAGAGGATTATCCCCTGATGTGTTAGTGATTGAAGGCAGTTATGGGACAATTCGTCATCCCCATCGCCGTCAACAGGAAAAGCAGTTAATGCAACGCATTGATGAAGGGTTAATCCGAGGCAAAAATATTTTATTACCCGTTCCGACCTTAGGATTAGGACAGGAAATCCTAAAACTCTTACGTTCTCACCATCAATTTACAGGCAGAGATTTAGATATTTGGGTGAGTGGAACCTTAGCAGAAGTGTGTGATCTTTATTTAGAGTTATTACCTGAATTTCCACTAGCTGTTCAGAACTTTGCCAAACATCAACCCTTATTTTGGGATGACCGAATATGTCCTCGACTACGGCGTTTAACCGCTAAACAACGTAATAGTCTAGGGGATAAACCCTGTATCGTTTTGACCGATGATATTGGCCGGATCAAAACCTATTTGGGGGATAAAACCCTACCTTGGTTAGTCTTAATGGCTGAACAAGTTGCAGAATATTTTAATCTTAATCAACCGCCTCTTTCTTTACTGAAAAAACACCTGTCAAGGATGGAAGTCGAAACTTATTTATTAGCAGAACATAGTGATGGCAGAAATACCACTCAGTTGATTCATAATTTACGACCTCAGCATATTATTTTTGTGCATGGCTCAGCTAACTATTTAATGGATTTAACCAATCTAGAAGAATTGCATAATCGTTATCAAATTCATGCACCCGAAGTGGGAAGATTAGTCGAGTTGCCCATTGGCGATCGCTTTGTTCAACCCGAAGAAAATCACACTCCAACGGTTTACGAAGGAGAATTAAATGAACAGCCCCATTCGATTATTATTACTTTAAATAACGAAATTACCAAAGATTCTCGGTGGAGTCAATTTGCCGATACAGGATTAATCGAAGCGCGTTGGCAAGGAGAAAGTTTAGTCATTAAAGGCATTTCACAAAAAGAATTAGCTAATCAAACTACTTCTGTTAAAGGACTCACTAGCTCAGATTGTTGTCAAATCTGTCGCTACTATCGGGGATCTCGTTGTCAGAATTCCGCTAGTCCTCTTTATGGATATCGAGTGACACCGGAGGGGTATTGTCCCGTTTTTGAAGCGATAGATAATGAATAAAAAACATTAATAAATTTTGGTTTTTGAGCAAGAATGATTGCAGAAGTATTTAAGCAGTATCAAGGGGAATCAGCGGCCTTAGGGGCGGCCTTTTTGTGGGCTAGTGCTTCCGTTGTTTATACTGTTTTAGGGCAACAGCTTTCTCCTCTTTTACTCAATAGTTTGAAAGGGTTAGTTGCCATTGCTTTGACCGTTTTAACCCTACTTCTGACTCAGACAGATTTGGGAAAAATTACTCCATTTTCGATGATAATATTATCTCTGAGTGGTGTAATTGGTATTGGCATTGGGGATACGGCTTATTTTAGTGCTTTACGCTACTTGGGGGCTAGAAAAACCCTTCTTTTGGAAACCTTAGCTCCTCCGATGGCGGCTATTTTTGCCTTTATTTTCTTAGGGGAGACGTTAGAAACTAAAGCGTGGATGGGGATTATTTTAACGTTAATAGGAGTCGCTTGGGTTATTACCGAAAGAACCCCCGATAGGATGTTAAATTCTCCTCAATTTAAACAGGGAATTGTGTGGGGAATCATGGCGGCGATCGCTCAGTCAGTAGGGGCAGTTTTAGCCCGTTCAGCGTTAACTTTATCAAACATAACCCCTTTAGAAAGCAGTTTAATTCGACTCGTTTCAGGAACATTAACAGCATTGCTTCTTTGGCAAATAATGACGAACTATCGTCCTAAAAATATCTCCTCTATCGAATGGTCAATGCCCTTAGTAGGCGTTATTATTTTAACTGCTTTTGCTAGCACTTATTTAGGAATATGGTTACAACAAACAGCCCTTAAATTTGCTCCCACTGGGATTGCTCAAACCCTAATGGCTACCAGTCCCCTTTTTGTGCTTCCCGTTTCTTTTTTCCTTGGTGAAAAAATCAGTTGGCGAACCCTCATCGGCGTCTTTATTGCTTTAGGCGGAATCGGATTATTATTTTTAATGTAAAGAGTCGACCTCAGTCCGATCATAATGAGTTCAGCAAAAAAATCTAAAAAAGGCACAAGAAAACCTGCGCCCTTAAATGTTGACTAATTAACGAACAACTTGGACAGGCATCACTAAATAAGTCATTTTTAGTCCCCCTAAAGGATTAAAAATAACAGGTTGATTGGGTTCATTTAAGTGCATCTGGAGATCGGTACTGGGAATCGCTTTTAACCCATCCATTAGGTACTTAATATTAAAAGCAATATCTCCACTTTCTCCTGTAATTTCGGCGGGTAAAGATTGTTGGGCATTGCCTAAATCTTGGGCTTCCACTGATAGGGTTAATTCTCCCGACGCTTCATCAAGGGTAAATTTAACTAAATTATTTTTTTGATCTGCCAAAACAGACACTAATTCTAAACTGTTAATTAGGCGTTTTCTTTCTACAATAACGGTACGAGAAAAACTGGCAGGAATCAATTGTTGATAATTGGGATAAGCCCCCTCTAATTTGCGACTGGTGAGACGCTGATTTCCCAACTCAAAAATCACTTGACTGTCATCGACTCGCAGGGCAACACTATCAGTTTCTTTAAGTGTTCCTAACATTTTATCTAACTCTCGTAATGCTCTAGCGGGAATGGTTGCAGAAAAACCCTCTAAATCACTTATTTCTGGAGTTTCTTCTGATCCGTGATCACTTTCACTTTGTAAAAGAGCCTCTACCACAGCTAAACGATGTCCATCGGTAGCGGCAAATTCTAAGCTATCCGGTTTACCCTTAAAATGTACCCCCGTTAAGACTTGTTTGGTTTCATCGTTACTGGCGGCAAATAACGCTCCTTTTAACCCCTCTGACAGGGTGGCAACAGGAACACTTAAGGCTTCTTCAACCTCAATGGTGGGCAGTTCAGGAAACTCGTCGGCACTTAACCCTCGAATTTGAAAGCGTCCTGCCGCCGCTGTTAGGGTTGCCAATAGCGTTTCGTTATCATCTTCATTTTCAGTGACGACAAGGCTAATTTCACCTTCTGGCAGACGAGAAACAATCTCGTTGAGCAGTTTGGCAGGTAGCGTAATTTTGCCTTCTTCACTGACTTGTGCCGGAAAGCTAGTATGAATCCCTAAACTCAAATCAAAGGCGGTGAGGCTGACTTGACCTTTCTTCTGATCAGCAACGAAGAGAACATTACCTAAAACAGGGTGCGTTGGACGGGAGGGAACTGCGCGACTCACTAGAGAGAGATTACTATTAAGATCACTTTGACTACAGACAATTTTCATGGAGAATGCCGATATTTTCGCAAATAGGTGCGGATCAATTGTATTGTTAAACGAGACGCTTGAGCCGTTTTCTTATACTTTTTTCAGATTGTGGAAAACCTGTGGAAAAACTTGCCTCAAGCAGACACGAAGCAAGAGAAGAAGTCCCAACTTGTGTCGCTTTGTTAACGTAAAAAATAGCAAGACTCAGTCGGTTGTAAAAGTTCTATTGTAGAATTGCCCTGTCTTCATGGATTATCCCACTTCCCTTTTTTTGAAAATGTCTTTTACAAAACCGATGCCTAACCATCGTTCTCAATCCGATTTACCCACGAAAATTTGCCCCGTTTGTGGCTTATCTTTTACATGGCGCAAAAAATGGGAAAAATGCTGGGATGAAGTGAAATTCTGTTCAGAACGTTGCCGCAGACGACGCCATTCTGTTGATCAATGACCAAGGACTAAGATGTAAAGCTAGGATAGCATTGCTTTCCCCATTTAATCGTCACTTCTTACTTCCGACTTCTAACAATGTCCCCTAATTCTCCAATTCGCTTATTAATTAGTAATGATGATGGTATTTCTGCCCTTGGGGTGCGTACTCTCGCCAATACCCTTGCTAAAGCTGGTTATCTCGTTACAGTAGTGTGTCCCGACCGAGAACGCTCAGCAACCGGTCATGGATTAACGTTACATCATCCCCTGCGCGCTGAACTCGTCGAAGGGATTTTCTTGCCTGATGTTACCGCGTGGTCTTGCTCTGGAACACCGGCCGATTGCGTTAAATTTGCCCTTCACGCCGTTCTTCCTCAACCCCCTGACTATATCCTCGCTGGTATTAATCATGGATCTAATTTAGGCACAGATGTCCTCTATTCGGGAACGGTATCTGCGGCTATGGAAGGGATGATTGAAGGGATTCCCAGTATTGCCCTCAGTTTAGCGAGTTTTAGCCCCAAAGATTTTCAACCTGCGGCTAATTTTGCTTTATCCTTGCTCAATCAATTGAAGTATTCTCCTTTACCCCATTCCACTTTACTCAACGTCAATATTCCCCCCGTCGCAGAATCAGACATTACAGGCGTTCTTTTGACACGTCAAGGATTGCGCCGTTATGTAGAACGCTTTGAGAAACGCCTTGATCCGAGAGGAAAAAGTTATTATTGGTTAGTCGGAGAAGTGGTTCAAGAGTTAGAGCAACCAGAACACAGTCAGCTATCAGCCAGCATTCCAACGGATGTACAGGCAATTAAGCAAAATTACATTACTTTAACGCCCCTTCATTATAATTTGACTGATATTGCTAGTTTTGAATGTCTTTTCCAAAAGGAATGGCGCGATCGCTTTGACCAACTCTATCCCTAAGTAATCCTATCCACCAATGGATCAACAAACATGATATTCTAATCAAGCAAACCCTATACTGAATGCTTTAAGGGTTCACTCCTGATTGATTGTCAATTATGTCTTCTTTCGAGTTCAATGCAGACAACGATTTCGATGAGGTGGAAAGTGTCGTTCTCTCCGATGAAGAAGGACGCAATCTAGAATGCTACATCGAAAATGCCCTAGAAGCAGAGGATGGGACGTATCTTCTGCTGATGCCGATGGATACCTCTGTGGTGATTATGGCGTGGGAAGAAGATAGTGAGGATGAAACTCCTAACTTTATTGAAGATTTTGACGAAATGAAACTAATTTTTCCTGATGCAAGGGCAGTATTGGCAGAATTAGATTTAAGCCTACAGTTTACGGCGTTTACCTTAACCGTTCAAGGCGAACTACCCCCGATTGAGGACGATGGCATCTTAACGCTTGAATTAGATGACGAAGGGGAAGACACAGATCCCGAAGAATTGCAATTTTTAGCCAGTTTTTATCACCAGAAAAAACGATACTCGATTTATACGCCCCTTGCTCCCCTTCTTTTCTTGGCAAAAGCGAATTTATTTGGAGAGTTAGAAATTATTTCTCCTGAGAACGAAGATATTCAACCCATTCTAGAAGAATTATTATTCGAGGAAGAGAGTGAGTAAAGGGAAACTTTCTCAGGCAAAATCTCCGAATTTTAGCTACCCTCTCCCAAAAACAAAAGATTTAATTCTCATTCTCCGTCGCTTTGAGTGCTAAAATGCGCTTAATGACTTCTTCTACCGCTTTATCGGGGGTTGATGCTCCAGACGTGACACCTAAAATAATTCGTCCTTCGGGAAGCCAATCTTCGGCAGTTTCGATGGCTTTTCCTAACGGTTGATGTTCAATCTGTTGGCGAGACAGAATGCGCTGAGGACTATCGATATGATAAGAAGGAATGCCCTTTTCGATGGCAATTTCTTGTAAATGAGTGGTATTAGAAGAATTAAAGCCACCAATGACAACCATTAAAGATAGATCTTCTTTTACTAAGTCAAACATTGCGTCTTGACGCTCTTGCGTCGCATCACAGATCGTGTTAAAACTCATAAAGTGATCACTGAATTGAGTTGGCCCATATTTCTGCAAGAGCGTTTTTTCAAATAATTTGCCAATTTGCTCCGTTTCACTTTTTAACATAGTAGTTTGGTTGGCAATCCCTAAATATTGTAAGTCTTTGTCGGGATCAAAACCTTGAGAATGAGCATTCTTAAATTTACTCAAGAATTCTGCTTGATTGCCCCCCTTCAAGATATAATCACAAACATATTGCGCTTCGGACAAATTCAGCACTACTAAATAAATGCCCGCAAAAGAACTGGTGGCTACGGTTTCCTCGTGTTTATATTTACCGTGAATAATTGAAGTATAATTCTTTTTTTTGTGTTTTTCGACAGAATTCCAGACTTTAGAGACCCAAGGACACGTCGTATCCACAATCGTACATCTTTTATCGTTTAATAACTGCATTTCCGAAACACTCGCCCCAAAAGCCGGTAAAATAACCACATCCCCTGCCTTTACCCCAGAAAAATCTTTATTTCCCTCAACGACTTCAATAAAATTCACATTCATCTCCCGTAAACGTTGATTGACCTGAGGATTATGAATAATTTCATTTGTAATCCAAATCTGTTCAGTCGGAAAATGTTGACGAGTTTCATAAGCCATCGCTACGGCGCGCTCAACACCCCAGCAAAAACCAAACGCTTCCGCTAGGCGAATGGTCACATTGCCTCTGGTAAGCGTATATTGATTCTGCCGTAGTTCTTGAATAAGAGAACTTTGGTATTCGGTGTTAAAAGCGTCTTTTACTTCCTTTTCGTGGCCAAAACCCTTACGGTGATAGTTTTCAGACTGCTGTAGCGAGCGTTTAAAGGCTTTTGTATCCATTGGGAATCAGCGGGGTAATTAAACAAATTATTAATCTATTTTACGGGAAATGGGCAATAAAGGGACAAGATTTGCGAAGAAGAGCAGAAGTCAGAAAGCTGAAAAGTTTGATAGCAAGCTTTGATCGGTCATAACTTATTAAAATCTCAAAAAAAATATGAAATATACTGTCTTTTTTTTAAATCCTATAAACACTTTTTTCTCACTCTAGAATACTCTTTAAAATAGGTCGTATTTTTTCTGCAAATTTAACTCTAAGTCAGTTTTTAAAATCTCAAAAGACTACACATTAAATTGTCTTATCTTTCAGGGAATTGAGCGTTTATTAAAAAAAATTAAGAGTACAAACAATCAAAGTCGTTTTTGTTACCCTATAGGAGTATTTTTCAAAAAAGAATTATAAGTACCTAGACAAAATTAATTGCATATTCTGTGCCAAAGTTGTCAAGCACTTTTTTCAGATAGTTAAGTAAGCTAGTCCAACTCTCATAAGTGTTGATTTGAACCCATTCATATTTGATAAATTTCCACAAAATTTCG
>JBGTGT010000037.1:0-34430 GCA_041746575.1 Microcystaceae cyanobacterium
TATTCCTCAGAAATGAATCTGATTGAAGCAGAATGGCATCAAATAAAAACACATGAACTGGCTGGTCGGATTTTTGAAGACGAATATGATTTGGCGATCACTGTAATCGAGAGTGTAGAAACTCGCGCACAACGATCGCAATATACTACAGAACGTTTTCTATTTAATTCTGCCTAGCTACTTAATTGCCCTCGTCGAACTCACGTTACAATAAGATATTTAGAATTTCTATGTTAGGGTGAAAAAAATAAAAACGAGGTATCGTTGATTGAAGGAGTGATCAACAATGCGGACTTGGTTAACCACTGTTATTTTCTTATTTTTAGCCATTCAAGCTTTTCAATGGGTTAAAGGGTTTATCCTTCCTTTGCCGATATATGTGATGGCCGGTGCTTTTTTAGCGATCGCTTCTAATTATGATAAAGGACTTGCCCCTTTGTTCAAATCTTTCTCCCCTTCTTCGGCTAATCCCATTATGGAAACAACTGCTACTCTCGTTGAGGAGCCACCTCAAGTTTTAAACGGAGGTCAGTAATTCGTTTTCGTTATGGTTGAATTCTTTCGTTATGGTTGAATTCTACTGTTGCTTTCAAAAGTTTAGTATTCTTGTCCGCGATAAGTGCGAGGTTTTTTACGTTGAGGCAAAGCTGAAGGGGTGACTTCAAGAGATTCTGAGTTAGAAGCATAAGCAATCCCTCGATAGACTTTGCCACTGGGGGCATTAACGACTTCTTTCTCGCTTTTTATTGATTTTTGGGATTCGGCTGTTTCAGGAGAAGTATCGTAAGCAATTCCTCGATAAACTTTGCCAGTAGGGGTATCACTTGCTTTTTTGTTTTTTTGTGGCTCTGAACTGTTTTGTCGCTTTTCTTCAGTCCACAGGGTAATTAAAAACGGGGTTTCCACTAAGAAACTATTTAAGGATGCTTGTTGACAAACTTGACAAGCCCGAATGGCTTCTTCTCGAAACCGTTTAGGAAAATCCCCATTTCGTACAAAGATTTTATCAAAAAACGTCAGCTTTAAATGTTCTTTAAAAGCTTGATAATCAATGCCGTGAAGATTTAGATCTTGCACCGTGTAAACTTTCATGTTGTCCTCCTCGATGAGTCCTCTTTCTCTGAATGATTACTGAAATGGGGGGTTAGAATTTTACGATTTGTAAACCTGTTATGACTATATTAAACTGCCGATGGAGTCTCAGTGATCTCTGTCACCTGCATCGGTGATTAAAATAATTAAACTGACCCCATAGCAGGGATTCTGAAAATGTTACAGTAAAGCAGACATCAAATTTACCGAGACAGAATGGAACGGGAGCAGGACATCCAAACACTTATTCAAGCGGTGGAAAGGGCAGATTCAGCCCCTCAATTGGTTGAAACCGTGCAATCGCTTGCTCAAGCCCAGCATAAAGAAGCAATTCCTACCCTAATTAAAGTTTTAGGCTACAATAACCCTGGTGCGGCAGTGGCGGCAGTAGATGGCTTAATTACCTTGGGAGAAATGGCGGTTTCCCCTATGTTAGAAAGTATTGATGGTTATAATTATGGAGCGCGGGCTTGGGCGATTCGGGCTTGTGCGTCAATTGGTGATCTGAGGGCATTACCTGTTTTACTCGAAGCCGCAAAGGGGGATTTTGCTTTGAGTGTGCGGAGGGCGGCGACCAAAGGATTGGGCAATATTAATTGGTCGGGTTTACCTGAAAATAAGCAAAAAGAACTGCAAAAGCAAGTTGTCGAAACGTTATTCGCTGTTTCTCAAGATCCGGAATGGATTGTACGCTACGCGGCAGTGGTTGCCTTAGAAGCTTGGCTAAAAGGTCAGCCCTCCTTTCAGGCAACCCTTCTCTCCCATCTACAGGCAATGCGTCATCGAGAAGAAGACCTAACAGTAAGTGCTAGGATACACAAGGCTTTGCTTCTAATTTAAGGCATGGCTTCTAAATGGTTCGCTTTCTTCTTAAGCGTTCTCATGGCACGATTGGTTAATTGACGCACTCTTTCGTGACTGATGCCACACTGTTTGCCAATTTCTTGATAACTCATTTTTTTGCCATTGTTTAAGCCATAGCGGAGGGCAATGATTTCTCGCTGACGTTCGGGTAAGGTCTCTAATAAATGGGTAATAGTATCGCTTACCTCTTCCTCTTTGATAAAATCTTGAGGAGAAGCAGATTGAGAGGGTAAAACTTCCCCTAATTCGGTTTGATTATCATCGAGAATGACATTCAAACTGCGATCATGAGTGCGATAGGAGGCCTGCCGGATAAAGCGTAACTTATTGATAGAGATGTCCATTGCTTCGGCAATTTCTTCTTCTGTGGGTTTTCTGCCTAACTCGATGTTCAAATGACGCACCGATTTGCGGAGTTTATTCAAACTCTCGGTAATATGGATGGGTAAGCGAATATTGCGACTTTTCTCAGCAATTGCCCGCGTGATTGCCTGACGAATCCACCAATATGCATAAGTGGAAAATTTATAACCTCTTTCGGGTTCAAATTTTTCGACTCCTCGCATTAATCCTAAACTTCCTTCTTGTACAAGATCTAAGAGGGAAATTCCTCGATTTTGATATTTTTTGGCGATGGAAACGACAAGGCGTAGATTGGCTTCGACCATTTTTCGCTTCGCTTTTTTTCCTTTCGCAATAATCGCTGTTTCTTCTGCAGTTAGGTTTTCTTTTTCGAGTAGAGGAACCATGGCGCGGATTTGATTGGCTAGCAGGATTTCTTCCTCTGGTTTAAGAAGAGGAATCTTACCAATTTCTTTGAGGTAAGTCCGCACCGTATCTATTTGGACTTTTGTTGATGTTCTAGGCATAGAAAATTGATAAATTCTTCAGATCAATTCGTATCGTTAACCTTTTTATCCACTCCTCATTTTCTCACCCAATTTCTACTAAATTGAAATCAGCGAAAAATGAAGATTAACATTACAGATAAAGCAAGCACACTCTCTAAAAACTAAAAAGGGTCAAGCCGACAATGAGAACCGACGTTATCTTAAGAGCAGGTTAGGGTCGGCAAAATGATGATTTAATTATAGACAATTTCCCAATAAGCGTCAAGAATGGTAAATGAGTTCAAGATGCGTTTTTTGCGGAATTTGGATGACTAAAATGTATACTAATTATAACGAAATATTCTTAACTGAGGGATCTATAATTTGGTAGAGGATGAGGATATTATCAGCTATTCTATGTTCATTCGATGGTCTAAAAAGTGATTTTATAGAGAACGGAAAAAGCTGAACTTTACCTTTTATCTCGCCAAAATTGTCAAGCCTTATGAAGAGGTAACTAACGGCATCACTCGCAACCAAGGAAAAACCGAGAAATAGGGAAAGTACGTCCATTGGTAAATTTTTCGAGATTTTTGTTTTTTTAAGCTTAGATTTACGGATAAAAAGGGGAAAAGTGGCGAGATATCCACGTCTAAAGCCAGTGCTTGAGAGGAAAATGAAAGGGGGGGAGATAGCGACTTATCAAAAGACCAAGCTGTCACATTAAAGGGTTCTCTAATCCACTGCTGTTCTTGTTCGGTAATCTGGACACAAGACCGAATCGGACTATAAACTAAGCACATACTATTGCCCACGAAATTGTCATTGGAGGCAATAATTAATAATTCTTCTGTCTTTTCTGTCAGATCGAAACAAGCAAAATCTTGACCCTCCCAATGCAATAATCGGGTTTTGCCGTCATTACTGATATAGTCGGCTTCAATGCGTTCAATCCTTAACCAATCTGGCTGAGTTGCCTCAAAGTTTCCTTCGAGAATTCCTTTTAATAAACTCCCATCCTGAAACTGATAAGACCATTGCAGTTGCCGATGCGGAGAAGAAGCAGGAGATTGACGCTCAAAAAGAGGAGTGACTGCTTGTGCTTTAATACGGGTCAGGGAAGTGTTCACGTCCAGTCAAGGGAGTTAATGTTTAGGAAAATACTTAATACTCATTAGCTTAACTAAATTTAAGGCATTAGCCTTTTAAACTGTAACATAAGTTATAATTTATCCTAATATTTTAGCTTGCGATCAGACTTGCTTTCAAAATTCATTCACTGTAGAATGATAATCATTATCATAAAAAGGCTTTCCCCCATTCATGAAAAATCTTAACTTAGGCTTTGGCCGTCTGATTAAAACCGATGAGATTTTAGGAATCGTCGACCCTAATAGTGCGCCAATTAAGCGGTTGATTGCGGAAGCGCGTCAAAATCAAAAATTATTAGACGCAACTCAGGGTCGCAGAACTCGTTCTGTCGTTATTCTGACGTCTGGGCAAATTTGGCTATCCTCTCGACAACCCGAAACCTTATCTCAAAGCTGTACTTTAAAAATCAAATCGGCAATCCCTCTAAAGTAATACATTAAAAATTCAGTTATATTTAATAGGTCTTCGTTGCCACCTTCTTAGAGAGCTATGTCTATTCGACTCACCAAAAACCAACAGCAAATTTGGACACTTCTCCAGCAACTCGGCAAAGAAATGAGCGCACAACAATTACACCTTGAATTGCGCCAGAATGGGTCAAAAATTGGACTTGCTACGGTTTACAGAACCCTAAAATCTCTTCATTTAGAAGGAATTATTCAAGAACGAGTCACCCTTCTCGGGGAATCCTTTTACTATCCGATTACCGAAGCCGATCATCCTCATCATCATCATCTCAATTGTGTTCACTGTGGTCAATCTATTCCTCTCAAAGATAAAGATTGTCCGATTGGTCGATCGCTCATTCAATGGTGTCAATCCCAAAACTTTAAAGTTTATTACCATACCCTCGAATTTTTCGGGTTGTGCGATACGTGCCAAGCGCAACAAGAAGGAATAAAAATTTGATACGCTCGAAGTTTATCCCTTAGAAAGACGACTGGGGGAACGATAAAAAGGCTTTTTCACGACTTTAGCGGGATAGAATTTACCTCGGATTTCAATTTCTAAAACTTGCCCTACCTTCGCCACCGATGAATCCAGATAAGCAAGAGCGATCGCTTTTTCGACCGTCGGACCTTGAGTGCCACTGGTCACTTTCCCAACGACATTACCCCTTACAAAGATGGGATATCCATGACGAGCGATGCCTTTCTCGGTCATTTCTAAAGCGATTAAACGCCGTTTAATCCCCTCTTTTTTTTGTTGTTCTAGGACGTTTCGCCCAATAAAATCGCCTTTTTTGTCTAAATGCACAACCCATCCCAATCCTGCCTCCAAAGGCGTAGTCATTTCGTCAATATCTTGTCCATAGAGACACATTGTCGCTTCTAGTCGGAGGGTATCTCTTGCCCCTAAACCGCAAGGAATCACGCTTTTCTTGGCAAAAACCTGCCATAAAGACTGACCGGCACTCGCCCCCATCATAATTTCAAAGCCATCTTCTCCCGTATATCCTGTGCGGGCAATAAAGGCGGTTTCTCCCAATAAGTCGGTTTCTAAGTGTTCAAAGGCATTCAAAGTACTCAAATCGACTTCTAGTAGCGGCTGAAGGGTAGAGGTGGCTTGGGGACCCTGTAGCGCGATGAGGGCTTTTTCTTGGGAAATGTCGGTTAAGTTAAGGGAATCAAAGGGAAATTGAGCTAATATCCACTCTTTATCTTTATTTTTTGTGGCCGCATTAACAATTAAGATCCCTTTTTCTTCATTATGGGATTTTCCTTGGTAATAGAAAATAATATCGTCTATGATACCACCTTGAGGGTTTAAAAGTACCGTATATTGCGCTTTTCCAACTTCTAGCCCTTCTAAATCTGAGGGGACGAGGGGCTGTAATTGCTGACGGAGGTTTTTCCCTTCTAAGACAAATTTTCCCATGTGAGAAATATCAAACATTCCCACCGTGTTTCTAACCGCTTGATGTTCCGCTTTTAGTCCACTGAATTGAATCGGCATTTCCCAGCCTGCAAATTCGGTAAAACGAGCTTTTTGAGCAACGGTTAAGTCATAAAGAGGAGTATGAAGCATTATAAATAATTAGAAATAGATTTTAAATGATAAACGATTTCGGAATTCCCGTAAAGACAGGACATAAAGACCCCGTTTAGACCTTTTCTGAGAGTCTTATTTATTTTGGTATTTCCAATGGGCGACTTCGGTTTGGATTTTTTTGCTTCTACTTTTTTCGACTTAGTTCTACTTTTTTACCCCTAAAATGAGTCACATTTCCCAATTCTCTGGGACTGACATCCGAAGATTGGGTAAATTACAGTAAAGGGCAACAAACCTAGTCAAAAGGATCGGGCTATGTTGAATCTATCTCGCTTTTTGCTTGCTTCTATTTTAACATTAACAACTTCATTTTTTGCAGGAACTAATTTTGTATTTGTAGAAGAAATCACCTGTCAAGAGATGATAGGTTCAGTGACGGTTTATAACCTCAGAGTTCCTGCCGGTAAGACGTGTCGTTTAAACAGAACAAATGTGAAAGGAACGGTTAAAGTAGAAGAAGATGCCACCCTTAATGCAACGGAAATCCAAGTAAGGGGCAATATTCAAGCCAAAAATTCGAGCGTTGTTAACATTGCCAATTCAAGCGTTGGCGGCAGTCTTCAGCTTCAACAAAAGAATCAAGCTCGTGTCATCGGTTTCAAAATTAATGGAGATTGGCAATCTGAGTCGAATCGTCGTCGATTAGAAGCGGAGCGTAACCCAATGGGCGGTAGTTTACAAGCTTTTCAAAATCGTCAAGGAATTACGATTGTTAGTCATCGAATTGATGGCAATTTACAGTGAAAAAAATGCGCTTTACAGAATTAAGGCAAATTTTGCCAAACTTGGGTGATAATTTTGCTGAGCCATCCTCGTTGTGCTGAATCCAAAAGAGGATCATCAGCTAAGACTTCTGCTGTTAGATCATCCAGGGATTGCCCGTTAGAGCGTGCTAACTTAATTACGCCCGCGATCGCGACTGCCACCATTTCTTCGTCGACTGGACGATTTTTCAAAGCAAGCATTTGTGAAGAATTAATTGGGATGGGATAGTGCATAGCGATCTCAATAGAGGATTTGTCAATAAAATTTGTATAATAGGATTCCTTAAGCGGTTAACTTTTGTTAAGAGTCTCTCAGGATTTATGATAAGGAAGTGTAGCGTACTTTCGAGGCAAACACCTCGCTAATTTTAGGGAAATTTCCGTATTGACTTAATCATGAATATCCGAGAAATCCACTACTTAGAAGTCCCGACCCCTGATACGGCGAGCATTATTGCTTGGTTACAGCAGGTGTGGCAACCCTCAATCGGACATAAGACTAACACAGTCCAAGGGATTCGGTGGCGAAATGCTTACAATCCTTCACAATTTGCTAAATCGGAACTTTCGGTCTTTGTTTGGTCAATTCAACGTACTACTTATCTTAAAATCTTTCGGTGGGGCGAGCAAGCAATTCCCCAAGAAAAAGCGATCATTACAGAATTAACCTCAGCAATTCAAAAACGGTTTCCGCTTCAGTATCCTGAACCACCTGAGATTGATTTAACACGGCAATCTATCTTTGACGCATTAGAACCCTATTATCCTCAAACAGTTCATTTTTTTCGCAAATTTCCCCAAGGAGACTTTGATCTTCGGCGGGTTTATTGGTGGGAAAAACGCTGGCGTGAGAGTGTGAGAAAACCTCAGCAACCTAAACAGGTGATTTTTGCGGCGGATCCCTTAACGGAAGGAAATACTCTAGAATATGACTTAATTTATATTGGTGGGGCTTTAGGGGCAATTCACAGTGCTGTCATGGCGCGTTTAGGGTATCGGGTGTTATTAGTAGAACGCTTACCCTTTGGACGAATGAATCGGGAATGGAATATTTCACGGGATGAATTTCAGCGTCTGATTGAGTTAGGGCTGTTCACACACGAAGAATTTGAGAGATTCATTGCCAAAGAATATAAAGACGGCTTTAATAAGTTTTTTGATGGGAATAATCCCCCTCACCTTAAGGCGGACGTTCTTCATACCCCAAAAGTTCTCAATATTGCCCTTGATTCAACGAAATTACTGCAAGCGTGCGGAGAAAAGCTAAAAGCAGCTGGGGGTGAAATTTGGGATGAAACGGAGTTTGTTCGTGCCGATATCAGTGAAAACCAAGTAACCGTTCACTTGGTTCAATTAAGTAATAATATGCTGAAACAAGCAACAGGACGTTTACTGATAGATGCGATGGGGACAGCTTCACCGATTGCTTGGCAGTTAAACGGTCAAAAAACTTTCGATAGCGTGTGTCCGACGGTGGGGGCAGTGATTGAAGGAATAGATGATGTCGTTTGGGATCGTCAGTATGGCGATGTTTTAAACTCCCACGGTGACATTTCCAAGGGAAGACAGTTGATTTGGGAGTTATTTCCGGGAGCAGGACAAGAATTGACTTTTTATCTTTTCCATTATCATGAAGTGCATCCTGATAATCCGGGGTCTTTATTGGAAATGTACGAGGATTTCTTTCAGATTTTGCCTGAATACCGTCGCTGTGACTTGGAACAATTGACGTGGAAAAAAGCAACCTTTGGGTATATCCCCGGACACTTTAGCTTAGGAAAAAGCGATCGCCAAGTGGCCTTTGATCGTCTCTTAGCCATTGGGGATGCAGCTTCTTTACAATCTCCCTTAATTTTTACGGGATTTGGCTCATTAGTACGAAATTTGCGCCGTTTGACTCATTTGCTCGATACGGCTTTAAAACATGATTTACTCAAAGCAGGGAACTTAAAGGATATTCGAGCTTATCAAAGCAATGTTGCGGTGACATGGCTTTTTTCTAAAGGAATGATGGTACCAACGGGACAAAACTTACCCCCACAAAGGGTTAATACCATGTTAAACACCTTTTTTGGATTACTGGCTGATTCCCCACCAGCAGTAGCCGACACCTTTATTAAGGATCGCACCACTTGGATGATGTTTAGTCGCTTGGCATTAAAGGCGGCTCGAAAAAATCCCCAATTATTGATCTGGATTTGGCAAATGGCAGGAATTGAAGACTTAATGAAGTGGCTTGCAGTTTATCTGGAGTTTACCCTTGATTCGGTGATGAATGGTCTATTTTCTCCTTGGTTTCCCCAATGGTTGAAACAAGCGCAACCTTGGTTAGAAGAAAAATTCCCAGCGTTATGGTTGCGATTACTCAGTTTTCGTTACTATTTGCAAGGTTGACTCTCTGTATAGAACGATATTTGCTAATATTAAAGTAGAGAAGCTTAAACAGAAAAAGAACATTATTTTCTGCAAATCCTAGCCTTTATCCCCTTGTTCCCATTTACCTCTATTTTTGTAAAAAATTCAGCCGCTGGGCAGAAATGATTAGAAACTTGATACCTTTGCGTCTTTTGATTTCTCCAATTTGAAGGAGGATTGTGTTTACTGAGATTTGTTATTAATAGAGTAGTTATACTTAACGAAGGAGGCACGCCATGCAACGTGGTTTTTTACTAACCCTAGCAGTCGCTCCCATTATTTTATCTTCTCCGGTTTTCGCGGAAGATCCAGCTCATGTACAGAAATTAAGAGATACATACGCTTGTGTCGCTTGCGATCTTTCAAATGCGGATTTAAGCGGCGCGCATCTGACAGGTGCCGACCTTCGCCATGCTAATCTTAGGGGAGCCAATTTAAGCGACGCTAATCTTGAAGGGGCGGATCTATACGGCGCAAACCTACAAGGGGCGAACTTAACGGATGCTTTCGTCACCAATGCCAGTTTTAATCGAGCAAACCTCAATGAAGTCAATTTTACCCGCGCGATGATTTACGATGTGGATGTCACGGGGGCTTCGATGAAGGATTTAACGCTAATGAACGCACAAATCTACAATACTGATATCAGTGTCGGCGGAGAAGCCCCATAATGATCGCGGTTTCGGGCGTTAACTATGGTAACTTAAATAGGCAGTCTCTTAACTGTTAACGCTTGAAAATAATACGCATTGTCTATGGAAGCCGTTTGGGAAACCGTTAAAACCTACGAAGATATCTTGTATCACAAATGGGATGGAATAGCGAAAATTACGATTAATCGCCCTCATAAGCGCAATGCTTTTCGCCCTCAAACGGTCTTTGAACTCTATGATGCGTTTTGTGAAGCGCGTGAAGATCCACACATTGGTGTAATCTTATTAACGGGGGCGGGACCCCATACAGATGGTAAGTATGCCTTCTGTGCGGGAGGCGATCAAAGTATTCGGGGCAAGGCAGGTTATATTGACAATAAAGGTGTCCCTCGTCTCAATGTCTTGGACTTACAACGGCTGATTCGTTCTATGCCTAAAGTCGTTATTGCATTAGTAGCAGGTTATGCTATTGGTGGCGGCCATGTATTGCATATTATTTGTGATCTAACCATCGCGGCAGATAATGCAATTTTTGGGCAAACCGGACCAAAAGTAGGTAGTTTTGATGGGGGTTTTGGCTCTAGTTATTTGGCGCGGATTGTGGGACAAAAAAAAGCCCGCGAAATTTGGTTTTTGTGCCGTCAATATTCTGCCCAAGAAGCGTTAGAGATGGGGTTAGTGAACTGTGTTGTTCCTATAGCAAAGTTAGAGGCTGAAGGGATACAATGGGCGCAAGAAATTTTACAGAAAAGTCCTTTAGCGATTCGCTGCTTAAAGTCAGCTTTTAATGCAGACTGCGATGGTCAAGCTGGGCTACAAGAATTAGCAGGAAATGCCACATTACTTTATTATATGACTGAGGAAGGGACAGAAGGAAAACAAGCCTTTTTGGAGAAAAGAAATCCTGATTTTCGTCACTATCCTTGGCTACCCTGATAGGCTATTCAGTAACCCGTAATTCTTAATGCAACATATCGGCAGTTTCTGGAGAAGAGGCTAATTCTGCTAGTTGTTCTTGCTGATCTTGGGTAATACAGGATTGTATCATCTCATCAATATCTCCTTCCAATACCCCTATTAAAACGAAATTTTGACCTAAACGATGATCCGTTACTCGGTTATCTTTGTAATTATAGGTGCGAATTTTCTCTGAGCGCGCTCCCGTACCCACTTGCGATCGCCGCAAAGAACTGACGGCCTCCTGTTGTTCGCGCAGTTTAATTTCGTATAATTTCGCGCGTAAAATTTGCATAGCGCGTTCTCGGTTTTGTAATTGAGAGCGTTCCTCGGTGCAGAAAATACGAATTCCTGTCGGTTTGTGCATTAAATCGACGGCGGTCTCCACTTTATTGACATTTTGTCCTCCTGCTCCCCCCGAACGGGCGGTGGTCATCTCAATGTCTTTGGGATCAATTTGAATTTCCACATCATCAACTTCCGGCATGATGGCGACAGTCGCTGTTGAAGTATGCACCCTCCCCCCCGCTTCGGTGACGGGAACTCGTTGCACTCGATGGACTCCCGCTTCATATTTCAGCTTACTATAGACGCTTTCGCCTTTGATTTCCAAAATTGCCTCTTTAAATCCGCCCATCTCTGCTAGGGATTCGCTGACCAATTTTACGGTCCATTTTTGCGATTCAGCGTATTTTGAGTACATCCGCAGTAAATCACCCGCCCAAATACCGGCTTCGTCTCCTCCTGTTCCCGCCCGAATTTCGAGCATAATATTCTTATCGTCGTTTGGATCTGTAGGTAGCAGGAGAATGGTGAGTTTTTTTTCTAATTCTTGGTTTTTTTCTTCGAGTTCTGTCACCTCCGAGGTGGCCATTTCACGCATTTCAGGCTCATTAGCGGCTTCTTTGAGGATTTGCTTGGCGCCGTGGAGATCTTCCTTGTTTTTTTGCCAAATATAGTAAGTATTGACGGTTTCTTCTAAAGATGAACGAGCTTTTGCTACCCGTTGCAATTCATCGGGGTTTGTGGCAATATCAGGATCAGCCAAACGACGGGTTAATTCGTTATAAGTTTGTTCAACGGATTGAAGTTTTTCTAATAGATATGCTTCAGCCATAAAATTTCTCGCTTTATTTATCTATATTATCTCTAATTCTATAATAACCTTTTTTTTCAGCATTTTTGAATCAATTTTTTTATCGTTTACCTTTTTTCTTTTTATGCCATTACCCGAAGATTTTAGAAAGGTTGCACCTGCAACGCAACGAAATCGTCAGCCTATTTTAGGGGTCTTACGAAACGGTTTGAATCAAAAGGGAAATATTTTAGAAATTGCCAGTGGCACGGGGGAACACGCTGTTTTTTTTGCCCCCCACTTCCCCAATAGTCTTTGGTTTCCCTCGGATAAAGATGAAACTTTACTCCGTAGTATTAGGGCATGGCAATGCTTTCAGCCAAAGGAGAATTTACAATCTCCTCGACAAATTAATGTCGCGGATGAACAATGGTGGCGAGACTTAGCGGACTTAAATATTACCAGCATTATTAACATCAATATGATTCATATTAGTCCTTGGTCTGCTTGTTTAGGATTGATCAAAGGAGCCGGTGAATTATTACCGAAGCAGGGCGTTTTATATCTTTATGGAGCTTATAAAGAAAAGGGAAAAGTGATGGCTTTGAGCAACCAATCTTTTGATCAATCTTTACGTTTACAAAATTCAGAGTGGGGAATCCGCAGTCTAGAAGATGTGACTAATATTGCTCAAGAAAATCGTTTAGAACGACAGGCAATTGTGGAAATGCCGGCTAATAATTTATCAGTCATTTTTCAAAAAATAGGGTAATTTATAGATTAAACAAACCCACGACTCGAAAGCCAATATCATACAACGAGCCGTCTGCCTCTAATTTACCGCGATAGGCACTACGACACTTATGAGGGCCACCATTCCAAGATCCCCCCCTTAAAATTCGTTTACTGGGATGACCGCCGTCTAACCAAGGACGATCATGATTGGGTGCATTTTGATAATTGAGATGCCAAGGATCTGCACACCATTCTCGCACATTTCCGTGCATATCTGACAATCCAAAGGCATTTTTGACAGAAAAATAGTCAATAGGTGTTGTTTCTCGCCTATCTTCTCCCGTCTTTCCCTTACCGTATCCTCCCCTACTACAAACCTTACCTAGATACTCCCAATCCACGCCCGAATAATTGGCTAAATCAGTGGAGAGGGTTTGACCAAAATGAAAGGGAGTGGTGGCATTGGCACGACAGGCATATTCCCACTGCGCTTCACTGGGCAATTGATAGGTTTTTCCTGTTAATTGCGATAGTCTAGCACAGAATTCTTTGGCATCCTCCCAAGAAACTTGCTCAACAGGACGGTTAGGTTCAACAAAGTTAGCGGGAGTGGGAGCAAGATAGCAGTCAATTGGGGGTAATTTTGCTACTTTTTTCCACTGTGCTTGGGTAATAGGATAAACACTCATCCAAAATGGGGAAATATGCACAGAATGTTGCGGACTTTGTGATCGCAGATATCCTTCTTCGGATTCCGGTGAACCCATCAGAAAATCCCCTTCAGGTATCACTACCAAATCTAAATAAACGTTTTCTGCCAATTTTTCTGGATAATGAGGAGCAGAATGCTTCTGACGTTTAACGATTTCTCCTTCTTCGTTCACACATACGACTTCAAATTCTAGTTGAGACATACAGAGGAGCAGGGTAAAGCAATGGCGTTTACCCCCTTATCATACGTTTAATGAGTGACGAATCATCAATTTTTTGGCGATAAGTCATCCCTAGCTTGACTTTTTAACCTTTATTTAATGATTGATGATTGATAAACTTTGCTGGGAATTCTCTTTTTTGAAACCAAAGTGTCTTTTCTACTTATTCATAACGACGGCTGTTTTTGCGGAAATGTGAGACGTGAGAACCGATTTTTCGTATTGTTGATGCGTCACCCATCCTGTTCCTTGACAAAGATGACAATTCACCATTTCGACTTCGCTATCGAACGATAATTTTCCCATTCCTTCGCAGTAAGGACAGAGAAGTTTTTCTTGATCCCAATATTTTGCCAAAAAATGTTCGTCCGTAATATAACTAAAATCTTCGTACATTGTTTTTACCTCTTAATCTTGTGATGCTATAGAAAAAATTAAACAAACTAAGCTGTTAAGATTCTTGCTAGAATTCTCCTAAATCGGTCAAGATATAAATGGTGTACTTCTTTCGGTACATAAGATAACTTGCCCTTTTTCTAGCTAAGATATCTTCATTATCCAGTGTAAAAGTAAAGATCCACTCAAGTTAGTGACTGTGATAAATCTTTACTCGGTGGTCGCTTTGAGTTTGCTTATCATTATAAACTTTGACCCAAGGGTGTTTCATCTGTCTAATGCAAGAGTTTATCTTGGTCGCAATATTTTCTTTGCAAAAATGCTTTTAATCACAGCGAATTTCTAAAAGAAATCCATCGGGATCATAAAAATAAATGCCTCTTCCTGTTGGACGTTTAATAGGTCCATGATCAATATTAACGTGATGTTGTTTTAAGATTTTAACAGCGTCATCAAATTGAGTGGAATCAATATCAAAAGCTAAATGATTGGCACGGGTAAATTGTTTTTGGGGATCAGGATTGGGGGGAAGTAAATCGGGTTCAGCGAATAAATCAATGACTGTTCCATCTGGCAGTTTGAAATTAGCGACTTTTCCGTTTTGAACCAGCTTTTTCAGCGTTTCTGGAATTTCTTCTCCTGTTAATTCATGAAGTCCTAAAATTTGTCCATAAAAATAGCGAGAAGTGTCCATGTCTTTGACATTGAAAGCGATGTGATGGATACGGCGTAATGTGCCTTGATTTAGCGTTAAATTTTGTGTCATGACGATTATAGATGAAAGAAAAATTAGTAATAGGGAAGATTTTATTCTTTATCCTATTTTAGTCATTGAAATAGGATTTCTATCAACAGAGGCATTCAATAGAGGCGAAAAAGTTGTGAGCGATTAAGCTTGTCCGACTTTACTAGAATATGTTCTGATTCATCAAGCGCAACTAAAAATTGAATGCTATCGTCAGAAAGTAACAGAAATTTGGACAGAAGAAATCTACGAAAAAGATGATTAAGTGACTTTTAAAAGTATTAGCTACGAGGGATTAATGGAAGAAATTTATCCTAGAGTTTTGAGTATTAAATAATTTGAACGTTAATGGTATGATGCAAATAAGCCCTAAGCTAACCTCTTTTTTTCTGAGATTCGTTTTAAATGACTGCTGATTCTGTTCGTAATCTTTACAATACTTATCCTTTTCCCCCTGAACCCCTGTTAGATGAACCCCCACCGGGATACAATTGGCGATGGAATTGGACAGCCGCCTACAATTTTTGTACGAATTATAAACCCAGTCGTCAAAAGATTCGCATTTTAGATGCGGGATGCGGTACAGGTGTAGGAACAGAGTATTTAATTCACTGGAATCCAGATGCAGAAATTGTAGGGATTGATATTAGTGAAAAAGCGTTAGAAATTGCTGAAAAACGCTGTAATCAATCGGGAGTGTCTCTAAAACACCCTTATCCTATCACATTTCGTCAGCTTAAACTTGAAGAGGCCTCTCAGTTAGCAGGAGAATTTGACTTAATTAACTGTGTAGGCGTGTTGCATCATTTGCCGAATCCGATACAAGGGATTCAATCGTTGGCACAAAAGTTAGCAAAGGGAGGAATTTTTCATATTTTTGTTTATGCAGAGTTAGGGAGACGGGAAATTCAATTAATGCAGGAGGCGATTTCGCTATTACAAGGGGAAAAACAGGGAGACTATCGAGATGGCGTTTCAGTCGGTCGCCAATTGTTTCAAAATTTACCTCCCGATAATCGAATTGTACAGGAGGATAAAAAGCGATGGTCTTTAGAAAATCATCGGGATGAATCCTTTGCAGATATGTACGTTCATCCGCAAGAAACGGATTATAATATCAACACTTTGTTTGAGTTGATTGATGCGTCAGGATTAGCGTTTTTAGGTTTTTCCAATCCCCAATACTGGCAGTTAAACCGCTTAATTGGTCAATCTTCGGAATTAATGGAACGAGCAGAGCAGTTATCGGAAAGAGAGTATTATCGTTTAATTGAATTGCTTGATCCTGAATTAACTCATTATGAGTTTTTCTTGGGTAAACTTCCCTTAAATCGGATAGATTGGTCGGAGGATGAATTATTGCTAAATGCTATTGCAGAACGTCATCCTTGTATGTTTGGATGGGAAAGTCAAAGTATTTTGGATTATGATTATCGTCCGGTGACGTTATCAGATGAAGAATTTGCTTTTATGAAAGCATGTAACGAGGGTAAAATGGTTAAGAAAATTTTAGAAAATGTCCATTGCAGTTTAGATAATATTCGTTCTTTGCAACAACGACAGTTAATTCTCTTAACCTCTTCTGAACAAAGGTAATCAGATCATTCAGCACCAAGTTAGACCTCTTGTAAAATTAGAAATTTAATTAGTTTCAGCAGAAAAAATATTAATATATCTTAACTATTGCTAAGAAGTTTATTGAATCAAAACTTGTTACTTTTTAGTTGTCAATTATTAATGACTATTGGTAATTTTACCTCGAAAAACTAAATAATTGTAGATATTGTAAGCCAATAAAATGGGAATCAAAAAACCGACAAACGTTAACATAAACACCAATGAACTAGGGGCGGCCGCCGCTTCATAAATAGTGACACTGGGGGGAATAATTAGTGGAAAAACAACAAATCCTAAACCCACAAACGAGAGAACAAAAATGAGAAATGTCCAAATTAAAGGAGTCGTATCTTCTCGTCGCCGCAGACTGCGCAAGAGTAACCCAATTAATAACAATCCTAATAAAGGAATTGCCCCAAAGATATAGACAAGAGGGGGATTTAAAAGTTGCGATCGCAGTTGAATGGAAAAAATAGGCGTTGTTACCGTAATAAAGATAGCCCCGATTAGAGTAGTCCAAGTAGCAATCGTTGCCGTTTTATAGTGAATTTTCTGTAAATCTCCGGTTGTTTTGAGAATTAAGTAAGTTGAACCGATTAGAACGTATCCTTGAATAAGGGTAAGCGCAACGATAACAGAACGCCATGTCAACCAATCCCACATGCCCCCTGCAAAATGCCCCAATTCATCGACGGTAATGCCTTCAAAGATGCTGCCCAAGGCAAATCCTTGCCCCAACGCCGCCAAAAAGCTCCCTATCCCAAAGGTCAAATTCCAGATTAATTTTCGCTTGGAATTTTCCCGAAACTCAAAAGAAACTGCTCTGAAAATAAGCCCAACTATCATAATCACAGCAGGAAGGTAAAGAGCGTTTAAAATCGTTGCATAAGCCAACGGAAAAGCCCCAAAGAGTGACCCCCCCATTAAGACTAACCATGTTTCGTTGGCATCCCAAACGTTGCCTAAACTGGTCATTAAGAGACTACGACGTTCTTCGGTAGAAGCGGTCAGAGAGAGAATACCAACGCCTAAATCAAAACCATCGAGCAAAACGTAGAGAAAAAGAAATAAGCCTAGAATAAAAAACCAAACTTGCGGTAAAAACTGTTGTAACGGTGCTAAGGCATCCATCATTGACCTCTTAAATAAAAAATAGAGAAGCTGAAATTCAGAAAAAAGAAGGATCAACATAAGAAGAAACACTTCGTTTGTCATTTTTCCTTCTTTGTTCAACGATATGATTCATTACTGTTAATTTTGGGCTTCTGCCGGACGTTGATTGGCTTGATGTTGAGCAGGATTTACCATAATGCCTTGAGGCGAGGGTAAGTCTAAATTCGGTCCATTACGAATAATGCGACTGCCAAAATACAAGGTAGCAGTAAAGAGAACAAGATAAAGACTGGTTAACCCAATTAAAGAGAATAAAACCTCTCCGGCGGGTAAATTTGAGGCAGAATCTACGGTTCGTAACTCTCCATAGACAATCCACGGCTGTCGACCGACGCAACGCACAATCCATCCTGATTCTACGGCGAGATATCCTAAGGGTGCTGTCCAAATCCACGACGCCATTAGCCATTTTTGCTGTTTTATGCCTTCAACAGATAATTTTCCTCGTAGCCATTGCACCACAGTTACTGCCATTAACGCCCCGAAAAATAAACCAATTCCCACCATTAGACGGAAAGAATAGTAAATTAAACCCACCATGTGGGGACGATTTGAGGATTCCCACGATTTTAATCCTTGTACGGGTTGGTCTAAGGTGGGCTTCAGTTCTAAAATATAGCTCAATGCCCCCGGAATAGTGATTTCCCAGTCATTTTGTTCTTTTTTGTCATTAGGCAAGGCGATGAGACTCCAATCGGCTGATTTTCCTGCCGGAATCGTTTCCCATTGAGCTTCCATCGCCGCTAGTTTAGTGGGTTGATAGCGATACACTTGTTCGGCACTGAGATGACCGATAAAAATCTGTAATGGGGCAACAGCAATGATAATAATTAAAACCACCTTAAGAGATTTTAAGTAAAAGTCTACATGACGTTTGTTAAACAAATACCATGCGCTAATTCCGCCGATTACGAATAGAGACGTTTCTAAGGTAGCGAAAAACATATGCAAGAAACTATTAACCATGAAGGGATTCGCAATGGCGGCAAAGTAATTTTGCACAATAAACTTTCCGTTGACAAATTCTCCACCAGCAGGGGTTTGTAACCAAGAATTTGCACTCAGAATCCAGAAAGTCGAAAGATTTGCACCAAAAGCGACTAAAATAGTGGCAAGCCAATGCACAAGCGGCGGAACTCGTTCCCATCCAAATAACATAATGCCGAGAAAGCTAGCTTCTAGCATAAAGGCCATCGTTCCTTCAAAGCCAAGGACTGTGCCGAAGAAATCTCCGACCGATTCCGAAAAGGGCGCCCAATTTAAGCCAAATTGAAAGGCCATCGGTAATCCAGTCGCAACCCCAATGCCAAAGTTGAGAACGTAGAGTTTTGCCCAAAAGCGAGCATGATGATAATAGACAATATTACGGGTTTTCAGCCATAATCCTTCAATAATAACCAAATAAATAGCCATTCCTGTGGTTAATACCGGCCAAAGCATATGAAAAATGGCAGTCAGGGCAAATTGCAGTCGCGAAAGAGCGACGGTATCGGACAGAAAACCAGTCATGTGAATTTTTGAGAATAAATGTGTATGAAGATTAAGCGTTCTTTTAGTTTGTAACAAATTCTTTTTGATGAAAGCAAGCGACAGCGCGTCAAACTTGTTAAATTTACAGATTCTCTTTATAATTTCTGGGTATTCTTTGCTTGTCAAGAAATTATCTTAAAATCAATCAGAATGAGGAATTATGGCGGAACTTAAAGCATTAATTTTTGACGTGGATGGTACATTAGCTGAAACCGAAAAAGACGGTCATCGGGTAGCGTTTAATCAGGCGTTTCAACAATTGGGATTAGATTGGCAATGGTCGGTGGATTTATACGGTCAGTTAACCGAAATTTCTGGAGGAAAAGAACGAATTGGTTATTATATTGAAACCTATCAAGCGAATTTTAAGGGTAGCGAATCTTTAGACGATTTTATTCCTCGTTTGCATCAGTGCAAAACACAACTTTATCAACAATTATTAGTGACAGGCTCAATTCCTTTACGATTAGGGGTTAAGCGTTTATTAACTGAAGCCAAAGAGCAGGGAATTCGCTTAGCAATCGCCACTACCAGTGCGTTACCTAATGCTTTAGCCTTAATCGAAAAACACCTTAATCCATCTTGGTTTGAAGTGATTGCCGCCGGGGATATTGTTCCTCATAAAAAACCCGAACCTGATATCTATTATTATGTCTTAGATAAGCTTAATTTAGAACCTCAAAATTGTTTGGTTTTTGAAGATTCTTGTCAAGGTTTAACAGCTTCAACACGAGCAGGATTAAAAACAATTATTACTGTCAATGACTACACAATTAATCATGATTTTAATCATGCTATGTTAGTTTTGAATCATTTAGGTGAACCCCATCAAAATTGTGAAATTTTACAGGGCAAAGATATTACTTTTCCTTATTTAACGGTTCAAAAACTTATTCAACTTAACTCACCCGACCTAATTTAAATACTCAAAAATGAGCGAACATGATTCAAATACGTCTCCGCATCTTCTAACATCGGAAAATGAGAAGTTTCTGCCATTTCTATAAATTCAATTTTCTCGTTCAACTCAGCCGCTTTTCGTCCCATTTCAGCAGAAATAATTTGGTCTTTTTCACCCGAAATAATTAAAGTTGGCACTTGAATCATGGCAAATTTTTCAGGCATAATATCCACAGCTTTCTTACTCACTGATGTATGAATTGTGCCTAGTGCCGCTTCATATTCTGCCATTAAGAAATCTTCTAAGAATGCTTTTTGTTCTAAAATATCAATCGAACGATTCAAGAAACGTGCCATAAACATTCGTTCCATAAAAGGAATTTTGAGAAACCAAGGATAGCGAAACTTAACGACATATCCCCCAAACCGGTGGAAAGCATTAAATGCTTTTTCATCATAGTCAAAAATCCCGCTACAGGTTAAAATTGCCCGTTCAACTTTATGAGGATATAAAGTTAAAAAAATCGCCGCAATAGATGCCCCCATTGAATGGCTATTAAGATACACCTTATTCAGGTTGAGTTGCTCAATTAAACAAGATAAATCCTCCGCATAGGTTTCGAGTTCGTAATCTAAACTGAGGGGAGATAAGGGAAGTTTAGAACGACCAAATCCTCTTAAATCGTATAATAAACAATCAAAGCGATCGCACAAATTACTTGCCGTCTGCCGCCAATAACGACCTGAGCCACCCCATCCGTGTAAAAATATCATAACGGGCTTTTTGTCTGTCTGACTCGGATGGCAAATCCATTCGGAGTAATGCTCCACCCCTCTAATCTTAATTGTTTGTTCTTGTATTTGGATCATAAATTAAGGGTATAATTCTTTAACATCTTACTATAGCAAAAATTTAGCCCCTTATCTTCTAAGGAATTAGCGTGAAATTTGGACAATGGCTAGGATTTATTGGTTTACTGATATCCTTTTATATTCTCTGGCAAATTCGTCAATTATTACTATTGATTTTTACAGCGATTATTTTGGCAACTGCATTAAATCGCATTGTGCGCTGGTTAAAAAACCATAAAATTCCACGTAGTTGGGCAATTTTGATCACTTTTTATGGTTTAATTGGGTTGATTGTTCTCTCATTTCAGTTAATTGTTCCTCCTTTTGCTGAACAATTTCAAAATCTACTGGATTTACTCCCCGATGCTTGGACGAAATTACGACTTATTTTACTAGATTTAAAACAAAACCAGTTTAAATTTGACTGGCTTCCCGCTCCACCAACAACAACGGAGTTAATTAAGCAATTTCAACCGCTAGGAACTCAATTGTTTAAAAATTTCTTTGCAATCTTTTCAAATTCAGTTACCATTATTTTACAAATATTATTTATTTCAATTTTTACCTTATTTATGGTAATTGATCCCCAAGCTTATCGTCGTAAAGCGTTGAAACTTTTTCCTTCTTTTTATCGCCAGCGCGCCGATGAAATTTTAACCCAATCAGAGATTGCTTTAGGAAATTGGTTACAGGGAACAATGATTAATTGTATTTTTATTGGACTTTTGAGCGGTATTGGCTTACTTATTTTAGGGGTTAATCTGGTTTTGGTTCATGCCCTTTTAGCAGGATTATTAAATTTTATTCCCAATATTGGACCTGCCACCAGTGTCATCTTTCCAATTATGATTGCTTTATTAGATAAACCGTGGAAAATTATTGCCATTTTAGTTTGGTATTTCATTATTCAAAATATTGAAAGTTATCTTTTGACCCCTACGGTAATGGCCAAACAAGTATCGCTATTGCCTGCCGTTACGTTGCTTGCACAAATTTTCTTTGCTCAAACCTTTGGTTTGCTAGGATTATTATTAGCCCTCCCTTTAACTGTTGTTGCTAAAACATGGATTGATGAAGTAATCTTTAAAGATATTCTAGATCAATGGCAACATTCGTCTGTTTTTGTTTCGTCTTCTAAAAAGAAGAGAATAACAAATTCCTCTCAAGTCAACTAAACACATAAACGATTAAATAATGATTAAATTTTTTGCGAAACTGTGTTTAATCAGCGTCATGGGCATGATGATCACATCACCTGCCTTTAGTTTGCCCGTATTAGAAGAAATCAAAACCACAGGCTTGCTCAAAGCCGCTACTAGGGAAGATGCCGTTCCCTTTGGTTATCGAGATTTAAACAATAATTTATCGGGCTTTTGTCTGGATTTAATTGAGCTAATTAGACAAGAAGTGATTGAAAGCTTAAATCAAGAAATTATATCTATTAGACTTTTCAAATCTAGTTTATTTAATCGCTTTGAATTAGTCGAAGACCGTGCTGTTCATTTAGAATGTGGGCCAAATACGATTCGTCCTCTCACAAATCGTTCTGTACAGTTTTCTGAGCCTTTTTTTGTCACAGGCACTCAATTTCTTATTAAAGCAGAAGCTCAAAAAAAGTTTGATTTTAATCGCTCTCTAGAGGGGGTAGTAATTGGGGTTTTAAAGGATAGTACCAATCAAAAAAGAATTGAAGAAAGATACCCTCAAGCAACCATCAGAGAATTTTTAGGCATTACAGGAAGGTTACGGGGAATTCAAGCGTTAAAAGAGGATAGAATTGATGCTTTTGCCAGTGATGGTATTTTACTAATTGGAGAATCCGTACTAATGGGACTTGTTTTAGGCGATGATTATCTATTAGTCCCTTCTGTTCCCTTAGAATGTGATTATTATGGGTTAATTCTACCCAATAATGATCCCCAATGGAAAGCACTAATTGACCGCAGTATCGAAAAAGCTCGTGAACAACAAATCTTTCGAGAATGGATTGGCGTCATTATTCCAGAAATTAGAGACAGCTATCAATACTGTCGTCAACAACCTCGTTAATTGAGTCGAAAGAAGCAGTTGTGATCATTACCTATTGTCAATTATTAAGGGTTAAATCCATCCGTTAGGCATAAATCTTGCTAGAATCCAATTATCTCCTCATGTCTTTTACCCATACGAATGCCTTCCTGACCCTTTACTCTGTATCTTGGAAATGTTGCTGAAACGTTCTTCGACAAAAATTCCTCAAAAATCTAGATTATTACCAAAAAGATGGCGAATTTTTTTACTATTATGGATTAGTCTCTCTCTATTGACCTATAAGTATTTCCAACGTCTGTGGGTAAAACCGGAAGCGATTTTAGTGCTAGGCGGACACGAAGATAGGGAACGATTTGCTGCTAAATTTGCCCAAAACTATCCCAATTTACCGATCTGGATATCGTCAGGAAGTCCAGAAGCTTATATTGAGCGAATTTTTATCAAAGCAGGGGTCGACCTTCGTCGGGTTCATTTGAACTATCAAGCAAAAGATACCGTCACGAACTTTACCACCCTTGTCGGTGAACTGAAAGCCCACAAAATTGATAGTGTCTATCTCGTCACTTCCGATAGCCACATGAGACGGGCTAGACTGATAGGAGAAATTATTTTTGGCAGTCAGGGTATTGTTATTGTCCCTTTAACGGTTCATTCTCCCACTGCCGATGAACCCCTTGAAAAAATCATTCGAGATGGGGCAAGGGCAATTTTATGGGTGATGACGGGAGAAACAGGAGAAAGTCTGATTTATCAATTTAAAAAAACGTCTTTATAACTAAAAAATGTCAGCCGATAACCATATTGATGTAGATTGGTTTACCCGTCTTCAAGAAGATTTAAATTATCAACAAGCCCAACAGTCTCTCAGAAACTTAGTCCAACATTTAGACCTCTGTGATGATGAAAAAAAAGGATTAGAGACAGAAATAAACCATCTTAGCGAAATGTTAGAGCGTTTAGACCAATTTGTCGTTCAAATCGCCGCTTTTGGACTTGTGGGACGGGGTAAATCCTCCCTTCTTAATGCCTTAGTCGGACACTCCCTTTTTCAAACAGGCCCCTTACATGGGGTGACGCAAACTGTCGAAAGCACGAAATGGGTGTTAACAGAAGATGAAAACCTCGAAAATGTGCAACGTTTGACCTTATTAGGCTTAGGAAATAGCAAAATTCACCTGATTGATACTCCCGGCTTAGATGAGGTTGCAGGAGAAGCCAGAGAAGCCTTAGCGTGTGAAATGGCCAAGAAAGTTGACTTAATTCTCTTTGTTATTGCTGGAGATATTACGAACGTTGAATATCAAGCGTTATCGAAACTGAGAGAAGCAGGAAAGCCTATTATCCTTGTTTTTAACAAAATTGATCAATATCCTGAGGCCGACCGTTTGGCCATCTATCAGAAAATTTGTGATGAAAGGGTAAAGCAACTCCTCTCCCCCGATGAGATTGTTATGGTGTCTGCGTCTCCTTTAGAGACAGAGGCGATTAAAAATGCGATAGGAAGGGTCAAAATTGAGCGTAAACGGGGAAAACCCCAGATTGATGACTTAAAACTCAAAATTATTGAAATCCTACAGCGTGAAGGCAAATCCTTAGTGGCTTTGAATACCCTATTGGTGGCCGACGAAGTTAATGAGCAAATTGTGCAGAGAAAGATGGAAATCCGAGAAGAAAGAGCCAATCAACTGATATATCAAGGAATGATGATTAAAGCCAGTGCGATCGCCCTCAATCCGGTTACAGTGCTGGATCTTTTTTCGGGGGCGGTGATCGACGTTGCCCTGATTTTATCACTTTCCCGTTTTTATAACCTACCCATGACGCAACGGGCGGCCATTGGCTTACTGCAAAAAATTGGCGTGAGTATGGGCGGCATTAGTGCTAGTGAATTTTTAGCGTCTTTAGGCTTAAGTTCTCTCAAAGGGTTATTGGGCATTACAATTCCGCTTTCAGGCGGCTTATCTCTTGCACCCTATCTTTCTGTTGCAATTACACAAGCAAGTGTAGCGGGAGTAACCTCTTATGCCATCGGACAAATTACCAAAACCTACCTAGCCAACGGCGCATCTTGGGGAGAAGATGGCACAAAAGCCGTAGTTAAGCGTATTTTAACCTCTTTAGACGAAACCTCTATCCTTAATCGCATTAAATGGGAATTAGGCGAAAAACTAAACTATAAGCTTTGATTATCCATTTGAAAATTGGCATTGTCAAAATTAACTTGAAATTGAACCCCCAATCTGCTTATAATAGTAAGTCGGGAATCTTCGGGGCGTAGCGCAGCTTGGTAGCGCACTACTTTGGGGTAGTAGGGGTCGTGAGTTCGAATCTCGCCGCTCCGATTCAAAAGAGACCATCAATCACACGGATTTATCTTAGATTTCGCTCTCATCCATTGAAGTCTAAGATGAAAGTGTCAACATGGGAAAAGTACGATGAAAAGTCCGCTGAGCATCTTCTTAATAGGTATTTCAGCCTTAATTAGCTTAACAGGGTTTATTTACCTCGAAATTTTCTCTTTTTCAGTTCACGCCAACGAAAGCACGGGTTATCTGATGACGCAACAGCATGATTCCCCTGATAACCGCTTAAAACAAGCTTACACTCGATTTGGCTTAAATCTCTTCACCGCCATGACTAAGGATAAAATAGCGGAAAATATCTTAATTTCCCCCCCTAGTGTGGCAATTGCCCTTTCTCTGCTTTACAATGGGGCAAGTGGGCAAACTCAACAAGAAATGTCCCAAGTGTTAGCCTTACAAGGCATGACTTTAACGCAAATTAACCAAGCTAATCAACGATTTCAGAAAAGTTTAGACCGTTCGGACCAAGGGGTCAACATTCATTCAGCAAACTCCCTCTGGGTGAGACAGGGCGTGGCGTTACGTCACAGTTTTCTTCGCAACAATCGCAACTATTATCAAGCAGAAGTCACCAATTTAAACTTTAATAATCCTCAAGCCGTTGGTATTATTAATCGTTGGGTATCTCAGCAAACTCAGCGAAAAATTACAGAAATCATCGATAAAATCAGTCCAAATGATATTCTTTTTTTAATTAATGCGATTTATTTCAAAGGTGTTTGGCAATCTCCTTTTAATGCTGATTTGACTGAATCCGACACTTTTTATCTTAGCAATGGGAAGACCGAAAAACATCTTTTTATGATAAAACAGGGGGACTTTCTCTATCAAGAAACGACTTATTTCCAAGCCGTTAGTTTACCTTATGGTGATACAGACTGGCGATTTGATCTCTTCTTGCCAAAAGAAAACAGTAACTTAAAAAACATAATTATCCAGCTTAATGAGACAAACTGGAATCAATGGCTAAAACGTTTTAAAAAAAAAGAAGGATTCTTAAAAGTCCCTCGCTTTCAGTCAGAATTTGTAACAGACTTAACGCCTACGTTGAAAGCATTAGGCATGAAGACAGCGTTTATCGCAAACAAAGCGAATTTTAGCCAAATGACCTCTGATCAGGTGGTAGTTGATAGCATTAGGCACAAAACCTTTATTGAGGTCAATGAAGAGGGAACAGAAGCGGCCGCCGTGACTTCTATCGGGGTTAGGGTTACTTCTGCTTTGCCCTCTGCCGATCCCTTTAAAATGATTGCAAATCGCCCTTTTTTCTACACAATTCGTCAGGCCAAAACAGGTACAATTCTGTTTATCGGAATCATGGCTAATCCTTAAATTTCAGATAATGGGTTATTTATTTAAGGTGGGTTTCCGAACTTAACTCATGTTATTTTATTGTAAAAATTCAACCAACTCAGTTAGTTTTTGCCACGCTAGTCCGCTTTTGAGAATCTCTTTCGCTTTTTCGATTCCTTGTTGATGTTCTTCCATTGCCACAACCTTAGCAACCTGTAAGGCAAACGAAGCATTCAAAGCCACCGCATCAGTTTGGGCAAGTGTTCCCCTTCCTTGAAGAACGTTTTGCAAAATTTCTTTATTTTCAAGTAAATCTCCCCCCTTTAAAGCACTTAAAGGCATATTTAGCAAGCCAACTTCTTCAGGATTGACTGTACTCATTTTGACTTGACCATCGGTTAAAATTGCCAAATCAGTAATATCGCCTAATCCCCCTTCGTCTAATTTTTCTCGTCCATGTAACACCATCCCCTGAGAAATGCCAAGAAGTTGTAACGCCTCCGCCATCGGCATGAGAAATTGGGGAGAATAAACCCCAATAATTTGCCCTGTCGGACGAAGCGGATTAACTAGAGGTCCTAATAAATTGAAAACGGTGCGAACCTTTAAGATTTTTCGTAAATTTGCCACACTTTTGAGGGCAGGGTGCCAACCGGGGGCAAATAGAAAGGTAATCCCTACCTCCGTTAAAGCAGTCTCTACCTTGTCTATGGCGGCCGTTAAATTCACGCCTAACGATTCTAAAACATCCGCCGACCCTACTTTACTCGAAGCTGAACGGTTACCATGTTTAGCAACCTTTACCCCTGCTGCTGCGACTACAAAAGCGACTGCTGTCGAGATATTAAAGGTTGAAGCCCCGTCTCCCCCAGTTCCACACGTATCAATCACAGAAGTATGATGGCTAATAGGGGTTTGATAAAGAGATTGTGATTGCAAAACCCCAGCCATTCCCGCTAATTCTGAAGCAGAAACCCCTTTTGCTTGAATGGCGGCTAAAATTGCTCCTGAAACGACATCGGGAATTTCACCTTTTAACCATCCTTCCATCAATTGACCCGCTTGATCTTGAGAAAGAGATTGTTTATCTAAAAGTTGTTGTAGAATGTCTATCATCATTATTGACCTAAATCCGTCAGCAATTACCCTTATTAATTGTCTATCGAGACCGACCAGAAAACAAGAAGAAAAGAAAAGTGAATTTTAATCTTGCAGTAAAGGGTTAACGAATTTCAATTTATTGTCAATGATATCATCAAGCAGAAATGAGGTTTGATAAGCTAGAAGGATTGGGGACCATGATGAATATAAAAGTATCCCCAAATTAAACATTTATAATGCTAATTACTGTCAGCGAAGATACCTTAATACTAGCACCGGGTAATGGGGTGATTTTTCCTCAGCAAACGTGGAAAGACTACGAAGAATTGTTGAATATCCGTTAACCCCAAAAATATCCCAAATTATCTTTGTAATGCTAAAACTCGACAACTTCACCTTATATCCCCTTTACCCAGTCACGGCAAGTGCATTGATACCCTCCGAGATTTAGTCAAAATTCTTTTACGTCGGAAGGGCAGAGATTGGGAGTGTTTTGAGCCAATTACTCTAAAAATAACGCTTAAAGCAGGTTTAGAACCCGATACGTGTTTTTATCTCGCCAAGAGACAAGCCATCTTAGGAAAAGATAAAATTGATTTAACCCTTGATCCGCCGCCTGATTTAGCCATAGAAGTTGATTGTACCTCAATTACCGACGTAGAAGTCTATAAATTGCTTAAAATTCCAGAGTTATGGGTCTATTGTCAGGAAAGTCTAAAGATTTATCTTTTGCAAGGAGAACATTATCAAGAAAGCGAAGAAAGTCGCCTTTTTCCTGATCTGAATCTTCCGAAGATTTTACCCTATTATATTGAACTCGCTTGGACTCAAGGTTCAAGTGTTGCCTTGCGTCAATTTGAAGCGTTAGATAATTTCGATGAGTCAATACCGGGCGATTTAGATTAATATGCTTTTACTTGGTTCCCCTAAAGACATTAACAATAACCTCTTTAGGGGAAAAGCAACTGAGATTAACAGTTATCTTTATTAGGGTTACCTGGACATTGATCATTCATCACGACCGTTGAATCAGCGATGGGATTAGCAAAGGCTACTCCGGCAGTGTTTAATCCAACGATTAAGAATAAAATCCCAATTAATCCTAGTTTAATCGGCTTTTTCATTATCTCCTCCTGATTGCACCCTGATTGATCCGCAGAAAGGTCAATGTTGATCCCAAAAAACCAACTTATCTCTTTCTGCCTATAGCATAAGCAATCTCAAAGAAGGATGTCAGTCCCATTGAACATGGAAAAAAGTGGAACTCTTTGTTCAAATTGTGAATAATAAAATGGATAGACGATTACCCTGATATCTAAAATAACACTATGAAACCGACAGGTTGGGATCAGTTTCTCAGAGAGATTATTATCGATTATGGCTTAAAAGGCAAACTCAAAGATATTTTTTTGGTGCGTTTTGCTTACGAAAACTGGCGAAAACCCGATACAGAGGTGTGGGAATTAGCGGAAGCGGCGAGCCACGAAACCTATAAGAAGCAAATGACCGAACTTTACCGCTTTTTTGCCAGTGATCAACCTAACGGTTGCCCCGAATTGGTGTCCCATAGTAAAGGTCCGGGAAAATTCTCGATTGTGCGAGATTGGCTGAAAGATATTAAATATCCCGACTGGAAACAGCATAATTCTCCTTATTCTGTTGCTAATGCTCCTATTACCTTGCCAAATGTCAATTCAAGCGATACGAGCATCTATATTCCGCGTCCTCCCGTTGAAACTGAATGTTTTCTAGAAATAACCCAAGCAGGAGCGTTAATTCGGATTAAAGCCCCTGAAAAAATGGGTAAAACCTCTCTTTTATCAACAATTTTAAACTACACAGATACCCTCAATTATCGAAGCGTTTATTTAAACCTTCAAGGGGCAGAAGGGGCAATTTTTAGTAGCTTGGACAAGTTCTTGCGGTGGTTTTCCGCTAATATTGCTAGGGAACTTAATATGAAACCGAATTTGGATGATTACTGGGATGAGGAATTATTTGGTAGTTTGGTTAGTTGTAAAACATATTTTCAGAGTTATCTTTTGGCGGAAATTGGGCAACCTTTAGTCTTAGGATTAGATAATGTGGATCGCTTATTTGATTATCAAGATATTGCTCAAGATTTCTTTCCAATGCTTCGTTTTTGGCATGAAGAGGCAAAAAACAGTGAAATATGGCAAAATTTACGTTTAATTATTGCCAATTCGACAGAAGCCTATATCAAACTCGATGTCAATCAATCTCCCTTTAATGTAGGGCGACAGGTCAAATTACCCGGCTTTACCCTCGAACAGATGACCCAACTTGCCCAAGCCTATCAACTCAATCAACAGAATTTAAGCTCTTTCTTGACGAAATTGAGAGATTTAGTCGGTGGTCATCCCTATCTTTCTCGTTTAGCTTTAGAAGCTGTGCAAAATGAAAAAATTGACCCTTATACTCTCTTAACAGAAGCCTCGACTCAAGGTGGAATCTATGCCGCTCACCTACGCCGTCATTGGAATGCTCTCCAATCTTCTCCCGATTTAACCAAGGCGATGAAAGCAGTTGTCACCTCAGAAACGGGGGTTCAATTAGATCCAGCGGTCGCCTATCGTTTAGAAAGTATGGGATTAATTACCCTCAATGGCGATGAAGCCCAAGCCAGTTTTCAATTGTATTTAAATTATTTTCGTGATAACTTCAATCTGGGCGAAACCAGTCGCTAAAACCCCAGAAAAATTCCTTTAAATTAAGCGGATTGCTTTTTTTTCTCTGAGCAGTGATAACCGTCACCCAGAAGGGGTGATCTTGATCATCGGCGATGCCCTCAACCCATACTACAATCTTCGGCATAGATGGAGCTTGTGCCAATACGGGAGATTTTTTAAATGGAAATAGATCGCAGAGCAGGTCTTAAAAAAAGGCCGAACTTCAGCAAAAATACCCTTTTCAGCCCCCTTGGGCATTCTTATTTAGCTCGAGGATATACACTACTTGAATTACTAATTGCCGCTTCCTTAATCGGCGTTGTAGTCAGTGTTGCTGGATATGCAATGGTGCTTTCCATTACGAAGAACCAAAAATCCAGTGCCAATAGTACCATTTCCTACAATATTAATCGTGCCGCCGAGTTTATCCAAGAAGAAATTCGGGCAGCGAACTACGTTGAATCGAATGTTGCCGCCGCCGTTTCGTCCATCTCTGGCTTCACCTTACCGACGGGTGCGACCCCCATTTTGATTCTAAGCAGTTCTGGCGGTGATAGCATTGTTTATTATACCCAAACCGCTTCTAAGCCTTGGGTTGGCCCGAATGCCATCTATCGCTGGGGCTATCCTCTCGATGCAGATGGTCGCTACGATACGACGAAATCCCCTAGTAGTGAAATTTTAGTTGATAATGTGGATAATCGTGCCGCTACTCCTCAATGTCCTACGGGTTGGCAATCTACGACTTCCTCGTCCAATACCAACAGAGGTTTTTCTGCTTGTGTTAGAAATAATCGCCTTGTTGAATTTAGCTTAAATGCAACTGTGACGCAGGCAGTGGGAGCAACGATGAACTATGGGACACAAACGTCCTCTTATGCAAGAAGTAATAATAATATTGTTGATATTACTTTTGAAGTGCTTGGAGGATCTGCGCAGTGTTCTTCTACTTCACCGGAAGTCCCGATGGATACGCAAATTACAATCACAGCTAACGGGACACCAATAGATTATACCTTAATCAAAGGGACACCCTTAGACCTTTTCGAGATACCAGCCTCAGCAAAGATTGATGTTACCACCACTGCTTACTGGCAATGCTCATCAATCAAAGTAGTAAGTACCAAAACGCCGAATGTGCAGGTTAGAGCTTTACGTAATGGGGATAGTATCCCGAGTATTACCCCTTTTGGCAATCAATCTACCATAGATCTCTTTTTACGGAAATATATACAAAGTGGCAAGATTGTTTTGCCAGACAACCAAATTATCTATTTATTTGAAATGTATGGTAGTGATCCTAATGCTTCTTATTTTGATTTACAAGACAATGTGGTATTGGCCACCATTAAAGTTCCTAAGCCTTAATTAACAAGGTAATTTCCTACTGCGCCCATTAATTTCCTCATCGAGATCCGTCAGTGACCAGTAACCCGCTATGATTAATGACAATCATCCTTAATTCATACTGAATGGGTTAATTTATGTTGCCGCAGATGCGCCGTTTTCTTTATTCTCTGGGCATGGGTGTAACGTTATCTTTGTTCATGACGCTTCCCCTTAAGGCCGCTGATCGTTTATATTTTATCTTTGGTCCGCTTAATTTATCATTAGGAATTGATTCATTAGAAGAATTTACCGAAACGGGTAACGTTAACCCAGAACTCGCTTTTTATTTTAGAGTGGCGAATGCTGACGCCGCTCAACAGGCGGCCTTCCGAGAAGCCTTAACTCGACGTATCGATCTCGAAAATCCAGTTCAGTTGTCTCGTTTTTTTAATAGTGCTTTAGGAGAGGAAATATTAACGAAAATAGGGAATTTATTGCAGATTCGGGGAGGAAGAAACGGAAAATATGCGATTAGAGGGGCCTTAGTTCAATCTGCTTTAGATCAAGAAAACGGGCTGACCCTACTTAACTTTCTCCGGCACTTGCCCACCTATATGCAACTGAATTTAGACGCCATTCAGGTAGCCTCAAGGTCATTAGAAGCTTTGGATCGAGGAACGCAATTACTAATCGAAGAAATGGAGCGATTGACCGCTGAAAAAGCGAAGAATGAGCAAAATATTGACTTCGCTAGTTTGCCCGACTTAACTCAACCGGGGAATTACGGAATCGCTGAACGAGAAATATGGAAACTTACCGATTCAACGCGTAATCGGGTATTTAACGTTCTTGTTTATCAGCCTCAACGGTTACGAGAGGACAAGACACCGATTATTGTCATTTCTCACGGTCTAGGCTCGCGCCCTGAGGATTTTGAGCATTGGGGACGACATTTAGCGTCTTATGGGTATGTGGTGGCTTTACCACAACATATTGGCAGTGATACTCAACAAACACAAGCGTTTTTGACAGGTTTATCCAGAGAGGTTTTTACAGTAGATGAGTTTATTAATCGTCCCAAAGATGTGAGTTTTGTCATTGATGAATTTGAACGCCGCAATCAAGCTGAATTTGGCGGCAGATTGGACGTAGAAAATGTAGGGGTGGCAGGACATTCTTTTGGCGGTTATAATATGCTGGCTTTAGGCGGTGCGACCTTGAATTTTGAAAATTTAGACCGAACCTGTAACCAAGACAGATGGTCTCCTAATGTGGCTTTACTGTTGCAATGCCGCGCCCTAGATTTACCCTCTTCCGATTTCGATCTTCCGCTTAAAGATGAACGGGTGAAGGCAATTATTACGCTAAATCCAGTTTCAGGAGACATTTTTGGCGCAGAAGGCTTGAAAAATCTGAAAGTTCCTGTTGCTTTTGCCGCCGGAAGCAGTGATCCAGCCACCCCAGCCGCACTTGAACAATTACGTGCTTTCGTTTGGGCGGGCAGTCAAGATAAATATTTTGCTTTGGTTAAAGGGCAAGCTCACGTTGATTTTACGCGCCTCGATGGTCATAGTCAGTCCATGTTGGATAGTTTTAATTTTATTGTTTTTCCTCAACAGGATATTTTAGATCGCTATGCCCAAATTTATACAGTTGCCTTTTTTGGACGACATCTCCTAAACGATGCCGCTTATGCCCCTTTTTTAACGCCTTCCTATAGTCAGTACATTAGTCGCTCACCCCATAACATTTATGTTGTCAATCAAGCGGCGGCGGTACCTTTAAGTGAACTGTTTAATCGGCATCGTCCTCGCGATCGCCCTCCGATTTATCCTCCTTTTCAACCTTAAGAATAAGAGTAGAAATTTCTGATCTCTTTTGCTGTTTAACAGGGAATACTAAACCCATCATTTAATTTCTACCTCAATGATCATGAATAAACCCCATTGGTTAGATATCACGGAATATATAGCGCTCGCTATATCGGTTGGCGGCATGATTGGCACAATTATCCCGAAAGAAGTGATTTTGACGGCGACACCGCTAACAATTGCCTTAGTATTAAATATGATTAATCGTCAAAGACAGCTTGTCAATATTCGTCAACTTCCTGAACATCATAAGCTAGTTGAAATTTATGATTATCTAATTTCTGCCAACGAAAGTTATCGCTTCTCTAAGTTAGAAATACAAAAAAAACTTGAAATATTTGAACAGAATCAGGCTTCGTTAACGTGAGTTCGAGGAGGGCAATTATCTTAATCTTTTTGTCTATTATAATTGGGATTAGGAAAGAAAAACAAATTATTGATTGGGGGACTAGCCCCCCAAACCCCCCAACGGGGGACGGAGTGCCTCCCTCGCACCCCCTGCACAAAAAAATTCAATAAAGAAGGCTCGTAGATTTTTTGAGGGTCGAACTCACGTTTCGTTAACGTCTTTTTTAGAACAGCTTAAAGAGGTTTATAAAAACGAGATGTATAATCTCTATAAAAAGGTTTAGATATTAGAAAATCAGCAATATGAAGCGAAAATTAATTCAATTATATTTATCTATCATACAACAAATTGAAAAAATGACAAATTTGGTGAATTCAGAAAATCAAAAACATCATTATTCTACGTTAGAAATTAAGGAAAATTTGAATCTTTATTAGAAAAAACTGAAAGAGAAAATCTACAACTAAATTTAATAGAAATTTCTCAAAATACTTCTCAATTTAAACAAAATTCTACCACAACAATTCAAGAATAAACTATGATTAACCTGAGTTCTGGATAAGGAAAGGGAGAGATGATAAGCTGAAAAAGAACAAAATGTACAGCTAGCTCTCCCTATGATTAGTTTAGAAGATTTATTCTGTCATGTCGCTGACTTTTGCCTTATAT
>JBGTGT010000038.1:0-4196 GCA_041746575.1 Microcystaceae cyanobacterium
ACCTTTCCCTGAAAAACGACGAAATACTCCTGAGTTTTTCTTTTCTAGCAATCCTCTTATTTCTGCGTAAAGATTTTGGAGATAACCCTTTTTTAAAACTCCCTTGACATCTGGCTTACAGTCTTAAGTTGTCACGAATGAAGGCTATAACACTAGGTATTAAGGCGTTTGAAAAATTAAATTCTCAAAAGTAAGCATCACAAAGACTTTCATTCTTCCCTTTGCGTTCAGTTTTGGTGGGGGGTATGAGCCTCACCGTGAAAAAAACTCCCCAGGTAAGATTCGAACTTACGACCAATCGGTTAACAGCCGACCGCTCTACCACTGAGCTACTGAGGATTGCTGACAACAGTTAACCATTATAGCCACAAGACGAAACACTTGGCAAGAGGTTAAGGGGAAGTTTTGTAACAATTTGCAACAGATAGGAGATTGCAGACTATTGTAGAAACCCCTATATAAACTAGATAGTTAACTTATACTATTATAGGAAAGCTTCTAATAATAAATGGTTAGAACCCTTAATCTATAACAGTTTCAGGGTTTTATAATATCATAATGGCAGTGTGTACTTTTGATCGATTAGAGTGAAAGGGAAATCAATGCTTTGTCCCTAAATATTGTGTTAGCTCAATTCAAAAAATTAAATTATATTAGCTTATTTATCATTATTCTTAGCTTTGTCGGCGGATGTAGTGGCAACTCCTCTTGGGAAAATCGTTTTTCGCCTGATCCCGAATTAAGCCGTAATCAATCCCCCAATCCAACCAACACCCCAGAAACCGTTACCACCCTTCCACGTGCTTTCCCTCGTGACATTCCCCGTTATCCTAATGCAAAAATCGTCAGTGTAGATTCCAATTTAACATCAACCCAAGGAAAAACAAACTGGGAATCGTCTGATCCGGTTAATTTATTTAAAACTCGCTATCAAGCTGAATTTGAACAGAATAACTGGGAAATCATTCAACCGTTTAACCCTGATACTGAGGATCTTAGCGATCGCCTCATTGCTCAAAATCAAGACCGAAAAGTAGCCGTTTATTTGAGTGAAATCGGTTCAACTAATCAATTTACCCTCGAATACAAACCCCTTGATGGCGAAATCGCTGTTAGTCCTTCCCCTACTCCCTCAGACTCCCTTCCTGTAACACCAAATACCTTCTCTGATCGTTCAGAAATCCCTCAACCCCTGCAAAAATATGTGTTGGATTTAGCCAATTTGGGCGTTTTGACCACATATAAAGGAACTTCAGAGCAATTTAAACCAAACGAAGCCATTAGCCGCCGAGAATATGCCCGTTGGTTGTTCAATGTCTACAATCATCTCTACCGCAATACACCCGAAAAGCAAATTCGGCCGAGTAGTCCCAGTTCGACTCCCTTATTTCAGGATGTATCGTCTTCAGACCCTGATTTTGAGCAAATTCAAGGATTAGCAGAGGCTGGCATTATCCCGTCCTCTCTGACAGGAGATACCAGTCAATCTCTCTTTCGCCCTGAGGCTAACTTAATTAGGGAAGACCTACTGATTTGGAAAGTTCCGATTGATTTGCGTAAAGCTTTACCCTCCGCCACAATTGATAACGTGAAGGAAACTTGGGGATTTCAAGATACAGCGAAGATTGACCCGAAAGCATTACGTGCGCTGTATGCTGACTTCCAAAACGGTGATAGAAGCAATGTGAAGCGAGTTTTTGGTTATACAACCCTGTTCAACCCTAAAAAGCCCGTTACTCGTGCAGAAGCGTCGGCGGCATTGTGGTACTTTGGTTTTCAAGATCAAGGAATCTCAGCACAAGAGGCTTTAACCATCGAAAATACACCAAATTTAGACGCTAACACGCCTAATTCTCCGACTCCCACCCCTTCTAATAATTCGTCAAATTAGGAATAATAAACCACTATTATTTAAAATACTCTTTTAATTCCGGATCTGACTGCCACCAAACGCAGATTATGATAAGCTATCAACTTAAATTGATCTAATCATAGAGAGTTTAGCAATGAGTCAGTTACGGGTGGGATTATTATTTGGGGGTCGTTCAGGAGAACACGAGGTTTCGATTAATTCCGCAAGAGCGATCGCACAAGCTTTAAAAGCCGAAGAAAATTTCCAGAAATACAACGTTATACCGATTTATATTCAAAAAAATGGCGTTTGGCAAGGCTCAGAAGTGGCTCAAACCGTCTTAGATACAGGCACAGCGTTAGGCGTAGATGAAACCAAAAAAGGACAATGTTGGCAATTTCCCCCCGAAGTACAAGAAATTGACGTTTGGTTTCCCATCATTCACGGGCCGAATGGCGAAGACGGCACACTACAAGGTCTATTAACCCTGATGCAAGTTCCCTATGTTGGCAGTGGTGTTTTAGGGTCTGCTGTCGGCATGGATAAAATCACGATGAAACAAGTTTTCAGTCAAATCGGACTCTCTCAGGTAAAGTATATGGCCGTTTCACGGGCGCAAGTCGAGTCGGATGCTGCTCGCTTTGGGGACCTCTGTGACGAGATTGAACAAACCCTCGGTTATCCCTGTTTCGTTAAACCGGCTAATTTGGGGTCATCTGTCGGAATTGCCAAGGTGCGAACCCGCAATGAATGGGAGACCGCCCTCCATAATGCCGCCAGTTATGACCGTCGAATCGTGATTGAGGCGGGAGTGACGGCTAGAGAGGTTGAATGTGCGGTTTTAGGCAATGATTACCCAAAAGCGTCGGTGGTAGGGGAAATCACTTATGATAGCGACTTTTACGACTATGAAACCAAATACACTGATGGACGCGCTCAATTACACATTCCTGCATCTCTGCCGAATTCAGTAGTGAGTCAAATCCAAGAGATGGCCTTACAAGCGTTTACTGCCGTGGATGGATCGGGTTTAGCGCGGGTGGATTTTTTTTATGTAGAAGCGACAGGGGACATTTTTATTAATGAAATTAACACCTTACCCGGATTTACAGCCTTTAGTATGTATCCTCAACTCTGGGGAGCAAGTGAGGTAACCTTTCCCCAGTTAGGGGATAAACTTATTCAATTTGCCCTAGAAAGACATCAGTAAGCGTTTATTCCGTTTAAAAAGAGGAATTTAGCTGAGAAGGTGTAAGGTTCATTTTATGGGGTAGTAGTAAAATGCGTCGTTAAAAATTTAACGATTCACCTTTAATTGTTGCCCAAAATTAAACGCAAAACACCTAATGCGAACTCAGCTTATTTTACTGATGGCATTTACAGCGACTGTTATGGCAACCAATACCATCGATATGGCCCTCTGCACAGGCCACACTACAAAACAATTCACCATTCTTTTTAACCGACAATTTTTGCGATATTGTACAGACACATTTGGGGCAAGCACATTGTAAGGGCTTAGAGACAGCCATGAAAATTTCTCCTTATCTTGATTGAATGGAGGTGAATCCTCCCCGATTTTACGGATATTGCCTAAACAAAGGTTCGTTGTCAGACAAGCACGAAGAACAGTAGAATAGTTCAGGATTTTTCTGTTCCTATCATACTAATATTAGGAGAATTTAATCACAAAAGTGCAAAAAAAAGGGCAAAGCTTAATACTGCCCTAAGATTTAGAATAATAGTGTCTAATGCTGATAACAGGTAACTGATCAGGAATTAATCCTATTCATCAGGTTCGATAGTACTGGTCAGTCCGTGATTTTTCAGCGTTTCACAATAAAATTCCGCCGGTTCTAAAGCACAGGCAATCACTAAGGCAAGGCCATTGGTATGGGCTTCCATCATGATATTTACCGCTTGGGGTTGCGTTAGCCCAGCCACAGTTTTCATTAAAGTTTGTACCACATATTCCATACTGTTAAAGTCGTCGTTATGGAGCAGGACTTTATATCGGGGGGCGGGTTTGCGGATGGTTGTGGTTGACGTAGAACGCTTCTCAAGAACGTCTGTGGACACCGTTTTCCTCCTAATCTCTTATTTTCAATCTCTTCACTTTAATAAGAATGAATCAATCCCTATGATAGCCAATTTTAGGCATTTAGGAAGGCCAGTGTTGGGTGTACTTGACTCATAAAAATCAAAATCTATCTCAAAAGAAAAAAGAGGACTCCCGTGGTTAGCCGATCGGCTTAACGGCGAGATGAATTTTGACGAAGTGGAAGGAAGCCTCGGTATGCCGCGCCGAGGTCTCTTCCACCAGTAAATAAACTGAGCGGAGCGC
>JBGTGT010000039.1:0-17235 GCA_041746575.1 Microcystaceae cyanobacterium
GACCATAAGAAACTCTGCTTAAATTAAAGTAGGGAAGCTGTATTTTGCCAAAACTTAGATAAGTATAGTATCTTTTTTATGTGAATTTTTTAGACATAAATATAATGATATGTCAAGTTAATTTAGATGCGTTTACCCTGACCATCTAAGTATATTCTAAAAAGTAAATCAGGGAAAGCTTGAAAAATAGCTTCCATTTCCTCATTGCGTCGTTTTAATTCTGTTTCTGCTTGTTTACGTTGAGTAATATCTTTGATTTGTCCGATAAAATAGAGAGGGTTTCCGTCTTTATCTTTAACCAACGAAACACAGACAAAGCTATAGATAAGATAACCTTCTTTATGAAGATAGCGTTTTTCTAGCTGAAAAGAGTGAATTTTGCCCAATAGTAATTGTTTAAGGTAATGGATAGTCGTATCTAAATCATCGGGATGGGTAATATTTTGAAAGGTTAAAGCGCATAATTCTTGCTCAGAATAACCCAAAATTCCACATAAAGCACGATTGACCTGAACAAGTTGACCTTTTATTGTAGTAATGACCATGCCAATGGGCGCATCCTCAAAAGAACGACGAAAACGTTCCTCGCTCTCTTGTAAAATTCGAGTTTGTTGGTGAATTTGTTGTTCTAATTCTAATTGATAATTATCCCGTAATTTGCTCATTGTTTTTCGTTCACTAATATCTACAAACGTATTAATTACATAACCCATTTCTCTTTTTAAATTTAAAATTGGAATCGTTCGCACTTCTAAAGGAATAGTTGAACCATTTTCCTGACGAATTTCTAGATCTTCTCTTATTAATATTTCGCGACTTAGTTCTTTAAAAACTGATAATTTTTGAGGAGAATATAATTGATCAGAATCGGTTTGATAAATATGATAAACGGTTGATAAATCTTCAAGTTTCAAATCAGGAATCATGCCCTTACCTAATGTAGTTTGTCCTGCTTGATTGATAAATAAGACCCGGTTATTTTTCTCAATAATAAAAATACCAATCGGCAGATTATCTAAAAAAGCATGAAGTTGATTTTTATTTTCTTCGATGGTGCGAAATGCCGTTTTTAATTGCTGAGTCATGTCTGCAAAAGATAACGCTAATTCGCCAATTTCATCCGTGCGATTGAATGTAAGGGAATGTTCCCAATCTCCCCTTGCTAAGTTTTTCGCTGCTTTATTTAATTGTAAAATAGGACGAGTAATCCAGCGTGCTGTTAAAACGCCTATTATAAGAGATAGGGCAGAAGCCGAGAAAATTATTAACGCATTAAGTTGATTACTTTTATCTATTTCTGATCTAAAATTAGCCGATGGAATCAGAGTAACGATTAACCCATTTAAGCCATATTTATCTTGATAATTTACTGTTTTTACCCAATAATTTTTTGTTTGAAAGGTAAGTGATTTTAAAGCTAAATTTGTTCGATAATCATGAGTAGAAAAAATAGATTGAGAGACAAATTTAATCAGTGAATCCGAACTTTCTGAAGCCAACCGTCTTTTAGCTTCCCCTTTTTTAATAACATAGAGCGGAGAAGATTGAGAATTTCCAATTAAATACCCTTCTCGATCTACCATAAAAATAATTCCTGAATAGTCGTGAGCGATATTCGCTAAAAATCGATTAATTGATTTTAAGGAAATATCAACCCCTAGAAGGCCAACTAATTGTTTATTAGCGGTATAAACAGGGGCATTAAAACGAATACCCATTTGAGTCAAATCATCTGTTTGCTGATAGACTGAACTCCATCCTGCCTTATTGTTTTTAAGGATTTCTGTAAATCGAACGGCGTCCAATGGATTATCCTCGTCATAAATATTCAATAAATGATGACGATGCCCTTGGCTATCAGGTGCATAGGCATAAAGCTTATTTAAATTTAATTTTGACCGTTCAGTAATTTCTAATTGGTTTTTAAAATAGCCTACACCAACATATTCATTTTCGATTGTTCTTAAACGAAGATATTCTAAATTATGATTTTTTAGCAAATGCCAAAAATAATGACCTAACTTCTCAGAATTTTGCCAATCAATTAATTGGTTTTCAAAAAGACTCACATTATCTTCCACCATTTTTTGAGCAGAACTTAAGTAGGTATTCAACTCCTGTTTCACATTATCATTAATTTCTTGTATGAGAGGATTGGCTAACCTTTCAATTGTTTTTTCACTGCTTCGGCGACAAAAATATCCGACGAGCGCTACTGTTCCTACAATTTGTAAAACAAAAGGAACAATTAAAAAGACTCTAAGCGGAATAGGCTTAAGATATTTTTTCATAAAATAAACTGATCGTTTATGATTCGTTTTCTCGATTGGCCTTAAATTCGGTTATAATTGATAGTTAATCCTTAAGTATTTAGCTTTTAAAATGTATTTAAAAGGTGACGATCAATCGCCGCGACAGTATCCTAAAGTTCCTTTAGAGCGACGAGCTTATGCGTTTTTACTCGATTTTGTGACTGTTTGGTTAACTAGCTCTTTCTTTAGCGGAATGAGTCAAGTTTTCGTTTTTTTAATCGCATGGTTTGCCTTAAGAGTGGTATTAGTAGAAAAAAATCAGGGTCAAAGTCTAGGCAGATGGGCATTTGATATGCGAATCATCGACCTTCGTTACAATTTTACCCCCGGTTTAGCAGCATTATCAAAAAGAGAAGCAATTCTGGGTTTGTGCGCCCTTTTAGCGATGATTGGCTTAAATATAAATCTAAAAAACCCCCTTTCTCTTTTAATTTTAATCACTCCTCTTTTAATTGATTGTGGCATGGCTTTAGGGGATGAACAATCATTTTTGGCGTTTCATGATCGTATGGCGCAAACCGTCATTATTCAAAGCCGTCGCGGATTTTCGCTTGATTTACGTCTCAAAAAACTGTGGTATGTTGCGAAACGCAAACTACAGCGACGAAAGTAATATCTCTGCTTACTTTTAATTTTTAGATTTATTTTGCTGTGAATCGCAAAAAGCGTCTCCAGCATTGGAAATGACCTATTTTATTAAAAACGAAGACCCTCATTACACAGTAAAGGTCGAATGAGTTTTTGAGCAGAATAATGTTTTCGCACCAAAACCCGATATTCTACTAAATAGGTGGGTCAAATTAATGATGAAAAAGGTTTGATCACAGAGTGGGGAATGTGAGAAATGGGAAATAACCTATCCTCCTCCTTTGCCCCTCATTTTTCAAGTCTCGCCTTTACTTTAAGTTAATGATTATCCATCTCCTTTTATTGGCCATCTCACCCATCCCATCAGCAGACGATCATAATGCAGTTTAACAAAATTCTCATTGCCAATCGCGGGGAAATTGCCCTGAGAATCATCCATACTTGTGAAGAAATGGGAATTGCTACTGTTGCGGTTCATTCCACCGTTGACCGCCATGCTCTTCACGTTCAACTTGCCAATGAGCGGGTTTGTATTGGCTTGCCTCCTAGTAGTCAAAGTTATCTTAATATTCCCAATATTATTGCGGCCGCTTTAACCCGTAATGCCAACGCCATTCATCCGGGCTACGGATTTTTAGCAGAAAATGCCAGTTTTGCCGAAATTTGCGCCGATCATCAGATTACCTTCATCGGGCCTTCTCCCGATTCGATTCGAGCAATGGGAGATAAATCCACCGCCAAAAAAAACATGCAACGGGCAAATATTCCTACTATTCCGGGGAGTCCGGGCTTATTAGAAGATGAAGCCACTGCCAAGGCGATCGCCGCAGAAATGGGTTACCCTGTCATTATTAAAGCCACCGCCGGAGGAGGAGGACGAGGAATGCGTTTGGTGGAAAACGAAAATGACTTCTCCCGTCTCTTCCAAGCCGCCCAAGGGGAAGCCGGTGCCGCCTTTGGTAATCCGGGGGTTTATTTGGAGAAATTTATCGAAAAACCCCGACATATTGAAATTCAAATCCTCGCTGATCAATACGGCAATATCATTCATTTGGGAGAGAGAGATTGTTCCATTCAACGCAGACATCAGAAACTTCTCGAAGAATCGCCAAGCCCTTTTGTTACGCCAAAATTACGTCTAAAAATGGGAGAAGCGGCCGTTAAAGCGGCAAAATCCATTGGTTACGTCGGAGCAGGAACGATAGAATTTTTAGTCGACCAGACGGGTAATTTTTATTTTATGGAGATGAATACCCGCATTCAAGTGGAACACCCTGTTACTGAGATGATTACGGGCTTAGACCTCATTCGGGAGCAAATTCGCATCGCTCAAGGAGAAAAACTCGAAATTCGCCAAAATCAAGTCCACCTGAATGGTCATGCGATCGAATGTCGCATTAATGCTGAAGATCCGGCCTATAATTTTCGTCCTCATCCTGGCAAAATTAGTGCTTATTTGCCTCCCGGTGGGCCAGGGGTCAGAATGGATTCCCATGTCTATACGGATTACGAAATTCCTCCCTATTATGATTCCTTGATTGGTAAATTAATTGTTTGGGGGCCAGATCGACTCACCGCCATTCAACGGATGAAACGCGCCCTTCGAGAATGTGCGATTACGGGGATTCCGACCACTTTAGAATTTCATCAAAAAATACTGGAAACACCTGCCTATTTAGCGGGGGATATCTATACCAATTTTATTACCGAACACTTATTGAATAATTCTTAAAAAGGTTTATTTAATCAAAGGAAAATTATTTATGGTTATAAAATTAGGGTAAAGAATTGACAATATTGAGATTGTATTGTACGATCCCCAAACAGATAAAGTCAGGGTATTGATTCATGATGAGGAATTGCCAGAATGAAACATTTGAGCCTAAAAAAAATCCTTTACGACTTCAATCCAAACGTCTATGAAAGTTATTATTATTTGACCGAAAAACTGGCTCATAAACTGAACCCATCAAGAGATAAGCACCACTTAGAATATCTTAATGCGTCTTATCTCCTTGTATCACCGACAAATTGTGGTCGAACTTGGCTAAGGGTCATGGTCGGTTATTACCTAAAATTAGCTTATAATATTGACAACATAGATATTCACTATCTTTATTCTTTCCATGACAAAAATCCGCATATCCCATCCCTAAAATCTTTGCATACTCGCTATAAACAATTTCATGACAGTTATCAAAATCAAAAAATTATTCTACAGGTTAGGGATCCAAGAGATGCTTTGATTTCTCGATATTACCATCATTTAAGAGATGGAATTATCTTGGCAAAGAATGTTGATGATTATATTACTCAGCACGAAGATTTAGAGGGTTATTACATCAAATTGTATAATGACTTTTATAATCATCAAGAAGAGATGGCAGGTTTTTTATTCATTCGTTACGAAGATTTAAAAGCGTCAACTCAAGCAGAACTGAGTAAGCTAATTTCTTTTCTAGGTTTAACTCCTAATAATTCTTATATTGAGCAAGCGATTGAATATGCTTCTTTTGAGAATATGAAAAAGATGGAATTAGAAGGAAGTGCGCTTATTAAAAGTGGGCCAATGTTTGCCCAAAAAATAAACCCCGAGCAAACCAATAGTCAACTCTTGAAAGTGAGAAAAGGTCGAGTGGGGGGATATAAAGAGGAGCTTAATGCGACAGCTATTTCTCATCTTAATAATGTGATTAATCAACAATTAAATCCGATTTTTGGCTATTGTACAACTCGATAAAACGCTTGCGCAATTCAAAAATGTTGGTGTATCGTTTTTAGGCATTAAAATGATTAAGATGATAAATTCGCCTTAACGTTTGGCTTTAGAATGAGGTACGCGATTGAGTATAGGGGGGCAAGGCTCGCGCTCAGAGGCGTATGATATTAACTCGCAATTTGCTATAAATGTTCGTGTCTTGGCAAATATCTGGAGGTATGCTAGGCTAATATCCGTTTAGGTCACAATTTTCTCAAGAAAGACCTTATTTACGCTTGGATCGCTAGTGCTTAATCAATGAATCAACCCTTAAAAAGCAATTTTCTGGCTATTTCTCGACGTAATGCTTTAAAGTTAATCAGTCTTGGCATAGTAGGAACATTATTAGGCTATTCTCGCTTCGCTAAACCCCAACCCTCTCGCTATCAACTTGATAACCTAATTCTTCCCGAAAACCTCAATCAAGCAAAATCGGTCGTTGTCATCGGTGCAGGGTTAGCCGGATTAGCCTGTGCTTATGAATTAAGCAAAAGAGGTTTTAAGGTCACTTTATTAGAGAAATCACCCCATTTAGGCGGTAAAATTGCCAGTTGGCCGATTCAAGTGGGAACAGAAAGCTTCCGCATGGAACACGGTTTTCATGGCTTTTTTCCGCAATACTATAATCTTAAGCAAATTGTCACAGAATTAGCGATTAATGACAATTTTAAGCCTTTGAACTTTTATTCGCTGGTGTTTCGAGATGACAAATATCACCCTGAAGCGTTCTATCCCAGTCATTCCGCTTTCCCATGGAATATTTTGGATTTAGGAATTTGGTCACAGAATCGTTTAAAATGGGGAATTAATTTATTGAAACCGTCCCATTGGCAAGTTTTTCGAGCCATTACAAGCTTTAGAATCCCCAATAGTTACGAGCAACTGGATCACCTTTCGGTAACAGAATGGTCTGAAATTGGCTTCCCTCAAGGATTGTATGATCTTTATTTTTTGCCTTTTGCCAAATCTAGTCTAAATGCGCCAGATGTATTGAGTACAGGGGAATTGATGCAATTTTTTCACTTTTACTTCTTCGGAAACCCTGAAGGTTTAGCATTCAATGGCACAAAAGATGATATGGGAACAAGTTTAGTACGGCCGATCGCTACTGCTATTCAACGTAAGGGAGGAACGATTATTACAGAAGCAACCGTAAGTAATATAGCGTATGATGGAGAAAAAATAATAAATTTAACCTATCAACAGGGCAATTCCTATAATCAGGTTCCTTTTACGGTACAAAAAAATGAACGATTAGGAGACCGTTATTATGGTACAGGTGATCAGGTTTTTTGGGTTAATAAAGCGCAAAAACAAGCATTATCTTTGACCTGTACCCATCAAGGTTGTACGGTGAGTCAAAAAGCCGACGGAAGCTTTCATTGTCCTTGTCACGGTGCCATTTACAATCAAAAAGGTCAAGTTTTACAAGGGCCGGCATTACGAGCGTTAAGTCAATTTACGATTCTCCAAGAAAAGGAAAATGCGATCGAGATTGTACAAAATAAAACAGGGTTTCAGGCAGAAAATTTAATTAAAGCAGATTATTATGTCATTGCGACGGACGTCATTGGCGCAAAACAGATTTTTCAACGAATTCAAGGGGAAATTCCTCCCCATTTAAGTCAGCAGGTTACTGAATTGGCGTCAGCAGATCCTTTTGCGGTGGTACGTTACTGGTTTGATCGGGATTTTGACTGGCAATATAGCGATTTTACATCATTATCGGGATATGCGCTGACGGATAGCATTACCCTTTATCATCGTATCCAAACCCAATTTATTGAGTGGTCAAAACGCACAGGCGGCAGTGTTGTTGAGTTACACGCCTATTGCTATAAAGAGAAGGACTTTCCTAGTCAAGAAGTTTTATTACAAACCTTTGAGCAAGAATTATACGAAATTGTCCCTGAATTGAAGGGAGCAACAATTTTACACCAAGAACTGGTTAATCGAAAGAATTTTTCTGGCTATCCGCCGAATAGTTACCAAAATCGTCCAGAAACTTGCACTGATGTCGATAATTTAAGACTGGCGGGGGATTGGGTTAAAATGCCGTTTCCCTGTGGTTTAATGGAACGGGCAGTCAGCAGTGGACTTTTGGCCGCTAATAGTATCCTACAATCGGAGGGATTGCAACAACGTTCTTTATTGACGGTTAGACCAGAAGGATTATTGAAAATTTAGAGATTTTGTGCCGAAAATTCCCCCAAAATTTAGCTCATCGTAAGTTCGACGAGGGCAATTATTTCAATCCTTTTGTCTATTCTCATTGGGATTGGGAAAAGAAAAACAAATTCTTGATTGGGGGACTAGCCCCCCAAACCCCCCAGCGGGGGACGGAGTGCCTCCCCCGCACCCCCTGCACAAAAAAATTAAATAGAGAAGTCTCGTAAATTTTTTGATTGTCGATCTCACGTAGCTCAGAGCCATTTTTAATTCCATAAAGTCTGCTCAAATGGATCTGACATTAACGGATGATTTGCTGTGAATCAATTAAGCGACTGCTTCCAAAGAGGCAAGGGGATTCGGAATTGTGTCAGAAGGAGCTTCAAATTGACCCACCGCAATGTACTCTAAGCGTAATTTTAGCCACGTGATAAACTGAGGATTCGTTGAAACGATGGCGGCGGCAGGTTGGGGACATTTAGCTTTAATTTGAGAAAATTCGGGGGCTTCTAAAAAGGTCGGTTGCAGAATTAACCAAAAGTCAATTTCTTTGTTTTGGTCTTTATAATTGCGTTGACGTTCTTTTAAGACTTCTTCTAAAGGTTCTTCTTCTATTAAAAAGCGTTTACTCGCTAAAGCGTAATGATAAGTGGTCATAATTGCGTTTATGAATAAGGTCTGATTTTCCAATTATACCCCTTAGGGTGATGGGGGATGAAGTCGGACGGAAGGCGGGCGGGAAAGTTAGGATGATACACCTCAAAAGGGATTTCGGGGTCAACAGGCTTTGATTACTAGACATTGAAGCGAAATAATAGTACGTCTCCCTCTTTTACTTCATATTCTTTGCCTTCACTGCGCACCAGTCCTTTTTCTTTAGCCGCCGTCATACTACCAACTGCTACTAAGTCATTAAAGGCAACCGTTTCAGCACGAATAAATCCCCGCTCAAAATCGGTATGAATAACGCCAGCCGCTTGAGGAGCTTTCATGCCGGCAATAATTGTCCAAGCGCGGGTTTCTTGAGGGCCTGTGGTTAAATAGGTACGTAACCCTAATAGTTCATAGGTCGCTTGAATAAGGGATTTTAACCCTCCTTCTGTTACCCCTAACGATTCGAGGAAATCTTGCCGTTCTACGGGGGATAATTCAATTAATTCTGATTCAACTTGCGCGCTGATAATGACAACCTTTGCTCCTTCTGTTTCTGCTACTTGACGCACTTGTTCAACCCACTGATTCCCTATGGCTAAGTCATCTTCTGACACATTGGCGGCATAAATAATCGGTTTTCGGGTTAAAAGTCCAAGGGATTTAATCAGTAATTCCTCTTCTTCTGTGAGGTCGATTTGACGCGCTGGCTGACCTTCATTGAGACAGGGAAGTAACTTTTCTAAAACCTCTAGCTCTGTTTGTGCTTCTTTGCTGTTGCGTGCTTGCTTACGGACGCGTTCGAGGCGTTTTTCTAGTTGAGTTAAGTCTGCTAAGGCTAATTCGAGGTTAATAATCTCTATATCCCGTACAGGGTTAACCGAACCCGATACATGAATAATATCATCATTATCAAAGCACCGAACAACCTGTACAATGGCATCCACTTCCCGAATATTGGCTAAGAATTGATTGCCTAATCCTTCCCCCTGACTTGCCCCCTTGACTAACCCTGCAATATCAACAAATTCAATGCGAGTCGGTACAATTTTGGCAGATTGGGAGATTTTTGCTAGGATATCTAATCTTTCATCGGGGACAGAAACCACTCCCACATTGGGGTCGATGGTACAAAAGGGAAAATTGGCGGCTTCTGCTTTAGCATTTGCCACTAAAGCATTAAAAAGGGTTGATTTTCCCACATTGGGTAATCCCACGATTCCGGCTCTTAGCATAATAATTAAATAGACAAAGAAAATGAGCAATGCCATCAACCATTTAATCGTGATTGACTCTTTAATTACTGTAGCAAGAAAGGGCTTGTTTTCCTTGCGTCCTTGACTCTTCTGTCTCCTTTAAATTTTGCATGATTTATTTCTTCTGCTCCTGCCTGACTTGACAATTTATCTGTTATCCTCGAACAGGATCGAGTATCAGTAGTTAATGATACCTTTTTCTTTAGAAAAATTGTCCTAGAATTAAAACGGAAAAGCTTTTACGATTAAACAAGCCTTTAACCTCACAATTATTTAAAAAAATGCCCATGAGCCGCTCTAATCCTGATACCTTCGATGTTTTTAACGTTAAATATTACGAAAACGCTAATCCTTATCTGAATACGGGTGCATTGGTTTTTACTTTTAATATATGTTCTGGGGGCAATCCCTGCAAATTAGCGACTTATATTGATGATATGTCCCAAGATTTGCCCCAATTAAAAGGAATTAAGGCTAAAACTTATGGGGAGATGTTCGCCCAAACCTGCGCTGAGATAGGTAAATTAGAGATGGACTTACACCTTGAACACTGGAGTCTAACACTAGGGGAAGAGGGGGATATTATTGCGCTTCAATGTCTAGATAAACGAACCACTCAAGGGGTTGTCGATGGGGTTTGGGATTGGTTAGAAGCGATTACCCATGAGGAGCGTTTTGATATTCACACCGAAATTAGCCTTCTTCGAGAAACTTTTCGCGAATCCATCTATGGTGGGCCAACCATATATTCTATGTTAAAAACGGCTTATCATAAAGATATTCCGACTTTTTATCTGCCCGACGAACGTTTATTTCAGTATGGATATGGCAAATATCAAGTTCGAGGCATGGGAACGACTTTTGATAACGATAGTCAACTAGATTCGAGTTTTACAACTTATAAAGATGATTGTAAAGCGTTTTTACTTAATAGCGGCTTCCCTGTCCCTCAAGGTCGTATTATTTATTACTTAGATCAGGCATTTGCCGCCGTTCAAGAAATTGGTTATCCTGTCGCTGTTAAACCCGTCGTCGGACATAAGGGGATTGGCGTAACGGCCAATGTACAGGATGATAAGGGATTGGAATTTGCCTATGAAACGGCAAGAAATGCCTTGGTAGAGGGAATTTCAAGTATTATTGTCGAACAGAGCATCACAGGGTTTGATTTTCGTCTCTTATGCGTCGGAGGAAAGTTTGTCGCGGCGATAGAAAGACGGCCTCCCTTTGTGATAGGGGATGGAAAATTAACAATTGAAACCTTAATTGAAGCAGAAAATGCCACAGTAGCCCGTTTAGATACGCCTAACTCTGCCTTGAGTAAAATTATAACCGATAAGGTTATGGAGAATTATCTAAGAGAGCAGGGATTATCGTTAGACAGTGTATTAAATGAAGGGCAAACGGTGTACCTGCGGAAAGTGGCCAACTTATCGGCAGGAGGTGTGAGTATTGATGCTACGCCAATTATTCATCCTGATAATATGATTTTGGCGCAGGATATTGCCCAGTATTTTCGATTAGTTTGCATGGGAATTGATGTCATTGCTAAAGACATTTCTCGCTCTTGGAAAGAGGGAAATTTTGGCATCCTTGAAATTAATGCAGCACCGGGGGTTTTTATGCACTTAAATCCGGCGATTGGGGAAAGTGTTGATGTTCCAGGGCGTATTTTAGACTATCTTTTTCCGCCGGAAAAACCCTGTCGTGTTCCTGTTATTACGTTCAATAAGCTTTATCGTAATGACATTTATGAGATCGTTGACCATATTTTACTGCGTTATCCTTATTGGAATATTGGTTCAGTCTGTCAAGATGGGATCTGGTTGAATCGGGCGGAAAAGGTTTTGCGAAAAGATTATAATAACAATGTCAAAAGTTTGTTGCGTCATCCGCAGTTGGATTTATTAATTGTTGAATATCCTGAAGCAATATTACAACAGGAGGGCATGGCTTATGGGAGCAGTAATTTAGTGATTTTAGAAGATCCCACGGACGCTGAACTGTGTTTAGCACGGGATTTAATGCCCGATGGAACACTAATTTTAAAACAAAAACAGAACATTTCAGTTAAAGTTCAAGGTCTAATGGAAAGTTATCGCCTAGCCGAATCTGATCTCTTTAGCTATGTTTATCTCAAGGAAATTACTCGGATGATTTTGAATCTTAATCATTCACCCTAATGGTTCGGTGAGTAAAGGAAAAAGACCCAAAAAATTAATTGAATAAACAATAAAAAGTTGCTTATCGCAAATTACGAGTTGAGATCGTACCGCTCTAGGCGCGAACCTCAAGTCTCAAAACATTTTGTTATTAAGCTAAATGACTTGAATTCCACTTGAATTAAACTGAGATATCCAAATTCCTAAATCTGGGTCGCTGATACTTTCTCTTACTTTTTGAGAGATTCGCTGGGCTTCTGTTTCAGATTGGCAAAGAGTAAACACCGTGGGGCCGGAGCCGGACATCATTGTTCCTAATCCCCCTGCTTGTGTCATAAGGTTTCTGAGTTCTTCCACCTTAGGATAAGCCGGTAAAACCACTTTTTCTAAATCATTATGCATAGATAAACCGATTTTTTCGGCATCGTGTTGAGAAATGGCTTGGACTAACCTACCTGAATGAACCGTTAAGGTGCGACGTTCAATGGCAGAAGTATCCGATACATAAAGATCCTGAAACATTTGACGATAACGCTGATATGCCCAAGGGGTAGCCACCTCAGTACTCTCATATTTGGCTAAAACAACCCATATATTCACTAAATCGTGTAATGAATCAATTTTTTCGCCGCGGCCAGTCGCGATCGCTGTTCCTCCTGTTAAACAAAACGGTACATCTGATCCCAATTGGGCGGCCAGTTCGGCCAGTTCGGGACGGGTTAACCCTAATTTCCAGAGAAGATTCAAACCCACTAATACGGCGGCACCATCCGTTGATCCGCCCGCTAATCCAGCAGAAATCGGTATATTTTTCTCTAAATTAATCTCTACTCCCCCATAATTGGCAAAAGCGTTGGGAAAGGTTTGACACATCAACTGAGCCGCTTTATAAATTAAATTACGCTCATCGAGAGGAACACTGGGGTGATCGCAGTAAAGACGGATAGAATCAAGTCCATTGGCTGAAATCTCGATAATATCGGCAAGATCGATACTTTGTAAAATCATCACCAATTCGTGAAATCCATCGGGGCGATCGCCAATAATTTCTAGATAAAGATTAATTTTAGCAGGTGCAAGCAGGGTATAGAAACGCATGATTTTTCAAGTAAACCATAGATTGATATTGAGATTGTTTGTAATAAACTTTTTAGGGCTTAAAATGACTGTTTGATAAAATTTAAAGCCCTCATTACCCACTTGTTTATCTTCATGGGTTAATTAGTCTTAAGCCATCACCATGCCCCCATCGACATTAAACGTTTGCCCTGTAATATAAGCGGCGGAGGGATCAACGGCTAAAAAGCGAACCATGCCGGCCACTTCATCAGGTTGACCAAAGCGTCCCAAAGGAATAAACTTTAAAATCTCGTCTGCTTTAATATCGTGAGTCATATCTGTCTCAATAAAGCCTGGAGCAACCGCATTTGCGGTAATACCACGACTGGCTAATTCTTTCGCTACGGTTTTTGTAAAACCAATGACCCCTGCCTTAGCCGCACTGTAATTGCCTTGGCCAGGATTTCCCATTAAGCCTGAAACAGAAGCAATATTGATAATTCGTCCCGATTTCTGCTTCAACATCGGTTTAATCACGGCTTTTGTACAGAGAAATACCCCTGTCAAATTGAGATTAATGACGGCTTGCCAATCCTCTAATTTCATACGCATTAAGAGGGTATCACGGGTAATTCCGGCATTATTCACTAAAATATCCACTCGCCCAAAAGTATCCAAAGTAGTTTGAATCAACGCATCCACTTCCTCGGCTTGAGAAACATCTGCTTTTACGGCGATCGCCTTACTTCCTTTTTCTTCAATCAATCTCACCACTTCGTCAGCGGCGGCAGAACGACTGGCATAATTAACCACTATCTTAACGCCAGCATCAGCTAACGCTAAGGCGGCCGCTTGGCCGATTCCTCTAGAAGATCCGGTGATAATCGCAACTGCATTCGTCATAGTTAAGGTTTCCTGTCAAAACTTTTATTTGTTCCTGACGGCTAACGGTTTAAGGATGTTGGCGAAGGTGCAAGATGTCAGGATGACTCAATTATCCTATGAGCGGTTACTTCTTTAACAAGGAATTCTGTTGCCAGAAATCTAAAAATTTTGTAACAAAGACAGAATTTACGGTACTTTCGATACATTATAAAAGAGGAAAGATTTGCTAAAGTTTAATCAAAACGGAATTCAGAGGTGCAATTTATGAAGCGTCTATATTATTTGATTTTAACCCTTGCAATGGGTGCAATAAGCGTTAATACAGCGACTTTAGCACAAAATACTCCTATTCCGGTGGATTCGGTGGAATCGCCCCAATTGCCGACGGGTAATAGTGAAGATATTCAAGGAATCGAAAGAGATGCTAATAATTGGGATTGGGGAATAGGCGGCAATTATCCGCAAAAAAATGAGGAAGCAACCTCAAAAACCCCTTACATTTTATCGCCTGACAATCGTTCTCCTCAAGAATTAACGGACGAATTTCGGTGGCAAAATATCGGGGAACCAACGTCTGAAGGCGCAAAGATTCCCTTGAAATTTTAACGGACAATTGATAAAAATTAATGATAACTTCGGTTCCTTGTGCGATCGCTTTAGGTAGTAATTTAGGAGATTCTTTAAATATCTTAGAAACGTCCGTTTTGTGGTTAGATTATCACCCCGAAGTGACGGTGGTCGCTCGTTCTCGTTGGTATCGGACGAAACCGATAGGTCCGCCTCAACCGGATTATTTAAATGGTTGTGCGCTTCTGACGGTTACGTTAACCCCTCACCAATTAATGGCGGTATTGTTAGAAATTGAACAGAAGTTTCATCGCATTCGTCTAGAAAAATGGGGACCCAGAACCCTTGATTTAGACCTCTTGCTTTATGATGATTTAGTATTAGAAACCTCTGATTTAATGATTCCCCATCCTCGTATGAATGAACGGGCATTTGTCTTAGTTCCCTTAGCAGAAATTGCACCGGATTGGTGCGATCCCATTACCCATAAAACCATTCGAGAATTATCAGAAGGATTAGACCATTCTGGGGTAGAATGTTTATCTTGTCAGTTATGATCTTTATCATTATCATTTTTATTGAATTATTAAGAAGAAAGCACAATAATTTTAAGATTAAGCTGGAACGTTATAGTATAAAAAAATATATCTCTACAATTTAGTGGATGCTTGATTTTATGAAGAAAGGTGAGTTACTGGGAACGTGAGGAGTTGCGACCGCCGTTTTCCTCTTGCTCTTGATTAGGTTTTATTCTTCTGATGTGACGGCACAATCCCCCGATTCAATCCCAATCACAAAGACAACTTACTAGAAAATTAGAAGAGCTTGTTATTAAAGTAAAAAAAGAAAAGTAAATAAATCTAAACTAACAATCTAAGTATCATCTTTTATGCCTATAATTTTTGTAATTCTTAAAGATAATGTGGATTTTTTAGACAAAATCTAAAACTCGAAATGAAAAATATAAGTTGCCGAAAAAAAAGGTACGGGTTGCAATTTCAGGGAAAAATTGTGCCAAAAAAGGGAATAAATCCGATGTTTTTTCTTTTAAGACATTCGTTTTTAACAAAATATTAAATTAACAATGAGTAAATTCTTGATTTATGCCACGATAGCACTGAATTTCTGGCTTGGATACGTCGGTGTCAAGGAGGCTAGGGCAGAGATTTTGCCTGATTACCTTTTACAATGTCCGTCTAATCCAGAAAGTCAACGGTTTTCACTCAAAAAAATTGAAGTATTGGGCAGCACTGTCTTAAAATCAGAAATTCGCGCCTTAACCGAACCATTGGAAAATCGGGCGGTTACCCTCGAAGAACTGATTTGTCTGCGGACTGCGATTACGCAACTTTATGTGAATAAGGGGTACATTACATCAGGGGCATTTTTACCCAACCAACAAGATATAACGGATGGGTTTGTTCAAATTCAAGTTGTAGAAGGCGAAATTGAACGAATTGAGATTAATGGGTTACAGCGATTACAAGATTATTATATTCGCTCTCGTTTAGATCGGGTGACCAAAACCCCTTTAAATCAACAAGAATTGCAGAATGGACTCGCTTTATTACAATTAGATCCCTTAATTAAACAAATTCAAGCAGAATTAACCACAGGGAGTGCTTCGGGTCAGAGTGTCTTAAAGGTTAATCTGGAGGAAGCACGGGCTTTTCAGGCAGTGATCGGCGTAGATAACTACCGTCCTCCGAATATTGGCGATAATGAGGCGACGGTTACCCTTTCTCATGGTAATCTCTCAGGATGGGGCGATCGCTTTTTTGGGGAATACGCCATCACTGAAGGCTTAAATTTATACAATTTGCACTATAATGTGCCGATTAATGCGATGGATGGTCGAATTGGTTTGCATTACTGGAATACAGACAGCCAAATTACCGAAGCCTTATTTAATCCCTTTGATATTCGCAATCAAACTGAGACGTTTAGCGTCGAATATCGTCAACCGATTTATCGCACCCCTCAAACGGAATGGACGCTAGGCTTAAACTTAGATATCCGCAGTAGCCGTAGCTCCCTTGAAGGGGGTTCTTTCTGCTTTTCTCAACCTTGTCGTGACGGGAAGACTAATATAACGGTTTTGAGATTTTACCAAGAATGGCTGAATCGTGCGCCTAATCGAGCCTTAGCGGCTCGTTCTCAATTAAACTTTGGCATAACGGCTTTTGATGCTACTACCCGTAATCTTGAACCTGATCCCGAATTTTTTAGCTGGTTAGGTCAATTTCAATGGGTAAACCGATTTAACAATGACTGGCTCTTGTTAGGTCGTTTTTACGCTCAAATCGCTGGTGGTCCCCTACCCATTATTGAGCAATTTAGCATGGGGGGGATTGATACGGTGCGAGGCTACGGGCAAAACCAATTAGTGACGGATAATGCCTTATTAGGGTCATTAGAGTTGCGAATTCCCTTAACTGAAGATCCCAGTATTTTGCAGTTAACGCCTTTTATTGAGGGGGGAACGGGTTGGAATAATTTGTTGCCTGACCCCAATCCAGCGACCTTAGGAGGGATAGGCATCGGATTACGCTGGTTAGTAGTGTCTGGCTTAACGATACGACTAGATTATGGAATTCCTTTGGTTTCTTTAGAGAATCAAGGAAATTCTTTACAGGAGCAAGGGTTTTACTTTTCAGTTCGCTATCAACCGTTTTAGTCTCTTTCTTAAATCTATCTCAAAAGAAAAAAGAGGACTCCCGTGGTTAGCCGATCGGCTTAACGGCGAGATGAATTTTGACGAAGTGGAAGGAAGCCTCGGTATGCCGCGCCGAGGTCTCTTCCACCAGTAAATAAACTGAGCGGAGCGC
>JBGTGT010000040.1:0-68847 GCA_041746575.1 Microcystaceae cyanobacterium
TTACTGTTTCCCCGCATCTGGTCTTTAGAGTCGATCTTGCATTGGTCATTTTGGCGCAGAACCCATCAGGCTGTAGCTCGCTATTATCACTACTGCAAACGTGCCCAAGCCCCCTAATTTCTATCTACAACTGTAGAGTAAAGGAGCGTTTTTCTAGGACTTCTTTCACCAACGCAACCCAGTCAATGGGGTGACAAGCAATATCGATCTCTTGTAGCGATCACCCCAGATCCTTTAGGCGAGTATTAAAGAGAGAACGAGCAACCGGATTTGCTAGCCCTAGCTTTTCATTTAAATCTACTACTAATTGCCCTACTGTCATCGGATTGAAGGCCAATTCTCGTAAACAGAGAGGTCATTCTAATCGCACGCCCCCATCATCGATCAAACCCGAAAATTCAGTCCATCGTTCCCGAATCTTGCTGATAGGTACTTTCGTAATAATCAAAGTTCTATGATTTCAAAATAGACTTCTGGCAGAAGTAAGGCAAAAGCAACAGAAGATTCCGTTATTTGGAATACGTTTTTCTTTTTTCATCATAATTGACTGATTCTTAGAGGAGAAGTCGGTAAAACGGCTAAATGAATGACAGCATCTCCTTGATTCACCAAGGGACATTGAGTATGACCGATCACCATCCCCTCTATCGGCGATCGCACATGGGTCTTTTTCTCACCAAAAGCATCAGAAATGATGCCCAATAATTGCTTTTTCTGGACCCTTTCCCCCAAATTGATCTGTAATATTAAGATACCTCCCCGAGAGGCTCTAATCCACTTAGAACTGTCCACTTCAATAGCGTTATTAGCGCAACACAAAGAGGCAACCTCAATCATCCTTAAATAATTCATCACCTGCAAAATACCTGCCACCCCAGCATCAATCGCTTCTGTATCAAATCGCAGGGCTTCTCCCCCTTCATAGAGTAAAATCGGGATACCTTTACGACTGGCGGCTTCTCGTAATGAACCATCCCGCAAGTTGGCGTGAATGATGATTGATGTCCCAAAGGCCTTTGCACAGTAATAAGTCGCTTTATCTTGTAAATTGGCTCGAATTTGGGGAAGATTAATGCGATGGTCAGAGGCAGTATGTAAATCAATGCCATGGGTACAACGACTAACAATTTCCTTCATAAACAAATGTGCTAATCGTGCGGCTAATGAGCCATTGGGAGATCCAGGGAAAGCCCGATTGAGGTCTCGACGGTCAGGTAAATAGCGGGATTGTGCAATGAAACCAAAAATATTGACAATTGGCACAGCAATCAGCGTTCCTCGTAGCTTTTTAGGATTAATCTGTTCTACAACCTGTCGAATAATTTCAACTCCATTAATTTCATCCCCATGAATAGCCGCACTTAACCAGAGTCTTGCCCCCTCTTCTACGCCGTTAATGACCGTTACAGGTAAAGAAATGAGAGTTTGAGTAGGTAAACGGGCAACAGGCAAGTCTAATCTTCGTTTTTGACCTCTATCAATTTTTTCGCCCGCAATTTCAATCATCTTTAAATTAGGTATGTCACCAAGATTTCCTATTACCCATTAAACTACAGTACATGAGCGAAAGTTCTTTCCCTGTCTAGACTTCACTTCTAACCTTTCTAAAGATATGGCGATTCAATTACTGGTTCTTGATATTGACAATACAATTGCGGGTCGCTCTAATCAAGTCACGGATAGGGTAGTAAAAGCGATTCAATCCGTGCAAAAAAAAGGCATTCTCGTCGCTTTAGCCACTGGTCGGATGTATAACTCTGCTAGACGGTTTCATCAGCGAGTCGCCTCTCAGTTACCCCTTATTACTTACAATGGAGCTTGGATTCAGAATCCCCTTGATGGCGTTAAATACCAGCATTTGCCTGTACCGTCAGAAATTGCCTTAGAATTACTTGATTTCTTTGAAGATTCAGCCCATGCCTCCGAGATTGATATTCATTGTTACCTCGATGATCAACTCTATGTACGGGAAGTGACAGAAGAAACCCACTATTACCAAGCGAGAGCTGGGGTAAACCCGATTGCGGTGGGAGACTTACGTCAAATTTTGAACCAACCCACCACCAAAATGCTGATTGTGAGTCCAGAAGGGGATGTGGCACAACAGCTACTAACGGTTTTAAAAATGCGTTATTCAGCCGATAGCTTACATTTAACCCAATCGACTCCCAAATATTTAGAAATTACTCATCCTGACGCCAACAAAGGAACAGCTACCCGTTATCTCGCCGAAAAGTTATTAGGACTCACTGCCGAGCAAGTGATGGTAATCGGTGATAACTTTAATGATATGCCGATGTTAACCTATGCGGGGATTGGCATTGCCATGGGAAACGCGCCTCAACCTGTTCAACAAGTGGCTGATTGGGTAACCCAAGAGGTAGAAGCAGATGGAGTTGCGGTGGCTATTGAACGATTTTTAGGTTAATTATGAAACAAGCTGGCAAAATCTTGACAAGATTACTAATAAGTGCCGTTATTATTTTCCTTATTGCCTATTCTCCCCTATTTGCTCAAATTGATCCCTCTGCTTACGTAGAAATCGGAGGACATCGCCTATTTGAAGTAAAACGATCTGGGGTTTATTCAGCAGAACAAAGAGCAAAAGAAGCCAATCAGGTGCTAGAAGATTTAATTGAGCAAAAAGACTTTGTTTCTAATACGGTTCCCGTTGAAATCGATACTTCTAGAGAATTACCAATCATTCGTGTTAATGGCGCACACTTCTTAACCGTTACGGCTCAAGATACGCCTCAAGGTCGCAATGAGCTAGAACAAGCACTCCACTGGTCAAATGAATTAGAAAAAGGCATTAAACAAGCTCAATATGAACGAACCAATCAATATTTAATTCGTACTATCCTAATTTCTATTACTTTAATTACCTTTGCTTTATTACTAACGCGACAACTGGGCAAACTTTGGCAACGCTGGGTTGAACCCCGACTGCCGAAAATCCCACAAACGCCTTCTTCTCCTTCCTTTAGCTTACACCCTCCAACAGATTCTCATCGTCCCCTACTCGGCATTCGTTTACTTGCTAACCTGTTTCTATATATTCTACGGAGTTTGGTATGGATAGGAGTTGTATTATATATTATCCGTCTTTTTCCACAAACCCGCTTTTTAAGTCAAAAAGCTTATGATATTACTCGTTTAAGTTTTTTTTCCGATCTTTTACCCCTCGGTAATCAATCTTACTCTATTTTAGACTTATTTATTTTAGCCGGGTTTATCATTTGTCTGGTAGTGATCGGACGAGGTGTGAAACAAATTCTGCGTTCTCGTGTTCTGAGTCTAACGGGTTTAAATCGTGGATCTCAAGATGCGATCGCTCTGATGGCTAATTATACTTTTATTTTTATTGGTACAATTGTTATTTTGCAGATTTGGGGTTTAGATTTAAGCTCTTTAACGGTGTTTGCCAGTGTTTTAGGGGTGGGAATTGGTCTAGGGTTGCAGGGCATTGCCAGAGAGTTTGTCAGTGGCTTAGTGTTGATTTTTGAGCGTCCGATTCAAGTGGGGGATTTTGTCGAGGTGGGAACATCAATGGGAACGGTTGAACGTATTGGCGTTAGAAGTACAGAAATTCGTACCCTTGATCAAATTGCGATCATCTTGCCTAATTCTCGCTTTTTGGAGTCAGAAGTGATCAACTGGAGTCACCCCAGCCCAATTTCTCGCCTCAGAATTGGTTTAGGAGTGGCTTATGGTTCCAATTTAACGCTTGTTCGTCAAATCTTAATAGAGGCGGCGAAAAAACATCCTGAAGTGTTAGGAAATCCTTCGCCAGAAGTTTTTTTCTCTGGGTTTGGGGATAGTTCTTTGGATTTTTACCTTCTAATCTGGATTGCTCGACCTTATCGCCAATTTAAAGTAAAAAGCGACCTATACTTTGATATCTACGCTCAGTTTCAAAACCATCATGTTTCGATTCCCTTCCCTCAACGAGATTTACACTTGCGTTCGAGTGATGTTCCAGTTGTTTTATCCCCTGAATTGATCAAATCTTTAAATACGAAAGAAGTCAAAAATCAACCACAGAATTCACAGGATTAAATCATTAATGACCTGAAATGAGCAAAGAGGGACTACTTGACTTCTGTAAAATGGATTGTTTCTGGATCTGGAATGATTGGCTCTTTCACCATGCGGTCTTCCGTTGATTTAGGTAGCATAAGATTTAGAATCAAGGCACAGAGGGAACCCACAGAAATACCAGACTGTAAGACGCTACGCAGTTGTTCTGGAAATCCTGCTAACGCATCTGGAAGCAGGGTCACGCCTAACCCCGTGGCTAAAGAGGCACCCACGATCACTAAGGCTCGATTCGTCATATTGATTTCACGAAGAATATTGAACCCTGCCACCGCCACCGTGCCGAACATCAGCATAATTGCTGCGCCAAATACGGGTGCAGGAATCGCCGTGAGGATTGCACCAATGATCGGGAATAGACCCAAAAATGCCAAAATACCTGCTACGTAGAAGCCAATATAACGACTACCCACTCCAGTTAGCTGAATAATGCCATTATTTTGCGATAGCGTCACTGTCGGTAGAGTACTACAGCAGGATGCAATGAATGAGTTGACGCCGTCGCCCAGTAGTCCGCCCTTGAGTCGTTTGATATACTTAGAACCTTGAATGGGTTCTCCAGTTACCATCGAGGTTGCTGTAATATCGCCAATCACCTCTAGCGAAGTTGCAAAATAGATAATTGCAAAAGGAATAAAGGCCGCAAGGTTAAAATCCAAGCCGAACCGGAATGGGATTGGAATGTTGAACAGATGGCTACAGTAAAAAAAACGGGAATGGAGATTGCCCAATATTTGAGGTCGCCGTAGTCTCCAGCCTTTTGTGCCACATCTCCCCCTGCCATATCGTGCATCCCAAATTTGATCAGAGTTAAACCGATGAGAGTGACAGCCGTTCCCGTGACGATGGGTGGAAAAATGACTTGCGCAAAATGTAAGAAACGGCTCAAGATAATTTGGATAAATGAACCGAAAAAGCCTAAACCCAGAATGAGAGCAAGGGTTTGTTCGGACGTTCTTCCCGCCGCGCTGGTCGTAGCAATAATACTGAAAATGGGAGGTAAAAACGCAAAGCTAGGCCCCTGAATGCTGAGTAAACCTGAACCAATCGGCCCGATTCGTCTAGCCTGAATAAAAGTCGCAAGTCCAGCAACAAATAGAGTCATTCCAATGATGTAGCTGATGCTAGCAGCATCCAAATCCAAAGCTCGACCAATTAGAATCGCTGGAGTGACGCTAGGGACAAAAATGACACAGACGTGCTGTATTGCAACAAGAATTGCCGTTTGAAATGGAGGATTATCTTCTAAGCCAAAAATTAAATTACTTTGACTTTTGCTTGAAGTTTCAGATGATTGAATAGCTTCTACAAGTGCCATTGCTATCGTTTCCTATTTTCTCAGTTAGCTCTCACGGATGCTGTGAATCCCAGTTTAGAAGGTGACATCCATAAAGCAGATATTTCCTGAATCTTGAACTCTCAGCGATTTCTCAAATTATCTAAGCTGATTTGATAAAATAGTTTTGTGCTTATTTCTACATTTCCACTTGCCTAACCTACGACGGCTTAAATCACTGCCTTATTAAAGTGAAACATAATATTGCCCAAATCCTATGTTAAGCTAACGATTATTAACGCATCAAACGCTTGGCTCAGTTTCATGATATCGTTAACTTTCATTGTGTGTAGGAAGTGTCTCCCCTTATTCGTCTTATTTTTGAGTTTAAGTTCCCCTATCCTTAGTCAAACTCGGGCAATTGGGCAAAATCCGCCACCGTCACCCACATTTTTGACTGAAACCCCTTATACTATCGGACCGGGCGATCGACTTCAAGTTAATCTTTATAATGTTAAAGAATTTAGCGGCGATTATTTGGTGCTAGTGGACGGAACGGTGGCCTTTCCCTTGGTTGGACAGATGAACGTCACGGGAATGACCCTAAACCAACTCAATCGTCTTTTGACGGATAAATACGCGGTTTTTATCAAGCGTCCTGTTGTAACCACTACTTTGCTTGAACCTCGTCCTTTAAAGGTCACTATTGCAGGGGAAATCGACCAACCGGGTGCTTACACCCTAGCCTTTGCCGAAGGAAAATTTCCAACCCTGACCGATTTAGTGCAGTTAGCGGGCGGCGTAACGACGGTAGCAGATATAGAAAAAGTCCAAATTCGACGGCAAATAGGGAAAAATGCGCAAAATATTAACGTAAGCTTATGGGAAATTTTACAATCAGCCGATGGTCAGCAAAATCTAACCTTGAGAGATGGAGATGCCATTATTATTCCGACGATACAGGTTATCGATCCCCGAACAACTGCGCTATTAACAGATGCAAATTTTGGCATTCGTGCTGATCAAGAACTGAATATTGCCATTGTTGGCGAAGTCTTTCGACCAGGATCGTATAAATTATCTCCCACCCGAAGCAGTGGCACGGATCAAACTAAGCAACAACCCCTTCGTTTAACCAATGCCATTCAAGCCGCAGGGGGTATTAAACAGTTAGCCGATATTCGAGAAGTTGAAGTGCGTCGCTATACTCGTACGGGGCAAGTCCAGATTTTAAGGGCGGATTTATTTTCGTTACTGAGCGTTGGTGATTTAGCCCAAGACATTGTTTTGCAAAATGGGGATGTGATCACAGTTCCTACCGCCGAAGCGATAGCGGCAATTGATTCAGAAACCTTAGCGTCAGCTAGTTTTTCGCCAGAAACGATTAAAGTTAATGTGGTAGGGGAAGTTAGAACCCCCGGTATTCAAGAATTACGTCCGAATACCCCCTTAAACCAAGCCTTATTAGCAGCAGGAAACTTTGATAAACGCAGAGCCAAGCAAAAAAGCGTGGAATTAATTCGTCTAAACGATGACGGCACAGTTACACGACGGGAAATTGCAGTAGACTTTTCTAAGGATATTTCCTCAGAAAATAATCCTGTTTTACGTAATAATGATGTGATTGTCGTCAATCGCAGCGGATTAACGGCGGCTACTGATACTTTAATTAACGTATTTAGTCCGATTGGTGCGCTTACTGGGGTATTTAGTTTCTTTAATATTTTTGGTTTATTTGATAATAATTAATTATTCATTTTTTAATGGGTGTTTTAATGTTTAAAAAAGACCTATTTTTAAATCTTAACTTTTGTTGTGAGGCATTAACATGGACGGCAAGATTCCATCTTCAAACTTATCTCTAAAACGTCAAGCTTTAGAAATAACGTCAGAAAGTTCTTCCCCGATGGTCTGGGTTGATTCTCCGGCTGAAGAAGAGCTTTCCTTAGGACAAGCTTGGTCGATTATCAAGCATCGCAGTCTTTTAATTTTAGGCATGGCAATGGGGATAACTGCCCTAGCGGCGGCATGGACACTACAGAAAACCCCCGTCTATGAAGGAAACTTTCAATTATTAGTTGGCGAACCGATTGCGGTTAATAATCAATCAAAGCCAACGATTTTAGAGGGATTAGGTGCAGGACAAATTGACTATGATACGCAAATAGAAGTATTAAAAAGCCGCAGTATTTTAGAACCAATTATTAATACATTAAGTAAAAAATATCCCAACTTAAAATATGAAAAGTTGGTGGGAACAGTCGACGCTCCTTTACAAATTGAGCAGATCGAAAATACCAAAATTCTTAAAATTAATTTAGAGGATAGTGATCCCGACAAAATCAAATTTATCTTAGAAAGTCTGGCTCAAGCTTATTTAAAATATAGCCTAGATGAGCGAAAAGTTGAAATTAATCAAGGGATGAATTTCGTCTCTCAGCAAATTCCCCAACTTCAAAACGTGGTCAATCAACATCAAACCAAGTTGCAACAATTTCGTCAGAAATATAATTTGATTGATCCCAACCAAAAGGCGCAAGAATTGACCACTCAATTAAACACACTAGAAACTCAATATTTTGATACGCGAGTTCAATTGGGAGAAACCCAATCTCTTTATGAAACCCTACAAAAACAAGTAGGTTTGAGTGTAGAGGGAGCAATTTCGTCGAGTTATCTCAGTGATGCGCCACGTTATCAAGCCTTACTCAATCGGCTTCAAGAAATCGAACTAGAATTAAATAAAGAATCGGCACGTTTTTCCGATGAAAATCCGATTATTCAAACCCTAAAAGAAGAAAGAGATAGCCTATTACCCTTAGTTGAAAAAGAAGCCCAAAATGCCCTTGGCAAGCGTAATTCTGAGCAACTTCGTCAATCGCCCGCCTTAGGCTCCCCGAGTGCCTTACGACTGACGCTCAATCAGCAATACGTTCAAGCGGAAAATGAACTCAAACAACTGAAATTTAGAGAAAATTCCCTTGCTTCAGAGATAAATATTCTCAAACAGCAAATCAAGCAACTTCCCTTACTCTCTCGTCAATATACTGAACTTGAGCGTGAACTGCGCATTGCCAGCGAAAGCCTAGAAAGACTTTTAGAAGCGCAACAAAAACTTCAAATTGATGGCGCACAGCAAACCTTGCCATGGCAACTTATTTCTAAGCCTGTGGTGGCAGAAGATCCGCTCTACCCGATCCCTATCAAAAATATTAGCTTAGGATTGCTCGCTGGCTTAAGCTTAGGCGTATTAGCCGCCTTTTTGGCAGAAAAACTCGATCCCGTGTTTCACTCCTTAGGGGAAATGAAGGAGAAAACCAAGCTTCCTCTATTGGGCATGATTCCGTGGCAAAAAGAACTGAAATCCCTCAATGGTGCATTAGATCGAAGTTTATCAACTTTACAAATCGGCAATCGTAACCTCAGTTTAAATCTCACGGATGCTGGAGGCGACAAATACTACAAAGTGTCGGGTTTCTTAGAAGCTTTTCGCTCTTTAAATACAAATATTTGGCTATTAGGGACGGAGCGTTCCTATAATTCTTTTGTTGTGAGTTCTACCTCTCCTGAAGACGGTAAGACGACCGTTTCTGTCAATTTAGCACAAGCGGCGGCCGCCATGGGACAACGGGTGTTACTGGTGGATGCAGATTTGCGTCGTCCCCAAGTTCATCATCTGCTGGGCATAGCCAACGGACAAGGGTTAAGTAATGTCATTGCCACGGGATTAGATATCGCCGAAGCGATTCAACCGATTCCTCAGTGGGAGAATTTGTCAATTTTGACCGCCGGTGATATTCCCCCTGATCCCACTCGATTGTTAGCCTCCCAACGGATGCGGCAAATTGTTGAGCATTTAGGACAAAGGGAGGATTTTGACTTAATTATTTACGATACCCCTCCCCTTGCTAACTTTGCCGATAGTCGTATTCTCGGATCGCTCACCAGTGGGATTGTGATGGTCATTCGAGTCAATAAAACCGATCGCGCCATTGTTAAACACGTAATTGATGATTTGAAAATGGCTTCTGTTCCTTTATTAGGGTTAGTGGCAAATGGGATTCAACAGGGAAGTTTGTCGAACTACAACCCTTATTATTACTATCGTCGGTAAAAAACGGGGTGGATTCAATGATACCAAAACAGACAGAATACAAAATAGTTTTCTGCCTAAATGTTGAGACTTGTTTCTTGATTTGAACTGACGTTATATTCGCCTAAAATAGAGGATAGGTTAGCTTTCATTTAGTGTTTTTGTGTCCAATGTCTCAGACAGAATCTGATAAACTGACTTCTTCTCTTATGACTTCTACCGATTCTGTGGCTTATATTATCCACGAAAAAAGCCAAACTCGTTTTAACTTTCCTGTCGGTAAGTCTTTTCTCTATATTGGCAAAGTCAATGAACATATTCCGATTCAAATTGAACTTTCTGCTTTACCCGATGCGGATATTGTTTCCCGTGTTCATGGGGTAATTCATGTCGAAGAGGACGGTTATTACTTAGAAGATGCCGGCAGTTTAAATGGCACTGCCATTAACGATCAGTTCATCAAACCGGGGACTCGTTTTCGTCAAAAATTACAATCTGGAGATTTGATTACTTTCGGCAAAAACCGCAAGGTCAAGTTACGATTTTATATTAATCCTTCTTAAAAATTGTCGCTGATTAACGTGAGTTTGACGAGGGCAATTATCTCAATTTTTTGGTCCATTCTGATTGGGATTAGGAAAAGAAAAACAAATTCTTGATTGGGGGACTAACCCCCCAAACCCCCTGCACAAAAAAAAATTAAGTAAAGTCGAAACTCACGTTGATCAGGATTTAGCTATGAACCCTGCCGTCAGGCATTGTCGCACCACGTAGGTTAACGCCTGCCATATTGGCACTCATTAGCTCGGCGCGAGTTAAATTTGTATTACTAAAATTCGCACCTAATAATACGGCTCTGGCAAAAAAGGCTTCTACTAAATCACATTCACTTAAATTCGCCCCTTTTAAGTTAGCACGGCTAAAATCGACGTGGTTTAACCGGCCTCCACTCAAATTTGCTTGGGCAAGATTTGCTTTCGTCATTACTGCATGCGTCATCACTGCACCAGTGGCGATCACCCCTTCTAAGTCGGCTTGAACTAATTGTGTTCGGACTAAGTTGGCATTACTGAGGTTAGCATCCGTCAATTTTGCGCCTGTTAGGTTTGTGTTACTGAGTAAAGCTCCTTTTAGGTTAGCCCCAGTTAAATCTACTTTACGTAGATCAGCATCCCGTAAATTTGCTTCCTTAAGATTTGCCCCTGCCAGATTCGCCCGACTAAGATCAACCCCTTTCATATTGGCTCCCTGTAAATCGGCTTTGGAGAGGTTAGCGGCTTGTAAATTGGTATAGTAACTTTTTTTCTCTTGACGCATATTTGCCCCCCGTAGACAAGATCCCGTTAGGGTTGCCCCGCTGAGGTCTGCCCCCCGTAAATCAGCACCAATTAAATTGGAATCGAGTAAAATAGCGAGAGTAATATCGGTATCCCGTAAGTTTGCCCCCTGTAGTAACGTACCGTGAAGGGTTGCTCCTCTTAAGTCGGCTCCACTGAGATCCGACTGACTAAGGCTGGCACCGCTTAAGTTTGCCCCCACGAGATTGGCTTGCGCCAAATTGGCACGATTGAGAAAAGCAAATAAAAGATTAGCTCCGCGTAAATCCGCTTCATTTAGCGTAATACCGATTAGATCAGCGTTAATTAGATTAATCCCCGCAAGTTTTAGCCCACTAAATTGGGTTTCCCCGGCGGCATAGCGTTCAATGAGTTCGTTGGGTTTCATAGCAATTAGAAAAAACAAGAAAAAAAGTCAGAAAAATCGAAAAAATTGCTTTCAAGCAGACTAATTCTAAATAAAGGGCTTAATCGCTTCGAGAATAGTACTAGCCGCTTGACTGTGAAGCTCTACCTCACTTAGCCCTTTGGCGGTTGTCTGTAATTTTTGCTCAATCTCTGCTAGAGAATAGCCCCCTTGCATTATCTGTTCAACGAGATCATCAATGGTGTAACTTCGTAACATTGACCAATCTTGACCACTTTTATCCCACGGATGAAATAATACCGAAAACAGAAGAATTTTAGCGCGTAAGGGATTGGTATATTGAAAAATGGTTTGTCTTATTTCAAATACATCATAAGGGGGGTACGCGGGTGTTACGGGGATCTCTGGAACGGGTTCAATTTGTTTGAGTTCTGTTACACTACCCCCTTGCTCAAAGGATAGATCAATCACGGATGTTTCAAAGGCTTGCCGTTGAGAATTTACCATAGGTTGGGGCGTATTGAAGGAATTCAGTTGAATAATTTGAGTGTTGTAAATTTGGGTACTTCCTTCTTTTTCTAAAGCAGATTCTTCAGCTAAGCTACTGTATAAAACATCTAATTGATTCAGGATAATATTTGCGATCGCCAAGTACAAAGTTTGTTTATTTAAGTTATCTACAATCTGCTTTAATCCGATTTGTAGCTCATGTCGAGTGGGATACATTTGACAAATATCCCTAATTAAATCGGTTAAACCATAGCCATCGATGACTGCTAAATCATTTTCCCAACGATTCCGACAAATACAATAAATCAGCTTTTTGATGCGAGATTGTTCTTGATGGGTTTCGATTTGTTGCGTCACTTGAGCAACTAAAAAACGAGGATCGACCGTTGGGGTGACGTTGGCTTCATTGAGCCTAATTTGAGTGCCTTCCTCTTCTTCAATTGGCTCTGCCTCCAAAACCGGCGTGGGAGTATTAAGGGTTTCATAAAGGGGTGTCACTTGATCTAAAATAACTTTAGCAACCCCAGCATAAACTTTTGGTCGGTTCAGCGTTTTTACCAATTTATACAAAGAAAATGTCAATTGTTCTACGGTTGGCCTTACAATAATCAATTCCTCCAATAAATCTTTGCAGGAAAATGTATTTAAGACATGGGGCTCGTTTTCCCAATATTTTTTACAGAGGCAAAATATTAATTTTTTAATTCGTAAGGCTTCTTCATGATGATCTAAAACTTGCACCACATCAGGTAAAAGCTTGGTTGATAATTGCATAATTTATGACCTCTTATTTAGAAAATAACGGGGTGACCAAAGGTTTAAAAATGAGATATCACTAGGGATAAAAGGTCGCTAATTGGGCGAAATCCTCTGGTGTGTTGCAGTTAAATAGACACTGGGAATCATCAAGGGGAAGGGAATAAATATTCTGTGGGGCTAACCATTTCTGAAAAGAGCGTCCACCCTGACGGACAAAGGCTTTTCCCGATGCTAGACATTGACGACGATAAAAGCCACAGAGAGGCTCCCATCCCTTGGGATGTTGGGGCAAAGCGGCGATCGCTTCAGGAGGAATGTGCCGCAGAAGGGTTAACCATTGTTCTAGTATATTTAAGGTTAAATAAGGCAAATCACAGGCAAGTAACAAACACCAAGGGGTTTGTATGTAGGGAAGTCCTTGTAAAAATCCCCTTAAAGGCCCAGGTGACTCCGATTGACCTTCCGGCAGGATTTCAGGAATAATGTCACAATTTTGCGGTAAAATTGAGCGATAGCGATCGCCCCACGGCGTGACGACATAAACCGTTTTTGTGCAAGCCTGTGCCATCAAACAGAGGGATTGCAATAATGGTTGTCCTCTGACTTCTAACAGTGCTTTATCCCTGCCCATACGACGACTTTTGCCGCCCGCCAGAATAAGAGTGGAGACGTTGAGTTGATCGAGTGGTAAGAATTGTTCCATGAACCGCTCTGACAAAAGAATCTTGTTAGACTAACATTAGCATTCCCCAAATGAATCAAAATGTTACAGCTACCGAGTCTAAAGTCATGAATCGGGATCAGAAATATCACTCAGAGGGCGATCCATTCCAAGAGAAAACCCTAAATAAGTTACGATTATTAATCTATCTATTGCCTGTAGTGGGCTGGATACCTTCTCTATGGACGTCGTATCGTCGCCAAGGTAACCCCGAAGAATTATCCGTCAGTCGTCTTTCGGTTACGTTAACCCTACTTTGGGGCGTGAGTTATGCTTTACTCTGGCTAGGGTCATTACAAACCTCAGAACTCTTTACCCTGCGCCTATTGTATCTTAATGGATTATTGACTTCTGGTTATTTACTGATTTCTCTTGGCTTAATTTTGCGGGTTTTGCAAGGAAAGCCTGTCTCTTTACCTTTCGTTAGTGGATTATCTAAAAAAATACTCAAAAAAAATTAAAGCCTCTGAAGAAAATTTCAATCAAAAAAAACAATGGATTTTTAATTTGATTTATTGCTTCTTTAATCTGACTATAGATAGAGGGACTTTTTGCAAATTATTTTAAGATCAGTAACCATAGCATAATCTAACTTGTAAAGGCAGGACAAAACTGCAAACTTTATCACAGTAAAAATAAAATCAATATCCCATGAAACAAGTATCTGTCGCCCAAATAAATGACTTAAGCAATGGTCAAATGAAACAAATCTCTATTGGAGATTCTCAGATCTTATTAACTAAGATTAATGATAAATTTTATGCGACAGGAGCATTTTGTAGTCATTATGGTGCGCCCTTAGAGCAAGGAATTTTATCAGGAGAAAAAATTATTTGTCCTTGGCATAATGCTTGTTTTAATCTAATTTCAGGTCAACAAGAAAATCCCCCTGGTTTGAACTCTTTGTCGAGTTTCCCAACCCACATAGAAGGAGATCAAGTTTATGTACAACTACCGGATGAAATATCTCAACATCGGACGTTAGCAATGGGCAAATATCAGCCAACATCTGACGATCGTACCTTCGTTGTTTTAGGAGCAGGTGCGGCCGGAGCAAATGCGGTAGAAACGCTACGTCAAAAAGATTTTCAAGGTAAAATTATTTTAATTAGTGCTGAAGAAAAGTTACCTTCGGATCGCACAAAATTAAGTAAAAACTATCTACAAGGTAAGGTAGAAGAAAATGCGTTACCCCTACGAAGTTGCCAATTTTATGACCATTATGATATTGAATTGCGTTTTGGTAAAACCGTCACTAAAGTAGATGCTTTAACCCAGACCATTGTATTTGAAGATCATTCGACACTTAACTATGATCTTTTATTATTAGCAACGGGCGGAAAACCTAGAAAACTCGATATATCGGGAGCAGATTTAGAGCATATTTTTACCCTACGTCAAACCGAGGATGTTAATCACATTTTAGAAACCATTAAAAATAAAAATGCTCAAAAAGTTCTAATAATTGGTTCTAGTTTTATCGGAATGGAAGCGGCGGCAAGCTTAAGACAGCAAGGCTTAGCAGTTACGGTCGTTTCTCCTAGCGATGTCCCCTTTGAAAAAATATTGGGAACTAAGCTGGGAAAAATGTTTCAAACTGTTCACGAAGAAAAGGGGGTAACGTTTAAATTAGAGACAAAAGTAACTGAATTTATGGGCAATGATAGGGTGCAATCTGTGCGCTTAGATAACGGCGAAATTCTAGAGACAGATTTAGTGATTGTGGGGATTGGCGTTGAACCAAATACGCGTTATTTAGAAGGAATAAAATTAAATGACAACGACCACAGTATTGCCGTTAATCAATATCTACAAACTGAAATCCAAGACATCTATGCAGCCGGAGATATTGCCTCTTTTCCCTACGCAGTAATGGGAAAATCAATTCGCATTGAACATTGGCGACTGGCCGCACAGCACGGGCGAATAGCGGCTGAAAATATGGTAGCCAGTCATGATAAATTACGGACAGTTGACACCCTTGTTCCTTTCTTTTGGTCGGGACAATATCATCTAAAATTACGCTATGTGGGATATGTCGAACAATGGGATAAAGTTATCATTGATGGAGATTTGGCTGAACCTAAGTTTTTAGCTTTTTATGTGCAGAATAAACAAATTATGTCCGTTGCTGGTATGAATCATGACCAAGATATTGCTGCTATCTCTGAGTTGATGCGCCTTCAAAAAATGCCCGATGAAACAATAATCAAAAATGGCTCGGTTAACTGGCCTAATTTATTGTAGATTGTCATTAGAATAAGTCAATTGTTGGCTTAATTAAGCCTAAATTTGGGATCATAAATTGGGCAGGGGTTAGGGAACGCAAAACTATCGTTAATCTAAGTTTTTTTGAGCATATCTGTTATAAAAACGAGTAAAGGTAAAAAAGCGATCGCTGTTGTCCTCCAATGACCCTGCTAAGATGTCACCGTACCGAGTAATTGGGTTGTTCCTAAAATTGTGGTAGAAAGCGCAAGACTATCTTAGTTAAGTCATTTTATCGCATTTATAAAATATTTTTAGCCTTTTTGTGCTTTTTCAATCGGCTTGTCTCGATTTTCTGCCCATTTTTCAGCTTGTGCGGTAGCAATGGCGATCGCCCTTCCTTCTTCATAACCTTCATCGAGTAAAGCATGGGCAATTTCAATCGCCTTATTTCGGACTTCTGGATTGAAATTTTTGAGGGAATTGGGATAGTTATCAGATGACCAAGGCATAATGATAATTACTGGTGAAATAGTGAAATAAAGACGTAGCTGATCCCTTAAAAATTCACGGGAAAAGTAATGAACTTTGCTTGCGCTTAATTTCTCTTAAAAACTCATTTGATCAAGCACACTTGTTATCAGTGTAGCGAGAGAGTTAAGTCCTGTTATCCTTCTGTAAGTATTAATTAAAAATCTGATTTCCCTCTTTATAGAGAGTCCAAATCCTGCTAAGTCTCTCCCTTCAGAACGAAGAAGATTCCGTGTGAGCTTGTTAATCTGGCTACATATTCAGAATTAATTGCTATCTATGAGGTAAGGGATTGATATGGAAAACTCTCTGAGTACACAGACCTCAGCCGATCAACAAGCCGGAGATTTGGAACGTTGGGCTTCAATTATCGGCGGTGGTGCGCTGGTACTCTCTGGTTTGCAACAGCGATCCTTAAAAGGGATTCTAACGGCGATCGCCGGAGGTGGCTTAGTTTATCAAGGTGTGCAGCAAAAAAGTACGATTAAGCAAGTAGAAGATGCCATTGGTCTCGATCATGCCATTCGAGTTGAAAAAACGGTAACGATTAACCGCTCTGCCGCAGACCTTTATAATTTCTGGCGTAATCTTGAAAATCTGCCTAAATTTATGCGTCATATTCAATCGGTGCAGGTCAAAGATGAACATCATTCCCATTGGGTAGCAAATGCCCCTCTTAATCAAAGTATTGAATGGGATGCCATTATCATCAATGATGAACCGAATCATTTGATCGCTTGGACATCTGCTGAAGGTGCAGAGATTGAAAACTCTGGATTCGTGCGATTTCAGCCCGCAACGGGTAATCGGGGTACAGAAGTTAAGGTTGTGATGGAATATCAACCCCCCGGTGGTGTCATAGCGGCCACTTTTGCCAAACTCTTTGGCGAAGAACCTGAACAACAGATCGGGGATGAACTCAACCGTCTAAAACAGTTAATGGAAACGGGAGAGATTGCCACAATCGAGGGACAACCGAAAGGAAGTTAAAGTTTTTTTATTAAATTTTCTAAGTTATTATCATGTATCAACTTCTGAGTCTTCGCTTTTCTCATTTTAGAACTAATCTCGCTAAGTCCAAAAACGCAATTCTTGCTTTTTTTAAAAACAACCCCTCAGAACGCTGGTTAAAAGTTGGGATAATAACCTTTATTTTGGGGTTTAGTATAGCTATTTTTCCGATTAAAATCGCTCATGCCGTAACATCTCCCCATAGCGAACCCTATCAAAGCGGTCCGATTCGTCAGTCTCGTAATCCTATCAGTAATGAAAATTTTCAAGGTGGAGTTGAACCTTCAGCGTTAAATCAGCGTAAAAACACCCCTCAACTAAAAAATGATAAAAAAGATCTGATTAAAAGCATTAAAGATAAATTATTCGGATCTTCTTCAGAAACTGCACCAGCTGACTTAAAAACTCGTAAAAATCCGACTTTAGAGCGTTATACCAACGAGCAGAGGTAAAAATTATCTGCGATCAGTAACCCGTTACTTATTAATTCACCCGATCACCTCGTTTTCCAACTCACTAAAACTTAGGAGAAATTGCCATGAAAGCAGTTTGCTGGCACGGAACCCACGATGTTCGCGTTGATACCGTTCCCGATCCTAAAATTCTTAATCCTCGTGATGCCATCCTCAAAGTGACTTCTACGGCCATCTGTGGCTCTGATTTGCACCTTTATAATGGTTTCATTCCCACCATGCAGTCTGGAGATATCCTTGGTCATGAGTTTATGGGGGAAGTCGTAGAAATAGGCGCAGGAGTTACTAATCTTAAAAAAGGCGATCGCGTTGTTGTCCCTTTTACCATTTCCTGTGGTAACTGTTTTTTCTGTAACCAAGATCTTTGGTCTTTGTGCGATAATTCCAATCCGAACGCATGGATGGCTGAAAAATTTTATGGTCACTCCCCGTCAGGCTTATTCGGTTACTCTCATCTCTTGGGAGGCTATGCAGGAGGACAGGCTGAATACGTCCGAGTTCCCTTTGCGGATGTCGGACCGCTCAAAGTACCAGAAAGCTTAAGCGATGAACAGGTTTTATTCTTAACCGACATTTTTCCGACAGGTTACATGGCGGCAGAAAACTGTGACATTCAACGAGGTGAAATTGTGGCTGTGTGGGGTTGTGGCCCTGTGGGACAATTTGCTATTCGTAGCGCACTGATGCTAGGGGCAGAACGGGTGATTGCGATTGATCATATTCCCGAAAGATTAACATTAGCTCAAGCGGGTGGCGCAGAAATCATCAATTATGAGGAAATGGATGCCGGAGTCGCCCTTAAGGAAATGACAGGAGGACGAGGACCTGATTGCTGTATCGATGCGGTGGGTATGGAGGCACACGGAACGGGAGTGATGGCACTGTATGACACCGTTAAGCAAGCCATTCGCATGGAAACGGGACGACCATTGGTATTACGACAGGCGATCGTGGCTTGCCGAAAAGGAGGAAAAGTGTCTGTTCCCGGTGTTTATGGTGGATTTATCGACACAATGCCAATGGGGGCTTTCGTTAATAAGGGATTAACCATGCGATCGGGTCAAACTCATGTACATAAGTATCTGCGTCCCTTATTGGAAAGGATTGAAAAGGGTGATATTGATCCCACCTTTCTAATTACCCATCGCTTACCCCTTGAAGAAGCTTCCCACGCTTACAAAATCTTTCAGGATAAAGCAGATAATTGCATCAAAGTTGTTCTCAAACCCTAAAGCCTCTCTATTGCAATCAAGTTTTTGATCACTCTTTATTTAATAAGGAAAATCGTTATGAGTTTTAATCCTCTTACCGAAAAAGGTATTCCTTTAGACAAACAATTACGGAATTGGTCAACTTTAAACAGTCAACCTTACCATCCTGCTGACGTACATCCCTATACTCGTACCCGTATCATTACCATGAATGGGGTAGAGATCGAATCAATTCTGTTTTCCCATCAGTTTGCGCGTCATACAGCTGACCCCGATATTCGCAAATATTTAGCCCAAACCCGTCGAATTGAGCAACAACAGCAAAAAGCGGTCAATTGGCTTACTCCTGCTGAGGAATCTAATTTACAAGTCACCATTGGTTATGAACAAGTGGCCGTTGATTTAACCGCCTATTTAGCTCGCACAGAACCCGATCCCTATCTCAAGCAAGCCTTCGAATTCGGACTATTAGAAGACTTTGACCATCTTTACCGCTATGCCAACCTGCTAGATATGCTAGAAGGCAAAAAAGCGGCCGAAATCACCGGAGAATTAACAGAAATTATGCCCGGACGACCGACCGCCGATGAACACCGTCATCCCATTGATGATGTTCGGACACCCAGCGATCGCAAACAGGCGAATCCCTTATCTATCCTTCATACCATGACCCTTGTGGCCGCCGAACAGCAAACCATGAGCTGGTATATGAATGTAGGTAACCGTCCGATGGAACCTTTAGCGCGGGGTCTATATCTAGAAATTGCCCAGATTGAAGAACAGCACGTTACTCACTACGAATCTCTGCTAGATCCGAACGCTTCTTGGTTTGAGCGAGACGTGATGCACCAGTACAACGAATGTTACCTTTACTATTCATTTATGCAACAAGAACCCGATCCTCGGATTAAGCAACTGTGGGAACTGCATCTTAATATGGAAATTGAGCAACTCCGTTTAGCTTGCGACATGATGCGTAAGCACGAAAAGCGAGATCCTGAAAGCTTTTTACCCAAAGAACTGCCAGAACCTGTGAAGTTTCAAGAAAATAAAGCGTATATCCGTCAATTGCTAGAATCGCAGGTTAACCTTACAGGGGATGAAACTCAGTTTGTTCCTGTCGAAGAACTGCCGAAAGATCATCGCTACTTCCAATATCAACAAACGGTTAATGCTGGGGGAGTTCCCAGTGAACAGGTGATTCAACGCTATCAGCAAAAAATGGGAGGAGAATATCGCTCTCAGACGGAAGGTCGCCATCCGGTAAACGCTTAAGCTTAAACCAGCCTTAAAGCGTGTCAGTTTAATCACTGCAATTACTGTAAAAATTCTTTTATTTAGGAGACAAATTCATGTCCTCATCTAATCTATCTCAATCTTCTGCGACCGATAATCCCAAAAAAATCCGTTATGCTATTGTCGGGTTAGGATGGTTTGCTCAAACCGCAACGTTACCTTCTTTTGTTCATGCAGAAAATTCTGAAGTGGTTGCTTTTGTTTCTGATGATCCTACCAAAAAAGAAGAACTGGCTAAACATTATAATGTTAAACGGACTTATTCCTACGCAGAGTACGAAGATTGCCTAAAAAGTGGGGAAATTGATGCCGTTTATATTGCCCTGCCCAATCATTTACACTGTGAATATACCGTCAAGGTCGCTCATCAGGGTATTCATGTTTTATGTGAAAAACCGATGGCACTTAATGAAGATGAATGTCAGCAAATGATTGAGGCTTGTGAAAATAATGGGGTTAAGTTAATGATTGCTTATCGTCTCCATTTTGAAGAAGGAAATTTACAAGCCATTAAAACAGCACAGTCAGGAGAAATTGGCGAAGTTCGTCTCTTTAATTCTTTATTTACTCAACAAAGCACGTCAGGTAATATTCGACTACAAGAAGCAAAAGGAGGTGGCACACTTTATGATATTGGGATTTATTGCATCAATGCGGCGCGTTACATTTTTTGCGCTGAACCCGTAGAAGTATTTGTGACAAGTGCTACCCGAAAAGATGATGATCGTTTTAGTGAAGTGCCAGAGATGACCAGTGCAATTTTACGCTTTCCGGAGGAACGATTAGCGACCTTTACCTGTAGTTTTGGAGCCACTGATGTTGCTACTTATCATATTATTGGCACGAAAGGGGATTTACGAGTTGATCCTGCTTATCCTTGGAGTGGAGACATCAATCATTATCTTACAGTTGAAGGCAAAACGCAGGAACGCGCTTTCAAATCTCGTGATCAATTAGGGGCTGAATTGATGTATTTCTCTGATTGTATTCTGCAAGATAAAGACCTAGAACCCTCTGGAATAGAAGGATTAAATGATGTTCGTATTATTAACGCGCTTCAACGGTCTTTAGAACTCGGTAAGTGTGTTCGGTTGGATCATTTAGATTCCCCTCAAAGACCTAGCATTAAACAATCAATTGAACTTCCCCCCCTTCAAAAGAAACCGGATCTAGTTGAGGTGACTCCAGCTAGTTCATAAGCCTAAAAATAGCATAAGCGAAAGATCATTTTGAAAGAAAAAACGAAAGTGTCAATCTCATCCATTCCCCAAGATAAGAACTTAGATAACACCTTAGCCTTTTTAGCAGATGGCTATACCTTTATTCCTAAGCGATGTGAACGTTATCACACCGATATTTTTGCAACTCGGTTAATGTTACAAAAGGTGATTTGTATCCAAGGAGAAGAAGCGACTCAAATGTTCTATGAACGCGATCGCTTTACTCGAAAATGAGCAATTCCTCCCACAGCTTTAATGTTATTGCAAGATAAGGGGAGTGTGCAGACAATGGATGGTCGACCGCACTACCACCGCAAACAGATGTTCATGTCGATCATGACTCCTAAAAATATTCAACAGTTAGTCAATATTACGGTTGAACAGTGGCATCAGCGACTTGAACAATGGAAAACGAGGGATAGGATTATTTTTCATGAAGAAATGACGACTATTCTTTGTTGTGCTGTTTGTCAGTGGGCAGGAATTCCCCTCTCGGAATCGGAAGCAAAACAGCGCACTCGTGAGTTTGTGGCTATGATTGATGGATCTGGAGCGGTGGGCTTACGAAATTGGTGGGGACAATTGCTGAGAACTCGAACTGAGCAATGGGCGCAAGAAATTATTGAAGCAGTGCGAACAAATCAGCGTTCTGTACCAAAAGGAAGCGTGATTGATGTTATCGCAACGCATCAAGATCTCGAAGGACGACGACTAGACCCCAAAATTGCCGCAGTAGAACTGATTAATATCCTCCGTCCTACGGTTGCCGTCGCTTGGTATATTACCTTTATAGCTTTGGCACTTCATGAATATCCAGAATGCCGCGAAAAACTGTTCTCAGATGAGAAAGATTACCCTGATTGGTTTGTCCATGAAGTCCGACGATTTTACCCGTTTTTTCCGGCAGTGGGGGGTCATGTGAAAAAGGCTTTTGACTGGAGAGATTATCACTTTGCTAAAGGAACATGGGTACTGCTGGATATTTACGGGACAAATCGAGATTCGCGCATTTGGCAGGAAGCAGAAACATTTCGGCCGGAACGATTTCAACATTGGAACAAAAGTGCGTTCAATTATATTCCCCAAGGAGGAGGAGATACTCACGAAGGGCATCGCTGTCCGGGGGAAAAAATCACCATAGAATTAAGTAAAGTGGCGTTAAACTTGCTAACTCGTGCTATGCAGTATGATGTGCCAGCGCAAGACTTAATTTTTGATTTATCAAGAATGCCCGCCCTGCCTAAAAGTCGCTTTATCATGAGTCAGATCAAGCCGCTTTGAAGGCAACCAAATATCAAGCTGGTCGAAGAACGATTTTCTGTCCCCTTTCTTCAGCCGCGTATCTGATATTTGACCGACTTTAAACATTAAGCTTAATGTAGAAGTGTTCGAGAATACTAAAAACCCTTGATAAGATGGGATCGTGTCGGGACTTGCATTTTATCGTTTATATCGTTTATTATGAATCAATCGGTCGTCGCAGTTATTGATGGTGCTAGAGCGCGCTTTTTTCTGCTAGAACCTGTCGAATTCCCCGAATATCAGTCAGGTCCGAATCTGGTAGAACAAAGTTGTTTAACCAATACCAGTAATGAAGTGCAAGGAAAGGAACTCTGGGCTAACACGAAAAGTGGACGTAATGGGGGTTCAGGTAATCAAGGCCATGGTTACGATGATCATCGTCAAAAACATTTAACTGAATTTGAGCGCAGTTTTGCCAAAGAAATTGCGACTACTATTCTGGAGATTATTCAGCAAAATACGGTTCATCATGCTGTTTTAGTGGCAGAACCCCAAATCTTAGGATTAATCCGAGAGGTACTACTTCCCCAACTGCCTAAACAGCTTAATGTCGAAGAATTAGCTAAAGATTTATGTAAACTTAAGCCTCAAGAACTGCATGAGTATTTGGCTGAACGGGGAATTTTGGCGGCGAGAAAAGCGGCGATTGGCTAAACGGCGAAGTATAAGTATATTTTACTCTGTTTCTATTCGCTGTATTGAAGAGAAATGGGTAAACTCACTCTCGGTAAGCGATGCTTAAAACCGCACAGAATTTCCCACGAAATGGTGCCCAATTCAGTTGCCCAATCATCTGCGGAAATCGCCAAATCACCCTCTTTACCCATTAAAGTCACAATTTCTCCCGCTTGAATATGAGGTAAATGAGTGATATCTAACATTAGTTGATCCATCGTAATTGCCCCAATTTGCGATACCCATTGCCCCTGAATAAGAACGCGCAAGCGATGGGATAATCGGCGGGGAATACCATCGGCATAGCCAATCCCGACCACCGCTAACCGTAAAGGGCGATCGCAGTTATACTGATGACCATAACTGACTCCTGAACCAATAGGCAAGTCTTTAATTTGGGTAATTCGGGCTTTAACTTGTAAAACAGGTTTGAGATTGACCGTTTCTCGCAAATGTTCCGCCGGGTATAAACCATACAGGGCAAGACCTACTCTGACTCTATCATAATGGTATTGAGCATCCGTTAAGGTAGCCGCAGAATTGGCAATATGAAGGGAGGGAAGGGGGATACCGTTCTCTTGCAATTGAGAAATTACAAATTGAAACCGTTTAAGTTGCCTATCCATAATGGTAGGATTAGGGTCATCGGCGGTGGCAAAGTGAGAATAAATGCTTTTGATCTCCAAATAAGGCAATTGATGCACGAATTTGACAAATTCCAATCCCTCAGTCCAAAGTGTGCCTAAACGAGACATTCCTGTATCTATTTTGAGATGAACGGGTAAAGGTTGCTCAATTTGGCTAGATACTTCGGAAAATAGCAACGCTTGTTCAATATTGCAGAGGGTGGGTTCGAGATGCCAATGAGCGATCGCTATAATCTCTTCTAAAGTGTTAATTGCGCCTAAAATGAGGATAGGGGCGGTAATTCCTGCCTGTCTCAGTTCAATGCCTTCCCCTAGGGTTGCAATCGCTAACCAATCTGCCCCATATTGTAAGGCCGTTTCTGCTACTCGAATTGCCCCGTGACCATAGGCATCTGCCTTCACGACTGCCATTAATTCGGTTTTTGGAGCTAATTTTTGCTTAATTTGTCGTACGTTATCAGCTAAAGCCGCCAAATCTATTTCTATCCATGCCCGTTGGCGAATTACCGCGGATAATTGATAGGTGTGGCATTCTTTATCCCGAATCTGGGTTTCTTGACTCAACACCGATTTACACTCCTGACAAACACACCTTTAAGAATAAGAATAGATTGAAAAATTGGCAACAATCTTTAATGATTAAATCATTTTTCTGGAGTAAGAGACTTTTTGATTCTAATTGGAGTTCCATGACAATGATTAAAAAAACGCCACGGAATATTGCGGAAAAGTAACCTTACATCTCCCACAGTTTAATTTCCAAGTCATCCCCTGCACTCGCTAACCATCGTCCATCGGGACTAAAAGCGATTGTCCGCACTTCACCAATATGATCAGTTAAAGTGTTTATGAGTTCCCCAGAGGGAAATGTCCAGAGTTTAATCGTATAATCTGCGCTTGCACTCGCGAATTTTGTACCATCGGGATGAATGGCAATACACCAAACCCTTGCAGAATGACGATCTAGAATCTTAAGGGGTTTTTTAATATTATTAAGATAATCCCAGATTTTAATGGTGTGGTCTGCACTACTACTAACAAGGTAATTATCATGAATACTTAAAGATAAAATCTCTCTAAGATGAGCATTATCATTAAAGGCAATGGGTTTTGTGATTGAATCTTTCATCTGCCAAATTTTAATTGTTTTCTGTTGACTACCGCTGACTAAAAATTGACTATCGGAACTAAAAGCAAGAGCATTCACGCAACTGGAATGACCTTGAAAACTTTGTTGCCAGTCTCCATTTTCAACATTCCATAATTTAATTTTGCCACTACTTTGCCCCACAGCAAATCGTTGATTATCTAGACTAATCGGAAGACGATTAACAAGGGTAAGCGGACTCGATGAACTCGAGCGAGTGACACTTGCTTCGCTAATGAGAGGACGAGTTAATAAGTCCATCTTCCACAATTTAATCTGACTATTAGCACTACCTGTAATTAAAGTTTGACCGTTGGGACTTATCCCAATTGCTTTAACCCGATTGGGGTTATCTTGGCTATTGCTATTTTCTAAGTGATTATGACCGACCAATAAGTGTTTCAATTGACCTGTTACTATGTCCCAAACTCTCACTGTCTTATCATCACTACTACTGATTAAAAGTTTACTGTCTGGACTAAATGTTAAAGAACGAATCCAGTCTGAATGACCGAAAAAAGACTTTACGTAACGATTATTTTGAGCAAGATTACCATCCTTTCGCACAGGATTTATAGCAATGGGCGTCGCTTTCTTTTTTAAGATGGCCGTTGAAGAAAGAAAGGGGATTTCATCTTCGCTTTTTCGCTGAGGAACGTGAATAAACTTTCGTTCATTGCTATGTTTTTCTTGTTGTGTCCGATAGTCTGGTAAATTGACATGAAGGGCGTCACATCCGACATCAAAGCAGTTTTCAATGGTCAAATCAGGTTGAAAATACCCTGTATAAAATCCCTTAGAAAAAGCGATCGCTGCTTGATCTAAAATCGCACTTTTCATGCCAATCGTGTAATTAATATGTTGGGCGATCGCCTCAGCCTGTTTCTCTGAATAACAGGCATTTAATAATACACATTCCACCCAATGACTTAAGTTGTCAAAAATATGAGACAATGTTTCTGCATCCAGCAGATGGGGTTCGCCGTTCTCTTGCTCAAAAACAATACCCTCCTCCCCTGTTCCATGACCACTAAAATGAACAATATGGGGTTTAATATCTAGTAATAATTGACTTAAATTTGATGGATTTACCATAGGACGAAGCTCAATGTAATGTTGCTTTCGATTCGACACTTGATCTCTTGCCTGTTGAATCGTGTAGAATTCTTTCATGATATCCAGTTGATCCGTTTTCTTGGGATTTGCTGTTAAGATTAAAATGGTTTTTGTCATTTTTTTAGCTCCGAAAAGTTGTTTTAATATCCTTCTGTTTTATGGTTATTCTTCTCGATTGTCTTGTAAATTACTTAATTTTCGACTGGTGACATCTGCACTTAATCCCCAAAGAACTAAGCCTAAATAATCAGCAAAAGGATTAGCCCCGAAAGCGCGACCATTTTCGACATAAAGCGAACCCATTCCAACAATAGATAAACCAATGAGTAAAACAAGGGAAAGGAGAGGACGAGCAATATAGAAAGTGGCATCTGTTCGGACTTGTTCAGAAACCCCAGAGAGGGTTATTAAAAAGTGTTGAAAATGCTCCAATCCTGTTTTAGGCGTAATAGAATAAGGGAGATGCTCGATGTTTTGAGTAAGGCGATTAATGGCATCATTTAAAGTGAAAACTCCGCCCACCCCTCCTCTAGCAGTCGCCATCGAACTATCTAATAAATCATTAATTTTTTGCAGGATTTCTTGACATTTTTCATCTTCTTTACGAAAGAGATATTGACGGGCTAAGGTAAGATAAGAATTAAGGGATTGACTAAGATCAATATCATTGTTAATTTGTTGTTCAATTCGGGTTAAATCTATTAAGATATTTAGACGATTGCGTAGGATTTCTTCTTCTATCTTAGCCGCTTCTAGTTGTTGGCGATTAATCATTTTACGCAGGTCATCTGCCATTAAATTTAATTCTTTTTTATCGGTCTCAGATAAAGAAGCTTCTCGAATATCTAACTTAAGTCGATTCCATGCTTTTAGGGTTTCCGCTTGCGGTGTTCCTTCTTCGTTCATATATTTAATTAGACGACCAATGATAATACCCAAAAAGATGACAATCAAAGGAATAAGCGGGCCGACTCTGACATCAATACCAATCGGTAAAATAAAGCGTTCTGCTCGATTTGCCAACGTTAAATAAATTGCACCCATATATTGCTCAGGAGGCAATTGGGAACGATCAATATTTAAAGATAAATTGCTAATTCGATTAGCGGGTAAAGATTTAACTTTTTTGTCAAAGAAAATGTTTTCTGCGGTAAGTTGATAGTTCGTTAAATTTCCTGATAGAACAATATCCGTGTTAATAATTTCAACGGGGGTAGTATCCCGATTATCTAAATTTAATTGACGGTGATTAATTAACGCACTTTGAGGAAGAATTAAACGAGCTAAGGCACAATCTAACCCCTCCCAACAATTAACTAATTGCAGTTGAATATGTTCTGTCCCTTGTAAAGCAATTAATAAAGATTGAGGTTGAGGATTGAAGGTCGCTTCAGGTGATTCAATAATTGTTTCTTCTTCTACAATCGCTGTTTCAGGTTGTGCTAAGCTTGAAAATTGGAAAATAATTAGAGAAAGAATAACAAAGAAAATAATTTTTTTTATCATATTTTTCAATAGTTGATAGTTGGTTGATAGATGATAATCCTGTTTTTGACCATCACCTATCTTAAAAATGCAGTCGGCTGTTTGTAAGTTATAAACGGGTAACTTTAACGGAAATTTGTTCTGTTACCCAATCATCTTTGGAATCAGAAATAGGGATAGCGGCACGGGTTACATTTGGTGAATCTTCGGGATCAGCACCAATTTTTTCCATTAAGTGATTAAGTGAATTAATGCTAATGGCTTCTTCCCCTCTGGTTACTGAGCGGCTTTTAATCCTTTCTAATTCGCCACGAAGTTGTACGCTACGACTTTCCATTGGCTGATCAAGAGCAGGTAAAGTTAACCACCGAAAATCAGCGATTCCTTTACGAATGGCGATGACTTTTAGGGTTTCGATTGCTTCTTGATATTCGGCATCATTGGGTAGAGCTAAACGTAATTTAATGTCGTTGGAATCACCACCTGCTAAGTTAAAGAAAGCAGATACTAAACCATCAATCGGAATTTGAGAAATTGCCCAAGTGGGTTCAATATCTAAAACTGCAATTTTTAAGTCTTGTGATCCTGTATTCGTGATTCTTAAGATTACGATCGCTTCATTTTTGATAGTGACTTCGCTTAGATTAAAAAAAGGCGTTTCGAGTTCATCTAAAAGTTCGACCTTCAAAGACTTAGACAGACTCGAACTATTATTATTTAGACTGAGAACCGCTTGATATTTGGTTAAATGAACTAGACGTTCAATCACCTTTTTTGCCGCTTCTGAATCGTTGATTTTGAGGGCAGGACGTAGATTTTTGAGGGGTGATCCCTTGGCAATTTCGTACGTTCCATCCAGTGCAACAGCCAATTGAAACAGACTCCCTTCATCTTGACTGACTTCAGTTAACCAACCATTCCCCTGTAAAGCTTCACGAACAACGGCTAGGGCAGTTTTTTGCTGATTAAATAAAGGTTGAGGCAGTTCACCGTCCTTGTCGCCTTCTGGTTTTTCAAACAGACATATCCGACTGACTAAATCAATGGGAGGTTGAGTCATTACTGCCGGATAACCCCGTTCAATTTTCTGCGCTGAAACCACGCCACCTGCTTCAGAAGTGAGAATTTTGGCAAGGGAACTCCCCGCCTCAACTTTGGCCACTTCAACCATAGCGATAATTTGACTTTGCTCAGAAAAATGAATTGTTGTCAGGGGATAAATAGCGAATCGTGTCCCTTTGCTTAAACCCTGCGCTAATCCTGCATTCAGAGTTACGATTCCTTTGGTTTCATCTACCTCCAGCACTGAGACGGTATATTGACTGGCTAAGTCCTCACTGCCAAAGACTAAGCGATCGCTGTCTCCTAATATCATGGGCAATTGTTGGGGGAATTTTGCTTGAATTTGAGCCGTTACTCGATTATGTAAGGTTCTATAGCTCAAAGCTCCCTCAGTCGTGTTTAAGGTATTCACCAACCAATAGGTTAACGCTCCGTGACGATCGGAGCCGAGTACTGCATATTCGTAGGCGAATTCCGTTGGACGACAGGCGGCTAAGAGAACATAGTCTTTGCCTTCGGGCATCCAATAAGATTGGGAGCTATTTTGCGTTAAAATCTGCCAATTTTCTAATAATTCTTGCCTTGATGCGACCTTACTGTCTGAAGAGCGAGGAGCTACGTCAATGGTTTGTGATCCTCGAATTTGAACATCGCCTCGGGCTGCGCCGCCGGAATGACAGCTATCGAGTACCACCGTCACGATTAACCCTTTATCCGTCATTCGTTTGAGAAGGGTTGCCATTTCCACATCCCGCAGATATCGCCCCTCTGTTCCCACATCCATCGGTACAATTCCTTCATCATTGGGCATTTCTCCCTTTTTTACTTCAGGAAAGATAGTGGTCGCTCTTCCGCCGTGACCAGCATAATGAAAATAGACGAGATCGCCTTTTTGCGCTGTTTCCGTGATCTCTTTAAACGTATTAACAATGTTGTCATAAGTTGGCAAGGGATCGGGCGTAAAAGTGAAATTATCAGAAAGAGGTGCCGTTAATCGCCAAATTTTCTTTGGTTTTTGAGTTTGCTGAATATATTGGTCAACGAGGTTAATATCTCGAACACATCCCCCCAGATTTAGATAATAGGGATTGGGGGTATAAGCATCAATACCAATTAAAAGAACGTAAAAATTTGGGTTACTCATGGTTATTTAGGGATTAGGAGTTAAAAAATAAGGGGATTAGGGACAAGAAATCTGTTTATGTCCCTGTTTCTCCCCCCATTGCTAAAATTCATAGCTGGTCACTGTTTTAAGCCAGTTTTCCCCATGTATTAGGGCCAACCATGCCATCCGCGCTGAGTCCTTGCGCTTGCTGAAATTCTCGCACTGCTTTAGCGGTATTTGGTCCAAAAACCCCATCTGCGCCAACGTTCAATTTTTGTTGCAATTTCACCACATCTGAACCCCGCATCATCGGACGACTAAGGCGTAGGAGACGAGGTTGTTCATCCCAAGGTGCGATCGCAAATCCCATCACCGGAGATTTCGTTAAGGCGGATTCAGTGTCGGGACCATAATCCCCATCTTCGTCAATTTTTGAAGTAGGATGATTTTTATTCCAGAGTTTTTGAATAGCTGACATTGCCGTACTGCGAAGATCTTTCTTTCCTGCGCCTACATAATCAAAATGAGGGGGATCAGAGGGGCCTAACCAACGCCACCCCTGACGTTCGAGAAAAGGTTTCCAGCCATTATGATCTTGAATATCGATCGCTAATCCACTTTGGTGGTTACTACGCCCAGGAGCGGCAACAATGGAATAACCACAACCCCGTCCCCACCGAAATAAGAGTAATTGTTGAGCAATCGTCCGATAAGCCGAATTAACGGTCATACTTATGCCTCTTTCTTGAATAGCTTTGTGTAAGCCTTCTTTTGCGGGGGGTTGCACAAAGGGATAGGCCGCATCTCCCAAGTTCACCTTCAAATCATCAAAACTGACGAGGGCATCGGGAACAATGAGGTTCATCTGGTGAATCAACTGCTGAGACAGACCATCCACGATAAAGGTCGAGCATCCGGGAGCAGATCCCAGCAAACCTGTAAAAGCCGCCCGTGTTGCCACGTCTTCGCTGGCACTTCTGGCTTCTCCCTCATTAATATCTAGACAGGGATCAGTCTCAAAGTCTAGCTCGATAGTATCTAGGATGTTATCCTTATGAAAATCGGTCATGTTTTCTCTCCTTAGTGTGAGTAGGTGAACAAAATCAATGAATCAAGAACGCTGATAATTTGCTCTGTTTAACACCGTTTTTTCTTAAAGACCTAAAGCTTGACGGGTTGCTGAGCCAACTTTTCCGTCCACGTTTAACCCTTTTTGACCCTGAAACGTGCGTACTGCCTGATCAGTCGCTTGGCCAAAGACGCCATCTGCTCCTGATTCACCGACGCTTAAACCCGACTTGAGCAAAGCCTGTTGCAGTTGTTTGACATCTTCCCCCTTCATCGAAGGACTGGTAAGTTGCAAGAGTCGAACCGTGATTTCTGTTTGTTGTGCTTGATCTTGCCAAGATTGGCTTAAAAACAAAGCTTGTTCTGCTTTACGTCGCCGAGTCAATCCGGCTAAGGCTTGTCCACCTGCTTTATTCCAGCGAGGAAATTCATTGGCTGCTCCTTGAATATCGCCTTGATTGAGCTTTTTGAGCAACGTAGATTGAAAAAACGCCCTTGCTCCCACATTGAAAGCAAAAGAGACGAGAGCCGCAAATTGATGCTCATTGAGGGCAATTTTAACAGCGCGGGAAACCGCCTCTTCAAAATTAGCAAGGTCTTCTCGCAGAAAATCATCCGCCTTCGCAACGGCAATTCTCATTCCTCGAAAAACCCCTTTGGTATGACCATAACCAATCGTCCAAACGCCTACCCCATCGTCATAGGCTTTTAACTCAATAAGTGAACCCTTTTGAAAAACTTTTTCGGCTAATCCTTCAAACGATTTAATTAAGTTGAGTCCTTCTGAATTAATTCGTTGTCGAGCGGCGCGGGTTGCCGTTTCCCTTATTTCAGGAACGGGTGTATCAGCCTCTGCGATCTGAAAAGTTGTTGCTGGGGAGAATGCCAAAACGTCTTGGAGTCTTTGAGCATCTCCTTGCGTTTCCGTCATTTTAATGGCTGTACCGTCTTCGAGTTCATAAACCCGGCCATCGGCAAAAATAAGGAGTGAATAGGACATTTTTGATAATCAGATTAATACGCACTATCAAATACACCAATTATCGTAAGTGAGATTCCGGACATTTATTTAAGGGATTTATGATTTTTGTCAAATCTTCAAAAAACAAGATTTTATAAGTCGAAAATTCCCTCATCTCCCCATTTCTCTCCCTTTCGACCCCTCGATTCAGAACAGATAACAAAAACTCTATCGCCCCATTAGCAGATTTTAATGCTGTTGATCCTGAATTGTCCGCCCGACAACGATATACTAAGCAATAGCATTGTTAAAACAAGTTTACAAAACGCGCTTAGCATTGCTAGCTCTAGTGATACTAAACTTATCAAGAGATTACCCTCAATAAGTAACGAAAATGACTACAGGAATTGACCTTAAAGGCAGTTTTATTCAATCCCTTACCGATTATGGTGTTCCGTCGGGGTTAGCCAAAACCCTCTGGATTCCGCTACCCTCATTTTTAATGATTATTGGGGCAACTGTCGGCGTTTTAGTGGTAGTTTGGCTAGAACGTAAGATTTCCGCCGCCGCACAACAGCGCATTGGTCCTGAATATGCTGGTCCTTTAGGCGTTCTTCAACCCGTTGCCGATGGCATCAAATTGGTCTTAAAAGAAGATATCATCCCCGCTAAAGCCGATCCTTGGTTGTTTACCATTGGTCCAATCTTGGTGGTTCTCCCGGTCTTTGTTTCTTATTTAATTGTCCCTTTTGGGCAAAATTTAGTAATTACTGACCTTAATATCGGGATTTTCCTCTGGATTGCCCTCTCTAGTATCGCACCGATTGGCTTACTGATGTCAGGCTATGCCTCCAACAATAAATATTCTCTATTAGGGGGACTCAGAGCGGCCGCTCAATCTATCAGTTACGAAATTCCCTTAGCCTTATCGGTGTTGGCAGTAGTCATGATGTCCAATAGCCTTAGTACCATTGACATTGTACAGCAACAGTCCGGTTATGGCATCTTAGGCTGGAATATTTGGCGACAACCCGTCGGTTTCCTCATTTTTTGGATGGCCGCCTTAGCTGAATGTGAACGGTTACCCTTTGATTTACCCGAAGCGGAAGAAGAACTGGTCGCCGGTTATCAAACCGAATATGCAGGGATGAAATTTGGTTTATTTTACGTCGGATCTTACGTTAACCTAGTACTATCTGCTTTAGTCGTTGCCATTCTCTATTTGGGTGGTTGGGAGTTTCCCATTCCCCTTGATCGCTTGGCAGGTTGGTTAGGCATCAATGAAGCCAATGCGGGATTACAGGTGATTACCGCTTCATTAGGCATCATTATGACGGTTTTGAAAGCCTATTTACTGATTTTTGTAGCGATATTACTGCGTTGGACACTGCCACGGGTACGGATTGACCAACTCTTAGATTTTGGCTGGAAATTCTTGTTACCTGTCTCCCTTGCCAATTTATTGCTGACGGCCGCTCTGAAATTAGCCTTTCCTGTTGCTTTCGGGGGTTAAGGTCTGTCAAGCTGGTAATGATGGATTGAGACAAGTTTGGGCAAATCCAACATCCCCCTCCAATCGAAATTGACTTAGGATAACTATCATGTTTAACATTCTCAAACAAGTCAGTGATTACGCTAAAGGAAGCGTAGAAGCGGCAAAATACATTGGTCAAGGACTTTCAGTCACCTTTGATCATATGCGTCGTCGTCCAGTGACCGTTCAATATCCTTACGAAAAGTTAATTCCTTCCGAACGTTTTCGCGGACGGATTCACTTTGAATTTGATAAATGTATTTCCTGTGAAGTTTGTGTACGCGTTTGCCCAATTAATCTGCCTGTTGTCGATTGGGAATTCAATAGAGCGGTTAAAAAGAAAGAACTCAAACACTACAGTATTGATTTTGGGGTTTGTATTTTTTGTGGCAATTGTGTGGAATACTGCCCAACGAATTGCCTATCCATGACGGAAGAGTACGAACTCGCTTCTTATGATCGCCATGAACTGAACTACGATAACGTTGCTTTGGGTCGCTTACCTTATAAAGTGACTGAAGATGCGATGGTGACGCCCTTACGGGAATTCGGTTACTTACCCAAAGGCGTGATTGATCCTCATGACTTACCTCAAGGGAGTCAACGTTCTGGTAAACGTCCCGAAGAAATTAACAGTTAACCGTAATTTGTCGAGGCGCGGGTGTTTACGCCCAAGCAGTGACCAATCATCATTCAAAAAAGGAGAAAAAATCAGCGTGAACATTGCAGAAGGCGTACAACTCGTCGCTTTTGGACTATTATCCTTAATGGTCATTGGAGCCGCGTTAGGCGTGGTTTTATTATCAAACATTGTCTATTCAGCCTTTTTGTTGGGGGGTGTCTTTATTAGCATCTCTGGCATTTATATTCTCTTAAATGCTGATTTTGTAGCCGCCGCTCAAATTTTAGTTTATATTGGGGCGGTCAATGTCTTAATTTTATTTGCCATCATGTTGGTCAATAAAAAAGAGGATTTTTCTCAAATTCCGAAACGGTGGATTCGTCAAGTTTCAACAGCTGTCGTTTGTTTAGGTTTGTTTGCGCTTTTGGGAACAATGGTTTTAGTCACCCCTTGGGAATTAAAATCCCTTCCTGCTGGCCAAGTTAGCAACACATTAATTCAATTAGGTGAACACTTCTTTAGTGATTTTCTCTTGCCTTTTGAACTCGCTTCAGTTTTACTGTTAATGGCAATGGTGGGGGCAATTATCTTGGCGCGTCGTGATTTCATTCCCGAAATTATTAAAGAAGATCCCAGTTCTACCTCTTTGACGTTACCTGAGCGTCCACGGGAATTATCCTCAGTGTCATCATTATTAGAAGAAAACTAATTTTTATTGTGAGGAAAAATGCAAATACAATTAGAGTATTGTCTCATTTTAGCGGCGGCTTTATTCTGTATTGGAATCTATGGCTTAGTCACCAGTCGCAATGCAGTACGCGTTTTAATGTCTATTGAATTACTCCTCAATGCCGTTAATCTCAATTTAATTGGCTTTTCTAATTTTCTCGATCCTGTTACCATTAAAGGGCAAGTTTTTACCGTTTTTGTTATTACCGTTGCCGCCGCCGAAGCCGCCGTTGGTTTAGCAATTGTTCTGTCAATCTATCGAAACCGTAACACCATTGATATGGAACAATTTAACCTGTTGAAATGGTAAAGTTAAAAAGGGTAGAGTACCAAACTAAATTTGATATTTCTCTACCCTCTCATTTTTGCGCTCAATCAATCAAACATTGGCTTTTTGAATCGAAGAAGATAAGTTATATAAAGATTGCGAAAAGTCCAAAATTTGTAGACTGACTCGCTCTGAATGAGCATAACTGATTCGATAAACTATACTCTTGGATTGTTAAACTCAAAATTATTATGGTAGTTTATTCACAATATTATCCCTCAACAAAAGAAATAACAACAGGAGCGATTTAAACAAGGGTGTTGCTAATTGTTTAATTCTTCTTCTCCATCTAAAATACTGCCTTTCTTCAAAATCAAGACAATAAATTGCTTCTTCAGTAAATGCTTGACAAGGTCGTACTGTACATTTGAGACGATAATCTCCCGTTGAAAAAGCACAGCGACTACAGGGAATTCGATGCAATTTTTGCAGTTTAATGATCCCTTCTCTGAGCGCAAAACAGATTGAAGTAAAGAAACAAACCAGCGTCGCCCAGATAGCAAGGGGGCAAATTAGTTGAGGTAAAGATAAATCAAACATTGGCTTTTTGAGTCGAAGAAGATAAGTTAGATAAAGATTGCAAAAAGTCCAAAATTTGTGGACTGACTAGCTCTGGGTGAGCATAATGGAAAAAATAACGCCCTTTCGGACATTGCCATAAGCGATCGCCTTCTTTTAACCTTGTTTTCCATCCTTGCCATGAATTAGGATCGATGACCATATCGTATTCTCCTGCACCCACCCATACGGGAACAGAAGCATCTTGTGGAGGCAAATGCAGTCGCTGATACAAGCTATGGGGTGATAATGAAAGGAATAAATCTTTTTCAAGAATTTGACGATATTTTCGTGTCGTCGAACGGGATTGATGTCCAAAAAGATTATAAACCGTCTGAGTTAAAAGCGTTTCACGAGAACACAAAAGCAAATTTAGCTGCACATAATAGTGTGCTTTCCAGTCAACTGCCGGATAGGCACCTACCGAAAGTAAGGTCAAGGATTTAACCCGTTGAGGATAGCGATGAGTATAGAGTAAACTGAGTAATCCCCCATTGCCATGACCTAACAAATGGACGGGATGGTCATTGTATTTCAGGTAATCATGTAGTAAAACAAGCGCAACATCTAGGGAAGCCGGTTCATCTGGGGTTTGATAATACTGCCATTCAGCAATACTTAGGTTTTGAGACAAACCATTGAGAAGAGGTTGATTGAAAGCACTTAAACTCGGATTAACATCAACCCAGACAGCATCAGGTAATTGGGACATAATGATGGCGAAATAACGAAGATGATGAGAGAAGAAAACCCCTCTCCTCAGTTTTAAAGTAAGAAGAAGGGAAAAAGAGGAGAACCCTTTTTGAGAGGAGAAATCTGTTTGAAATACAAGCTAGGGCTTAACTACAAGCCAAGTTCATTTTTGAGATGAGTCACCCATGTTTTGATTCGGTCATTTGTTAAATCTGACTGATTATCTTCATCCAGTGCTAAACCGACAAATTTACCGTTTTTAATCGCTCTGGATTTATTAAAGTCATAACCCGTCCGTTGGCCAATAACCTACAGTTGTTCCACCTAATTGACTGATTCTGGCTTCTAAAATGCCCATTGCATCTTGAAAATTGTCACTGTAACCTATTTGATCACCCGTGCCAAAATAAGCGATTTTTTTGCCTTTGAAATTAATATCATCTAAGTCATCGTAAATGTTATCCCAATCAGTTTGTAGCTCTCCGATATTCCAAGTAGGACAGCCAATGATCAGATAGTCGTAATTTTCTAATTCTTGGGGTTCGACATGGGCAATATCCATTAAATCCACCCCGTTTTCGCCCCATAATTCGCTTTGAATCATTTCTGCGATGCTTTCTGTTTTGCCGGTTTGTGTGCCGTAAAAGAGTCCAATTTTAGCCATGTTTAACCTGTATGATATTTGAAGAAATAAAGGTGTTCTCATCATCAGGATCGAATGTTAACTGTCCAACATTAGAAATTAAGCATCGATACTATCTAAGGCTTTTTCTACACGACGAAAATCAAAACCTATCGCTCGTAAAGCGTGCCATAAATGACCTTGGAGGAAGAAGAAAGCTAAGACAAAATGAGCATTCGCTAACCAGCAACGAGCTGTATGTTCACCGAAAGGTAAATCAACTGTATCGGCAAAATAAGGCATAATTCCCAGTTTGATGGCTAAAGGCGCACCATAAAACTCAACTGGATAGGCAAGGGTATTGACTGCGCAGAAATAGGCGGCAACAAATCCAGCAAGGGCAATACCTCCCAAAGAATAGGATAAAATAGCTTCACCAGAGAAAATTAAGACTTTTTTCGTCCATTTCAACGGTGATACGAGAATATGCCAAATTCCGCCCCCAATCAGCATAAAGCCCACATAAATATGACCCCCCACTAAGTCTTCAAGACTACTAATACTGGCAAAATGGGTTTGATAGCCATAAATCACTAAAGGATCAAGGGTAGGAGCAGTAATTAATCGAACGGTCTGCGTCGTAGCATCATAGAGTCCGCCCCAGTACATCGCTTTTCCTGCCAATAATAACGCCCCTGCTCCTAAAAACAGTAAATGATGCCCTAAAATTATTCCTAGTTGTTTGGGATCATTCCACTCGAAATGAAAGCGTTTCGCTGGGCCTTTTGCTGTTTTCAGGTCTTCTGGGGCTTTAAAAGTATGAAATAACGCTCCTGCCCCTAAAACGGCCGAAGCAACTAGGTGAATCGCCCCTACAACAAAGTAAGGATAGGTATCCACAATTTTTCCTCCTTCACCCACACCCCATCCTAAGGTGGCTAAGTGAGGTAACAAAATTAGACCTTGCTCTCCCATCGGCAAACTGGGATCAAACCACGAAATTTCAAACAGGGTAAAAGATCCCGCCCAAAACGTAATTAACGCCGCCTGTGCCACGTGAGCCGCAATAAATAAGCCGGAAAGGTCGGCAAATCGGGCATTTCCAGCCCACCAATCGTAGGTAACTTGAGGTTTGTCGTAAGTTTGCATCGTTGTCTGTGTCCATTTGATAATTTCTAGAACTTACTGAAATTAATTCTCAATAAGATTTGAAAATAGTGTAGAGGAATTCTCAGTAATAGTCAATGAAGAAATATGACAAAATTCCTAATCTGCGTTTGAGAAGTCACTTTATTTATTCAAGACGGGTAACTGCTACGTAAAGAAGTGCTTAGGGAGATTTGTCCGCTCTGTAAGTTAAACATCAACGGGTCATTGTTATTCCTTAAATGAAAAGACTTCTCAATAAAAAAGATTTGTCTAAGGAATCAAGTCCAAAAATGACAAAGGATGGCTCATATTTTCTGCAAAACCAAGAATTCCCGAATCTTGATGGTCATAGATTAATTCCCCTTGCTCATTAAAGAGAAAAGTTGCCCCTCTTTGGGTCAAAAAATCCGCATTCGGCACATATATTGACCAATGACTAAGAACTTCGGTCATATTTCTCAATCTTAAAGTTGCTAACTCAAAAGGACGTTGAAATCCTTTACCCCCTGCCCGTTTAAAAAATGACCCTTTTAGAGGAGGAAGCGGTTTAGCATGGATAACTTCGTCATCATCGATTAACTGAGGGGCGTTTTTATCTCCCGTGTAACCCCGTAACACTTCCTTGAGGGTGTGAGGACTGCCAATCCCTGCGCACATCAACATGAGGTTAACCCATGCCCTTTGTGAAGAAGATAACAAAGGAAATTTAAGCTTCAAGCCCTTATATAAGCCTAATTGATCGTGAATTTCGGCGTTAGGGTCAACAAATAAATTATCCGAAGGAAAACCTGTATAATCACAGAATTGTAAACCAGAACGGCGATCGCCAATCCCAATTGCTCGAATCCCGATATTTTTCGCTTGTAACTGGGCTTGTTCCCGTTGTAGCCACCCCGCATATTCCAAACTATCAAAATCACCCAATTGCGGCCAAATTAAAAGCAGTAAACGAACTGAAGACGAACAATCGCTTAAGATAGGCAACTTTTTGCCATCACTCACCCTAACTCGTTCAATTCCTTGCAAAATCGAATAATAATTCATCAAATCATCCAACTCCCCTCTAAAATCTAGACGCTAAAATTCAACCGACGTTGATCAATCAAAAACAGAGACCTCATAATAAAGAAATACGATCAATTAGATTAATGAAACTTCTCATGCGAAAAAAAGCCCTTTGGATGACCGGATTGGTTATTTGTTCCCTCATTTTAGCGTTTTTTAGTTATATTCCTCCAGCGTCTGCCTTTACTGCCCAACAGAAGCTCGTACTGCAATCATGGCGACTGGTCAATCAATCTTATTTAGATGAAACCTTCAACCATCAAAATTGGTGGGCTATGCGACAAAATATCTTGAAACGTCCCTTAAATAACCCAGAAGAAGCTTATACTGCCATTGAAGAAATGTTAGCCAGCCTTGGCGAACCTTTTACCCGTCTATTGCGCCCCGAACAATATCATAACTTGCAAATTAGTACCTCTGGGGAATTGTCGGGGGTGGGTTTGCAAATTAACATTAATCCCGAAACCCATCACCTAGAAGTGGTTGCCCCCTTAGCCGGTTCTCCTGCCGAAACTGCCGGGATTAAAAGCCGCGATCGCATCTTAAAAATCGATGATCATGATACGGATAGCTTAACGTTAGAGCAAGCCGCCACCCTGATGCGAGGCAAAAAAGGCACAACCGTTTCCCTTGTGATTCAACCCAGTCAACAAGACACCGCTCGTACAGTTAAAATTATGCGGGATATCATTGCCCTTAGTCCTGTTCACGCTGAGTTAAACCAAGACAATCCGCAATTTCCTGTCGGTTATATTCGTCTGAGTCAATTTAGTGCCAATGCCACCAAAGAAGTCGCCCATGCAGTGACAGAATTACAGAAAAAAGGCGCAAAGAGCTACATTCTAGACCTGCGCAATAATCCGGGGGGATTGTTACAAGCAGGAATTGAAATTGCCCGTTTATGGCTAGATGAGGGTAACATTGTCTATACTGTTAACCGTCAGGGAACATCAGATACCTTTACCGCCTCCCATACCGCTTTAACCGCCGATCCCCTAGTGGTGCTAGTCAATCAAGGGACAGCGAGTGCCAGTGAGATTTTAGCCGGTGCATTGCAGGACAATGGAAGAGGCTTTATTATGGGTGAGAAAACCTTTGGTAAAGGCTTAATCCAATCGCTTTTTGAATTACCTGAAGGGGCAGGATTAGCCGTCACCGTGGCAAAATATGAAACCCCCAATCATCAAGATATTCATAAAAAGGGGATTTTACCCGATCAAGTCATTTCTCAAGATCCTCTAACCTACTATCAAATTGGGACAACCGCCGATTTACAATATCAAGCGGCCTTACAATATCTCCGAGGCGATAGCATCTTAGCCAAAGCAAGCTAAATAAACCAAGATATTTCGGTACAGTAAAGAAAGTAATTTGGCCGACATCACGGCTACGGTAACAATTTGGAGTAACACGTTGAATACCCATTTCTTGAGTTCTCTACTCACTTGGACAAATTTTCCAGTGCTGGCCACGGGGTCAGAAGCTTTTGCAGAGGAGGAATCCCTCGTCTTAGTTAGCGTTTTACTGAGTTTAGTGGTTGTTTACTTTGCCAGTAAATTAGGGGGCGAAATTTGCTATAAAATCAATCTTCCTCCCGTTCTTGGGGAATTAGTGGGGGGGGTTGTCGTGGGGATTTCCGTTGCTAAACTCTTAGTTTTCCCCGAAAGTGACGCAACCGCCGATCAATCGTTAATGATGCACTTTTTGGAATGGACAGCAGGGTTATCCCCAGAAGGAGCGAAACAAGTTTTTGCCTCACAGAGTGAAGTGATTGAAATTTTGTCGGAAATCGGGGTCATCATCCTTCTATTTGAAATTGGTTTAGAATCTGACCTTAAGGAGTTAATCCGAGTTGGCGCGCAGGCCGCCGTTGTAGCCGTTGTTGGGGTGACTGTTCCTTTCGCCTTGGGAACGTTGGGACTCATTTATTTTTTCCAACTTCCGTTGATTCCGTCGATTTTTGCAGGGGCGGCCTTAACAGCGACCAGTATTGGTATTACAGCTAAAGTATTGGCAGAAATTGGCAGATTAAGTGGGAAAGAAGGTCAAATAATCATTGGAGCGGCGGTATTAGACGATATTTTGGGGATTATTGTTTTAGCGGTCGTGGCTAGCTTGGTTAAAACGGGAGAGGTACAAATTAGCAATATTATTGTGCTGATTGTGAGTGCCAGCGCCTTTTTGATCGGCGTTATTGTCCTTGGACGGTTTCTTAGTCCCTTTTACGTCAAGTTAATCAACGGCATGAAAACCCGCGGCCAAGTCTTGTTAGCGTCTTTGAGCATTGCTTTTATTTTGGCTTATATCGCCCAAATTATTCAATTAGAAGCAATCTTAGGCTCATTTGCGGCGGGATTAGTCCTAGCGGAAACAGAAAAACGAAAAGAACTAGAAGAACAAATCATCCCTGTGGCAGATATTTTTGTCCCCATTTTCTTTGTCTGTGTTGGCGCCAAGACTGATTTAAGCGTGCTTAATCCGGCTATTCCCAGTAACCGAGAAGGCTTAATTATTGCCGCTTTTTTAATCGTGGTGGCGATTTTCGGTAAGATTGTCACGGGTTTTACCCTATTTAATCAACCGAACTTGAATAAATGGGCAATTGGCGTTGGCATGATCCCGCGAGGAGAAGTTGGCTTAGTTTTTGCTGGCGTTGGAGCCGCCAGTGGCGCGTTAACCGATGCGACGGAGGCCGCTATTATTATGATGGTCATCTTGACCACCTTTATCGCGCCCCCTTGGTTACGGGTGGTCTTCAAGGAGGAAGAACCTGCCGCCGTAGTAGAAGAAAAAACGACCCCTTAGGGAATAATAAGAATAGATCGCATTCCCAACCACTTTCTGCCTCAAAAATTAAAGATCAGGCAGGAAGTGCTTAAATCTATGCCTAAAACGATTCTTCAAGAACAGTGATAGACTCGGATCAGAATGTCATCTGTCTCTTTACAGATTTAGCCCTTTAGAACCTATGAAGATTAAAGGTGATCGTTTTACGATAGCCCTATTGTCGGTCGGAATTCTATCTTTTGTTTTGCGCTTTTGGCAATTGGGGCAATTTAATGAGTTGGTTTTTGATGAAGTTTATTATGCCAAGTTTGCCCATAATTATCTAGTCGGTCAACCTTTTTTCCATTCCCATCCTCCTTTAGCACAATATTTGATTGCTCTTGGGATGAAATTAGGCTCATTTTTTCCGGCTCCCCCCGACCAGATGAATGCGTTAAGTGGCTCGTTGCGCTCTACATTTAGTTATCGTTGGTTAAATGCCTTTACGGGTTCGTTTATTCCTTTAGTGGTGGGAGCGATCGCTTACCAACTAACCCATCGTCAACGTTATGGTTTAATGGCGGCATTTTTGGCCAGTTTAGACGGTTTATTTTTAGTCGAATCTCGCTATGCCTTAAATAATATCTATCTAATATTATTTGGTTTATTAGGACAATTATTTATTCTTAAGTATATTCAAGATAAGTCTCCTAAAATCTGGCAATTAATCCTTGCCGGTATTTTTTTTGGCATGACCCTTTCAATTAAATGGAATGGGTTAGGTTTTTTCTTGGGCATCGGATTATTTTTACTCGGTTTGCGCTTAAAAGAATGGTACTTTGATGTTAAGTTTAATCCTCAGTTATTCCCTCACGTTTTATTCCCTTACAAGAGATTAAATCTGACCACTCGTTACACTAATCTTTGGTTATTATTTTCAATTGTACTGGGGGTAATGCTCCTTACCTATAGCTTGTTATGGATTCCCCATTTAATGATGAATCCCGAATATAATTTCATAGAAATTCATCAACAAATTCTCTCTTTTCATGAACGAGTCGGAGGTAATAATAAAGAAACCCATCCCTACTGCTCCCCTTGGTATAGTTGGTTATTCATGATACGGCCGATTGCTTATTATTATAAAGTTTACCCTTCCGCAAGTGGCAAAATTATCTACGATGTTCATGCCATGGGTAATCCTTTGCTCTGGTGGAGTTCTACCTTAGCGATGTTACTATTAATTTCGGTTTGGTTACAACGAGCATTTTTAGGGCAATTTCGACTTTATCCGGTGGGTTATTCTACCCCTATTATTCTTTATTTAGTGATGAATTATTCAGCCAATTTACTTCCTTGGCTCTCGGTTCATCGCTGTACTTTTTTGTATCATTATATGGCATCCTATGTCTTTTCATGGTTAGCGTTAGGCTGGATTATTGATCATTGGTTATCGAGTCCCCTTGATGATTATCGTTGGTTAGGTCGGGGAATTTTGGTTTTAATTGTTCTGGCTTTTATCTTCTGGTTGCCTATTTATTTAGGAATCCCTTTATCTGAACCTCAATTTAAGCTTCGTTTATGGTTCAATAGTTGGATTTAATGCAAAAAATAAGATTTCTCTTCTGCTACAACAAACCCTTATATTAAGATCATTTTGAGACATACTGCAGGGTAGCCTTAATTTTCCCATCCCTAGCAAAAAATTATTTTTTTTTTAGGATTGACCGGATTTGTAATAAATCGTTAAATTCTTCAGGCAAAGATACACAGTATGCTGATTAGCAGAAGACCCAGCTACTTACTGTTAACAATTGTATTGTCATCCATGCTCGACAAGATTCTATACACCGATTCTGGTACCGGCCATACCCAAGAGATGCTAAAAGTCTTGATGGATCTACCCGCTATCCAAAAGGCATCCGTAACCGTTCTGCACGTTGTTCCTCCTCAAATAACGGCAGAGGCCGTCACCCAAAAATGGGAAGAGGGAGGGGAAATTATTAAAGGAATCCTCCAGAATATTGCCCTAGATCCCAGTAAAGTCTCCACTATGCTTCGTCAAGGCGATCCCAAAGATGAGGTATGTTTGGCGGCCGAAGAATGTAATGCCGATCTCATCCTTATGGGATCAAGAGGATTAAAACGCCTAGAAGCGATTTTAGAAAACTCTATCAGTCAATATGTCTTTCAACTGTCCACTCGTCCGATGTTACTGGTGAAAGATGATATTTACGTCAAAAAGATTAAGCGGGTGATGGTTGCTTTAGATAAATCGCCGGCGGCAGACTATGCCCTTGATTTAGCTATTTTTCTCTTGCGGAATTACCCTGAAGCAGAATTATGGTTAGCAAGGGTGAATCCAGACCTTAAACCCGATTTACTGCCCCTGTCTAAGCAAGAAATGGAAAACAACCCGATTCTTGCCCCTGCTGTTGCCAAGGCCAAACGGATGAATATTCCTTATCGGTGCGTTGTCACTGGGGGACGACCGAGCGAAGAAATTTGTCGCCTAGTTGAGGACAATAATATCGACTTGTTACTATTGGGATCGCCTGAGCGTCGCCCTTCCGTGGCCAAAACCTTACCCGACCTTGACCGCCTTTTGGGAACGTCTCTATCGGACTATATTCGAGTCAATGTCAGTTGTCCTGTCTTGTTGGCGCGTCGCTAGGATTTTATCTACTTAGTAAAGCAAAAGTAGCCTTGAAAAATGGGGTGATCTAGTTAAATCTGATCGCCCCATATTTTGGTAATTTTCGCATGATTCCAAGGGAAATCTTTAGTTTTCTTGTTTTCCTGTTTGGATATACAGGATGAGTAAAAAAACGGTCGGGACAAGAACAAATAAAATGGTGGCAACAAATCCTAAATCATTGACTTGCATGGATGAACGGCCTCTCCACGATCGTAATGGATGAACATTTCCTAGAATATCATCATCTTGCCCTTCTTTAATTTAATCTTCGTGATCGTCAAACGGGTCGCTGAGTTGGGCGGACGGTGGACCAAAGGCTGTATAAAGGGCAATTCCAGTAATGATGACCAGCATTACGCCTATACCAATCGAAATAAAGGTGGCGGATTCCATAAGAGATATTAAATCGTATTTTCTGTTCTTTTATGATATTACAAAACCTTATATTTTCACCGTTCAATTATGAGAAGCGGTTTTTACACCTTTGTCAATAAATTTTAACAATTGTTTACATTATTAGGGATTCCCAGATATAATAGAGGGCATGACAGGAGTCTTAATTATCAGGAGTGTAACTAACCATGAAAAATCAGACGACGAGTCATTTAATGCCTTCTGACCGCCCTAAGATGAGTTTATTAGCTCTTCTCTTCTTCATGCTAGGGTCAGTAGATCTCTATGGACGCATTCAATCGATTCAGCAAACCCCGTCAACGTCTCAGATGTCTATTGCTCCTCTCCTCAAGTTAATTCTCTTAGGAGTGACAGCGGCCGGGATGCTAGAAATCGGGCATTTTCTAATCTAAACAAAAAAACAAGCTTTTTAGGGAGAAATAGGTGATTCAGTAACCCTGATCCGGTTCAGGGTAGAACATGAAGCATCTTATTGAAAATCGTTGGCTCTTGCCTTTCAAATATATACTAACGCTACTGACTTTTGCGAGGTAACTGTTAACGATTGCCCTATCTCCTAAAATGAGACTCCTTTTGAGGGAGAAGAAGCTTGCCAATTGTTTCGGAACTAATGATACACTGAGCAATGTTAACTAAAACTTTGTCAAAGACGCTGAGGAAGGAACGCTAATGAAAGCCATGATTCTGGCGGCGGGGAAAGGAACACGAGTTCGTCCAATCACTTATACAATTCCTAAACCCTTAATTCCCATTTTACAGAAGCCAGTAATGGAATTTTTGCTCGAACTGCTAAGGCAGCATGGGTTTAATCAAATCATGGTGAATGTTAGTCATTTAGCAGAAGAAATTGAAAGCTACTTTCGGGATGGTCAACGGTTCGGCGTAGAGATTGGCTATTCTTTTGAGGGGTATATTGACGAAGACGGCAAATTAGTCGGGAAAGCATTGGGATCTGCGGGAGGAATACGAAAAATACAAGACTTCTCCCCTTTTTTTGATGGTACATTTATTGTACTGTGTGGCGATGCTCTCATTGACCTTGATTTAACGGCGGCGGTAAAGTTTCATAGAGAAAAAGGGTCAATTGCCACCATTATCACCAAATCTGTCCCCAAAGACGTCGTTTCTAGCTACGGGGTCGTCGTGACGGACGAAAATGGACAGGTAAGAACGTTCCAAGAAAAACCTTCCGTTGAAGAAGCGTTAGGTACAAATATTAACTCTGGCATTTACATTTTTGAACCAGAAGTGATTGATTTTATTCCTCCTAATCAAGAATACGACATCGGAGGCGATTTATTTCCTCAACTCGTTGCCAAAGGTGCGCCCTTCTATGCCGTCAATATGGATTTTGAATGGGTAGATATCGGGAAAGTACCGGATTATTGGCACGCTATTCGTGGTGTTCTCTTACGGGAGATAAAAAATGTCGAAATTCCGGGAGTAGAAGTTCAACCGGGCGTTTATGCAGGGTTAAATGTTGCGGTTAATTGGGATAAAGTCAATATTCAAGGGCCGGTTTATATTGGTGCCATGACGAAAATTGAGGATGGCGCAACGATTATTGGCCCTAGTATGATTGGTCCGAGTTGTTGGATTTGTAGCGGTGCCACGGTGGATAATAGCGTTATTTTTGAATATTCTCGCTTAGGACCGGGGGTTTATCTGGTAGATAAATTAGTATTTGGACGTTATTGCGTTGATAAGACAGGACACGCCATTGATGTGCAGGCGGCGGCTTTAGATTGGTTGATTACGGATGCCCGTCAACTGCCCCATAAACAGGAAATCTCCGCCAGTCAAACACTGGCTGATTTGATTCCCAAAGAGTGAAATCACTTAAAATTGAGTTAAATTTTCTGACAAATCCCTATCGGAGGCGACATTCCTACTCGGTTCGTCAAAGGGCTAGTAACTTATCCCTATCAAAGTTTTTTTTGTAACATGAATAAAGACCGAATTATTGTCCCTTTAGATGTTCCGAGTGTACAAGAGGCGATCGCTCTTTTAGACCAATTACCCGATGTGACCTTTTGGAAAGTCGGATTAGAATTATTTGTCAGTCAGGGAGCTGAAATTTTAAAAATTCTGCAAATTCGTCAGAAAAGAATCTTTTTAGACCTAAAATTGCATGATATCCCTAATACGATGGGCGGAGCTTGTCGTTCTGTCCTTAATTATTCAGTTGACTTACTCACTCTTCATATTGCATCCGGTAGAAACGCCCTTAATACCTCGGTGCAAGCGATAAAAACCTTCTCACCTCGCCCTCAACTATTGGGAATTACGGTTTTGACCAGTTTAACGGCAAGGGATTTGGCATTTGACCTAAAAATACCCTTAGAATTACCTGATTATGCTTTAAAAATGGCACTTTTAGCCCAAGAGTGCGGTTTAGATGGGGCAGTGTGTTCTCCGCAAGAAGTGGCACAATTACGACAGGTATGTGGCAGAGATTTTTGCCTCGTGTGTCCGGGGGTTCGTCCGATTTGGTCTCAATCGGGTGATCAAAAACGGGTAATGACGCCAACGGAGGCTTTTAAAGCGGGGGCTAATTATCTGGTGGTTGGTCGTCCGATTACCCAAGCAGACTATCCTAAAGACGCATGGCAACGCATTTGCGAGGAAATTGCTTCAATCTAATATTTTTTGGCAATAGGAAAGTAGGGGGAATTGATTGCAGTTAAATTAAGCTTATGCTGATTCGGAAAAGGGATCTAACGAATGTTCTTCGCTAAAAAACAGTTGATCGTTAGGGTTAATTTAGTCATTTTGCTGGTTTTAGGAGGTTTTATAGACACGAAAGCCCAAAATCCTCCCGATAACTGTCCTCAATCCCTAGAAACGTTAACGGATGACCTATTAAAAGATTTACCGGCCTATGCCAATCGAGTGATTCAGCGATCGCGCTTATCGAATGATTCCTTTGACAATAGCTATATTATCTTGGCTGGAAGGCCTGAATTTGAACCTTTGCCTTTGCAAACTGCACAATATCAACCTATTTTTCCTGATGCCACTGAACAGCTTTTTTTTACGACCTTAGAGCGTCACTATCGAACTCAGCAAGCGGTGACCTTTCAAAGTTTCCATTGGGTATTTTTTAGCAAAATTAAGGGAAAATGGCAATTAATAAAAGTTTTATCACAACTAACAGCTTTAGAATCCGAAAGCATTCCGTTACCGCCAGAAGACACGACCAACGGCGTAATTGGTCAAGGAATTCGTCTTTGGTTGAGAGATTGCAATACCGTTCGTCTATCTAAAATGAATGAAAAAAGGGGGATGAAAAGGAAATAGAAAAATATCTTAAGATTAGTGCGTCGTGCGATCAAATTTAAAATCTGAAATTCAAAATCGTTATGAAAAATCTGCTGTTTGAGACGGAATTAGGATCATGGTTACAACGGTCGTGGGCTGCCGTCTTATTATTAGGACGGACGTTATTTTGCTTGCTCACCCGTAAGATTGACGTTCGCAATTCCATCAAACAATTAATGTTTGTCGGGCCAGCTTCTCTGGTTATTGCGATGATCACGGCGGCGGTGATTGGCATGATTTTCACGATTCAAGTGGCGCGGGAATTTTTGGCTTTAGGAGCAGGGAGTGCGGTGGGAGGCATCTTAGCGATCGCGCTAAGTCGGGAACTGAGTCCTATCATGATGGCGGTTGTGGTAGCTGGACGCGTAGGTTCAGCCTTCGCCGCAGAAATTGGCACAATGCGGGTTACTGATCAAATCGATGCCTTGTATATGCTTAAAACCGACCCTGTCGAATATTTAGTTGTTCCTCGCTTGATAGCCTGTTGTGTGATGGTGCCGATCCTCAGTATCCTAGCACTGATGATTGGGTTATTGGGCGGATTAATCATCGCTCAAGGGGTATATAACATTGCCAGTACGGTTTTTTTAGATTCTATTAGAACCTTTCTAGGGGTATGGGATGTATTTGCAGGTCCGATTAAAGGGATTATTTTTGGGATACTGATTGCCATTATTGGCTGTAATTGGGGATTAACTACCAGAGGGGGCGCAAAAGGAGTGGGACAATCCACGACAGCGGCAGTGGTAACGTCTTTATTAGCCATTTTTGTGTCAAACTTTATCTTATCTTGGATTATGTTTAAAGGATCAGGGAGTGGGGCATCTTTGATTGGGAAGTAGTCCTAGTCCTTCAAGAATGATCCCAAAGAAAATCGAAAGATCCTTAAAGAGACATTAGATTACATCATCAATCTTAGAAGAATGCCTTACCCTAAGGGAAGTAGGCAATTTTAATTTTGAGATCAATCACTGTGAAGATACCCAGCAATATTATTACCCTCATTATCGGTATTCTCATTACCCTCGTTAGCCTCTGGTATGGTCAAAATCATGGCTTAATGCCTGTGGCGGCCTCTGAGGATGCCAAACAAGTAGATGCCATCTTCAATCTGATGATGACCATTGCAACAGGACTATTCCTAATCATTGAAGGGGTTTTGATCTATTGTGTGATCAAGTTTCGCCGTAAACCGGGAGATCAAACCGATGGGCCCGCTATTGAAGGAAATGTTCCGCTAGAAATGCTTTGGACGGCGATTCCGACCATTATTGTCTTTTTCTTAGCGGTTTATAGCTTTGAAATCTATAACAATTTGGGAGGGCTAAATCCGGTGATTTCCCAAAATGCCAGTCCGCAAAAAATCGCCATGGCCGGTCATCACGGTCATATTGCTTTAGGAATCGGCCCCGCTTTAGACGAAGATTCCGCTAAAAAAACCCTAGTGGTTAAGGTCAAGGGAATTCAATACGCTTGGATTTTCACTTATCCTGACACCGGAATTGTCACAGGAGAACTTCACGTCCCTAAAGATCAACCCGTTCAGCTAAATATGGAAGCGGGGGACGTAATCCACGCTTTTTGGGTTCCTCAGTTACGTTTGAAGCAAGATGTCATCCCCGGACGAGAAACCATTCTCGCTTTTGCGGCCAATCGGGAGGGAACGTATCCGGTCGTGTGTGCTGAATTATGCGGTGCCTATCATGGAGGGATGAAAACCAAAATGTATGTAGAAAGTCCCGACGATTATCAAAAATGGGTTGAGGCGAATGCTCCAGCAAAAGAAGACAGTAAAGGAGACGAAGTGGCGATTCTCGCTCCCAATTTATCGGATGGCGAATTTTTGGCTCCTTTTATCGAAAATATGGGGGTTGAGGCTGAAAGTATTGCCCATTTACCTCATCACTAGGATCAGAATTTTGAGAATTTGAAGATTTACAGGATTTTCAAGACCATTAGAAGCCTGAACTTCTGAATTTCTACCATCTACCATTTATAATTTACAATCGAAATGTCAAGCACAGCCCTACATACTGAACATCCAACCCGAAAATGGACGGATTACTTTACTTTTTGTACTGATCACAAGGTGATTGGTATTCAGTACCTCGTTTCGTCCTTTGTCTTTTTCTTTGTCGGTGGGGCGTTTGCAGAAGTCATGCGAACGGAATTAGCCACCCCCGACCCCGATTTTGTCTCCCCAGAAATGTATAACCAATTCATGACGCTTCATGGGACGATCATGATTTTCCTCTGGATTGTACCGGCCGGGGCGGCTTTTGCCAATTATCTAATTCCTTTAATGGTAGGGGCAGAAGATATGGCGTTTCCTCGTCTTAACGCTGTTGCTTTCTGGTTAACGCCTCCCGGTGGTATCCTACTCCTTTCGAGTTTCTTTGTCGGCGCACCCCAATCGGGTTGGACTTCCTACCCTCCCTTAAGCTTAGTCAGTGGCAAATGGGGCGAAGAATTGTGGATTTTAAGTCTTTTATTGGTGGGAACTTCTTCAATCTTAGGTGCCATCAACTTTGTCACCACCATGCTTAAAATGCGGATTCCTGATATGGATATCCACAGTATGCCGCTTTTTTGTTGGTCAATGTTGGCAACATCTTCCTTAATCTTGTTGTCGACTCCCGTTTTGGCGGCGGCCTTGATTTTACTTTCCTTTGATTTAATTGCGGGAACCAGCTTTTTTAACCCTACAGGCGGAGGAGATCCGGTCGTTTATCAACATTTATTCTGGTTTTACTCTCATCCTGCCGTTTATATCATGATTTTGCCTTTTTTTGGGGTAATTTCAGAAGTCTTACCCGTTCATGCTCGTAAGCCCATTTTTGGTTATCGAGCGATCGCTTATTCCAGTTTAGCCATTAGTTTCCTCGGTTTAATCGTCTGGGCGCACCATATGTTCACCAGTGGAACGCCGGGATGGTTACGGATGTTCTTTATGGCGGCAACAATGCTCATTGCCGTGCCGACGGGGATCAAAGTTTTTAGTTGGTGTGCGACGCTTTGGGGAGGAAAGTTAAACCTTAACAGTGCGTTATGTTTTGGTATTGGTTTTTTAGCGACTTTTACATTAGGTGGCTTGACGGGAATCATGGTGGCGTCTGTTCCCTTTGATATTCATGTTCATGATACCTATTTTGTGGTCGGCCACTTTCATTATGTGCTATTTGGGGGTAGTGGTTTAGCTTTGTTTGCGGGAGTTTATCATTGGTTTCCTAAGATAACAGGCCGTATGGTCAATGAAAATTTGGGAAGATTGCACTTCGTTTTGACGTTTATTGGCTTGAATCTTACCTTTTTGCCCCATCATGAATTGGGATTAATGGGGATGAATCGTCGGATTGCTCTGTATGATCCGATGTTTCAACCTTTAAACCAGTTAAGCACCTACGGAGCTTATATTCTTGCTATTTCTACTTTTCCCTTTCTAATTAACGTTTTTTGGAGTTTATTTAAAGGGGAAAAAGCCGCTCGCAATCCGTGGCGCGCCTATACTCTGGAATGGCAGACAGCCTCTCCTCCTATCATTGAAAACTTTGAAGAAGAACCCGTTTTGTGGGCAGGCCCCTATGACTATGGCGCAGATGAAGAATCTCTTGATCAAGATGAATCCGTTGAAGATATGTTGGCGGAAGTGGGGTCACAGTCGAAATAACTGCACCAAATTACTGTTTTCAACCTTTTCTGGGCGCAAGCCCTGCGCCTCTACCTTTTGACACTTAACACATCAAAAATCCACTATGCAAGGTTCAATTTCTTCTTCCCAAGTTACTACCACCTACGAAACCCATGAAGTGAGTCACGGCGGACACCATGATTATCGGGTGTTTGGTTTGGTTCTCTTTTTAATGGCAGAAAGTGCCATTTTCTTGGGTTTATTCTCGGCTTACTTAATTTATCGCTCTGTGGTGCCTGTTTGGCCGCCGGAAGGAACGCCCGAACGGGAATTACTTTTGCCCAGCATTAATACCATCATCCTGATTTCCAGTAGTTTTGTGATGCACAAAGGTCAAGATGCAATTAAGAAAAACGATCTATCAGGATTGCAATTGTGGTTTGGCATTACTGCCGCAATGGGTATTGTTTTCTTGGCAGGACAATTGTACGAATATTACCATCTGGAGATGGGCTTAACCACCAATTTATTTGCCAGTTGTTTCTACGTTTTAACGGGATTTCACGGACTGCATGTTACTTTTGGTTTGTTGTTAATTCTTGCCGTTTTATGGCGTTCTCGTCAAAAAGGTCATTATTCTAGTCAATCCTTTTTTGGAGTAGAAGCGGCGGAATTATATTGGCACTTCGTTGACGTCGTTTGGATTATTCTCTTTATTTTGGTTTATTTGCTGTAAGCTCTCAAATTTAACTCTTATTTATAATGCCGAATTTCTAGGAAGAAATTGGGTATTTTTTGGGACTTATTACCGTTCCTTTTTCGAGTCTCAGACTCAGGTTATTTAGAGAAATCTTGTTGTATGTACATCGTTTGTTGGGGAATGCCGACTCGAATCCCCTGCTCATCAAAGGCTTTTTTGAGGCGGAGACGCAATTCCCGCGCCACTGCCCACTGTTGTAAGGGTTGAGTCTTAATAATCAACCGAATTAAAATTCCCGTATGGCAAATATGATCAATCCCTAAGATTTCAGGAGATGCTAATATCTGGGGTTTCCATTGAGGATCTTGGTACAATGTTTGGGCAATATCTTCCATCATCGCTAATACCTTGTCAACATCAGCATCATAGCCCACCTCAATGGCATAATTAACCTGTGACCATTCATTGGAGAGATTGCGGACGACCCCGATTGAGCCATTGGGAATCGTGATTAATTCACCGTCTAGATTGCGTAATTGGGTGACTCGTAGGGTAATTTTTTCGACTAAACCTCCTTGTTCATCCACGACAATGACATCTCCCACCGCATACTGATCTTCCCATAAAATGAGTAAGCCTGCGATCAAATCCTTTAGCAAGTTCTGAGAAGCTAGAGAAAGAGCAAAACTAATAAAACCCAGAAAGACAGCGATAACTTGGGTAATTGCGCCCAATTTATGCAAATTGTAGACGAGAATTACCCCCAGCCCTAGATAAACGATTACCCTCAACCAGCTTTTCAGAATTCTCACCCAAGTCGGCATTCGCAAAGTGTAACGTTGGCTAGAAATAGGCTCAACTTGAGTCCGAGCTAAAAAGTCACTGAGCGCATCCCCAACTTTGAGGGTTAAACGACTGATTAATAAGAGTAGCAAGACGAAGAGGGGAATTCCTAAGGTCGCCTCTCTGCCCAAACTGAACAGCCAATCGGCCGGCGGCCAACCATCGGTCAAGAATTGTCCATTCCATGCGCCTCGAATCGTGACACCTATTATCCAATTACTAAAAGGGCGAGTCCAGTAAAATAAATTTGTTAAGTAACGTCAGTTCGGGATAAGGCGGCTAAGAAAAGGAGAGGGCTTGTAAGCTGAAAGATATTGAAAATACTCAGCACCCTCGTCCTATGTTTAGTTTAGAAATTTTATTTTGTCACGTCGATGATTATTGCCAAAGATTTGAGCCGAAGTGGTCTGCTCAACGACTAGATAGAGATATTAATAGTCGTAAAAGAGCTAGAAGCTTGATTTTAAGTGAAATTATGACTATTCTCATTGCTTTTCATCAAAAACATTATCGTAATTTCAAACATTACTATCTCGACTATGTTTGTGTTTATTGGCGAGAAGCTTTTCCCGGCTTGCCAAGCTATCAAAGATTTGTTGAGTGGATGCCCTCAACCTTAGTTCCTTTATGTGTCTATCTCAAAGACTGTTTTGGTCAATGTACTGGAATCAGCTTTTTGGATAGTACGAGTCTCAAAGTCTGTCATAATCGTCGCATTTCACAACATCGAGTCTTCAAAAATCTTGCTGCTCGCGGCAAAACTTCTGGCGATTGGTTTTATGGTTTTAAATTACATTTGGTTGTCAATGAGCGTGGTGAACTGCTTAACTTCAAAGTGACTCCAGGCAATACCGATGACCGCCAACCGGTTCTTGACTTGCTCAAACCTTTCTTCGGTAAGGTCTTTGCCGACCGAGGTTATGTCTCTCAATCCTTGAGTGAAAAGCTGTTTCTTGAAAATGGGATTGAGTTTTTTGCCAAACCTCGCAGTAACATGAAAAATCGACTGATGCGCTTGCACGATAAGTTTTTATCTCGCAAACGCTCCATTATCGAGACGATTATCGACCAACTCAAGAATATCTCTCAAATCGAACATTCTCGCCACAGGAGTCCCGTCAATTTCTGCGTCAATCTTCTGTGTGGTTTAATTGCTTATTGCCATCAGCCCAAAAAACCTTCTCTTGAGTTAGAGTGGGTTTTACCGACTTTTGCTTAACCCGAACTCAGGTTGATTAGTATTGGGTAAAAAATCCCTGTGATAACAATTCGATGACTAAACAATAGCGCAATACGCAAGTGCGAAGTCAGCAGTATGCTGTGAGCGAATTTACCCCCTTAACCGTGTCAAGCACCTACAGGGTATTACAAGGGTATGAGGCCATGATTGATTGTAAAGGAGTCCATAGGTATATGGTATTAACTCGTCATTTGCTGCAAATGCGAATAGTGCTATGGAAAAATAGCATCTTAAAAAAGACCAAACCCTTAGCTTTCTAATACCATCGCTATTTACGACGAGAAGCGAGGGCTTTTTTTTCTATATTTTCTAACGTAAAAGCTTCAATACTATCCAGTTGACAGGAATGACCAAAAAGACAAGCTAATCCCTGATCGTAAGGACTTCGAAAATCGGGTACGTTGGGCGGAAATAAGGCGACAACATGGGGAACAGGACGAGGGGTATAACCCACCAAAGAATCTCCTTCATAAGCAAGAGAAGTACTTGCTCCTGAATCAAGCATAATAGCATCTCTTAGTCCTAATTGGTACAGAATTTGCCCTAAAGCGACAGAATCAATCATTGTTGTAGTGACACCGATGACTGGTTGTCCTGAGCGATTTATGCCCCAAAACGCACGATGACGAGAGGCATCAAAATCGAATAAACTGCCGAACGCTTCAGGGGGTTGAGGTTTACCCTCTCTGACGAGCCACGCCGCGCCGACAAAAGCATCGGTTACAATCCTCATATCTTCAGATTCTGCGACAATTCCCGCTAAAGTATTGTGTTTTTGGTGATCAAAGGGAATAAACTTGACCCAAGAACCGCTAATTAAGACGAAAGGACGACCGTTTAATTTGGGGGTTTCGCCATCATAGCCTGGAATAAATTCACCTGTGTTACTACTCATGACTGGCCCAATCATCACATTAGACGACAGATATTTTAAAGAGAAGAACCCTCCATCTACGGCGGCAACTGCTTCGGTTTCTGCCATAATTTCGGGAACTTGATAGCGACTATCCGCGTGAATCGTATTGGGTTGCCCCCCCGTAATCAAGATCAAAGATGTACCATCGATGGTTATTTCTTCTTTGTGGACGGGAGTATTAAAGTTAAAGCTATTATCGTCTCTGGGCAAGGGATAGCCTCCCCACGCTTGAGAAACTATGGATTCTAGGCGAGATTGTCCAAAACGCCCAATAGTTAGTATATCTAGTGATTCTCCAGCAAAATGTTCATCGAGATCATTCATGGCTAAAGCCCCTTTGTACCCGGCGGCAATTACCCATTGTTTGACCCGTGCGTCCAGTTTTCCCTCAGGGTAGGTAAAGTAATGAATGGGAATACCGAGTTTTTCTTCTAAAATACGTTTTGATTGTAAAATTTCTGTAGCTAATTGATCATCAGAGAGATCGCGTAAATCTCTAGGATGAGTCACACTATGGGCGGCTATAGTAACTAGAGGATCAGCAGACATTTCTTGAAGTTGTTGCCAAGTAACGCTTGATCGTGCGGTTTTGCCATCCATTTTGGTGATATAGATGGAAAAAGTAGCGGGATACCCATATTGTTTAAGCAGAGGATAAACATATTGATAATGACCGCCGTAGCCATCATCGAAGGTTAACACAATCGGTTTTTCGGGTAAGGGTGTCCCGGTTTGTAAATGTTGAACTAATTGCTCCAAGCTGACAGGGGTTAATCCTTGAGCTTGAATCAGTTTAAAGTCTGCTTCAAGTTTTTCTGGGGTGACATCGAAGAAAACCTCTTTTTTGGCAATGATATCGTGATACATAACCACAGGAACTTTGGCTCGTCGGGCTAAATCTTTGATGTAGGGAAAAGGTGCGGGAATGGCCGCTGAATTGAGGGTTAAATAGGGGTCAGACAGTGCCAAGATTGAAGAATCAGAAATCACTTCCTCATCGACGACGTCAGCCGCTAACTTAGGGAAAATATTGGAACAATCATTGAGCTTTGGGTCATAAAGTGGCCAACTTTCCTCTATTTTTTGTCGAAGGCGGGATTTGTCAACAAGATCAACCCATTCTAAGGAAACGGTATTAGGAGATGACTGAAGAGATGGGTCTAAACATAAATGACTTTGGGGGAGAGTAGAGGTAAAATTGACTAAATTGGCGGGATCTAACTGAGAAATTCCTGATTTAGTCCACAAAATGCCCTCTATCCCCATCAGAATTGTACTAATAAGGCCGAACCCCAGCCAGTAATTGCTCGGAAAACGCATACTCCTTTACCCAGAACGTAATATCTTTAAAGAAGTATAAAGGGATTTTCCCCTGATTTTCGATCATAATGTTCGGCAGAATACCCTCATGTCAGAGCTAAGTTAGAGTTAGAGTCGCTCAGAAATAAATCATTAGTGAGTAAAGGTGTCAAATCAATCGATTATCCCTGATAACGGGCTTTAGCTAAATCTCGAATTAGAGGAGTTCGGGTTGAGACATAGGTTTTAGCAAAAAGATATTGGTGAGTATTGAGAGATTTGAACCGTTGTAAGCGATCAACGAGTTGCATGACCAGATCATTATCGCTGAGATTTAACAAAAGCGTCGTTTCTGTTTGCTCAACGATAGACCATAATTCGCGCACAACTTGAATATCCATATTTGTGATGCTCCCTAATGGAATCTAAAGAGAATCTTAAGAAAAATTCCAGAGAAATCAAGGAGTATAATACATATATTTGGATAATAATATAAAAATTTAAGCTTCTTGATAAAAATTTACATTGTAATGTAAATTTAAATACAGAAAAAAAGTAAGCATCAATTTTCGAGGATTTAAGTCACAAGATTGTTACATCCAAAAAAGCCAAAGTTTGTTTAACTGGAATAAAGCACTTTTTAACTTTTACACGATCGCAAGCTGACTGAAAACCAATATGCACCTGAGTGAATTAACCCATCCGAATCAATTGCATGGTCTCTCCATTCGTCAACTAGAAGGAATTGCCCGTCAAATTCGCGAAAAGCATTTAGAAACCGTCGCCGCAACAGGAGGTCATCTTGGCCCCGGTTTAGGAGTTGTCGAATTAACGATTGCTCTTTATCAAACCCTTGATTTAGACCGAGATAAAGTGATCTGGGATGTGGGACATCAAGCCTATCCCCACAAAATGTTAACAGGTCGTTACTCGAATTTTAATACTCTCCGACAAAAAGACGGAATTGCGGGGTATTTGAAACGTTGCGAAAGCCAATTTGACCATTTTGGTGCCGGTCACGCTTCCACCAGTATTTCTGCGGGGTTAGGCATGGCGATCGCTCGTGATCTCCAAGGAGAAGATTACAAAGTAGTATCCATTATTGGGGATGGGGCATTAACGGGAGGAATGGCTTTAGAGGCAATTAACCATGCGGGGCATCTTCCCCATACCAATTTGATGGTTATTCTCAATGATAACGAAATGTCTATTTCTCCCAATGTGGGGGCGATTTCTCGATATTTAAACAAAGTCCGCCTGAGCGATCCGGTTCAATTTTTAAGCGATAATTTAGAAGAACAATTTAAGCATTTACCCTTTTTTGGGGACTCTCTAACGCCAGAAATGGATCGTCTCAAAGAGGGAATGAAACGTTTAGCAGTCCCCAAGGTGGGAGCGGTGATTGAGGAGTTAGGATTCAAATATTTTGGTCCCATTGACGGTCACAATTTAGAAGAGCTAATTACCACTTTCAAACAAGCGCATAAGGTTCACGGGCCGGTTTTCGTTCATGTGGCTACCGTAAAGGGCAAAGGCTACGAACTCGCCGAGAAAGATCAAGTGGGATATCATGCTCAGAGTCCCTTTAATTTGACAACCGGTAAGCCGATTCCTTCAACAACCCCTAAACCGCCCAGTTATGCTAAGGTTTTTGGTCACACCCTCACCCGTTTAGCAGAAAATAATCCGAAAATTATCGGAATTACGGCGGCGATGGCGACAGGAACAGGATTAACCAAATTACAAGAAAAGCTCCCCAAACAGTATATTGATGTCGGCATTGCAGAACAACACGCAGTTACTTTAGCGGCAGGATTAGCTTGTGAAGGAATGCGCCCAGTTGTTGCGATTTATTCGACGTTTCTGCAACGAGCTTATGATCAAGTGATTCACGACGTTTGTGTTCAGAATTTACCTGTTTTCTTTTGTTTAGATCGAGCAGGGATTGTCGGAGATGATGGGCCAACCCATCAGGGAATGTATGATATTGCTTATCTTCGCTGTATTCCCAATATCGTGGTCATGGCACCCAAGGATGAAGCTGAATTGCAACGGATGCTAGTCACTGGGGTTAATCACACTAAAGGTCCGATCGCCATGCGATATCCTCGTGGGAATGGTTTAGGTGTTCCTTTAATGGAGGAAGGCTGGGATGCAATTCCCATCGGAGAGGGGGAAATCCTACGCAATGGGGATGATATTTTACTCTTGGGTTATGGTGCTATGGTGCAGATAGCATTACAGGCGGCGGAAATCCTCGGAGAACACGGCGTCGAAGCTACTGTTATTAATGCTCGTTTTGTTAAACCCTTAGATACTGCGTTAATTCTTCCACTTGCCCAAAAAATTGGCAAAGTCGTGACTTTAGAAGAAGGTTGCTTAATGGGAGGCTTTGGTTCGGCAGTGGCTGAGGCGTTGCTCGATCACAATATTACAGCCTCTCTCAAGCGATTGGGCGTTCCTGATCAACTCGTCGACCATGCTAAACCCGATCAAGCCAAAGCGGTTTTGGGGTTAGGGAGTTCTCAAGTCGCTGAAACTATTTTAACGGCTTTCTTTAACCAACACCAAGAATCTCCTACCACCGTTAGCTAGTGCGTTTCCTTAAGCTTTTATAGAGCATCATGATTAAGTGAGGGGCATAATAATCTTATGTCCTTTTTTCTACGCAAATCAATCTAAAACTTCAGCATTTTCACTTAAGTATTTAACGGTTACTGGAAAAAGATCCGTATTTCTGATCAGGTCATTTTTTTATAATTTCCCTAAATTAGAGATAGTTAAGTCTTCTTAAATTGATTGAATAACTATCTCGTCGTCATATCAAGGAAAATGGCTCATGATTTTCTTAGCTCGTCGGACTTTATTCGTGATTGTCATCTTGAGTAGTTTAGGGATGGTTGTTTTGCCTCAATCTAGACTCGGGGCGGTAGATCTAAAAGGAGAAAATGAGATAACTTCTTTGAAACAAAATCAGCTTTCTTTGCAAGTTATTTTTTCTCCTCTTATAGAATCTACTTATTCCGATGTTAACTTTTCTTTGCTCAATGTAACCGAGAATTCACTTAATTTTGTCATGCCGTCAAACGATGATACGTTAACTTTTTTAACCTCAAATGATATGGTTGAGGAACTTAACCAAAATTTAGGAGAATTAGCTCAGGACACTCAACAAACAAGGTTAATAGAGAGTTATTTTTTAGATGAAAAAAAGGCACAAAATCATTTATTAGAAATTCCTGAATCTAGTATTATGTTGGGCTTAAAACTAATAGGATTAGGGATCGTGGCGAAAATATTAATTAATCGCTGAGTGTAAATCTTGACGAGATGGAAACAGAGGTAGCTCAAACCAGTCAACAGTTTCATCAACTAAAAAAAATAGTATTTCAACTCAATGGTTAATTACGCCTTCGCAGAATCAGAGGAAGTGACAATGGCTTCAACTGTTACCGTTTTTTGAGAAGTATTTACTTGAGTGATTGCCCAACGTAGGGGTTTTCCTTGCTTTTCTAATTCAATTTTAATCTTTTCTTGAAGGGTAAGCGGATTTTCGGTTAAATCAATTTCGGCAGTGATAAAATGAGTCGTCATAATTAAAGTTTTAAGATTGATTCTCTTGTTATTCTACCTCAAGATTAAACGAACGCTATTAGGAATTATTATGCTTTTGCCAAGGAAACCGAAACTCTTGAGTGGCAAAATTCTGTTTAAATTGGCTAAATTCTCCGGCATCTAACCAAATTCCTTGGCAGTTCGGACATTTTTCGTACCAAATTTGATATTTATCTAAATCTAACATTTTGATCAGGGTTGTTCGACACCTGGGACATTTAAGGGTTGGGTTCACCCTATCTTGATTGGAGGGAGAATTAGGATTACCGAGATCAATTTTCTCTGAACCTTGTTTTTTTTTGAGCGACTCTGCTTCGGTTTGATCAAACCAAATCCCTTGACATTGACAACAGCGATCAACTTCAATGGTTTCGTAAACAATTGATTCTAACTTTCCTTTGCATTTGGGACACTTTAAGGGTTTCATGGGGGTAAAATAATTTTATTTCCTTTTTTGTTGAGCGAAGCTCTAATCATTTTAGCCTCAAATAATGAATCTTCAGAGAATTATTGGCATAACTGGCGGAATTGCGACAGGTAAAAGCACTGTTGCCCAATATCTAGCAGATAAATATCATTTACCCATTTTTGATGCTGATATCTATGCTAAAGAAGCGATAGATGCCAATTCTCCCATTTTACGGCAAATCTTTAAACGTTATGGAGAGTCAATTCGTCAAGAGAATGGAGACTTAAATCGTCAAGCCTTAGGCAATATTATTTTTAACGATTCATTGGAAAAACAATGGTTGGAAGAACAAATCCATCCCGTTGTGAGAAACTGTTTTGAAGCAGTCAGGCAAACAAATTCATCTCCTGTTTTAGTCTTCGTTATCCCTTTATTATTTGAAGCGAAAATGACCGATTTAGTCAAAGAAATTTGGGTGGTGACTTGTCCATTATCTGCACAAATTCAACGTCTTCAACACCGCAATCACCTCACAGAAGAACAAGCGATCGCGCGCATTAAAAGTCAATGGCCATTAAAACGAAAAATATCTAGGGCAAATGTTATTATTAATAACCATTCAACCCCAGAAGCCTTATGGCAACAAATTGATCAGAATTTGAGGTTATGGAAAACTCAAACTGATTAGAGATGCAATATGTTTAAATTGGGGTTATTAACGGGCAATTAAGGTCAATCCCTCTGGATCAACATCATAATAACCTGCTGTTACAACCGTATTAGGCGTGGCACAAATCAGGCTGTCTTGGGGGCCATAAATATAAACTAAATTTGACTCTTCGACGCATTGAACTTGCGATAGTCCATAACCGTCAAAAAGTTGATAACCGGGGCTATTTTGCTGAATAATAATGTAATCAGGCTCATTATTAGCGTTAGCCGCACTAACGACTGCCGCCGTTACCCCTGCCGTTACCGCGCCTGCGGCAAAGCCACCCCAAAAACCGCCACCCCAGTAGCCATAATTAGGTCGCCACGCTACACCGCTATTCCAACCCCAACCACCCCAATTAGGTCTAGGATTGACAATAATGTTGCGATTTCCTGTATTGATCGTATTGCGGTTAACGCGATTACTATAACGGCGATCGTTGCTAACATTAATATTTCGGTTGTTATCAACCCGATTGCGTACATTATTGCGGTCAACGTTATTAACCCGATTGCTGGCATTATCACGGTTAACGTTATTAGGGCGATTTTGGGCTTGATCTCGATTAATTCGACCGCTTCCTGCTCGTTGTCCTGCTACATCTAAATTTTCTCGATTAGCCGGACGTTGGCCACTAGGGCGTTGAGCCGTACTGGGCTTTTTGACTCGTCCACTGCCATTTGCGCCCACGTTATGGCGATTTACGCTATTATTACGATTCGCGGTCCGATTACCGCCACCGCTTCGATTAGCCGCCCGATTTCCTCCTCTACTGCCTCCTCCTGACCGTCGTTGTGCTGTTAAAGTTTCAGCAGAAGGGTTTGTCTCAAAGGCAGAAACGAGTTGAAGCGGAATAAATAAATAGGATGTAAGAGAGAGAATAAGACTTAGAGAAATCGCTTTTTTCATCGGGAAGCTCCTACCGGTTTAGTGGTAGCGTCAATTTTGCCTAAACCCGTGATATATGCTCCTTTACCTGTTACGGCTTCTAAGAGAATCGTTCCCGGACTTAGGGTAACGGTAGAGCCTTTAATGGGTTGTTTTTCTTTACTAGGGTTGATAAAGAGGAAGATTTCCTTAATAACAATCTCTTCTGTCACCCCTTCTGTATCAATGCCCATACGAGCTTTGTTGCACACCACTAATTCTCCTTCTTTATCACATTCATTTTTGGTAATCAGGATTGTGCTTTCGCCTTCTTCAGTTTTAAAGTAAATCGTATCGTCGGTGTCAAAGATTTCGACGCTGGAATAGGTGTCAATATCGCCATTATCATGTTCAACGATGAATTCTCCTTTCGCATAAGCGGTATTAGGAGCTAAAGCGGCGAGACAAAGCAAGGGAAGAAAGGATTTGACAAAGATTTTCATGGAAATATCTCCCAATTTAAAAGACATTAACGGCACGAATCAAGTTATGAAATTCTTTTCTCCCTTCTCTTCTAACCATAGAGGAAAAGGGAAAAAACGACGATTATTCAGCGTGATGAGGAGCAAGAGATAGAATAGATTGCTATTGCAGATAAATAATCTATTTTAGCGTCCAATAGAACATTATAATGTATTTTTACATAAAAATTGCGATTATAAGATTTATTTAAGGAATGTTGTGAATAATGCCTAAAGATTTAAATGCTCTTAACATGATGTCAATGGCTAAGGTGGATTGCATGACGGCAAATACCCATCCAATCAGGCGTAATATCGGCAGTCCCACGACATTCATGATTTCGTCGGAGAAAATCATACCGAGATAATTTAGAAACATCATCAAAAGTAGGATGCCTATCACTTGCGCTTGGAAAACGAAATCTCCTTTAGCAATGACCATATAAAATAAAATTGCCACCACGCCATAAGAGGTAATTACAACAGGGATGGTTAAGGGAGATAATGCCAATCTAGTTGACTCTTTCAGGGGGGTTTCGGCCGTCGCTTTTTTGCCTCCGGTGGCTTGGGATTGCATAGTGATGATTTTTAGGGCAGAGAGGAGTAAGATCAATCCTCCTGTTAACTTAAGGGCATCGAGGGATACATTCCACTTGCCAATCACATTATGCCCAATTAAAGCGATAAATAAGCAAATTCCTGTGGCAATGAAGGTCGTCTGTAGAGCAGTTTTCGAGCGAAATTGAGGAGTTGCTTCGCCGGCTAAGATAAAAAAGGCGGGAATCGTTTTAATAGGGCCTAAAGTCAGGAAAAAGATGGTGAAAACATCAGATAAAGGAGGATGATTCATGAGATTTACGCATATTTTTCAGAATAGTCATTTAAAATTGTAAGATGAATGGTCTTTAATAATGAACTAATGGAATAATAACTTGAACTACAATTCTGGATAAGAAATGGATTGCTTAAGGGAAAAAGTCAGGATTTAGGTTTTTTAAACTCATTAATTCAGAATCCCGACCTTTGATCAATATTTTTATCCCGAATTTAGGGTGAAGGTTACATTCCCATAATTTCGTAACCGGCATCGACATAGATAATTTGTCCTGTAATGCCACTGGCAAGATCACTACACAAAAAAGCGGCTGTATTACCTACTTCTGTTTGCGTAACGGTGCGTTTGAGAGGAGCTAATTCTTCTACATGGTGAATCATGTCTAAAATACCTCCTACTGCCGAAGACGCAAGTGTCCGAATTGGCCCTGCAGAGATAGCATTGACGCGCACTTGCTTTTCACCCATTTCAGTGGCTAAATAACGAACACTCATCTCCAACGCCGCTTTAGCAATCCCCATTAAGTTATAGTTTGGAATCACTTTCACACCGCCTAAATAGGTTAAGGTTACGATACTGCCACCCTCCGTCAGCAAGGGTTTAGCCGCTTTTGCCAAACGGGTCAGAGAATAAGCACTAATATCGAGAGATTGACTAAAAACCGCTCTAGGAATCTCACTAAAATCGCCTCCTAAACCTGATTTATCAGCAAAGGCCAAACAGTGAATCAAAATATCTAGATTTCCCCATGTTTTCTCCACTTCTGCGAAAACTGCTTCGATTTGTTCATCATTCTGTACATCACAGGCTACAAAAAGACTAGGGTTAATGGATTCTACCGTCTCTCTGACCTTTTTCTCGAAGCGTCCTTTTTCATCGGGAAGATAAGTAACGCCAATGTTTGCCCCTGCCTTATGTAGCTGTTGGGCAATTCCCCAAGCAATAGAGCGATTATTGGCAATTCCAGTTACAAGTGCCTTTTTTCCAGTTAAATCTAACATAATATCCTTGACGAAAAATTTTAGCGAGGTTAATTTCCTAATTGTTAGGATGGGTGTGTATAATCGTACAGAAAACTGACTATTAACTCCCCCTAAGATCATTTTGAGGCATTTGTGTCGCCAAATTCTCAGCGGATCGGTTAAAGTGTTAGATTAATTGCCAGAAGAACGGTTCTCCGACCTCTGCGAACGTCACTTGAATAAACCCTGTTTGATAAGCCTACAATGGATTTGACCTTGACCCAAGATAAACCCCTCGCCGCCGTCTTTCGTCGCATTGGTAACGGATCATTTCCCCCCGTTGTCGAAAGCTTTGAACGGGGCAAAACCATTTTTTTTCCGGGTGATCCTGCCGAAAGGGTCTATTTTCTGCTAAAAGGGGCGGTCAAACTTTCTCGGGTGTATGAAGCGGGCGAAGAGATTACAGTGGCGTTATTAAGGGAAAATAGCGTTTTTGGGGTATTATCTCTAATTACAGGTCAACGATCTGATCGCTTCTACCATGCTGTTGCTTTTACTCCTGTAGAACTCCTCTCTGCTCCCATTGAACAGGTAGAACAAGCCTTAAATAGTAATCCAGAACTGGCGATGTTGATGCTACAAGGGTTATCCTCGCGAATTCTACAGACAGAAATGATGATTGAAACCCTCGCTCATCGGGATATGGGATCGCGACTCGTCAGTTTTTTGTTAATTTTATGCCGTGATTTTGGCATTCCTACTCCTGAAGGGATTCGGATTGACCTAAAATTATCCCATCAAGCGATCGCCGAGGCGATTGGTTCAACCCGTGTCACCGTTACTCGCTTATTAGGGGAATTGAGGCAAGATGAAATGATTTCTATCCACAAAAAAAAGATTACGGTTCATAATCCGGTGGCTTTGAGTCAACAATTTACCTAACTGCTTATGTCAACGATTGCTATCATTGCTATCTTGGTAGCATTGATTTTAGGGGGAGTGATTGCAGCTTTAGGCGATCAGATTGGTACAAAGGTCGGAAAAGCGCGTCTAAGGCTATTTAATTTAAGACCAAAACAGACAGCAACGTTAGTAACGGTTGTGACGGGAACGCTCATTTCTGCTTCTACGTTTGGCATATTATTAATTTTTAGTGAACCTCTTCGTCAAGGATTATTTCAACTCGATGAAATCAAACGGGATTTGAGGGTAGCCCAAGATCAAGTTAGAGATGCAAAAAGAGCAAAAATTGAGATTGAAAGGGAATTAAGCTCAGCTAGAAAAGAAAGAGTAACAGTCAAACAACAATTGCAAGTTATTAATCAAAATTTTCAACGGGCAAGAAATCAATTACAATCCGTCTCTGGGCAAGCTAATCGGCTTCGTTCAGATATTCAAACCCTCATGAAAGATCGAGAAGGATTGATCCAGCAAAAACAAAATTTAGATAATCAAATTAATAGCTTAAAAACTGAAATTGAAGCTAAAAATACTCAATTACAACAACGGGATCAAACCCTTAAGCAAAAAGACCAAGAACTACAATTACAAGAAAGAAAAGTCACAGAACAAAATCAAATCCTACAACAAAGACAGCAAAAGTTGATAGCGTCAGAAAAACAATTACAAATTCTACAAAATCGACAAAGCAAATTGCAAACTGAAATTGATAAACGAGATCAAGCGATCGCAGATCTTGATGAAGCGATCGCCCAAAAAGATCAAATTTTACAAAACAGAGAATTGAAGTTAACAGAGTTAACCTCACAATTAAGCTTTCTTCAAAAACAAGTTGCTGTTTTAGAAGAATACTATCAAACCTATCAAGAATTAAGAGAACGACAAATTGCCATTGTGCGAGGTCAAGTGCTAGCATTTGGTGCAGTTCGGATCGTTGATTCTGATGCGGTGATTAACGTAATTGACGAATTATTAAGACAAGCCAATCTCAATACTATTAGATTTATAAGTGGTAAAACTGGAGAATTGCAACCGACAGATCGAGTAGTCAAAATTACGAAGGCACAGGTTGAGCAACTCATCCAACAATTGCAAGAAAAACAAGATTATGTGGTGCGTATTTTATCAGCCGGAAATTATGTACAAGGGGAAAAAGAAGTCAGAGTCTTTGCCGATGTTGTCCCTAATCAACAAATTTTCTCGAAAGCAGAAATTATTGCCCAAGTATCAATTGATCCCGATAATCGCCATGAAGAAGAAATGCAAAAACGACTGGATTTACTGTTATCAGCGGCTCGATTTCGGGCTAGACGAGCAGGAATTCTCGGCCCTATTCAAATAGAAGAAGGACAAATTAAGGCCTTACTGACTTTTATTGAAAAAGTGAGTGAATCAGAAGTTCCTATCGATGAAATTCAAGCGATCGCGGCTGAGGATGCCTATACAGCAGGCCCTCTTCAATTAAGATTATTAGCCATAGATCGAGGAGATGTTATTATTGACAGTGAAGGATAATAAAGAATGACCCATTGCAGTTAGAAAGTCCAAAATGATATTACTTGGTTTTGATCCCGGACGAGATAAATGTGGTGTAGCCTTAATGGATGACCATTTTACTCTTTACTACCACGAAGTGATCACGGCTAATGCTGCGGTTGATGTACTTAAAAAAATGGCTCAAAATTACCCCATTGATATCTTGATTATGGGCAATCAAACGACCGCTAAACAGTGGAAAAATACGCTAGAAATGGCATTGCATCCTTCTTGGCCGATCGAGTTAGTAGATGAACGCAATAGTACTTTAGAAGCGCGCGATCGCTATTGGCAAATGTTTCCCCCTCAAGGCTTTGCTCGTCTAATTCCTCAGGGAATGCGTCTTCCACCCCGTCCCATTGATGATATTGTGGCTATTCTTTTGATAGAACGGTACCTTAACCTACCAATGCAATGATTAACAAACTAAAGCCTCAACGTTTCCGAGTTTAAGGTCAAAAGGTAAACGGTACACCGGCTTTAAAAGCCGACGCCTGCGTTCGTCAATCAAGAGTTATTTTTCTCTAAAAACGACATTGTTTGCATCTTTCAAAGATTTTCTAAAAATACTGAATATTTAGTGTTTTCTAAAGTTTTTTTAACTTCAGCGTAGTTTGCTATCTTTTCTTGATAGGTTCCTGCGCTAATTTCTGCAGAGTGTCATTAAATTGTACGCCTGAATTCTCCACTTCTAAAAAAGAACTAATTTGTTGTAAAACATTCAATTTATGATGAACTAAGGACTCATAAGTAATTGTCATTACTTCATTGGGCAAATATTTCAAGAGTAAAGTATATTTTTTAACGTCTTGGTCTAGTTTATCCATTTGTTTCACTATTTTTTGTATATTCAAATTAACGGGACGTAATTCTTTTTTTTCAGTAGTGTGTACAATGAGGTTTCCCCTTTTATTCCAAGCGTTTACACGAGAAAGAACAATATCGAGATAATTATTTCTAATGAGGTGAATAATTTTGTATCGCCCTGTTATTAACTTAATTAAAATTTCAGGTGTCCATCCTATTTGATCATACATTAGTTTAAATCCAATCGCTTGACAATCATTTGCTGTTTTTTCTAAATAGTCAAAATATTGAAAGATAATAAAAGGTCTTTGATTAAAATTATGTTGCGCTCTAAACAGATAACAAGGCATAATTCGTTGATCTGTCCATTGGTTTTTTCCATAAGGATTACCGGCGAACACTTCAGCATAAGAATTTATCTGGGGGTGATTATCTAGTAAATAAGTCATCCATGTTGAACCACTTCTTTGAGTTGTAATTACACAAAATTTATTAATTTTTTGACGGGAATTTAAATGATTAAGCATAGACATCATACTCAAATTTATAAAAATAGAACAAAATATTAAGAGGATTAACACGAGATAGAGTATAGCAGATTGGGCAGTAAATATCATGATTTGTTGATCGGAAATTGAGCTAAAATATACAATAAAATTTCAGCCAATATAGATAATATAACTCTACAGTTGTAGATAGAAATTAGGGGGCTTGGGCACGTTTGCAGTAGTGATAATAGCGAGCTACAGCCTGATGGGTTCTGCGCCAAAATGACCAATGCAAGATCGACTCTAAAGACCAGATGCGGGGAAACAGTAA
>JBGTGT010000041.1:0-5954 GCA_041746575.1 Microcystaceae cyanobacterium
TTACTGTTTCCCCGCATCTGGTCTTTAGAGTCGATCTTGCATTGGTCATTTTGGCGCAGAACCCATCAGGCTGTAGCTCGCTATTATCACTACTGCAAACGTGCCCAAGCCCCCTAATTTCTATCTACAACTGTAGAGTTACAGCATTGATGGTAAGGGTGCAAAGTTTGGGACTAAAGGTGTATGATATTAATTCGCAATTTGCTGTCAATCAAATTTTATAGGGGGATAGCGAGTTTCTTTTTACATTTTCTCATTCCTTTATTGCGTGGATTTAAGTAAGTTTTTCGATCAAGATTTTCAAGCCACGAAACGATTTAAGCAAATGTACTGGCTAATATGACTAGAAAAATAATAATGGGTTTGACAATTGCTTTTTACAGCCGATAAGTTTCTAATTACTTGTGGAAAACACCCAAAAAAGAAAGAATAAAAATAGGTGATTTCCCGCTTAGAAAATTAAATAATTAATATTAAAATTTATTAAGAGCAAACAAAAAAAATAGTTACTGTTCCCAACTAAACTAAGGTAATTGCTATGAATAATGTTACTGAATCCACTTTAGATCCGATCAATTCTAGTTCTTTATTCGAGACAACTTCATCCGAAGAATTATGGGCAAAAGGAAAAATAGAGACTGAGTCCGACGCTTCCGTTCAGCCAAATGATCCCTTTAACTTTTCTACTGGATCGCCTTTAAGCCAATCCCCTCAATCTGAACAAGTTACGCTCACAGATGCAATTCATTCCGGCCTGTCGAGTAATTTACAACATGAGAAAAGCTGTTGCTGTTCAAGCTGTTTATTTCCGGCTTTTGATCGAGAAATTCAAGGGAATTCAGTAGATTCATTAGACTTAAAGGGATTAACCATTTCTGCTTTTGATCCGTCTCAAGTTTTTGCCTTAAATAGCTTATCAAGCGCGCAGCATACTATTTATCTTGATTTTGATGGACACACCACTTCGGGAACGTATTGGAATTATTATTACTCAGGGAATCAAGATTTTATAACCCCTGCTTATGATTTTGATGGGAATAGTTCGTCCTTCAGTAATGCCGAGTTAGAAAGAATCTATGATATTTGGCAACGAGTGTCCGAAGATTTTAGTCCTTTTAACGTCAATGTGACCACACAAGCCCCGGCCAACTTGGGTGATTTGAGTAACAGTGGCGGCGGCGATAGCCGTTGGGGTATAAGGGTTGTGGTTGGGGGTAGTAGCGATGATTGGTTTCAACGAAGTGCTGGGGGCGTCGCTTTCCTCAATTCTTTTACTTGGGGCAGTGATACACCCGCCTTTGTCTTTGAAGATCAATTAGCGAATGGCAACGAGAAATATACCGCCGACGCCATTACCCATGAAGTCGGTCATACCCTTGGCTTAAATCATGACGGACGCATTAGCCCGGCGGAAAGTTACTATCAAGGACACGGTAGCGGTGAAACCGGTTGGGCATCGGCGATGGGGGTCGGATATTATAAAAATTTGGTACAGTGGAGTAAAGGCGAATATGGTTCTGCGAATAACCAAGAAGACGATTTACAGATTATTACGACGACAAACGGCTTTGGGTATCGGGCTGATGATGCAGGAAATACCATCGGAACAGCCAACAACCTCAACGTCGCGGGAACGTCTGTCTGGGGAAAAGGAATTATTGAGCGTAATACGGATGTAGATTTCTATCAATTTACGACGGGGGCAGGGTCAATTAACCTCAACGTCACCCCCTTTAATCGGGGACCCAATTTGGATATTTTAGCCGAACTTTACAATTCCACAGGAACGCTAATTGCTTCTGCCAATCCCAGTGAACTCCTCTCTGCAAGTATTACGAAGACGGTAATAGCAGGAACTTATTATCTCAAAATCGACGGAGTGGGCAAAGGAGATCCCTTAACAACAGGTTATAGTGATTATGGGAGTTTAGGGCAGTACGATATCAACGGAACGATTGTTCAGCCACCGACCGTTACGCCATCAACTATTAGTATTAGTGATCCAGCAACAGTCATTGAAGGACTCGATACAGAAGTTGTTTTTACGGTGACGCTTTCTCAAGCCAGTGCAAGTCCGATTGCTGTTGACTATAGCACGGTTAATCAAACGGCTAAGGCGGGTCAAGATTACGACACACAAACAGGAACATTGATCTTTGCTCCGAACCAAACTCAAGCGACGATTAGCGTCAGTGTCAAAGATGACGATCTCAGTGAAGTCGATGAAACCTTTAAGTTAACCTTGAGTAATCCCGTCAATGCTACCCTCGCTCAAAGTACTGCCGTTGCCACCATCAGCGATACCCTCGTGGCTAGTACCAACACTGTTTTACCCGCGCTAGTAGAAAATCTCTTACTGAGTGGTAATGGAACAATTAATGGCACGGGAAATGACAATAATAATCTTTTAACAGGAAATTCTGGAGCTAATCGTTTAAATGGGGGGGTAGGAAGTGATATTTTAGTGGGTAATGAGGGGGCAGACCGTTTTATCTTTCGATTTGGTGAATCATCCATTGCGGCTCATGATCAGATTAAGGATTTTGCCATCGGTGTTGATAAGATTGACCTCTTGACAAGGGGTGGTGCCTCTTTTAGTCGTCCCCCTCGACTGACTCGTGCAAGTGATAGTATGGTATCTACTCTATTGGATTTGGTCACTGAGGTCTTTACCGATGCCGATGGTGCGACGGCCGGTAATCAAGCCTTAGGAGCAAAAAGCGCGGCACTTGTTCAAGTTTCATCAGGAGCGATCGCTGGAACGTATATGGTGATTAACGATGCCACATCCGCCCTTGAAGTGCAATACGACACCGTAATTGATATAACAGGATACACAGGCTCGTTACCCGATTTTGGCACCATTAGTCCCAGTCTTTTCTTTATCTAAATTTTGGGGTCAGTTGCGAGTGATTAACCTTGAGGTAGAGAGGATTCAGAATCCGTCTCTACTTTATTATTTAAAGATAAAATAAAACAAATATTCTTTACTTCTGACGATAGATGGATCAGAGTGCTGATGTTTCTTTAGGATCGGCATAAGCTCATAAACCCCCTAACTCAGCGATGAATTTTTCTCAATCTTCCTCAGATGTCTATTTATCTATGCAGAAGCCTGAAACGAAAATAACAGAAAAGCAAGGCAAAAAGCCCCCCATTTGGGGGTTAATTCTTCTCTTAGTCATTGGTGGTCTGGGATTATGGCAATTGATGGCGCAAAATTCTGCCCCCATTGCCCAAACGGCAGAAAAATCTCCCCCCCGTCCGGTTAAAACCTTGCCCATTACCCAAAAAGAAGGGGTGAAACGGGTTAAGTTACTCGGACAAGCGGAGGCGGGAGAAACAGCAACAGTGCGATCGCAGACGGATGGTTTAGTCAAACAGGTCTTAGTCAGGGAAGGGGACAAAGTTACGCCGAGGATGACTTTAGTCATTTTAGAAGATGCGGATCAACAGGTGGCGTTATCCCAAGCAAAGGCGCAATTGGCCAAGGAAAAAAGTCAATTGGCGAAATTAACGGTCGGCACTCGCCCTGAAATTATCAGTCAAAGAAGAGCGGAATTAAACACCGCCATTGCCAGAGAACAAGAAGCCAGAGCCAATTTACAGAGTATCATTAGCTTAACGCCTGATTTAATGGCTCAAAGAGAGGCAGACGTCACAAGAACCATTGCCAGAGAAAAAGAGACTCAAGATAATTTAGCCAGAATCGAAAATCTCACCCAAGAAGGGGCATTTTCAGAACGGGCATTAGTAGAAGCAAAAGCAGAAGCGGATGCCGCCCAAAGTGAGCGATCAAAAGCAGAATCGGCTTTAACTGCCGAAAAAATTAGGACACGTCAAACGGAGGCTGAAGCGAAAACGACCCTCGATGGGGTGATCAGTCAGCGAAGACGACAAGAAGCGTTGTTAGCAGAAGCGATCGCAGGGCCAACTCAAGAAGAAATTGAGGCGCAACAGGGATTAGTAGCGGCGGCAGTAGCAGCCGTTCAACAAGCGCAATTACAACTATCTCGGGTGCAAATTAAGGCGTTAACGTCGGGAGTCGTCCAATCTCGCACGGTGGATGCGGGGGACTATGTGGAAGTCAGTGATCCGGTAGTGACCTTAGTGAGCGATCAGCAGTTAGATATCTTTTTAGAAGTGCCAGAATCGCTTGTCCGCCAAGTTTATCCCGGCTTAGCGGTACAGTTAACTGCAAGAGCGTTACCCCAATGGCAAGAAACAGCCCAGATTACGGGGGTTATTCCAGCGACTGATCCCACCTCTCGACGGCAATTAATCCGCTTAAACTTGCAAAATCCTCCGCAAAAGCTTTTGGCGGGAATGGCAGTTCAGGGAGACTTGCAATTACCCATCGAAGCCGATGCCGACACCTTTATTGTTCCTCGTGATGCTTTGATTCGTCGAGGAGAGGATTGGCTCGTTTATACGGTGAGTGGAGATACAGCCCAGTCGATTAATGTAGAAATTGTGGCAGATATGGGCGAAAAAATGGCCGTGTCTTCTCCCAAATTAAGCTTAAATCAATCTTTAGTGGTTACGGGAGGAGAAGGCTTAAAAGAAGGAAGTTCGGTTAAAATTGTTGATAATTAAAGAAATTTGCCAGAAATAATCCGTATCTGGTTGTCAATCCTTTAAAATTCATTATTTCTCTTCTTCCCAAACTTACAGCAAATAAAAAGTTAATGTCATATCCTTTTGGGCGCAAACCTTGCACTCCTACCATAAATTGTGTATTCTATAAGATTGCAAACGCCTATTGGTTAATTGACCTGTTCCCAATTCATTTCAATGACGGGGGTATCCGCTAACGCCCGTTTAACGACTTCGGTCGTCACTTCGAGGTCAATACCACTGATAAAATTGGAATAAGTTAACAAAGCCAGCAGATATCGAGGATCATTTACCCAAGGCGGTAAATAAGTGGGTAAGCGACGGAGTCCTATTGCTGCGAGTTCTCCTAAAGCTGGGATATCAAAAATGTCTAGTTTGCCACAGAAAAGAAGCCGCAAACAATCTGCTCGTCCAGCTGAGAAAATTGAGCGAATTAAGCTACTAACCTGTAATAATCCCAATAAATACACCAAGTCTTTTGTAAAAGGCGCGCCACCGGTGATGACTCCCCCGCGAAACACCCGACGAGCACTTTCAAACGATTGATTCGGCTGATCTGTCCGTTCTAGAAAGTAACGATAAACTTCGATAAAATCTGCTCCTTCGATGGCCATTTGAATAGCAAATACGCGATCAGCTAGCCGTTGAAAGCGATTGAGTTCCATTGTGCCGCTGATGACTTCCGCAAAAACCGCTAATCCTTCTTGAGTACGGGTTGTTCCTACATGACTTTCTGCTAAAATGGGTAAATTCGTTTGTTTTTTCCCATTTAATGAGGTTAAAACATGAATAAAAGCTTCATGATTAATTAATTGTATGGCATCTTTATCAGTGAATTGGGCATCCCGACGTATCCGAATTTGTTTGGAGGTGGCCAGCGCATTCGCAGATAATTGGTCCACAATAACAACTTTTGGAGCATCTTCGCCAAAATGAGACTGAACCGCATTAGTAATTTCTTGTGCGATCTCTTTCGCCGAATGGATGGTTGGGGACGGAATATTCATTTGGATATGATCTAATTTTTCGATGTTATCTCGAATACTTTGGGCGAGTTGAAGGGGGGTCTCGGTATCATAACGTAAAGGGGTGGTCATTCGTGACAACTTAAGAGAATAAAGTAGATGTCAAGAGCAGTTTTCCAGTGATTGGAGGCGGATGGGAAAGAAAGGACTCGCTTTATCCTAAAATAAATCAGAATAAACTATGATTAACCTGAGTTCTGGATAAGGAAAGGGAGAGATGATAAGCTGAAAAAGAACAAAATGTACAGCTAGCTCTCCCTATGATTAGTTTAGAAGATTTATTCTGTCATGTCGCTGACTTTTGCCTTATAT
>JBGTGT010000042.1:0-9973 GCA_041746575.1 Microcystaceae cyanobacterium
CTCTCAAGGACGAGTGATCGGAACTTGGGCAGATGTCTTAAACCGCGCTGGAATCGGGATGGAAGTAATGCACGAGCGCAATGCTCACAACTTCCCCTTAGACTTAGCTTCTGCTGAGCCTGTTGCTGCTCCAGCTATCAATGGTTAATTCCTTTGAGTAATGACAATTGAATAGTTAAACAAAAGGCATCCTCTTATCTTAGGGGGTGCTTTTTGCTGAGTATTTTTTGAAAAGGCTTTCTGCAGGAATGCTAACACCTTTTTAGATAAACCCTTTTTAAGGGAGCAGAGAGAAAGAAATCTATAAGTAGGTTTGCAAGATGCGGATTTGGTATTATTTAGAGCTTACTTGTCTTCTTCGCCTCATAATCCAAATGATAAAAGTGGTTATCAACCCAATAATAATAATCGTACTAATAGGAGAGACAAATTGTTTTACCTGTTCATAGTTTGCCCCCAGAAGATATCCCAGATAAGCTAAAAAACTCACCCAAAGTGTTGTTCCTATTGTTGTATAAAATAAAAAAGGAAATAAAGGCATTTTACTCATTCCGGCGGGAACAGAAATATAGGTGCGTACCCCCGGCACGAGGCGACTCAGACACACCGTTGCCTCACCCCGACGCTCAAACCATTGCCTCGCTTTTGCAATATCTTTACGAGAAAGCGTCAACCATTTACCATATCGATCAGCTAAGGTTTCGATGCGTTCTAAGCTTAGCACTCTTCCTAAGAAATACCAAGGCAAAGCTCCTAGTACTGAACCAATCACTCCAGCTACTACAATCGCACTAAAATTCAATTTCCCTTGAGTCACGACAAATCCAGCTAAAGGCATAATTACCTCTGAGGGAATGGGCGGAAAAAGATTTTCTAAAAACATCAATAGAGCAATTCCAACATAACCCAACGTGTTTATTGTATTAATAATCCAATCCAGCATTTTTTTTGAGAGAGTAACAGTATTAAGAAAGTCGAGTGTCAAGAACTAAACAGAAACATTACAAACGTTATTTTTCAAAAAGGACTTTGCCTAGTTGTCCAATAATTAGGGGAATAAAACTCATCCCGATGGCTAACCCCCAACCCCTTAAACTAGGATGAACCGTTTGCAAAGCATCCGATAATCCGGGTAAATAAACAGCCGCCAATAGTAACCCCGTACAGATTAACAATGCTCCCCAGATATAAGGATTTTGAGTCACTTCATTGCGAAATAAACCTGAACCCGCCTCACGCATATTAAAAACGTGCCATAATCGTCCAAAAGCCAACGTCATAAAGGAAATGGTCACCGCCTCTTCTTCCGGCATTCCCAAGGTAATTAATGCAAGGGCAAATGCCCCCAAAACTGCCGCCGCAATGATTAAACCATACAATGCGATCGCCCACCAATGACCTTGGGTAATAATTGACTCTTTCGACGGACGGGGAGGACGTTGCATCAAATTGGGATTTCCTGCGCCGACACCCAAAGCAAGGGCGGGGAAAACATCGTTAACTGCATTAAGAAAAAGAATTTGTAAGGGTAACAAGGGCAAAGGCGCATCGGTCAAGGAAGCGAACGCAACAGCCATAATTTCTCCCGTATTGCCAGAGAGTAAATAGATGGTAAATTTGCGAATATTATTAAAAATTGCTCGTCCCTGTTCTATTGCCGCAATGATACTAGAAAAAGCATCGTCTTGTAAAACCATATCAGCAGCTTCTTTGGCGACTTGTGTCCCCCTTTTGCCCATTGCTACACCAATATCCGCTTTTTTGAGGGCAGGTGCGTCATTAACCCCATCTCCGGTCATGGCAACAATGGAGCCGGCTTCTTGATGAAGCGCAATTAAATTAAGCTTTTGTTCGGGGCTAACACGGGCAAAAATCGGAATTTGCCGCAATCTTTCGTGTTCTTGTCGATCTATCTCATCGGGGCTTTTTAGGGCTTTACCGAGTTCTGCTTCTGCTTCTGCTTCTGTGGTTAATCCCACAGCTAACCCAATATTCCGCGCTGTAACGGGTTGATCTCCTGTGACCATAATTGCTCGAATTCCGGCATCATGACAAGCTTGTAAGGCTTTTTTGACATCCTGTCTCGGTGGATCGAGTAAACCCGCCACGCCTACTAAGGTTAAGTCCTCATAGGGTTGTGCTTCTGAGGTGGAGACCGTTTTTTGTGCCATCGCTAAAATTCTTAATCCTTTTTTGGCTAAGCGATCGCTTTTTTCCTGCCATAATTGATACTTTTCTTGAGTGAGTTGTTTTTTGCCTTCCTTCGTCAAATAATCAGAACAAATGGGCAATATAGCCTCCGGTGCGCCTTTAACCGCCACTCGATACTGTCCCTCTTTCTCATGAAAGGTAGCCATCATTTTCGTATCGGAATCAAACGCCTCTTCCCTGACTTCGGGTTGCTGTTGTTGGCAGTCTTCTTGACGTAAACCCGCCTTTGAACCTACTGCTAAGAGCGCGATTTCCGTTGGATCGCCAACAGAGGGGTAATCTTCATGGTTTAACGCCGCATTATTACACAATATGCTGACTTCTAGTAGGGATCTCAGTAATTCATCTTGCAAAGGATCAAAAGAGTCACCGTCTCGGCTAAACTGTCCTTGGGTTTGTCCCTCGCCACTGACGGTAATCATGCCAGAATCTAGGTAAATTTCGGCAACACTCATTCTATTTTCGGTTAAAGTACCCGTTTTATCGGTACAGATGATGCTCGTTGCCCCCAAGGTTTCTACCGCCGATAAACGATTAATAATGGCATTTCGTTTGGCCATACGCCACATTCCCCGCGCCAAGGCAACTGTCGCTACAATCGGCAGTCCTTCCGGCACTGCCGCCACTGAAAGTGCGATCGCTGTTTCCACCATCAGATAGATATCCCTACCGCCAATAACCCCCACAATTGCTACTAAAATTGCAATAACAAGCGTAATCCAGATCAATCGTTTTCCCAATCGGTCTAATCGTTTTTCAAGAGGCGTAATTTCTTCTTTTGCTTCGGCAGTGAGGGAAGAAATATGACCAAGTTCTGTCTCCATTCCCGTAGATACAACGACGCCTTCTCCAGTTCCCCTTGTGATGGCAGTTCCTTTAAAAACCATATTACGTCGATCAGCTAAAGCTAAATCCCCTTTAATCGAGTCTATTGTTTTGCTAACGGGCGCAGATTCTCCTGTTAAAGCAGATTCATCCACTTGCAGCTTGGAATCTTCCAATAAGCGCAAATCGGCGGCAATTAAATCCCCCCCATCTAAGATGACAATATCACCCGGCACTAATTCTTCAGAGGCAATTTCTTGAATATTTCCACTTCTTCTAACTTTGGTTTTTGTTTTACTTAATTTTTGTAACGATTCCATCGAACGAACCGCTTTGACTTCTGTAAAGAAACCGATCGCTGCATTCAGCAAAATAGCAAGGATAATAGCAATGCTTTCAATCCATTCTTGGAAAGCAAAAGAAAGAACCGCCGCTACTGCTAAGAGAGCAATAATAGGACTTTGAAATTGAGTAATTAAAATTTGCCAAGAACTGCGCTGTTTAAATTCTTGAAGACGATTTTCGCCATATTTTTGTCGTCTCTGTCGAACGGCGGAGGGGTCTAATCCTTGTTCTGCTTTGACGGAGAGACGTTCAAGAATAGTATTTGTATCTAATGAAGTGGCTGACGCTAAATCGATTTCTGGCGCACTTTTAGTCATATTTCGACGGGTAGTTCCGATCCAACCCGTTGATGATACCACTTAATTTTTGCCGTTTAATCCTTCTGAAGGGCAAAAAATGAATTTAATTCCTCAATCAATTGATCTATCGAAAGAGAGAATAAATAATAATCACTCTCCTCAATAGATAGATACCAAAATTTTACAAACAAGATACGATCTAAAAAGAATCATAAAAGTTGAACATTTCTCAAAGCAAATAGGACTGATAGTTAATTTCTAAGGAGTGTTTAAACATTTCCTCTGTTCTTACCTTAATGCCTAAGGTCATCACAAAAATAAATAACGCTAGAAAAATAGAGAATTAGATCGCTTTTATGGTCAAAAATTCTCAAATAAAACGAAAAAAATGAATATCTTGCAACAACTATCACAAAAATCTCAAGAGTTTTGGGAAAGCATTCTGAGAATCTTTCGTCCGAGTGATGATGATTACCCCGAAACAGGAGTTCAACCCTATGAGGGGGATTCTTATGAAGAGCAATAAAGCATAGGGGTGCAAATCCAGACACCCCCAGAGTTTACTCTTAAAAGCTCGCTATTTTACCTTATTAAAACTCAAAACTGGTTCTCAATGCCCCAACCCATAACGGGGCGCGATCATTCTCAGGATTAATTGACACCCATACGGCGGGCGAAAGGGAAATATTATCATTAATCTTGAAAACATAAAACGTTTCGACCATCCACGGTGTATCGTAGGTGGCGACAATGTCCGTCGGTACGTTATTGCGATTAGTTAAGCGTGAGGCATAAGGAGGACTCCCTATACTCACTACCCCCAGATTGCCCTCCCTAAAAAGGTCTGGAAAGGAAAAACTGACTTTCCAGTTCCAAATATCAGCCGTATCGCCCTCGCGTTCTCCTCCTTGTGCATAGGCATTCGTATACATCCCCCAACCCGAGAGATTAAAGCCGTCCGTCAGTTGCCATGTCCAAATCAAGGCAACGTTATCGGCAGAAGTTGCATTGTCGTCAAAAGGATTATCCGAATTGGCAACCCCCGTAAATCCTAAAAGGGGAAAATCGCCAAATTGACCTTGAGGAACGTAATCGTGTAAATAAGCAAGCGCAACGCCTGTGTTTGCATTAGGCTGAAAAGTTAACTGCGCTCCTGCCGTAAATTGTCCATTGAAGAGTCCCTTTCCTTCGCTAGGGTCAAATCCTGCTCCTGTTGAGTAAAGTGCCGCTAAAGAGAGAGAATCGGTGAAAGTATAAGCCGCACCAAAACCAGGTCCAAAAAAGTCATTTAATAAATAAATAGGGGCTAAAGAGGTGAAAAATGCCACGGCACCCGTCGTGAAGGAAGAAGTATAGGGGGCAAGGGGATCAGCAAGGTCATCTAAGGTTATTTTGGCACCTGCCGCCCATAAAGTCAAGTTATCCCCCACCGGAAAGCGATATTGTAGTTTATTGAGCTGAACTTGGTTATTTCCACCCGCACTAAAGTTAAAATCCGTTAAATTACTGCCCCCTCTAGCAAACGCAAAATTAGCCGTTTGAAAACGCACCCTTAAGTTATCTTCCCCCGAAAAACTGGTATCAAACACCAAGCGATTACGATAATTTAGCGCAATTTGACCATCCGTAATGGGTGTTCCTTTGGGTTCACCAATAGCCGCCGTTTCTTGACCCCAGACGCCTGAAAAGACCGCAATGCTTTCTCCTGTGAGTTTCGTGGTGGTGGAAAATTGATGATCCTCCACGTAGGCAACTCTGGACTCCAAATTATCAATGCGAGTGCCAAAAGCGGCTAATTCTTGCTCAAATTCCTCAGCCAGTCGCTTAAGGGTATTCAAATCTTCCTGTAGAATAGCGACGTTTTCCTGTAACAATCTTTCCATCGTATTAAGACAAGCATTCAGTCCGGCGGCAAATTCCCACCGCGTTAACGCTCGATTGCCCCGATACGTCCGATCAGGATAACCGACAATGCACCCATACCGCTCCACAAGGCTTCTTAAGGCTTCATAAGCCCATGTTGTCGGTTCAACATCCCTTAACTCACTGACACTTGTCACTTGATTCATTTCGCTCGCCGCCGAAAAAAAGAAGGTTTGAGTTGCCCCTTCTTTTCTTGAGATGGGAGAGGGTAAACGGGGGCGGTTTTTTAAGATTTCTAAGGCTTCTGAAGGCAAAGAGACCTCTGTCTGACTAAAAACGGGAGTTATCTGACACACCAGAAAACCCATGGGGATAAGTCCCCACTGAGATAGGGATTGAATCACTTTTCGCATTTTCGTGTTACTCCTCACAACTTAAACCCTATTATTATGGCTTTTATTCTCTAAAAGAGTTGATTATGAACATTTGTCCTTTGTTCATTCAATTTGAGAAGGTCAATGGTCGCTGGCATCAATATGCTTAAATAAAAGAGTAACGTCATTCGAGATAATCTTTATGGGTGAAGCAAAACGTCGCAAACAAGCACTCGGAGACCAATACGGCAAAGAAGAGCGGCTTCTTTCTTGGCTTCCGCTTACGCAATCTCAAGCTGAAAAAGCTTATAAGGTAACGACAACAGGGGCTTGGATTGGTATCGCCGCGATGGCCGCTCTTTGGGTAACGATTCGCTTTATTGGCCCCGTTTTTGGCTGGTGGACAGTACAATAAAATACATCGAGGAAAAGAAATGTTAGCCAAGCGAATATTGCCCTGTTTAGATGTGAAAGCAGGAAGAGTGGTTAAAGGGGTTAATTTTGTTGATTTAAAAGACGCAGGTGACCCCGTTGAATTGGCAAGGGCTTATAATGAGGCCGGCGCAGATGAGTTGGTTTTCCTCGATATTACGGCAACCCATGAAGAACGGGATATCATCATCGATGTTGTTTATCGCACTGCCGAAGAAGTTTTTATTCCCCTTACCGTTGGGGGAGGCATTCAATCCTTAGAACAGATTAAAAATTTGTTACGAGCCGGTGCTGATAAAATCAGTATTAATTCCGCCGCCGTCCGTCATCCCCCTTTTATAAACGAAGCCAGCGATCGCTTTGGCAGACAATGTATTGTGGTAGCTATAGACGCCAGACGAAAAAATAACCCAGAAAATCAAGGTTGGGAGGTTTATGTTCGAGGTGGCAGGGAAAATACGGGAATTAATGCCTTAGAATGGGCAAAAGAAGTTGAAAAACGAGGGGCAGGAGAATTATTGGTAACAAGCATGGATGCAGATGGTACCCAAGCCGGTTATGATTTATGCTTAACTCGGGCGATCGCTGAAGCCGTTGAAATTCCAGTCATTGCGTCGGGGGGAGCGGGCAATTGTGAAGATATTTATCAGGCTCTCACAAAAGGTCAAGCCGAAGCCGCATTATTAGCCTCTTTGTTACATTACGGTCAACTCCGTGTTGGGGAAATCAAGGACTACCTGCATACCCAGAAAGTCCCTGTCAGACTGGGATAGCGGCAATTCTATAGAAAAGCTTAAGTTCTCATGTCCCGCTTTGACGCAGAGAAATTGTGTATTAGAATAGAAGAAAATTAACATTTTTTAAAATATGCTAGTTCCAATTCTCATTTTTGATGTGGCCTTGGTTGCTTGGTCACTGCATCTGATGCAGGAAGCCTTTGAGCAGCAAGAGTTTTCCCTGATGCTAGCAGGTACGTTAGTGGCTTTAGCGGCGGCCGCTATGCTGGTTGTTTATTTTCTAATGGGTCATTGTCTTGCTTATTTAACTTAAATTCCTTGTTATATAGCAAAGTCTTCGTTTTTTAAGAAAAAAACTTTAAATTAGGTGTGATTTAATACTTTATTTTCTCGGCTTGACCCTAGCCTACTTTTTAAGTATCAATGTCGGCGACCTTGAACTGAATCGTTACCAAACTTTACAAAATTTGTTATGTTGGAGGTAATAGTCCAAATGATTCCCTATTAGGGTACTTTGATCATGGTTGCATCAACGTCCGTTTTATCGTCTGGTCTTGATACTCAAACCCTTAAGACAGCATGGCGAACGATTAGCTGGCAAAGTTGTCCTAATCACTACAACTTCCATCTACACACTCACTGTTCAGACGGACAACTCACACCGCAGGCGGTCATTAAGCAGTCCTTAGAAATTGGATTAAAAGGGCTAGCCATTACAGATCATCACTCAGTTGCAGGTTATTACATCGCTCAGTCTTATATAGAAACCCTTGAGCGGCCTTCACCTCAGCTTTGGACAGGAATAGAAATTACGGCAGATCTCGCAGATATTGAAGTTCATCTTTTGGGTTATGGATTCAATCCTCAACACCCCGTGCTTGTCCCTTATCTTCAAGGTTATCGCCCTCAAGGTCGTTACGCCCTAGCGCAAACGGTGATAGACGCGTTACATCAAGCCGGAGGATTAGTGATTTTAGCTCATCCTGAGCGCTATTATCGCCCCGCAAAGGATCTCATTCCCTTAGCGGCAGATCTGGGCATTGATGGGGTAGAAGCCTATTACGCCTATGGTAACCCCAAACCTTGGCAACCCAGCCCCAAAGAAACGGAAACCGTTTTACAATTGGGGTCTGCTTATCATCTTTTTTATACCTGTGGCACAGATAGTCATGGAAAATCCCTTTTACAACGGATTTAACGTCAAGTGATGGCAGATTGTAGAGGGTAGATTTTAGATTATCCTCATCAATTGCTGACTAATTTATTCGGTTGGAACAAAGGGGTAAAACAGAAGAATCATTAGAATCATTAGGAACGACACAAGCAGGAATGCCCTTCTCGGATAAATTCAACATAAATTTATTAATACGACCATTGGCAATAGATGAATACTCAATACCCGCAATAACGACTTTCAGGGGTTCATGGTTTTCGGCAATCGCAGGAACAGGTTTGACTAAATCTTTGACACACAACCAACATAAACACACGGCTATCACGGTTAAGATAACTGGGTATAGCGATCGCTTCGATTTCTCATACTAAATCCGCTTGATTAATGGGTAATAAAATGGGTTGGACGTAAGCATGCGCAACCCCTACAGAATAGAGTAATTTAAACGAATTTGCTCTCCTAACTTTTTTAGGGATTAATGGGACTTAAACAAGAAAAGGAGCAAGAAAGGGGTATAATGTTTACGGCGTAAGCTTTTCACGTTGAACTAAGTATCATGAGAGAAACGACTCCTGCTGCTATGCCCCCCTGTTTTGAAAAATGGTGCAAACGTTTTGATGATTGCTTCAAAACAAAGGCGCAAAAAACAGGATTTAGACAGTATATAGGAGGATTATTAGGAGAAAGTGAAAGAAAAAACCTAACTCAAAGGTCCGATAATGCAATAGGTGTTGTATATAACCGATTACACCATTTTTTAACCGATGCGCCTTGGGAAGAATCAAAGATCAATGAACGTCGTTTAGAAGTGATGAACAAATGTTCTCAAACTCGAATAACTAAAGGATTCAGCTTGATTTTAGACGATTCAGGACATCGAAAAAGCAGTGCGACCCCGCGCCGTCGTACGGACGGGGCGGGGTCGCACCGCAAGGGAACGCGCACCAAGACAGGGGAAATTTTACATCGGGAGTAGGGCGACAGTACATTGGGGAAATTGGGAAAACCGATCATGGAATCGTGGTCGTAACCACTCATCTATACGATGGCAAAAAAAGCTTACCACTAGATATAGAATTATATCAACACGGCAGTTCTTTGCCTGAAGGAAAAGACGACGTAGAGTTTAAGAAAAAACCTGACATCGGGATAGAGTTAATAGAGAAAAGTGTAAAAAGAGGGTATCGTCCCGGAATCGTGCTAATAGATGCTGGTTATGGCAACAACACGAAGTTTATTCAGAAACTCGAAGAAAAGAAACTAAAATATCTAGGAGGTGTCGCTAAAAATCGAAATGTAACGATAACTAACTCAGAAGGAGAAGAAGTAGAAATACGATTAGATGAATTAGCAAAAAGCTTGCCAGAAGATGAGTGGAAGCCAGTTAAACTAAGTTTAGATAAACCGAAGATGGTTTGGGTAACAACATTTACAGCTTATGTTTCACAGCTAAAAGGAGAAAGAAGTTTTGCTATCGTCATGAATGCAAATCCTTTTGAAGCTGCAACAGACATAGACTATTTTATGACCAATGTTTCGGCGGATATTGTAACAGAAGAATGGGTTGTTAACACCTATTCTCAAAGAAATTGGGTAGAAGTTTTTTACCGAGAAGCGAAAGGATGGTTAGGATTAAAGGAATACCAAGTCCGAGGAAAACATAGTCTCTTACGTCATTTTGTCTGGGTATTTTGTGCGTATACTTTTATGAGG
>JBGTGT010000043.1:0-10497 GCA_041746575.1 Microcystaceae cyanobacterium
GAAAAAGAGGAAAGAACTTATCATAGTAAACAGTTAGCTAATCTCTTAGAAAAAGAACGAAAAGTTAAATTAACTTCGGGAAGAATCCGTAAGATTCTTAAAAAAAGGGCTGGAAAGGGAAACGAACAAAAGTGAGTACAAGAATTCATCCATCTCCTCAACAAAAAGAAGCCCAAAAAGTAGAGCTAGAAATACTGCGCTTGGCTTCGGCAAGGGAGAGAATAAGGCTAAAATACTGGGATGAAGCAGAGTTTAGTCTCTGGAGTCCAGTCAGTTATACTTATATAAAAGTCAGAAAACAGAAAGTCATACCACAGAGCAAAAAGAAAGGAAAACGACTAAATATATGAGGAATATATGAACCCAATAAAAGTTTTAATTATGCTTTGTCAATCGGCAGATTCCAAAAAGAAAAATTTAGTCAAGATTTTGGATAAAGAAGCGGACGAAGCCGAAAAATACAAAAAAAAAGGAATAGATACAGTGATTGTTCTTGATAATTACTCAGTCCATAAAAGTCGTTTAGTTAAAGCTAAACAGCCAGAATGGGAACAGAAAGGATTATTTCTATTTTTTCTACCAACTTATAGTCCTGAACTAAATTTAATAGAAGCAGGATGGCATCAAATAAAAACGCATAAAATTTCAGGAAGAATGTTTGAAGATGAATCTGATTTAGCTAAGGCAGTTAAACAAAGTCTTGCTCAAAGGAGTTGTTCTAAACAACATCAATTAAGGCAATATCTATTTAGCGCGCTTTGGCTTAAATATAGAGAGCCAAAACAATTTGCTTTTTTAACGTTTATTTAGGGCTACCTACTTACTGCCGTCTGATCTATCTGGAAGATTCTATCTCATTAGAAGCAATTGTTCCAATTACCTTTTCAAATTCCCACGCCAAAGATTAGCTCGAGTCTATCCTAAACGGACTGTTTTTACCAGTTTCTTTTTTAGGGGGCACGTTACAAACCCAAAATAGTGTTAATCAACAAGCGATTCAAATTGTTTTAAAAGTTCCATTAATTCCCAATATATTGGGTTAACCCGTGTGAATTGGGTGCTATTCTCCAGTTATACAACTGGCATTCACTCCCCTTGCTTTTTTAGCAGGGTTAGCGGTTTGTCACCGAAGCGATGAAAGTATTCCGCTACTTACCGATGATTTAACGCAAATTCAATCGGCGAAATGGATACTATGGATTGGTCAAAAAACTCAGATCATCCCCAAGGGAATTAAAGTTAAAATTGATTGGTCGATTACCCCACACCAATTACAACAAGCTGTCAAAGCTGTTATGCGGGGCGAAACTTGGGGTATGGAGCGAGATCCTCAAAAACAACCGGTTCTTTCAGAGCGAAAGTTAGAAATTTTGACGCTTTTGGCTCAGGGGTTACGCGATCGTGATATTGCTCATCACTTGATCCTTAGTGAAAGTACGGTCAAATTCCATCTCAATAATGTTATGGCTAAGTTAAAGGCACGAACTCGTGATCAAGCGATTCATCAGGCGACGATTGATGACTGGATTGAGTAGGGGTTTTGTTGCCAGAAATTTTTAGAGATAGAACTTCTCGTCGATTATGATGTTAATTTTGTCAGGCTTTTAGGGCAAACTAATCTAGAAGACGCTCTAGGAGGTTTTACTGTATGCCATCGTCCTATAGTAAGGAAACAAAGGTAACGGTTGACACGCTTATTCAGAAGTTCGCCGATTCTCGTTCTACAGGTTGTCTATCAATTCGAGGCTCAAAGGTTCAATGGTTTCTCTATTTTCATCAAGGGAGTATCATTTATATTACCCATTCGTTAAAACCAGAAGAAAAGTTTGAGAGACATCTTCGCTATGTTAGTCAGCATAATCCGACCTTAAGTAGTGCAACACGAACACAGATTAGAAGTTTACTCACTCAAAATATTCAGGGGAAATTTTATAATCCAGAATACAGTACTTTAACGTATCTTGTCAATCACTCTTTTTTGGATTTTCAAGAAATTATGACCTTTATTTTGCGAAGTTCAGAAGAATGTTTGGAGTCTCTTTTATCCGTTCAAGAAATTGAACATCAGTTTCAAGAAAGTACGGATTTTCCAAAGCCGTTGGCTCGGTTAGATTCTATAAAACTTTTAAACCAAGTTCGAGAAAAAATTCAAAAATGGCAAGACTTATGGCCAGAAATTGTATCGCCCTATGAGTGTCCTTATCTGCCCGCAGAAGATAATTTATCAACTCCTTTAGCCAAAGAAATTCGGCAAAAATTTGGTAAGATTTTAATTGGATTAAGTTTTCGTGAATTAGCCAGTCGTCTCAAACAAGATGAATTAACGTTAGCGAAGAAAATTCGTCCATTGATTCAAAGAGGTTTTGTCAAATTACGCGGTCCCCAAGCCCCTTTTGAACAGTTACCTTTGCTTTCTTCGGGTTGTCAACTTTCTTCGTCTTCCTCCCCTCCTTCACCTGATAAAACGATTATCTGTGTTGATGATAGTCCTAGCGTATTAAAAATAATTAAAAACTATTTAAGCGATCCTCAGATTGACGTTCATCTGATCACAGAATCACCCAAAGCATTAATAGAGATTATTAATTGTAAACCTGATTTAGTTTTATTAGATGTGAATATGCCCAATTTAGATGGCTATCAATTATGTAAATATATTCGGAATAATACAGATCTCAGTCAAACTCCGATTATTATGGTGACAGGAAAATCAGGATGGATTGATCGAGCAAAAGCTAAAGTTTCCGGTGCAACGGATTATCTTGTTAAACCTTTTAGTCAAGATGAATTGGTTCAGCTCGTTTCTAAGTATATATTCTAAATAAAATCTGAATTAAATTGTCCTGACCTTCTATTTTTTCTTAATTTTTGGGAATACTATTTATATTAAACCCTTGCTCCCTTATTTTCAAGGAATGAAAAACAATGATGCCTACTATTCTTGTTGTCGAAGATACCCCATCCGCTCAACAACTCCTTAATCAGTATCTCCAAGAGTCGGGTTACAATGTCATTAATGCTAATAATGGCAAAGAAGCTTTAGACAAAGTCAATCAGCAAAAACCAGACGTTGTCATTACCGATTTAGTAATGCCCGGTATGAGTGGTTTAGAGTTATGTCGAAGCCTAAAAAAAGACCCTAACACTAAAAAACTTCCCGTGATTGCTTGTACCTCAAAAGATCAAGAATTGGATCGCTTATGGGGGATGAAACAAGGAATTGATATTTATATCACGAAACCCTACAGTAAAGAAGAAATTATTCGTGCTGTACGCTCCGTCTCAGGTTAGATCTTTGAGTCATTAATAGTTGATTTGTCTCGTTCAATAAACTGTTAATCCCTGAAAAAATTTTATTGCTTAAATTGTATTTTTAAGCATTGATTTAACCTTATCAAATTTAACCTATTTTCTTGCAATGACACAAGCCTTAGCTGTAGAAAATGCTTCTACGTTTAATCAAGTCAAAGATGCTTATCTGAATCTTCAATTAGATGCTCAAGCTCAAATTCTTTTACCCATGACTCAAATTCAAGAAGTGGTTGAAGTCAGTTTAGAAAGGCTGACACCGATTCCCAATATGCCCTCATATGTGTTGGGATTATTAAATCAACGTAGCCAAGTCATTTGGACAATTGATTTAGCAGCTTTTTTGAATTTTACACCTCTTAATCTTGAGCAAACCAGTTATACCATTACGATTATTCGAGGCGGAAAAACTGCCATTGGATTAGCCACCGAAAAAATGAAGGGAATTATTCGTGCTTTTCCTGACAATATTCAATCCCCCGTTGGCGCAGTTGCACCTTCTATTGTTCCTTATCTTCGGGGCTGTTTATTTCATCCTCCTGAAACGATTTTTTTTGTTTTAGATCCCCAATCTATTTTATCAGTGAGCCGTTATCAGTGAGCCGCTTTTTAGCTAACAGTTATTCTTTCTTACTTCTAGACTCCTGTAACACCTGAATTTCTAACCCTTATCAATGCTCGGAGAAATACATCTCATGACAGAACACTTTCCTCAAAATGGCTCCACTAATCAGCAAGTATCTGACTCAGAATTAACCGCTATTTCTGTGTCAGAAATTGAACCGTCTCCGCTTATTATCGAATCAGAAATTAAACCCTTTGAAGATGTTAATTCATCTCACAATACGCCAGTTGATGTCGAAGACACGTCATCTTCTCCTTTAATGCAATGGTTTTCTAACCTTCCTGTTAATCGTAAACAAGTCACCACTTTGGTAACATCGGAAATCATTTCAGTTATTGGAATTGCCGGAATAGGAGTATTTCTAATTTGGACAACGGGCCATAATCAATTAACGAACCAATCTAAATCAGAGGTAGCCGTTACTGAATTAAACTACATGACAAAAATTAATCAGATGGGCTTTGGTTTTCGCGGTCAATCAGATAATGTGGCCATTATTAATATCGCTCGTCTTTATAAAAATAAGGAAGTGATTCCTGTTGGATTGCGGCAACAAGTTAAGCAAATTTTATTAGGAGAAACCATCGCTCGAAAAATTGAATATGCTACCCTAGTTGGTACAGATGGTAAAATTATTGCTAATGCTAATGCCAGTCGTATTGGTGTTTCTTTTGATCCAGGTGGTTTAGTCAGTAAAGTTCTAGATACGGGTTATCAATATAAATCCAGTGCTATCGTTTCTCAGGAAGAACTCAAAAAAGAAAATCCTCTGTTACCTGATGGATTTGAAGGGAAAGAAGCCCTAATTCGCTACACCGCTACTCCTGTCAAAAATCCTGCGAATAAAAGCATTATTGGCGTTCTCATTTCAGGTGATATTGTTAATCATAAACTGCCCATTCCTCAGGCAACCCTTAAGAGTTTTGATGGGGGATACAGTGCCATCTATTTCCGTAAGTCTGATGGTTCATTTGAGCAAGCGACTTCTTTACAGCAAACTGCCGATGAACAACTTCCTAATGTTTCTTTTCCTAGCCTTTCATTGCTTCAATCTGCGCTGGATAATCAATCCTAGCCAAAAAGTGACTCAACAAGGGGTAAAAATTAAGGGTTCTCCCTACACAGTGGCGGCTATGACTTTACCGAATTTATGGCAACAATCTGTAGATGGGCCAGTTCCGATGGAGCAAAAAGAGCCCCCCGTGGCAATTTTAGTCCGAGGAACACCAGAAACAGGTTTAAATGCCCTTTTAAGAAATATGCTCCTTTTACAATTAGGTGCAGTCGGCCTTGCTTTATTAGCAGATGTTTTCCTTGTGAGATTATTAGGAAAAGCCATTGTCAAACCCATTGAACGACTCAAAGCGATAACGGAACAATTTGCCAAGGGCGATCGCCAAATTCGCGCTACAGTAACATCAAACGATGAAATTGGTCAACTTTCGGCGACTTTCAATGATTTAGCGGATAATATTACCCAAGCTGAACGACAACAAATCGCTGAAGCGCAACGAAAACAATGGTTCGCCGATATTGGGAAAGCACGGGAAGTCCATGAATTAACCACTCCCTTTGAGGCATTATTAACAGAAGTACAGGAAAAAATACAGGCAGACCGAGTGGTTATTTACCGTTTTTCAGCCGAAGGGAAAGGATATGTGGCAAGTGAATCGTTAAGAATCGGTTTTCCTTCTAGTTTAGGCGATTCTTTTGAAGACTCTTGTATCAGCGAGGAAATTCTAGAAGGTTATCGACAGGGCAATATTGTCGTTAATGACAACGTAAATCACAAGAATTATCATGCTGATCATCTAAAATTACTCAACCGCTTGCAAATTCAGTCAAATGTAATCGTTCCCATCATTCAAGGAGAAGAAATCTTTGGCCTACTCATTGCTCATCATTGTCAAGCCACCCACCATTGGCAACCTGAAGAAATTACCGATTTGCAACAGTTGGCTACTCCCCTAGCGCAAGCTTTAGTAGGATTGGGCTTATTAGAACGAAAACAAGCGGATGCAGAGCGAATTGAGCAACAAAACCAACAATTACAGCTGGCATTGCTCCAATTGCTCTCGGATGTGGAAGGTGCAGCCAGCGGTAACTTAACCGTGCGTGCGGAGATTAGTGAGGGACAAATTGGCATTGTAGCCGACTTTTTTAACGCTATTATCGAAAATTTACGAGATATTGTAACTCAGGTTAAACAAACCACTGCTCAAGTGAACGCCTCCTTGGATAAAGATGAAACAGAAGTCGCTCAATTAGCCAAAGAATCTCAGAAACAAGCGAAGAAAATTCAACGGATGCTGACTTTCATTGAAGATATGGCAGCTTCTATTGAAACTGTAGCAAATAATGCCGGAACAGCAGCGCAAACGGCTCGAAATGCTTCGCAAAAAGCAACTGATGGTGCGACGGCGATGGCTCAAACGGTTGATAGTATTGATAATCTACGAGAAACCGTTGCGATTACAGCGAAAAAGGTCAAACGGTTAGGGGAAATCTCTCAGCAAATTTCTAAGGTTATCTCTTTAATTAACGAAATTGCCTTGAAAACCAATCTTCTTGCGGTAAATGCGAGTATTGAGGCTGCCAGAGCAGGAGAAGAAGGACGAGGCTTTGCGGTAGTTGCTGAAGAAGTGGGACAATTGGCGGCACAATCCACCACCGCAACCAAGGAAATCGAACAAATTGTTTCTGCCATTCAACAAGAAACCTTGGAAGTGGTTGAAGCAATGGAAATGGGAACAACCCAAGTGGTGGAAGGGACTCGATTGCTAGAGCAAGCCAAACGCAGTTTAGGAGAAATTGTGACTGAATCCCAAGAAATTGACCAATTGGTACAGTCTATCTCTGAATCGACTACTTCTCAAACCAAAACCTCCGAAATGGTGAGTAATTTTATGAAAGATATTGCCAAAGTGTCTGATGATTACTCAGATGCGTCTCGACAAGTTTCTGAATCCCTCAAAGAAACAGTGGCGATCGCCCTTACTCTCCAAAAATCGGTAGGAACTTTCAAAGTTGACTAAAGTTTCATCACTATCATTCTCTTAGGAGGAATTTACCATGTCTCAATCTATCAGAACCTATCGCGTAACGTTGATTAACGAAGCTACCGGTACCAAAAACACCATTAAGGTGAAAGAAGATGAATATATCTATGAAGCGGCGGAAATGCAGGGAATTAATCTACCTGTTTCCTGTCATGCAGGTGCCTGTATCAGTTGTGCGGCCAAAATCATCGAAGGAAGCGTTGATCAAGATCATAGTTTTTTAAAACTAAAAGAGCTAGATGCTGGATTTTTGTTGACTTGTCGTGCGTATCCTCAATCTAATTGTGTGATTCTCACCCACCAAGAAGAAGCCTTACTTGATCTTTAGTCATTTGTCAAGTTCAAACAGGTGTTAGGTTCTAGGTTGTTAAAAATTTAATTTCAACCTCGAAACCTTGCACCTCATACCTCATACCTAAACTAATTGCCATGTTTCCAGAAAAAGAACAAGAAATTCGGCGACAATTTTTAGATGAAGCATCAGAATATGTTGATATTCTCGAATCTAGCTTATTAGGAATCACCGCTCAATCTCTTAGCAACACCCAACTTGATGCTATTAGACGGGCAGCCCATTCGTTAAAGGGGGGCGCAGCCTTAATGAGTTATACGACCCTCAGTCATTTAGCTCATAAACTTGAAGATGGCTTTAATTCTCTGCAAAATGGCTGGATTTGCCTTGATGAATTTACAGAAAGCTTATTTTTGAAAAGTATTGATAATTTACGTCATTGTCTTAGCCAACATCGTCAAGGCATTGAACAAATTGATGAAAATTGGCTGAATAATGAGGTCATCCCTTTATTTGAGCAATTAGAGGAATTAATGTCTTCTTGTGCTTCCTCTGAGTCGTCTGAAGATGGGAATATCTCAGAAGAAATGGATATGCGAGTTTTTATGTTTGAAACGGAGGTCGAAGGATGTTTACAAAACTTAGAAAAGGTAATTTCTAGTAATGAGAAAGTTTGTTTAAAAGAGGAATTCCAAATCGCTGCCCAAGCATTAGGCGGATTAGGGGAAATGTTAGAATTACCCGCGTTTAATCATCTTTGTGGTGAAATTGAACAAGCAGTGATGGTAGCCAGCGAAGAGACGCTTTTAGGCGTGGTACAACGGGCTTTAGACGCGTGGCGGCGATCGCAAGCTATCATTATGATTAAGCAATTTGATGCCTTACCAGACCATTTTAGCGCAGAAATCCCTTCAGAAGCCACTTACGAGACCTTAGGGATCTTAAACTGTGAAACTGAAGAAATTTCCGAAACGGATAGTTTAGATTTTTTGGCCGCATTAGATGCGTTTAATGGGGACGAAGAAGTTTCAGATAAGACTGTACCTCCATGGCAAACCGATTTAGCGGCGTTTAATTTGGCAGAAGAAGCCTTTAGCACAGAGGAAATTAAAGAAAATATTCCAAAAATTGACGCCAGAGAACAAGCTGAACCCGTTTTAGTGACGTCGGCGGTCAATTCATCATCTGTTTCTGGGCAAAATATGACCCCATCTCCCCCCCTTGACTCTCCCTCAGACCATAATGTTCGGGTGTCTGTGGATAAATTAGAGCAGATGAGAGAGTTTTTTGAAGAATTAACGATAGAAAAAAACGGATTAAACCTACAACTGCAACAATTACACGGATTAACTCAATTATTACGTCAAAGAGTGAATCATTTAGAGGGGTCTAATCGTTCCTTACGCAACCTTTATGATCAATCTAATTTTACGCCTCAATCTTTAAACCTTAAAGGTGAGTGGGATGTCCTCGAAATGGATAGTTACAGCGAGATTCATCCTGTTTTCCAAGATTTGATGGAAACGATTGTGCAAATTCAAGAAGTCACAGGAGATATTGAATTTAATCTTGATCAAACCCAACATTCCGCTAAAGATCTTTCTCGAACGTCGGGACTCTTACAAAATAACTTAACTCAGGTGAGAATGCGTCCCTTTAGCGATTTAGTAGGGCGATTTCCGAGAGCAATTCGGGAAATGAGTCTTAAATACGGAAAATTGGTTAATTTACATATTAAAGGTGAGTCCATCCCCATTGATCGAATGATTTTAGACGCACTCAATGAACCTCTGATTCATCTTTTACGTAACGCCTTTGATCACGGAATTGAAAATCCCGACGTTCGGATCGCTAACGGAAAACCCCCTCAAGGAAATATTACCCTTGAAGCGATGCAACAGGGAAACCGAATTGTGATTACGATTAAAGACGACGGACAGGGCATTAATTTAGAGAAAATTGCCGAAAAAGCTCAAAAAAAAGACGATTATAAGTTAAATAAGCATCAACTTCTTGATTTAATTTTTGAAGCCGGTTTTACAACGGCCTCCGAAGTGACTGACTTATCAGGTCGCGGGGTGGGAATGGATATTGTACGGACGCAATTACAGCGTATTCGGGGACAAATTCAAGTATCGACCGAAAAAGAAGAAGGCACAACCTTCATAATTACTGTTCCTTTTACGTTATCGCTCATTCGAGTCTTATTAGTCGAAAGTGGGGGAATGTTAATGGCTATCCCTAGTAATACCGTCGAGGAAATGTTAGTCATCTCACCAGAGATGAAAATTGAAAGTTTGGGACAAGATTGGCTCAAATGGGATGAGGAAATGATTCCCTTGTTAAATCTCTCCTCATGGCTAAATTTTAATCGTTTAAGCCCCCGATATAACTCCAGCGATCCCCCCGTTATTAATCAACCGATTGTTTTGATGATTTCCCAAGGATCTCGCCTCTTTGGGCTAGAAATGGATAAATATTGGGGTGAACAAGAAGTGACGATGCGTACCTTAGATAGTGTCTTTCCTTTACCGACTGGCTTAACGGGATGTACCATTCTAGGGGATGGACGAGTGGTTCCCTTAGCGGATGCGATGACCTTGATTAACTGGATTGAACAAAACCGTCATGGTAGCGTTGCTTCCCATCTGATTTCCTCCTCAGAGATGGAAAATTTCTCCATTCCTAATTATAAGCCGCAGAAAACCACGATTTTAGTCGTAGATGATTCTATTAATGTACGTCGCTTTGTGGCATTAACTTTAGAAAAAGCAGGTTATCGAGTGCAACAAGCAAAAGATGGACAAGAAGCCTTAGAAAAACTCGAAAATTATTCCATCCAATCCGTGATTTGTGATATTGAAATGCCTCGCTTAGATGGGTTTGGCTTTTTAGCTCATGTTCGTGCCAATCCCCAATATAAAACTTTACCCATTATTATGTTAACCTCTCGCAGTGGTGAAAAACATCGCAAAATTGCCATGAATTTAGGTGCAACCGACTACTTTGCCAAACCTTTCCAAGAACAAACCCTCTTAAAAACCCTTAAATTAGTTATCAATAAGCAGTAATTAAGTAGCTAGGCAGAATTAAATAGAAAACGTTCTGTAGTATGTTGCGATCGTTGTGCGCGAGTTTCTACACTCTCGATTACAGTGATCGCCAAATCATATTCGTCTTCAAAAATCCGACCAGCCAGTTCATGTGTTTTT
>JBGTGT010000044.1:0-19712 GCA_041746575.1 Microcystaceae cyanobacterium
AGTTAAGGCAAAATCGTCATCTCCCCAATAAAAATAAATCGGCATTTTTATTTGTTTGAGCGATACTTAACGGAGAGGGAGGGATTCGAACCCTCGTTAAAGTTACCCCTAAACAGCATTTCCAGTGCTGCGCCTTCAACCGCTCGGCCACCTCTCCTAAAATGGGGTCACAGTCTTTCATTATACAATAAAGGAATAACTTTACTTAGCCTATTTCTGAAAAATGTCCATTTCTCATCAAATTCGGATTCGCCACCGTCAAGCCAACGAAGAATACATTTTTACTGTTCCAGACGATCAATACATTCTCCAGAGCGCAGAAGAGCAAGGTTATTCATTGCCCTTTTCCTGTCGTAACGGGGCTTGTACCACTTGCGCTGTTAGAGTTTTAGCGGGTGAACTGGAGCAACCCGAAGCGATAGGACTTTCTCCCGAGCTTCAAAAACGGGGCTATGCGTTATTGTGTGTTAGCTATGCTAAATCTGACCTTGTCGTGGAAACTCAGGATGAAGACGAAGTTTATGAATTGCAATTTGGTCGTTATTTCGGAAGAGGAAAAATTAGATATCGTTTACCCTTAGAAGAAGACTAACCCGCTTAAATCTGAATTTTATGAATTCTAAGTTTAATGAACGCCAACGGTTTCTGGAGGTTGCCACAGAAGCGGCTTTAGCGGCCGGTGCTATCTTGCAAGACTTGTGGGGAAATCTAGTAACCATTGAAGAAAAAGGGCAATCAGGCGATTTAGTCACGGAAGCCGACAAAAAAGCAGAATCCTTGATTCTCGATCTGCTTACTCGCCATTTTCCTGACCATTCGATTCTCACTGAAGAAACAGGACAGATTGGCAACCCTGAAAATTCTTATCTATGGGCGGTTGATCCCCTCGATGGAACAACGAATTATGCGCACGGTTACCCTGTTTCTGCCGTTTCCATCGGTCTTTTAATCGATGGAACACCTCACGTTGGCGTGGTTTATAATCCGTTTCGTCATGAGCTTTTTCGAGGGGCTAAGGGATTAGGGGCAACTTTAAACCGTCGTCCGATTCACGTTTCTGAGATCCCAGATCTTCACAAAAGTTTACTGGTTAGCGGTTTTGCCTATGATCGCTGTACTACCTCAGACACGAATTATCCCGAATTTTGCTATCTAACCCATCTTACCCAAGGCGTACGCCGCAGTGGTTCGGCATCCTTAGACTTAACTGATGTCGCTTGTGGCCGAGTGGACGGTTACTGGGAAAGGGGGATTAAGTTATGGGATATTGCCGCCGGATGTGTGATTTTAAGCGAAGCAGGTGGAAAAATTACAGCTTATGACGGACATCCTATCGATTGGCAATCGGGTCGGATTTTAGCGACCAACGGACTGATTCATCACGCCTTAGGTGAGGCATTAAAAAATGCACAACCTTGGTTAAAAAAAGTTTATAGTGGGGAATACTCTTACTAAAGGAGTATATCTTTTTGGCGTAAATCTAAGGATTACTTTTATTCCTTTCCTAATTAGGTCAAAAATACTAAAAGGCAGGCGATTTTAACGGGAGATAATACCATTATGGCTGAGATAATATTAGGCATCACAAAAGGGCTTTTTCGCTATGATTTAACGGATTATTTTGCGATTTTGGGCATTCCAATTGGTGCGGACACCTCAAAAATTCGGGAAAGATACGTAAAAATTGCCTATCGTCTGCACCCTGATACGTGCAAAGAGAAGACACCAGAGCAAAAACAACAAGCCAGCAAGATATTATCGCGTGTTGTTAATCCTTCCTACGAAAAACTGTCTAAAGAGTCTTCTTTGTCTGAATATTTAATTGTTTTATCCCAGACAGGTCGCAGTATGATTACTGAAGCGTCCGCTTCTGCCGTTGAGGGGAAGGCCGCCCAAAAACTGTTTGGTTTTCATCAAGATTTGGATTTAGCCTATTTTAAGTTTCTAAGCGTGTTGGTTAACCATCAATACGAGGATTTAGACCTCAATCGAATTTATAACGCCATTGCGGAGATTAGTGAACTCAATCTTGTTTATCTATTCCGTAAACAAGGAGAAGGCATCCGCCAATACCGTTCTTGCCCCATTCCTCAAGTCGAAAAAACGACCTTAACTCAAGCTCCCTCTCCCCCTAGTCGTGAATCTGTCTGCGATCAAGCGAAAACTTCCTCTCCTCTAGAAACTTGCATTCGACGCGCTCAGGAGTATTTAGAAAAAGAAAATTACGCGCAAATCATTCTAGAAATGCGAGATGCCCTCAAAATTGACCCCAAAAATGGTCGCTGTCATGGTTTAATGGGATTAGCCTACCTTAGACAAAATCAACTGCCTATGGCGAAGGTTTATGTGGATACTGCCCTTAAAGCGGACCCCGATGATGTCGTCGTTCGTCAAGCCAGAGATGAATATCGCAAACTAGCCCCCCACGTAGAAGCCTCTAAACGGAAGCCGGAAGATTCAAGCAAGAAAACCGGTTTTTGGGGAACGATGTTCGGCGATAAATCAAAATAGACGCTTACTGATACAGTCGTTGTCGTTGTACTTCGTATAAAATCACCGCCGTGGCGATCGCTACATTCAAGGACTCGACTTGTTTTTGTTGAGGAATTGTGACCCATTGATCGGCTAAATCAAGCAAATCGGGCGATAATCCGGCTCCTTCGTTCCCCATCAAGATTAATGTGGGTTGAGTAAAGTCTATCTCCCAATAGGTTTTTTCTGCTTTTGGTAAGGTGGCAATTGTTTGTACGCCTTGGGACTTATATTTTTGAATGAGCGGTTTTAAATCCGTTACCATTTCCAACGGAAGATGAAACCACGCTCCTGCCGACGCTCTTAGCACTTTAGGATGGTCAAATTCGACGCTATCCTGACTTAAATAAAGTTTTTGCAGACCGGTTGCCACGGAAGTGCGAATAATTGTGCCTAAATTACCCGGATCTTGTAATTTTTCTAAAATCAATCCTAAATTTAGAGAAATACTACTTTGGTTTTGCGCTTCAGTCCGTAACAAAGTGGCAACCACCCCATCGGGGTTCACCGTCGTGGTTAAAGATTGCAACACTTCTGGACTCACCAAAATAAGCCTTTTCGCTTGTTGCGAGACAAATTCCCATAACTGAGGATAGCGTATTTGCCAATCTTGAGTATAACAGACCGTTTCTAAGGAACATTGCCCTTCACTGGCCGTCTCTAGCAGATGAGTTCCCTCTAAAATCACTAAATTCTGCTCCCTTCGTCCTTTGCGACGATGGAGTTTACGAATCTGTTTGACCAGAGGATTCTGAAGACTGGTGATCATCAATCATTCTTGTCTCAATGATGCGGAACTCGGGACTTGAACCCGAAAGTCCTTGCGGACACTAGAACCTGAATCTAGCGCGTCTACCAATTCCGCCAGTTCCGCAGATTTTAACACCCAACTTTTTATCATACTATGGAGATAAATTACTGTCAATCTCTAGACAGTTTGTCCCTTTTTCGCTAACAATCAAAGGCGACAGATAGGGTAAACAACGATAACACATCACAATTTTAGGAGGATTTAGCCATCGAACGTTCTACTTTTCTCAACGCTATCCCCCCAAATCCTGTAGAGAATGCGCCTATTCTCGAAATCTGGGGACAAACCCCCCTCAGAGGGGAAGTAATCATCAGTGGGGCCAAAAATTCGGCGTTAGCGTTAATGGCCGGTGCGATTCTCTGTCCTGAAAGCTGTTGTCTGCGAAATGTTCCCTTACTGGCAGATATTAAGAGCATGAGTAAAATCATTGCGGCATTAGGTGTTAAATTAGAGCGAAAAGGCGATGCTTTAGAAATCGATGCCCACAATATTGGTCAAAGTCAAGCCCCCTATGAATTAGTCTCCCAATTAAGAGCAAGCTTTTTTGTCATTGGCCCTTTATTGGCGCGTTTAGGATTTGCCCGCGTTCCTTTGCCGGGTGGGTGTGCCATTGGAGCGCGGCCGGTGGAACTGCACGTGCGAGGACTTCAGGCGATGGGAGCAGAGGTTCAGATCGATCACGGGGTCGTAGAAGCCTCAGTTAAGGGCAATGGCCGTCTCAAAGGGGCAAAAATACACTTAGATTATCCCAGTGTCGGCGCAACAGAAACCATTATGATGGCCGCGACTCTCGCCGAAGGGGAAACCGTGATTGATAATGCGGCACAAGAACCAGAAATCGTGGATTTAGCAGGTTTTTGTCGAGCAATGGGGGCAAATGTTACGGGAGATGGCAGCAAAAGGATTGTTATCTCTGGCGTGAAGGCTCTACATACCGCAGATTACCCTGTTATTCCTGATCGCATTGAGGCAGGAACGTTTTTGGCGGCGGGAGCGATTACCCAATCGGAAATTAGTCTTTATCCCGTTATTCCTCAACATTTAACTTCAACCATTGCCAAATTGGAGCAAATTGGCACAAAAGTAGTTCTCGAATCGGCAAATCGTCTGCGGGTTATTCCTCATTCCCTGCAAGCGGCGGATATCGAAACTTTGCCCTTTCCCGGTTTTCCGACGGATATGCAAGCCCAATTGATGGCAGTCTTAACGCTAGCGGAAGGGAGCAGTGTCGTTACCGAAACGGTCTTTGAAAATCGTCTGCGTCATGTGGCGGAATTACAACGGATGGGGGCGGATATTAAGGTTAAAGGTAATGTAGCGGTGGTAAAAGGGGTTTCTTTCCTCTCTGGTGCGCCCGTAATGGCAACAGACCTTCGGGCTTCGGCTGCCTTGGTTTTAGCAGGATTAGCCGCCCATGGAAAAACAACGGTTCAAGGCCTTCATCATTTAGATCGGGGATATGACAATTTAGAGGGCAAATTGCAGAAATTGGGGGCAAAATTACAACGAGTCGATGGTAATCTGACTTTATCTGAGGCGATCAAAGTTTAGCAACCCTTTTCTTGTAGCTTTCTCCGTAGGGTGAGGATTTCCGGTTGGTGTCATCACTCTTTTTTGTGTTTTATCGTTTTTCTTTATTTTCCTTCATAAGCGACAACACAATCTCGTCCTCGTTGTTTTGCGGCATAAAGTGCCTCATCAGCTTTTTGAATTAATCCTTCTCCGGTGGTTTCTTGGCGGGGAAACTCAGCCAATCCAAAGGAGGCAGTGATTTTCTGAAGCAATTTACCTTGATGATGAATTTCTAGCTTTTTGAGTCCTTCTTGCAGTAATGTTGCTCGTTTTTGAGCATCTTCTAACGTTGCCTCCGGCAGAATCAGGGTTAATTCTTCGCCTCCATAACGACAGGCAATATCGGAGGCGCGAATATGAGTTTTGAGAAATCGTCCCAAGGTACTTAAGACGGCATTTCCTGCCTCATGACCGTAGGTATCGTTAAATTGTTTAAAATGATCAACATCAATCATAATCAGACTTAAGGCATATTTTTTGCGTTTTGCGAGTTCAATTTCTCGTTTTAAAGCTTCTTCGAGATAATAACGATTAAATAACCCTGTTAACGCATCTATAACGCTTCTTTGACGTAGTTCCTCCCGTAATTGTAAATTTACAAGGGAAAGGGAGAGGGTTTCCGCTACTTTTTTGGCTAATTTTACAATTCTGTCGTTTAGTTCTTCAAATTCATCTGAATTGAGATAGAATAACCCCATTGCTTTTCCCTGCCGGTCTGACAATGCGATATTCCTCTTCATAAACCCCACTCTGCGCCATTTTTTCAAGGGCGGTTTCTTGTTTTTTTCGATCATCGGGATAAACGGTATCTAACCAACTAGTTCCCTCTTCGTATAAACTGTGACTACTGCGTCCCCAGATTTTTTCGTAGGCTGGACTGATATAAATAACCTGACGGGGATCTGCCGGATTAATCCATAAAACTTCTTCGATATTTTCAACTAATAATCTAAAGCGTTCTTCACTTTCTTGAAGGGCAATTTCTGCTTGTTTTTTCTCCGTGATATCTTGGGAAAGAATGGCAATTCGAGTGATGTGATCGCTGTGATCTTTAATAGGATAAATACAATGATTAATATCTCGTTCTTCTTGTCGTTCCTTATCAAATTGTCTATCTTCAAACTGAATAAGTTTCCGAGTATAAATAGCTTCAATAATTTTTGCCCAATAGTTGGAGCGAAGTTCAGGTGCAAGATAATCAAAAAGATTACTGGATAACAATTGATCGAGAGATGTTCCTAAGCGTTGAGCAACGGTTTGATTAGCTATTAAAATATTGCCTTGAGGTTCAATCAATAGCAGTGCATCTTGAATCGCATTAAGAATTGCTCGTAATTTTTCTTCACTTTCTCGCAGGGCTTCTTCTATCTGCTTTCGTTGACTAATATCTGTTACTAACGATAAAGAGCCACTATAATTTCCTGCTTCATTTAATAAGGGATTTGAGGAAATAGTTGTCCAAATGGCGTAACCTTGATTCGTGATTAATTCTAAATCATAATGGTGTGCTTTTCCTTGACGAAGAGCCGCTAAATGATATTTCAATAACTGACGGTTGCGGTCATCCATAAAAATAAAAATTGACATCCCCAAAATTTCTCGAAGCGGATATCCTAACATCTGCGCTAAAATTTCGTTGGCGAAAATAATCTCACCATTTTCGTCTAGCATTAAGATGCCTTCATTGACAGTTTCAATAATCGTTCGATAACGATCTTCACTTTCTCTTAAAGAAATTTCTGTTTGTTTTAATTGAGTAATATTGTGCGTAATTGTGACCGCTAATTTGACCTTTCCTTGTTCATCAAAAACGGGAGAAGATTGAACAATTGACCATTGGGGTTGTTTGGCTTTTTTAAGATGAAAACGCATAATGGTTGGTTGAACAATCTGTCCTTTCAAGGCTAGACGACTCGGTAATTGCTCAAGGGGAAATCCATCACCATTTTCATCAAATAACTCAAATTTATCGCTTAATGTCTGCTCGTTCCATTCTTTTAGCATTGCTTCGGGGCTATCGTAACCCATACTATGGGCTAACACCGTATTGACATAAATCAGACGATGGTCGGGATCAAATACACTAATTCCATCAGAAATGTTCGATAAGATGGTATTAAGTTGGTCTTTCGTCGCTTGTAGCTCTGTTTCTCGTTCTTTTCGTTTTGTAATATCCAACATAATGCCGATCACTTGTTCGGGTTTGCCGGCTTTCTCTCCTAACATAACACCGCGATCATGAACCCAAAGGTAATGTCCTTGCTGATGACGAAAACGATATTCGAGATCATAAAGTTTATTTTCTAAAAAAGCACGGTCAAATTCGGCTAACATTTTGGATAAATCGTCTGGATAGACTCGACTGAGCCATGCGTGGCTACTATTGCCAATTTCTTCTGAATTGTAGCCCAGTAATTCAGTATATCGCCCTCGCCATTCAATAATATCTTCGACCACATCATGCTCATAGACGATTTCCCCTAAGGCTTGAATAAAGGATTCATTGCGGCGAATTAATTGATTCTGAATATCCTGCGCTTGTTTTTTGAGGGTTACATCTTCTATCATGACCAATTCTAAGGGAATTAAAGAATCTTCCTGTAAAATTACAGAAGCGAAAATATGAACCCAAATTTTCACGCCATTTTTACAAATTAAACATTGTTCGAGGGGGGTAGCTGACGCTTCTGCTTGCTGGAGACAAGGAGAATAAATTAAAGCATAGTCGTCGCTATTAGGGCAGAGAAAATCGCTGAGGTGTTTATGAGCTAATTCTGCCGTAGAATAACCTAAAATTGATGTTAACGCATAGTTGCTTTGCATAATCGTCTGTTCTTGATTGACCAAAGCAATCCCTAAGACAGCATTGTCGAAAATTGCCCGAAATTGAGCTTCTTGACTCAGTTTTTCTTTCTGTTCTCGCATCCGTTCCGTGATATCTTCAAGAGTCAGGATAATTCCTTGTAATTGCCTATTTTCGTCTAATAAAGGAGCGGCGTTGAGAGAGAGAAAACTTTGAATATCCTCCGTCCATCGTAAACTACAGTGACACTGATAGAGAGGATGATGAGTTCTCATGACTTTTTGATAAGGAAGATCCTCATCAGGGATAGGATTCCCCTGAAAATAAGTCCATTGAGCATCAGGTAAAGCAAATATGAAAGAATTGCTAGATTGTGTCGAATGAATGCCTAAAATAGACTGCGATCGCTCATTGGCTATCATAATTTTACCGTCAGGATTGAGTAAAAGAATGCCAACGGGACTGGTTTCCATAATCTTAGCGGACAGCAATAATTCTCTTTTTAGGGTACGAGTACGCCGCTGAACTTGTTTTTCGAGATTTTCATTAAGTTGTTGTAATTCCTGTCTTATTTCTCTTTCTTCGGTGATATCCATTCCTGTGCCGATAACATAGGCGATTTGCCCATTGGAATGGCGCAAAATGGCATTTGTCCAAAGTATATAGCGTTTCTTTCCTGTTTTGGTTAACCAATAGTTTTCATGACATAGCGAATATCCTTGAGTCGTCAGTAATTGAAAAACCGTTTTAACCCCTTCTCGTTCCTCAGGGATCAAAAAAATATCCCAAAAAAACTGCCCTAAGACCTCTTGCTCTTGATAATCGGTTACTTTCTCGCACGTTTTATTAAAACGAACAATTTTACCCGCTGGATTGAGAACAATTATTAAACTGCCGACGGTATCTAAAAACAATGTTATCAATTGATGTTCTTGCAGTAGTGCATTTTCAACCCCTTCTAAATCGTGAGCTAGAGTAGAACTAAGGCGATAAATTAAGATTACACCTAAGCTATTGCTCCCTAAACCCGCCAGAATCGTCAAAATTCCTGCTTTAATAAAGGGAGCCTGAACCTCGCTTAAGGGAATTTTGGACACTAATCCCCATTGAAGGGAAGTAATCGGCTCATAAGCGGCCAGCATTCGGCGATTTTGCGAATCTAAACCTACCATTACCCCAGATTGTCCCATTAATGCCCGTCTTATGGGTTCACTGCCTCGATGCTGCCAAGAAATAAGCTGAGGATGGGTTAATCTCCCTGCTTGATGATGTAAAAGACAGTTAATGTGCTGGTTTTCGTATTTAGCAATGATCAGTTCTGTACTTTGATTGAATCCTTCCAATGGTTGATAAGCGTTCTCTAACGTTTGTAAAATCGCTTTTTCAGCCGCCGAAAGGTCACTGGGAGCTAAACAATTACCACAGGACAATGCTTCAATTAAATTGGCTTGATTGAGGACAAGTTCCCTTAATCGGGCTTGCGTTTGCCGAAAGGTAGTGCGATACAAAATCCAAAGGGCTATGCCCGCCACCATTAAAGAAACAAGGGTTGTAGTTAACATCAAAAGTAGCAATCGCTGACGGTGACGCACAGTATTATCCTTATCCTCAGTTTCTATTGCCCTATCTCTAGCTTAGGCGAGAAATTGAATGTAAATAAAATATTAAGAATAAAGACGAATTATTTAACGATTTGGTATTTTTTCCAATGGATGAATCATTAACAATACAATATTAGCCATAAGTCAAAAGTTGACAGCCTGGGGGTTTTAGCCCTTGAAAGTTTTAAACGTTAAATCTAAGGAATTATGCTACCTAATAATATGCAGAAAATTAGCACTTTTACCCTTTTTGCTGGGTCTTTATCGATTCTTTTAACCCCTCCTGCTTTATTGGCTCAATTACCCGATGAACCTGATCAATTGTATTCGTGGGTGTGTCTTCAAGGGAGCGATCAAATCTTAGTAGAAGCAAAAGATGATAAGGCTTGGAAACCGATGATAGAAGGAACAGGATGGACGTGTGCCGAAAAAACTGCCGATGTAGGGGTCGGAACCATTAAATTCACTTGTGAACCTATCAATGAGGATTTTTTAAGTCTAATAACGGTCACTTGGTTAAACGGCCAAGACGAAAAACGACTGATGGGACAATGGACGCACCAGCTTGCTACCGAGCAATCCATGCAGTGTACCCTTGCAAAAACAGAACTTTGGGGCAGTTTTGACCAATAATTTTTTATTTTTTTCAATATTTGGCATTATTAAAAACGCTTGCTTGATGCGCCAGTTTTCTCTAAAAATCATTGATTTTCGAGATCTTTTTTTTCCGTTCTTTCCGTTCACCTTGTTTTTACCTTATGATTCCCAAAAATATTAAAAAATTGTCACAATTTACGGCATTTTTGAGCTTTACCGATACCCTAAAGACATGAGTTACACCACCACTGATTACCGTCAACAACTGTCGGACATCGAGCCTTTCAATCAACTGCCTGCCGATGTTCTACGCCAAATTGCGGCGCAAGCTCAACCGTGGCGTTATCGTATGGGGCAAGTCATCTTGACGCGAGGACAAGCTTCATCCTACGTCACCGTTCTTCTAGAAGGCAAAGTTCGTTCTCTGGGCTACGATAGCCGAACCAAAATGCCCGTTACCCTCAAACTGTTAAGGGAGGGTGATATTTTTGGTGGTGTAAACGCAGTACGGGATGTTCCTTATGAAACCATTATCGCTTCCACGGAGGCCTTTGGCTTAAGTTTAAGTATTAAAGACTTTTTGAACTTAGTTGCCCAATATCCAGCGTTCCAAGAATTTTTTGAGCAACAAGCTAGTTTAATTGAACTTTATGATGTTTTGAGTCATCAATTAGAAGCCCAAGCGCAAGGAAATAGTCACTTGAGAGAGTGGGTCAATGAAATTGCACCAGAATCAGAAGTTTGCTATGTTTTTCCCGATCAGCCTTTAGATTCTCGTCTCAATCACCCAGATTGGTTGTGGTTAGTCAGTGGCGGACAACAGGTTGACACCTATCCCGTCGGTAGTCGCTTTGTCATCAAAGAAAAATTGCCTCAGAAACCCCTAAGACTGGTCGGTATTCTCCGTGAACATTGGCAACGGTGCTTAGAGAGTGTTTCTCGGGGGGAAGATGCCTCCATCGTTTTAGCAGAAGCAATCGTTCCCCCAGACGTCCTCGAATGGCAAGAACCGATTCCCTATGCTGAGGTCGAAGTTTTAGAGGCGCAAGATAGAAAAAGAGATATCAAAGACAAACAAGGGCAAGTTGGACGTAAAACCTACCCCTATATGCGCGGAAAAGGCACAATGGAGTCTGGGGTTGCTCTTTTTCAGATGATTAGTCAATATTTTGCCATGCCCTTCCGGAAGGATATTATCCAACGGATTGTTAAAGAACAAATGAGCAGAGGCAACGATTTGTCTTTGCCCTTATGTGGAGCTATTGTTGAATTAATGGGCTTAAACGCCCAATTAGTGAATCTACCGACAGGGGCAATCGGTCAGATTTATCCCCCTGCCTTGGTGCAGTGGCAAGGAAAGCTGGCTATTCTTTATGAAGCAAATGTAGATGAATTTGTAGTAGGATTGCCTGAAAAAGGGATCTTACGGCTTAAAAAAGAGCCGTTTCTGCAACATTGGCAAACCGAAGTGACCCCCCAAGGGAGAGCCGTTGGACAGGTTCTTTTACTGCAAAAAACTAAAGAAACGCCTCAAGAACGCTTTGGTATTCGTTGGTTTATTCCTTCCCTCGCTAAATATCGTGGCGTCTTAATCATTGTCTTTATTGCCTCGTTTTTTGTGCAGTTATTTGGGCTGGCTAACCCGTTAATGATTCAAATCATTATTGATAAAGTCATCGTCCAAAATAGTGCGGATACGTTGCAGGTTTTGGGGGTTTTTCTGCTCATTATTGCTATTTTTGAAGCAGTTTTAACGGCTTTAAGGACGTATCTCTTTGTGGATACCACTAACCGCATTGATATGACTTTAGGGTCAGAAATTATTGATCATTTGTTGCGCTTACCGTTACGCTACTTTGAGCGGCGACCCGTCGGGGAAATTTCAACCCGAATCAACGAATTAGAGAATATTCGACAATTTTTAACAGGTACAGCTTTAACGGTTGTCTTGGATGCGATTTTCTCTGTTTTATACATCGTGGTGATGGTGATTTATAGTCCCCTATTAACCGCCGTTGCCTTAGGAATTGTCCCCCTGTTTGTCTTATTAACCGTTATCTTTTCTCCTACCATTCGCCGTCAATTACGCACCAAAGCCGAACGCAATGCCGAAACCCAATCCTATCTCGTAGAGGTGATGTCAGGGATTCAAACCGTTAAGGCACAGAATATTGAACTCCAATCCCGATGGCAATGGCAAGAACGCTATGCCCGTTATGTGTCCGCTGGCTTTAATACGGTGATTACCTCCACTTTAGCCAGTTCTGCTAGTAATTTTCTCAATAAACTATCAGGATTGTTGGTTTTATGGGTGGGAGCTTACCTTGTTCTCCAACAGAAACTCAGCCTCGGTCAATTAATTGCGTTTCGGATTATTGCCAGTTATGTGACCTCTCCTATCCTACGCTTAACCCAACTGTGGCAAAACTTCCAAGAAACCGCCCTTTCTTTAGAACGGTTAGCGGATATTGTCGATACGCCCCAAGAAGCGGAAGAAGATCGCACCAACATTCCGATGCCCCTCATTAAAGGCGCAGTGACCTACGAAAACGTCTCTTTCCGCTTTAAACAACATGGCCCTTTGCAATTGAGTAATGTCAACTTAGACTTTCCGGCAGGTACATTTGTTGCAGTAGTAGGGCCGAGTGGAGCGGGTAAAAGCACCTTGACTAAGTTGATTTCTCGGTTGTACGAAGCCGAATCAGGGCGAATTTTGATAGATAACTACGATATTGGTAAAGTAGAGCTATACTCCCTCCGCCGTCAAATTGGTGTAGTGCCGCAGGAAACCTTACTCTTTGATGGCACAGTGCAGGATAACATCGCTCTCACCAATCCCGATGCCAGTATCGAGGAGATTATTGAAGCCGCTCGCATTACCGCCGCCCATGAGTTTGTTATGAGTTTACCCAATGGGTACAATACCAGAGTGGGGGAAAGAGGGTCAGCTTTATCAGGAGGACAAAGACAACGGATTGCGATCGCGCGCTCAGTGTTACAAAATCCGCAGATGCTCATCTTAGATGAAGCCACCAGTGCCTTAGATTATGCTACAGAACAACAAGTTTGTTTAAATTTGTTAGAAAACTTTAAAGATCGAACCGTTTTCTTTATTACCCACCGTTTAGGAACGGTTAGAAAAGCCGATGTGATTGTTATGATGGAAGCAGGGTCAGTCGTAGAACAAGGCACTCATGAAGAATTAATGGCTTTACAAGGGCGTTATTATTACCTGTATCAACAACAAGAAGCCGGACTGTAAAAGAGACGGATTTGAACCAAAAACCTAGCATTTAAAAACGATAACCGAAAAATTAAAATGCAAACACACGATAACTTAACGAATCAACATAATAACGGTCATTCAGACGGTAATAAAGGCGTCAATTCTGCTCCTCTTGTTAAAGATGACCAAGGAAACTTTCTATCTCCCATTCCCAACACCGATCAAGCCGTTATCTTGCGTCAATCCCCCGCATGGGCAAGAGGCGTTGCCTTGGGAATTATGGGGGTGACCGTTGCGGCACTGATCTGGGCTTATCTGGCTAAAATTGAGCAGGTAGTGGCAGCCCAAGGACAATTAAAAACCAAAGATACGGTTAAAGAGATTAAAGCCCCCATTAATGGGGTAGTAGATGAAGTTTTGGTAAAAGATGGTGATAGAGTCAAACAAGGGCAAGTCATCGTCCGTCTCGATCCCCGTACCTCCGCCGCACAACTCACCTCTTTACAAGCCGTACGAGAGGAGTTAGACCAAGAAACCCGCTTCTATCAGGCGGTAATGGCGCAACCGATGAATCAAGCGCAAATCGAACAAGAAATCCTACGCCTCAAACTGCCAGCTTCCACCGCGAATTTAGTCCGAAATCGGGTGGCTTTGATTAGCGAAAATCAATTATTTGAATTACAGTTACAACAGAGCCAAACTCCTGCCAATAGCACTTTACCCCCTGATCAAGTCGCTAGACTACAGGCGGCGCGTGCAGAGTTAGAATCGCGCGTTTCGATGATTGGGTTTGAAAATGCCCAAGTTCAGAAGCAATTAGCCCAAAATAAAAGCAAATTAGCCGACGCAAAAGCTCAATTAGCGGTTGATAAGCAAGTGTTAGCAGAAATTAAAGGGCGTAACGAAAAGACGATTGCTGAAGCAGAGAAGAGCTTAAAAATTGAACAAAATGTCTTAAAAGACGTAGAACCGCTGATGGAAGAAGGGGCTTTAGCCAAATTACAAGTGGAACGGCAAAGACGGGAAATTATTGATCGTTATAAAACCTTACTCGAAGATCAATCCAGAGGAACGATTGATTTTCAACAACAACAGCAACGAGTCTGGGAAAGAACGGCTGAAATTGAGCAGTTAACCGAAGAAAATAAACGTTTAGACTACGCACTGAGTCAAGGCAAAGCCAAGCTCACGAATACGGTGGCAGAAACTCAAAAACAATTGCGAGATCAAATGGCAGAAAATCAAAAGCGCATTGCCGAAATTGATAGCCAATTAACCAAGATTATTGTCGATAATCGTAAGCAAATTGCCGAAAGACAGGGACAAATTCAACAGACTAAAATTAACTTAGAATATCAAGATATTCGTTCCCCGGTCGATGGCACGGTATTTGACCTCAAAGCCACCCGCGGTTATGTCACTCCCCCTTCCCAGGTGGAACCTTTGTTAAAGATTATCCCTGAAGATAATCTGATGGCTGAAGTTGATATTACCAACAAAGATATTGGTTTTGTCAAAATCGGCGATCGCGCAGACGTCCGGATTGATTCATTTCCCTTTAGCGAATTTGGCGATATTAAAGGAGAAGTCGTCTCTATTGGCTCTGATGCCTTACCACCTGATGAAATTAACCGTTTTTATCGTTTTCCTACTCGAATTTCCCTTGATAATCAGGAAATGATGATTAACGGCAATACGATTCCTCTACAATCGGGGATGTCTATCAGCGTCAACATTAAGGTAAAAGAAGATCGAACTGTTTTGAGCCTATTTACCGAATTATTTACCAAAAAAGTGGAAAGTCTCAAAAAAACCCGATAACTTTAAATCGGGTCATCAGTAAGATTACTTGTGAGATGAAAGGAGCGGTAGGAAGAAAGCCATTCCCTTGCGTTTAAGGATGAGATGAAGGACTGAGGGGATTCGGTAGGATTTCGGGAGTAGAATTCGGCGCAAGAAGGGGGTTTTCTTCAGGAATAGGCGTTAAGGGGGTTAATTCAGCCCCCGGCGGGATAATGGGTTCAGGGTACAAAGGGGTAATTTCAGGGGAGGGTTCGGGGATTGCCGTTTCTTCCGGCGTAGGCGTTTCAGTGGGTGTTGGTGCGATTTCCGGTGTTAGAGTGGGTGTTGGTGTAATGTCAGGTTCAGGGATAACTGTCACTTCAGGAGTGGGAAAGGCCTCAGGGGAAGGGGTTTCGACGGAGTCAGAGGGAACAGAACGGGGTTGAATATCTCGCTTGATAAACAAGTTAAATCCCAGAATAAACGCACCTAACATTAAACTAGCGATTAAAATGGGCAAAAAAAACCATTGCCACCACGGATTAACCGTTGCCGTTTCTGACTCTTGCTCAGCAAAAATTGGCGTAATCTCTTGATATTTAGGAGAAATGACTTGAGTTGCTGGCGTAAAAGGTGCAACTGTTTTTGTGCTGATGGCGGCTAACATTTGCTCAGCAGAAGAAAAGCGATCGCGGGGATGGAAGGCAATCACTCGCTCAATGACTTCTGCAAAGGAATCAGAAAGCATAGGCAGGAGATTGCGCCAGATAATTTCGCCCGTTTGAGAATTTTGCTCTAAATATTGCGGTGACTTACCCGTTAAGAGGAAAATTGCTGTTAATCCTAGACTGTAGAGGTCGCTAGAATACACCGGTCGACCGGCCGCCTGTTCCGAGGACATATACCCAGGTGTTCCCAGCGCAATAGAATAGGCGGTTTTACCCGTGGGATTGACCATTGTCGCTACCGCCTCTTTCATGATGCCAAAATCAATCAAAAAGGGCAAATTATCCTCAGATCGCAGAATGATATTATCCGGTTTAATGTCGCGGTGGATAATGCGTTGACTATGAATATAAGTTAAAACGGGCAAAATTTGTCTTAAAACACTTTTAACTTCAGTTTCAGAGAGATTTCCGTTTTGCTCATGCCATTGAGTGAGGGTTACGCCTTCAACCCACTCCTGTACGAGATAAAAATCTCCCTGCTCAGAAAAGTAGGCGTAAAGGCGGGGAATTTGCGGGTTATCTTCGCCGAGTTGTTCTAAAATAGCCGCCTCGCGTTGAAAACGTTCTTTTAACCAGTCTGGAGTCTCAGGAGACTGAATTGTGGGTTTTAGCTGTTTAATCACACACTTCCGCGCTGACGGTAAATGGGTGTCACTGGCCAAAAAAGTTTCGCCGAATCCCCCTCTTCCCAACGTTTTTATAATTTGATAACGGTTATTTAGTAAGGTCATCCTCGTCACCCCATAGATGGCTAAGCAAGCATTATTTTATTGTAAATGATAGCCATTACAAGCCGTTTGCCCCTTGAAGAAAGACACGTTTAGAGGGTGTAAAAAAATGGGAACTCCCGTGAGGGGGGATAAATCCGTTTAAAATAAGGCAAGTAATGGGGTGGGAAGCCTTTAAATTGATCAGCAATAGTTAAAGCCTTGCAATTTCCTATTTTTTTCTTCTGCTCCTTTTCTAACTTATTTATCTCTAAAAGATTCAAAGTAAACAATGAAAATTTTACAAATTGTTCCTTCTATTTCTTTAATTTATGGAGGGCCAAGTCAAATGGTAATTGGACTCTCTCAAGCGTTAGCAACAGCAGGCGAAAAGGTCACCATTCTTACTACGAATTCTAACGGAGATGCAGGGCAACCTCCCCTTGATGTTCCGCTCTTTAAACCGATTTTGCAAGACGGCTATCAAATTATTTATTTTCCCTGTTCTCCTTTTCGTCGTTATAAGTTTTCGCTCCCTCTATTACAATGGTTATCCCATCAGGCTAAGCATTACGATATTGCCCACATTCATGCTCTTTTCTCTCCGATAAGCACGGCTGCTTCAATGGTTGCCAGAAATCAACAATTACCTTACATTTTGCGGCCATTAGGCACGTTAGATCCTGCTGATTTAACAAAGAAAAAAAATCTGAAAAAACTTTATGGATGGTTATTAGAAAGACACAATTTAGCGAGAGCGTCTGCCATTCATTTTACCTCAGAGCAAGAAGCTCAAATTTCAGAACGATATGGCATAAAAACGCAAGATTTAGTGATACCTTTGGGGGTGTCTTTACCGAATAATATTCCTCCGATTGGGCAAACGCGGCAAAAATTTGGCATTCCTGATCATACTCCTTTAATTTTATTTATGTCCCGTATTGATCCTAAAAAAGGATTATCTTTATTAATTCAATCTTTAGAAAATTTAATAGATAAGGAAATTGACTTTCATTTTATTTTAGCGGGTTCAAATCCTCAAGATCCTACCTATGAAAATGAAATTAAACAGAAAATTCAAACCTCAAAATTAAGCCTTCAAACGACGCTTACTGGCTTTGTACAAGGAGATTTAAAGTTAGGTTTATTACGGGATGCGGATTTGTTTGTTTTACCCTCTTATTATGAAAATTTTGGTATTGCAGTGGCCGAAGCGATGGCAATGGGAAATCCAGTGATTGTGTCTGATCAAGTTCATATTTGGCCAGCGATTGAGGAGGCAGAAGGTGGCTGGATTTGTCGCTGTGATGTTGCGTCTTTAACTGATACATTAATTACCGCTTTAAAGCATCCACAAGTACTCAAAGAGCGAGGACAAAATGCACGTTATTTAACAAATACTCAATATAGTTGGCCGGCGATCGCACAACAAATGATTCAGGCTTATCAACATTTGTGCTGTCACTAATTTTTTAATAAACTTATACAATGAAAAATGATTCTTATATAAATTTCTTATAGATTTCATGAGACTTGGCGAGGGTTTCCATATAAGTAATAATCAAGATTAGCTGCGCTATCGCTAGGCAAGTCTTGGGTAATTTCTTAGGACGAATTTGCGGTAAATTCATTAAAGGATTTCCAAATGGGTTTAGTTTTTTCTCGATATTATCTTGAGGAAATGAAGGGTTTATCTTCGCTGTTTAGTAAAAAGAAAAAAGTTTAAGACCTTTTTGAGTAAGTCATTGAATGATTGTTAGATTTCTTTCAGTAGTTGTTCTTTGGTGAACATGGTTTCAGTTTCCTTAATGGGCTAATGATTGTGTCAATTTTGCTCCCTAAAGTAATTTTCAAGAAGCTACTGAATAACTCGAATAATGATGGCATGGTTTTCTTTTTCTCCTTTTGGATTTTGAGCTTCTTTTAGACAAAATTCTACATTAATTCCTTGTTGCAGATTATCTTTATTACACTGAACATCTCCCATAGCAAAAAAGAAACTATCTTTATCAAAAACTAAGTGTCCTGATTTATTATTTTTATGAATTTTAGAAATGTTTCCTCTCAAGATTTGTTGCTGTCTCAATTGATCTTGTTTCCAAATTGCTATGAATTTTTTGTGTGTCTGATGTAAATCGTTTTCTAGATCAAAAGTAGAATTTGGTATGTTGAAGTGATTGAGAATTTTGTGAACTTCATCAGTTTTCTTTAATTCATATTTTCGAATTACCAGACTTATTAGCTCCGCCAATAACTTAGCTTTTTCTTTTTCTTCTAATTTGTAATAATAGCGAGCCATTAGTAAGAATAACTTAATTTTTTTATTTTTATCACCTCTAAATAAAGCTGACTTGCAACCGTTAATTACTGCATCTTCATACTCACCAGCATCATATTGTGCTTGAGCAATTTCTTTATATATAAACCATTTCTGTCCATGATAACCTTCAGCAATTTGGAGTAAGATATTTTCCCCAGTTTCAATCTCGCCTAACGCAATTAAAGAAAGTGCTTTTCTTCGTTTAAACCAAACATCATTATCGTAATGAAAAGTTTGTATTGACAATAAAGCTAAATCACAGACTTCTATACATTACATTCTCGATATTTTTTCTGTTTTTCTAATAAAGAAGTTAAAATTGAATAATAAGTTTCATAATCAGATGCTATTTTTCTTACTTTTCCATCAGTATTAGGCGATTGAGTTCCACGTCTTGATAGTTTCTCTGGATTTAACTTTACAATCCACCGTTGAATTTTATTAAGGTTAAAGTTTGGCTCTTTATAAGTTTTTAGCAGTTTAAAAACTCCAATGGTATAAGGACAAGGATAATTATCGTCACCGTTGATTTGACGTTGCTGATTTTGCAGTGGTTTTGTTAAAGTTGAAAGACATGAAATGTCCACAGTGTAACTCTTCTAATGTTCGTAAAGATGGTCATCAAGATAGTAAACAACGATGGAAATGTAAAGATTGCAGGCGTATTTTCCGAGACTCTTATGAACAGAGAGGTTATCATCCCCAAGTCAAGGAGATTTGCTTAAACATGTATTTGAATGGCATGGGATTTCGCGCGATTGAAAGAGTGACAGGAATTCATTACATAACTATTATGAATTGGGTTAAAGAATCGGCTTCGGAATTACCAGAAGATGAACTTCAGACTTATATGGGGAGAAGAAGCAATAAAGTTTGGCTTGGGATAGCTATCAATTATTATCGCTCTGGAGTCTTAGCAATACAGATAGGAGACCGTAGTGGAAAGACTTTTGAAAAACTCTGGGAAAGAGTAAAAAAATGGGACAGCCGAAGGTATTTAACTGATGGTTATTGTGTTTATGCTAATTATATT
>JBGTGT010000045.1:0-19706 GCA_041746575.1 Microcystaceae cyanobacterium
ACCTTTCCCTGAAAAACGACGAAATACTCCTGAGTTTTTCTTTTCTAGCAATCCTCTTATTTCTGCGTAAAGATTTTGGAGATAACCCTTTTTTAAAACTCCCTTGACATCTGGCTTACAGTCTTAAGTTGTCACGAATGAGGGGTGGTAGGATCCCCATAAGCTTGGCGACCATAGGCTAAAAAAGCGGGATTTCCGACGTTTGCCAACATTTGCGCCTCCCATTCTAGGCAATAACTTTGCCGATCTAACCATTGATCAATGCGGGAACTACTGGGAAAAATACGGCGTCGGGCTTCTCTAATTTGTTCAAGAACGGGTTGAGGATCAAAAACTTCGTAGTGAACTTGGGGTAATTCGGTGGCATTTTTCGCCAAAAAATTGGCTTTAATTTGAGGCTCCCACTGGAGAGATTTGAGGATACGAATCGGTTGAGCTGCCTGTTGTAATAAGCGGGCAACGTCACAAATTCGCTCTTTTTCGGCTTCTGTATTGAGTGAGTTTATCATAAGATTAATCAGGATAAATGAGAAAGTAAAGAGCGTTAATCAATTACAGCTTACTGAGAATCAATTTTAAAAGAAGGGGGTACATAATCTTTTGCTAAATAATCAACCGGAATTGTGACCATATTGCCATCGCGAATCGCTTGATAATGGGGAGAGAGAATTTCAATCCCTGCTTCATTGCATTTATCTTGGAGATTTTGGTGCAGTTGAGAGTAAATGAGAGGCATTAATTGAGAATGATGAGTATAAACATTTAACTGATAGCTCACATAAAAATCATCTAAACTGGTTTGTAAGACAAAAGGCAAGGGATGGGGAGCAATGTGCTCGGTTGCTAAGGCGGCTTGAATCAAAACATCATGAATTTTGCGCCAAGGGACATCGTAACCTAAAGTAACCGTGGTGGTGAGAATTAAGGGCTGATTAAATTCCCGAGACGAGACACTAAAATTAATCACATTACTATTTAAAAGAATAGAATTCGGGATGGTAATAATTTTATTGGCAAAGGTTTTGATCCGTACTACCAATAGGGTTTTTTCAATGACATCCCCCATGACATCCCCAATTTGAATGCGATCGCCCACCTGAAACGAACGGGTATAAATTAAAATAATTCCCCCGACCACATTGGCGATGGCTGAGGTTGATCCCAAGGAAAACAGTAAACCTAAAAATACAGAAATCCCTTGAAACGCAGGCGAATTAAAACCGGGTAAATAAGGAAAAGTAATCACTGCCGCTAAAGCAATAATTAAGGTTTTGAGTAGATCATAAGTGGGTTGAGCCCAATCGGTATAGAAGCCCGGAATGATGATGGCTTGCCGTTCAATCGCTTTAAAAAAGGGATGAATCCAACCTAAAATAGTGGAGGTTAAAGCAATAATAACGGTAATAATAATAACATTGGGTAAATAAGCCGATATTCCTCTGAGTAACCAATCTAATGTTTTTAACAAATAGCCTAAAATACTTTGGCCAAATGCCCTTGTCCAAGGATATAAATTTAAAATATAGGTAATATAAGTATAAAATAAAAAGAGAAGGATTAATAAGCGACCAATTTGTAAAAATTTTACGAAAAATAAGCTCATTTTTTCCGAAGAAATCAGTTCAAAAGACTGAATCCTGAAGCTAGGGAGTTCGACGACTAACCACTGTTGTAAAATCGGAAAAGCTCGACCTGACAATTTAATAATGATTAACGTAAAAACCAAGAAAATGAGAGTAGCAATCAGCGTTGAAATAAGACCTCTTAATAATTGCTCGGGTTGACGATCTATACGATATTCTTCAAGGGCATTTTTAACCCTTGTTAAGGCTTCTCTAGCGAGGGATTCTTGCGATTCTCGATAGGCTCTTGCATCTTGGGGCGTAATGGTTAAAATAACTTCGTTGTCTAAACTTAAGTAGGTAACCTGATCTTGTTCTGAAGATTCAATCTTAAGATTCTTCGGATCGAGAGCATTATCTTGAGCCACTTCTACGAGACGGTTATTAATGGCATCTGCTCTATCTTTAGCGGAAATAACCCCAACTCCCTGCTTGACTAAAAAGAGTTTTTTTCCATCTAAAATAACTGGGAATCCATCAATGGCTTGCACCGCCTCCTTATTTTCTTGTAAAGGATGATTTTGGGCAAAGGTTGTCAAGGTTGAGTTCAAGGTTAAGAGAAGCATTAAACCACATAACAAAAGCCAATGATAAAATTTTTTCATCTATTATTAGTAATGGACTTGGGGTGAAATTTAGTTTTATTATAAAGCGAGTTTATCCTATCTGTCTCAAGGAATTGTTGATAGGTGATGCGAGATTGATTATTTCTAATTCCTGAAGTTTGTGAGGATTTGATTAAGTTTGATCGCCAGACTGAAAAACTTATGTTAGGATATGTGCGAATTGCCCAGTAAGTTTCGGTAGTGTGCCATCGTCCAGTTCAGCGTGACCAGCGTCGCTCCGAACTTGCAGAGGTCCACCGCATTAATCTCGGAGTTACGTTATGTCCATTTTTATCGGTAACTTGCCCTACGAAGTTGGCAAAGAAGATTTAGAAAATGCTTTTGCTGACTACGGAACGGTCAAAAGTGTCAGAATTCCCGTAGATCGGGAGACAGGCAACTTGCGGGGCTTCGCTTTTGTCGAGTTATCGTCTGATAGTGAAGAAGACGAGGCGATCGCCGCTTTAGATCAAGCGGAGTGGTTAGGTCGTCAATTGCGAGTCAGCAAAGCCAAACCCCGTCCCGAAAACGATAGACGGCGGCGCAATAACAATGAATAATTCCTTAAAATAATGAATAGCCTTTCCCTTTGACCATTTCTGGGGGGGCTTTGTCGGAATTTTTTGGCTAAATTTAGTTCTTTTACTGCTAAAACAGTCGTGCTTTCTCAAGTGATCTACCTCAGTTTTAAGATATCCCCTTGAAGAAGAAATATTAAAAATCGTCCTAATTCTCGCTGTTTTTTCTTATCCTAAAATTTTAGACCTGTCTCTCCTTAAACTATCCTCAATGGAGAAATCTTATCCCTTTTACCAATGGCTAGAAACCCACTGGGTGACTCCTGCCTATGCAGGTGGGTTATTAATGGTGATTGCCCTCTGTTTCTTTGGGGCGGCGACTAATACGATGGCCGGTTGGTTATATGTTCTCAGTGGCATGATCATTGCTTTACTCATTTTAGGAGCAATCTTACCTTGGCGATCGTTGCGTTTTTTGCAAATTCGCCGTCTGCCTCTTGTTCCTGTCGGTGCCGGTGATCATCTAACGGTAGAAATTGAAGTGGTCAATCCCCGTTCTGTTCCCATTGCTTTAGTGGAATTGGGAGATTATGTCCCTTATGTTCTTCATTCTTCCCCTCCAACCACAGCCATTGAATGGATTCCCCCCCATCATACCTATCTCTGGACTTATTACTTGCCTGCTACAAAAAGGGGGATTTATCGTTGGCAAGACCTATATGTTAGAAGTGGCTCTCCTTTGGGCTTATTTTGGTGTCGCCGCGCCCGTCAAGCGTCTGCCAAGGCTATTGTTTATCCGCAAGTGTTACCTCTTCATCAGAGTCCGATTATTGATACCTTAAGTCAGGAGAATAATCTCCGATTGCAAAGTGATCATCACTATCAAGCGGCTAATGAAGGTTTAACCAAAACGCTACGCCCCTACCGTTACGGCGATGCCACCCGTCTTATCCATTGGCGCAGTAGTGCGCGATTTGAGGAATTTAAGGTCAGAGAGTTAGAGGTCGTCACGGGGTCAGAGGATATTATTATTGGTTTAGACAGTCAATCGGCTTGGGAGATCGAAGCATTTGAACAGGGGGTGATTGCGGCGGCTTCTCTTTATTTTTATGCCTTGCGGTGTCAATTGAATGCCAAATTATGGACGGCAGGAACGGGCATTATTCAAGGGAATCGAGTAGTTTTAGAAACTTTGGCAGGAATTATGCCAGAAGAAGAGCTTAATGCTTTCCCTTTTCCCCAATCTGCCCTGATCTGGTTGACGCAAAATTCTACAACCCTAGAGACTTTACCCAGAGGAAGTCGTTGGGTCATTTTTCCCCATTCTCAAAAGGATTTAAGCATTATTCCGACAAAAAAACGACAGGGCTTAGTCTTATCTCCAGAAGAATCATTAGTATCCCAGTTACAGCAACGTTTAAAATAGGGTAATCCAATGATTTTCCGACAAAAGGTGAAGTGATGATGCTGGTTCAACGTTCTGACGGCCGTTCTTCAGATGAACTCCGCCCCCTCCATTTTGAGACGAATTTTACCCGTTTTGCGGCAGGTTCGGTTTTGACTTGCTGGGGTAGTACGCAAGTACTCTGTACGGCGACGATTACGCTGGGTGTGCCTCGTTTTCTGATCGATAAGGGGCAAGGATGGTTAACGGCAGAATATCGGATGCTTCCCTCGGCGACGCTGGATCGCCAACCTAGAGAAATCATGAAATTATCGGGGAGGACTCAAGAAATTCAACGTTTAATCGGTAGGAGTTTACGATCTTGTCTAGATTTGACTGTAATCGGTGAAAAAACCATTACCATTGATGCAGATGTACTTCAAGCGGATGCAGGGACTCGGACGGCTTCAATTACAGGGGGATATGTGGCGTTAGCTCTAGCCATACAGCGTTTAATGAAAAAAGGAGAACTAGCAGTATGTCCGATTCGTTATCCCGTGGCGGCAGTGTCGGTAGGATTGATTGAGGGCGAAACCTATCTTGACTTAGACTATCGAGAAGATATTAAGGCGGATGTGGACTGCAATGTAGTGATGACCGAAAATTTAGACTTAATTGAAGTACAGGGAACAGCAGAATCAGGCAATTATACTCGACGTCAACTCAATCAGATTTTAGACCTCGCAGAAAAGGGGATTATGGAGTTAGTACAAGCTCAGGCAGTAGCCATCGCTTCTGCTGAAATTTAATTGAAAGATAGCCCTATTTAGATAATGATGAAGTTACTATTTTTAGGATCAGGTTCTGCATTTACTGTCGGTGGAGATAATTATCATTCTAATATGCTGTTAATGACAGAGAATGATGATAAGCTTTTGATTGACTGTGGCTCAGATATTCGGTTTTCTCTTTTTGAAGAGGGATTTTCCCATCGAGATATTACGGATATTTATATTAGTCACCTGCACAGTGATCATGTGGGAGGACTAGAATATATTGGACTCAGTAGCAAGTTTGACCCTCAATGTAATAAACCAAATTTGTACTTAAGCAAAGACGTAGCAAGTGAAATTTGGGAAAATACATTAAGTGGTGGAATGCGTTCTGTTTCAGGGGATTTAATGACCTTAGATGACTATTTCTCTGTTCATCCGATTGCTTTTGGTTGTTCGTTTCGATGGCAAAAAATTGAATTTAAAGTTATTCGAGTTTTACATATTGATAATGGCTATTATTTAATGCCGAGTTATGGCTTATTTTTTACGATTAATCATTGCAATATTTTGTTAACGACTGATACTCAATTGTGTTTAGATTATCTGAAAGATTATTACGAAAAAGCCGATATTATCTTTAATGATTGTGAGATTGCGCCCTTTCCAACTTCTGTTCATGCTCACTACAAAGCGTTAACGCAATTACCGATTTCCATTAAACAAAAGATGTGGTTATATGGTTATCAAGCGGAAAAACTGCCTGACGCTAAGGCAGATAACTTTGAGGGATTTGTGCAACGGGGGCAATGTTTTGAATTTTAAGTTTTGAGTTTTAAAAGGAAATGTAGAGACGTTTCAAGAATCGACCCTACACACCTTTTTAGGGGGATTAACCCACGACTTCTGCTTCGACAGTTTTAACGTCTTGATTATGCTCAACGGTTTGCTGGTCTTGACGTTGTTCTATCAATAAACGAGACAATTCGGTGGTCAATAAAGTGAGGACAATACCGTCATCAATCCAGCCAATAATGGGTAAGAAATCAGCGGAGAGATCAATAGGACTAAAGAGATAAAGTAAAGTCCCAATAACGACAAGCCAACGATATTTGGGATGACGCACTTGCTTACTATACCAATTATAAAATAATTCCACTAGGTGTTGCATAACGTTAACTTTAGGGGTTTTCATAGGGGACGTTCCTCTTCGTTTCTATTTTTAGTTTCCTTTAAATTTAGGAAGAAATAAAGTGTCGTTAACTCCCCAAACGTTACGGTTTTTACAACTTACCGAGTCGTTCATCCTTTCGGGTTAACCTGATCGCAGTAAGCCAATCACAGCAGTTTGCAACTTGATGAGGTACATAATTCCCGATAAGGATGCAAGGTTTGCGCCCAAAAGTGTATAATTCATTGACGCTACCGATTTCTAGGGGGTAGAGGTGGAAATTTGGTTAGGAATAATAATAGGCAGTCCTTTTTGTTGTTCAATAGTATAGGAAACATTACTTGTACGAGAGGGACAGCAAAGGGCATCTTTTTCGTCATAACGATTAAATTCGGCAAATAATGATGTTTCTCCACTTAAATAAGCTTGTTTTAACGACCCTTCAGTACGAGCATCCATCACAGAAGGAGATAATGTTCCGGCAAATTGATCCTCAACAAAGACAAAAGTTTGATAGGCGAAAGGACGACACATTCCATCGGCGTTAGCCATCGCTGAACGAACGCTCGTGTTACCATAGACCTGAATTGCGCCAAACAACGTCCATCCTGCTTGTAAAAGGGCTTGATCAACCGAATTTGATGGTTTTCTCCCTACTTCTTGACATTGCGCCAAATTCCCTCCACCCTCAATTATCGGTGCTTTAGGAATACTGGCCCCTGCTTGATTCCAATTTTGGGGTTTTTCTGGATCTAGCCAACTTTTTTCGCTATCCATCTCTGCTGGAGACTCAAAGACAAGGATTCCTTGAGGCGATCGCAGTTCTAACTGTCCTTGAGCGTTGATCTCAACTGTTTGCGTTTGCTGAAGTAACTGGAAATATTGAAATTCCTGCTTCATAATGTCAGGAAGGCACGCTTTTTGGGTTGAAGCTAGGGGAGGGAATGTCAATTGGTGATTTTCTTGCTTATATCCTCCCATATAGCGGTTACATCCCCCTGTTCCTGCCACACGGTTATTGAGAAACTCAAGGGTGATTTCGGTCTCTTTTAAGAGAGATTTTAGGGGTTCAGATTGACCGAAACCGATCAGTTTCCAGCTTGTGCCATCTAATTTCGTCATAGTATGGGCAATTTGAGGGGTTATCTCAGCGGCAAAAACGGGGATAGCGGCGGAAAAACTGAAAAGGATAGAGGTTGTTAATGCGGTTATAGATTGAGTGAACATGGTGATGATTACTCCTTCACACTGAAATAGGAAGTCTATTTTGACGATAAACTCCCTCAATTTTAACGTTTTGGTAGTGATATTGACAGAAAAACGTGAAGCTTTGGCATCTGTCACCGCTTAAATGAGGCGATGAACATAGACGACAGGTTACTGAGTTAATCTCCCAAACAGATCCCTAATCCTCGTGCAGTTTTAATCATCGTCCCATTAGGATCAACTGAGCGATAGGTTTTAATGGCTTCTTCAATTGGCACACTGATTACTTGACGATTGTACCAAGCCACCATATGGTCGAACTTTTCTTCGGCAATCAAATCTACAGCCGCTACACCAAAAGCAGACCCCAGTAAACGATCTACGGTAGAGGGAATGCCACCTCGTTGTAGATGACCCAGAACGGTCACCCTTGTTTCCGCTCCTGTCTTTTCGGTAATTTGTTCAGCTAAATATTGACCAATTCCCCCCAAGCGACACTCCCCAAAGGCTTTGAGATCCCTCATTTGTTCGCCTCCTTCCGTACAAACCGCCTCAGAAATAATCATCAGACAGAAATGCTTGTCGCTTTCTTGGCGATGACGAATCTTTTGGCAAACTTTTTCGAGGGCATAGGGAATTTCAGGAATTAAAATGATATCTGCGCCTCCTGCAATACCCGCCGCTAGAGCAATATGGCCGGCATCCCGCCCCATCACTTCCAAAATCATCACCCGATTATGGCTGACAGCAGTAAAATGAAGACGATCAAGGGCTTCGGTGGCAATATTTGTCGCTGTATCAAATCCGATAGAGACTTCGGTTGCTCCAACATCATTATCAATTGTTTTGGGAATACCGACTAGGTTAATACCGCCTTGTTGAGCTAAACGGCGTAAAATCGCCAGACTCCCGTCGCCGCCAATCCCAATCAGAGCATCTAAGCCGAGATAACGATAACCATCAATAATGTCTTGAGAGCGATCGCATACTGTACCATCGGATAAGGGAAAAGCAAAAGGATCTCCTTTGTTGGTTGTTCCTAAAATTGTTCCGCCTACCGTTAACAACCGTTCCAAATTTTCCCCATCAAAATAGGTAATCTGCGGGGGACGATTCATCAGTCCTTTAGTGGCTTCTCGAATCCCAATCACTTGCCAACCGTAAGTGTGGGTAGCATGATAAAATACTGCTCGAATGACGGCGTTTAAACCGGCACAGTCGCCGCCACTGGTTAAAATTCCGATTCGCTTCTGTTCGCCCATCTTTGTTGTTATGGATAGTAGAGGTTACTAATGTCTTTATTTTTAATCCTATGGGAGGAAAACACAAAATATTTAAGGAAGTCTCCAGAATGCTGTAATAAAATGGAGAAGATAACAACAACCCTTTTTAATACATCCTTTTATACTTTTGTCCTATCTAATTATATTGATATACTTTTAACTTGAACGACTAGAACTCCCTAACCTGTAAACAATGATGAAAAATAAGTCAGATTATCCACAAGAAATTAGTCAGCTACAACACGAATTACAACAACTCAAACAACAACTAGAACAGAAAAATCAAGAAAATAAAGCTTTAAAAGAGCGTCTATCTCTTTTGCAGTTAGTTGTCGATAATATTCCTTCTTTGATCTTTTGGAAAGATCGCCATTCTATTTTTCAAGGATGTAATCGGCCTTGGGCAAAAGCGGCAGGATTGAATCATCCTGATCAAGTAATTGGTAAAACAGATTATGATTTATATCCCAGTGCAGTCAATGTTGATCAATACATTGAAAAGGATCGTCATGTGCTAAATCAGGGGGAAACCGAATATCATACAGAATATAAACCGAATAAAGATGTCTGGTACGATACTCGCAAAATCCCCATTCGAGATCCTCAAGGAGAAATTGTGGGGTTATTAGCAACAATTGAAGATATTACCCAACGAAAAAAAGCAGAAGAAGCCCTCAGAATTGCTGAAGAAAATTATCGCAGTATTTTTGAGAATGCTCTTGAAGGAATTTTTCAATCGACGCCAGACGGCAAGTTTATCAGTGTCAATCCAGCGATGTCGAGAATTTATGGCTATGATTCTCCCGAAGAATTAATGAATGAAATCACGGAAATTCCAGCACAAATTTATGTTGATCTTGAAGCCAGAGAAGTTTACGAATGGTTAATGGAAACGAATCAAGAAGTTAAGGCATTACAATATCAAGTCTATCGGAAAGACGGCAGTATTATTTGGGTAGAAGAAAATACAAGAGCTGTCAAAGATGAGCAGGGAAATATTCTCCATTACGAAGGCATTATTCAAGATATTAGTCAACGCAAGCAAGTTGAGCAAATTTTAACCAATTATAGCCGCACTTTAGAAGAAAAAATTGCAGAAAGAACGCAGGAATTACAACAAGAAATTCAAGAACGTCAGTTGAAAGAGGAAGCCTTAGAGGAAGCGAGAAGAACGGCAGAAGAAGCGAACAAAGCGAAGAGTCGTTTTATTGCTAATATGAGTCATGAATTGCGAACACCTCTTAATGCGATTCTTGGATTTGCCCAATTGCTAAGACGAGATCAGACCTTAAATGAAGAGCAACAACAACAGATAAAAATTATTAATAATAGTGGTGAACATTTATTATCTTTAATTAATAGTATTTTAGATCTCTCAAAAATTGAAGTAGGAAAAATCACGCTCAATCTCAACTATTTTGATTTACATCATTTGTTGCAAGATCTGCGATCGCTGTTTTCTTTGAAAGCAGACAACAAGGGAATTTATCTTAACTTTATTATTGCATCTGATTTACCGCAATTTGTTGAAAGTGATGAAGGAAAGTTACGGCAAGTCTTCATTAATTTACTAGGAAATGCCATAAAGTTCACCCGTAAAGGAGGCATTACTGTGCGAGGGTTTAAAATAAAGTCCGATCAAGATAATTCATCAGACAAATGTTTGATGTGTTTTGAAATCGAAGATACGGGAATGGGAATTATTGAACATGAAATAGAACAGATATTTATTGCATTTGAGCAAACATCATCCGGTCAAAGTATTCAACAAGGAACAGGTTTAGGATTAGCTATTAGTCATAAGTTTATTGAATTAATGGGAGGAGAAATCGAGGTTATCAGTGAAGTTAATAAAGGCACTTGTTTTCGGGTTACGATTCCCCTTAAATTAGTAACTGCTGACGCCATTAGTCCTCCCTCCTCGGCGCAAAAAGTGATCGGACTGGCTCCTCATCAAGAGCCTTTTCGTATTCTCGTAGTGGACGATACAATCGAAAGTCGTTTACTCTTAAAAAAACTCTTATCTTCTGTTGGATTTACCGTAAAAGAAGCAAACAATGGACACAAAGCCATCGAAGTGTGGCAACAATGGCAACCCCATTTAATCTGGATGGATATGCGAATGCCCGTCATGGATGGTTATACAGCAACAAGACAAATTAAAAGCACTCCTCAAGGAGAAAATACAGTCATTATTGCCTTAACAGCAAGTGCCTTTGAAGAAGAAAAACAGGCAATTTTAGCGGCAGGCTGTAATGAATGGATCCGAAAACCCTTTGTTGAATCAACCATTTTTGAAATAATCAATCAATACTTAAGCGTTGAGTATCTTTATGAAAATTCTGCTTCTACAAACACAATAACGCCGGTGAAATCGGATTCCATTTCTCTAACAAAAGTTCTAACCGTTATGCCCCCTACTTGGCAAGTCGAATTACAGAAAATGGCAATACAATTAAATCGAAAGAAAGTGCTAGAATTACTTGAACAAATCCCCTCAGAATATCATCAAGTAGCAGATTATCTTAAAAATCTAGCCAATCAGTATCAATTTTCACACATCGAAAAAGCCCTTATTCTAGGGAAGAAACTTTCATGAATCGCTACATTCTGTTTTATAAACCCTACGGCGTATTGTGTCAATTTACGGACAAAAATACCGAAAATCCCCGCCCTACCCTCAAAGATTATATTCCCATTCCCCAAATTTATGCTGTCGGACGCCTAGATAGAGATAGCGAAGGCTTGTTGCTCCTAACCGATGATGGCAGTCTGCAACATTATCTTTCTCAACCTAAATTTGCCCATCCTCGCACCTATTGGGTTCAAGTAGAGGGTATTCCCAATCAAAAAGCGGTAAATCAACTAAGAAGAGGGGTTAAAATCAAAAATTATTGCACTCGTCCTGCCAAAGCTCATCTTTTAAGCCCGGAACCTGAATTAACGCCCCGCCACCCCCCTGTTCGTTATCGTAAAGCCATTCCCACCGCTTGGCTAGAAATCATCTTAACGGAAGGACGTAATCGACAAGTAAGAAGAATGACCGCCGCAGTAGGCTATCCTACGCTACGGTTAATTAGAGTGGCAATGAGTATTAATAATAATCAAAATCTAACTTTAGAAGGACTAAATCCTGGGCAATGGCGAGAAATCAGCTTAACCGTAACGGGTAACAGCGCAAAACTTGCATCAAAAATCGGTAACCCATAGCCCAAATTTCTTATTTTCTAATAAGCTCAACCCCTATTCACGACTAATGCCGTTAAATCTCTCATGAGGAGAAAGAGGGTAATCGGAAGATTTCGTTACAATGGATTTAAGCAGAAAAATAACCCAAAGGATCATCATCTATGGCTCACTTTAATCCTGCCATTATGAAAGCCATTGAAAAACTTGATTATCGAGTAACAGTTGGTGATGTTGCTTCGCAGTCGGGTTTACCTTTAAATGTCGCACAACAAGCATTATTTTCCCTCGCCGCAGAAGCGAATGGTCATCTACAAGTGGCAGAAACAGGCGATATTGTCTATCGTTTCCCCGCCCATTTTCGTAATATTCTACGGAATAAATACTGGCGGCTTCGTTTTAAAGAATGGTTAGAAAAAGCATGGCAAATTCTTTTTTATCTAATTCGGATTTCTTTTGGAGTTATTCTTATTTCCTCTATTATCATTATGATGATAGCCATTACTGCCATTATCGTTGGCGTCAATATGAGTCAAGATAACGACTCCAATTCAGAGATGAATATTTCCTTTTTGCCAAACTTTACCGATTTATTTATTATTTTTTATCCTAACTATTATGGCTATTCTGCTCCTCGACATTCTCAGAAATCTTTAGATAGCAAGAGCAAGCTCAATTTCCTCGAAGCTATTTATTCTTTTCTCTTTGGTGATGGTAACCCCAATAATGCTCTAGAAGAACGAAGATGGCATCAAATTGGCGCAATTATTCGTCAAAATGGAGGGGCAATTATCGCTGAACAAGTTGCGCCTTACCTTGATAATATTTCTGCCATAGATAAAGAGAACGAAGATTATATGTTATCTGTTCTAAGCAAATTTAACGGTTATCCCCACGTTTCAGAAATAGGAGATATTATTTATCATTTTCCTGAGTTACAGGTGACTGCTCAAAGGCGTTCTGCTGAAGCAATTTTTCCCTATCTCAGCGAAAAATTATGGCAATTTAGTCAGGCTAGCAGTGGACAAATTCTTCTCGCTATTGGCTTAGGCGGACTTAACTTCATCTTGGCTTTAATGTTAGGCTCATTTTTGCAAGAGTACACTTTTTCAGGCAGTTTTTTACCCTTTATTGAGAGCATTTATTGGGTATTGTTCAGTTATGCTACTGCTTTTTTAGGCATTCCTTTTCTTCGTTATTTTTGGATTCAGTGGCGAAACCAATTTATTGAAGCTCGCAACGAAAAACGCCAAGCAAGAGCAGAATTTCTCAGTATTGCCTATTCTTCTATTGCCCCAAAAATTAATTTTGCACATCAATTTGCCGCCGAAAATGTAATTACCGATCAAGATATCACTTATTCAACCGATAAAGATGTCTTAGAACAAGAAATTGAGCAATCAGACAAAATTGATCAAGAATGGCAAAAACGATTGAACGCAAGGGAATAAGATTATAAATATAGAATTATTGAGCTTGAATTAGAGGTTCAGCATAGGCATCGAATCCCGACTGATTAAGGGATTGTACCGTGTTATCGTCATCTTTTACCCAATAGTCTTGGCCTAATCGTACAAACTTACGTTGTTTGCCTTGTCCAATAATAGCAACAACTGGAATTTTTCCTTTTTTCTTCTCTTCAGAATGAGAACGAAGAATCCCTTTCAAACGGGTTTGAGTCTGAGAATTTTGGGCTTGTTGAGGACTTAAACGCACCATCACCATTTTAACGGTTTCAATCCGTTCTGCATCTTCGATAATCATCTGAGTTTTATCATCCCGTTTATCTATTTTGCCCCAAAAAATCAACTGTGAATCTTCGATTAATAGATCTTGAATTTTCTCATAAGTATCCGAAAAAACCACTGCCTCTGCTTGCCCTGTCATATCTTCTAGGGTAATAAAGGCCATCGGTGTTCCTTTTTTGGTAATGATTTTTTTAACGGCAATTAAACTAGCAATTGTACTAATGCGCTGACGAGACTTTTGATCTTCTAAGTCTGTTAAATTAATAGGAGATAACACAGTGGCGGCTTTTTGAACGGCTTTTAGAGGATGTTCTGACACATAAAATCCTAAATGTTCTTTTTCCAATTTTAGCTTTTCTGGTAGGGGAAAATCGGGGATATCTTTGGCACTGGGGGCTTGTTCAAATGCGGATTCCGAGGAAGTTGAATTACTGGAATTTTCGCCCACCAAATCGAAAAGATTCATTTGTCCTGATTCTTTTTCTTTTGCTCGTTTTTGCGCCCAAGGAATCGTCAATTCTAAATCGTGAATCAGTTGATTGCGGTTGGTATTTAAAGGGTCAAATGCCCCACAATAAATTAAGGTTTCTAACGCTCGACGGTTAACCACTCTTAAGTCGACACGGGAACAAAAATCGGCTAAAGAGGTAAAATCCCCCTCTTCTTGGCGAGCCGTTAAAATATTTTCGATTGCTCCTTCTCCTAAGTTTTTGACAGCCGATAAACCAAAGAGAATATTGCGACCTATGGGGGTAAAATCTTTCTGAGATCGATTAATATCGGGAGGCTTGACTTCGATCCCCATTTTTTGGCAGTTTTCTCGATATTTTTCGACTTTATCCTGACTATCACTACTGGAAGTCAGTAACGCTGTCATATACTCTACAGGATAATTGGCTTTTAAATACGCCGTTTGATAGGTGACATAAGCGTAGGCAGTAGAATGAGATTTATTAAAGCAATTAGCAGCAATAAAACCTTCTTTTAAGAGAAAATTGTGGTCGGTTTCTACCCCAATATCATAAACTGAGGCACTGCCTAGAAATTGTCGAGAAACAATTTTAACCATAATCATTTTTCTCCTGAATTAACCCCTTGTCGAGGCGTAAGCTTTGCCCCTATTAAACCTAATTATACAAGGCTTTTAAATCCTAAAAACTAAAAAGGAGACACCTAATCGTCTCCATTCTAAAAAAACCTAGATTTTTTGCAACTAAACCTTACAATCCGGGTAAATTTAAGCCACTGGTGAGTTCTTCCATTTTTGCCCGCATGGTTTCTGTGGATTTGGCGTAAGCATCCTTCATCGCTTCTGTGACTAATTCTGCTAAGGTTTCTGCGCCTTTTTCGATTGCTTCGGGGGTAATAGTCACACGACGTGGCTCTTGGTTACCACTCATGACCACCGTTACCAGTCCATTTGTACTTTTTCCTTCAATGTCTGTGCGTTCGAGTTCTTCTTGAAGCTGTTGCGCGCCCTGTTGAACCTGTTGCGCTTTCTGGAATGCTTCTTGTAATTCTTTGATTTTACCGAGTCCGAAGCCGAATCCTTTTTTATCGTTCATATTGGGTTAATTTTCTTGCTTTTACAATAAGGAGTTGAGTAGGGTTGCGTCCTTTCACCATCATATTATACGGTGAATAAATTTGACTATGATTCGCAATCGAAAAGACGAATAAAGCAAAATGTGACCATTTTTAAGCCGTAAGGAGATTTCCACCAAATGGCCGGAAAACAGCCTTCTTTACAGGATAAACTAAAATCCCATTGATCATAGTGATCGCCTTGGGAGACTCCCTCTTTAAACCAACCGACTTTTTCAGCAAATTTCCGCAAAACCTCTCGATCTTGTGTTCTCAAAGTATCTAAACTTCCTCCTACACTTTGATACAGCTTTAATTGTCTGCCAAAGCCAAAACGCTCATTACTATAGCGTCGCCACAGAGCATCTACTACCCCTAACACGCTACAGGGAAAGCTTAACATATCTTCGGGGGTGAGGGTTTCACGATCTTTGGCAACGGCTTCGAGGATGACATTAGTTGTTTCTCGATCGGCGTGTTTCAGGTCTCCTGCTGCCAAAAATTGTTGCAATTGACTATAAAGCTTAATATCGGTCACTAAAATGAGTTTATCTTCAATATCACTCACACGCTGGCTCAAAATCTTCAATTGATTCAAGATTTCTGTTAACTGCTCGTTCTCCTCAGGGGCATTGGATAATTCTGTCATCGGGATAACACTCCTTGTCGCTTTTCAGATAGGATTGAAGAGGATTCTCAGGAAATTCTTATCTAAATATATTACAATTCCCCTTAAACACCTTAGAAATATCAACCGAACGATTGATGACTGATCCGACTTCTCAACTGACGTCAGCAAACTACGATGTCGAAAAAGTAGTTTTAGAACGCTATCAAACGGGGGCAAAACAGCCTCAAGCGAGTTTATGTTGTCCGACTGAATATGATAATAATTACCTCGCTATTTTACCCTCAGAAATTATTGAAAAAGACTATGGATGCGGCGACCCTACCCCTTATATCTCGGCAGGAGAAATGGTCGTTGATTTAGGTTCAGGGGCAGGAAAAAATTGTTATATCCTAGCGCAAAAAGTAGGTGAAACAGGAAAAGTCATCGGCGTTGATTTTAATGATGAAATGTTAGCCCTTGCCCGTAAATATCAAAGCGAAATTGCCGGAAAATTAGGCTACCAAAATACACAATTTGTCAAGGGAAAAATTCAAGATTTAAGCTTAAATTTAGACTTGGTAGAAGCGTGGTTAAAAGACCATCCGGTTACGAATGTTGAGCAAGTGAGTCAATTTGAGGCAGAATGCGATCGCCTCCGCTTTCAATCTCCCTTGATTCCTGATAATGGGGTAGATACGGTCATTTCTAACTGTGTCCTCAATCTAGTACGCCCCCAAGATAAACGACTGCTTTTCCAAGAGATTTATCGGGTGTTAAAAAAAGGAGGCAAAGCCGTTATTTCCGATATTGTCTGTGATGAAAATCCGACGGATAATATTTTAAATGATCCGGATTTATGGAGTGGATGTATTGCCGGAGCGTTTCGAGAAGATCAGTTTCTGAAAATGTTTGAAGAAGCGGGATTTTATGGCATTGAAATTCTTAAGCGAGAAGACTCTCCTTGGCAAGTAATTGATGGAATTGAGTTTCGTTCTCTAACGGTTTGCGCTTATAAAGGGAAAGAAGGGGTTTGTTTAGAAAGAAAACAGGCGGTGATTTACAAAGGACCTTGGAAACAGGTTCAAGATGATGATGGACACATTTTCTGTCGGGGAGAGCGCATGGCAGTTTGTGATAAAACCTATCACATTTTAACCAATCAAAATAGTCCTTATCGACAAGCGATTATTCCCATTGCGCCCTATGAAAATATTTCCCTAGAAGAAGCGACCGAATTTAGCTGTAAAAGCAAAGCGATTCGCCATCCTAAAGAAACCAAAGGAATAAATTATCAAGTTACGTTGATTTCTGAAGATGAGGCTTGTTGTCCGTCAGGGAAATGTTGTTAAAAGGGTAAAATAGTGTGATCTATTGAGAAAGTCTGATCTAAAAATTAGGGTGGGTATCCTTCCGCAATAAAGGGTAATTTATCAATAAAATCAGGGAACATTAATCCCCCTAATTTCATCCTTAATCAATGGATATTTAAAGTCTATTCAGGCTCAATTATGCTTAATCGTTGGCTTCGTACTTTCCTCTGTAGCACATTTACCCTTGCTTCTTTCACACCACTGGCTCAAGCCGTCCCTCCTCGTAACGCCGATAAAACTGTCGAATGTGAGATTTTAGTTATCGGTGGAGGATTATCAGGGTCAGCGGCTGCCTATGAAGGCTTATTAGCCGGAAAAACCGTCTGTTTAACTGAAATTACGGATTGGGTAGGTGGACAAATTTCAGCACAAGGAACATCTGCACTGGATGAAAGAGCCACTCAGCGATCGCAATTATTCTATCCCAGAGGATACTTAGAACTCAGAAAACGCATTCAAAAGCATTATGGCAAACTCAATCCAGGGGATTGTTGGGTGAGTGAATCCTGCTATTTGCCTTACGATGGACATAAACTGTTAATGGAGCAGTTAAAAGACGCAGAACGCAAAGGAAAGGGTAAATTAAACTGGTTTCCCGCCACAGTGATTAAAGAACTGGATATCCAAGCCGTTGGACAGGGTAAACAAATCGTTAGCGTAATCGCCATTCAACATCAACCCGCAAAAAATACCCCTCCCCTTAACACCTATCCCTTGTCGCAAACGATTGAAGATGCCTATCGCTACGAAAATTCTGAACGCTTTGATAAAACGATTATTCGCTTTGTTCCCCAACCCCACAAAAAAGAAGTCCCTTCAGATTGGTATCTAATAGAAGCCACCGAAACGGGAGAAATTATTGCTTTAGCGGACGTTCCGCACCGCTTAGGGATTGATGCTCGTTCCTATCTTGAACCTTCTTCTTCTAGCGCGTTAGGAGATCCCTATTGTACCCAAGGGTTCACCTATACCTTTGCCATGGAAGAAACCAAAGATGCTCAACCTCAGCCAAAACCTCCTTTTTATGAGCAGTATGCGCCTTATTATAGCTATGAACTGCCTCGATTAGCAGATTTTGACCTTGTGTTCACCTATCGACGGATTTGGAGTCCCCAAAAAGGAGATAATGAGACCTTTGGCGGGATTACCTTCTCTGAGCCTACGCCAGGGGATATTTCCATGCAAAACTGGACATGGGGCAATGATTATCGTCCCGGAACATCGAAAGATAACTTAATTTATACTCGAAATCAATTACAATCCCTTGGACAATTAAAAGCCGGTGGTTGGATGGGGGGATTAAGAGTAGATACGTTGCGTAAAGGAGAGGAAAACGCATTAGGATACTATTATTGGTTAGTAGAAGGCACAACTGACTCTCAACTAGGGGATGGGGTTAAAAAACCGAATCCGAATCATCGTTTTCTCCAAGGATTAGATTCTCCGATGGGAACGGCGCATGGTTTGTCTAAATATCCTTATATGCGGGAAGCCAGACGCATTATTGGTCGCCCTTCCTTCTTTTCGCCCGATGGCTTTGCCATTAATGAGATTGATATTTCTCGCCTCAATTATCAAAACGATTATTATCGCCAAACGCTTTCGCCTGATACTTATCGCCGTTTACAAGCAACTTTGGCTGGTTTAGAAGGATTAAAAGTGTTAGATAATGAAGTGTCTCCTGATAAAGTGCAACGACGCAAACGTTCAACGATTTACGCTGATTCTGTGGGAATCGGCTATTATGCGATTGATTTTCACCCTTGTATGACAGAATATCCCCCTGAGAAACCGGGCAATACAGAAAGAGCAGGAGAGAGAAGAGGACAAGGCCTAGCTTATCCCTTTCAAGTTCCCTTAAGAGCCATGATTCCTCAGAAAATTGATAATTTATTAGTCGCAGGGAAAAGTATTGCGGTTAGTCATGCTGCTGCTGCCGCCTATCGGGTTCATTCCTTTGAATGGTCTTCCGGTGCCGCCGCCGGGGTTACAGCCGCTTTTGCCATTGATAACGCTATCTTACCCTATCAATTGGTAGATAATCCGATTCTGACCCAAGAAAATAAGTTGTTTGAATTACGCAAAAAATTAGACGCACAAGGCAATCCGACGGCGTTTCCTGATACCTCGATTTTTAACAATACTTGGGATGAATGGAAGTAACCCTTTTTATAATATCAATACATCATATTTTACGAGGTTAAAATCTATTATGGTTTATGCAGTACAAGTAAACTTAGAGGCGATTAACCTAACCGATGAACAATTTTATCAAATTTGTCAACATAACCGAGATTTAAGATTTGAAAGAAATGCTCAAGGAGATTTAATTATCATGCCACCCACAGGAGGAGAAACAAGCGATCGCAATTCGGAACTGAATTTTCAACTAAGATTGTGGAATAAACAATATCAAGTAGGAATTTGTTTCGATTCTTCAGGCGGATTTAAGCTTCCCAATGGTGCAGATAGATCCCCTGATACGTCGTGGATTCCTTTAGAAAGATGGCAGAATTTAACTCCTCAACAACGTCAAAAGTTTCTGCCTTTGTGTCCTGATTTTGTGGTTGAATTGCGTTCTCCCAGTGATAACTTAAAATCTTTACAAGAAAAAATGCAAGAATATATAGAGAATGGCACAAAATT